>CAZEFT010000011.1:0-109473 GCA_964511495.1 uncultured Algimonas sp. | reverse complement strand
TCCGTGGTTTACCGCCAACATCCACACAACCCCGCAGACGCCCACTTTTTTCCAAGATTGAACTGAAACGAAACGAAAAACACGATGAATACAGACAGTTAAACAGACGCCATAAGGATATTATCCTTGTTCCAACGCCCATTTTACAAGGGGTAATTGGTCATTACCGAAATAGAGACGTTCGCCTTTGCCGAAAGGCACAAACACGCTCGGTGAGCCGAAAGCGCCGCGCGCTATGGCTTCGTCCGTATTGGCGCGTAAGTGATCTTTACAGCTTTGTGCCTTTATGCCCTCGCGGAGTGCATCGCCGTCTAACCCAATCTGATGGGCGATGTCGCAGAGCACATCCGGGTCATCCAAATTGCGTTGGTCGATGAAATAGCCATGAAATGCGGCCTCTATGAAACGCTCCAGATCGACTTGCTCGTCTTTGAGCAAGCAAGAAAAGCGCATGGCATTGACGGACCGCAGCGGGAAATATTGTGCCGGAATTGTTAAAGGTAAATCTGAATAGGCTGCCCAGTCCAAAAGTGATTGCGCGAGTTGTTTCCATTTAGGTTGAGAGATGTCGCGCGTTCTTGCTTCGGGATAGGCTTTGTTCACGGCGTTATGAATGCCCCCGACGAGGAAGGGACGCCAGTGGATGTCCACATCCATATCCGCCAAAAGGGGGCGTATATTATGAAAGGCCAAATAGGTCCAAGGTGAGGAGAGGTCGAAAAAGAAATCCAATGTTTTGGTCATATTCTGTCCCCACGCTTAGCGTTTATATCACGAATGCAGCATCGCAAGGCGAGCACAAAACAGCCATCAAATTTTGTAGTCTTTTTTGCTCACGACATGGCCATAACGCTGGACAAATTTGCGTTTAATGCGGCGTACCATATTCGGTTCGTTTTCGGGTTTATAGCCTTCGGCTTTCAATAGGGCTTCGGTAAAGCCTTTGGAGGTGAGGGGTTTGCCGTCTTTCAACAGTTCAGCAGCCGTCAGCCCGGCTTCGAAATACCATTCCGTACACATATCGGACAAAAGAATGTCCAAATCTGCTTCGAGGTCGGGGTGGCGACGTCTTTCCCAAGCCATGATTTATACCTTCATTGACGTGCCATGCGTGGCGTCAGCCAGAGATTTGACCAAGGCGAGCGCAGCTTCCGCGCCTTCTTCATGCAAGGTTTTGACGATGGCTGTGCCGACGACAACTCCATCGGCATCTTTGGCGATGTCGCGCGCGCGTTCCGGTGTTTTGACGCCGAACCCGACCACGACAGGCAGATTGGCGGCCTCTTTGACGCGGCTCACTTGTTGCGTCACGGAACCGGCTTGCGCGAAGCTGGAGCCGGTCACGCCGGTCATGGAGACGTAATAGACGAAGCCCTTTGTGCCGTTCACGACTTTCGGCAAACGGTCTGCATCTGTTGTCGGCGTCGCCAATCGGATGAGAGCGAGATCATGGACCCTGAAAGCCTCACGCAATTCGCTGTCTTCTTCGGGGGGCAAGTCCACGATAATCGCGCCGTCTACGCCTGCTTCTTTTGCGGCTTTTGCGAAGGCGGCATAGCCCTTGGCATGTAGGGGATTGGCATAACCCATGACAATGATCGGTGTCTCTTGATTGGTTTTGCGGAAGTCCCGCGCCATGTCCAAGACGCTGCTGAGCGTTGTTCCGGCCTTACGGGCGCGAATGCCGGCCTCTTCAATGACGGGGCCATCCGCCATGGGGTCCGTGAAAGGAATACCGAGTTCGATAATATCAACACCATGGGACGGCAGGGCTTCAAGCAGGGCTTGCGAGCTTTCACGGTCCGGATCGCCGCCCATAATATAGGCGACGAATACGGCTTGGCCTTTGGCTTTGCGGGCGGCAAATGTCCGGTCGATACGCTGTGTCATGCCGTGGCAATAAGCATTTTGGAAGGAGGTGACCAGAGCGTTTTTTCAAATTTATCCGTCGATTCAAGTCCGACCGTAAGATGATTGCAGGGGGAGGGTAGGTTTTGGGGTTATGCTCCTGAGAGAGACTTCCTTAGAGCTATTCTTTTTTGGGTTTTTCTTGCTGTGCTGACGGGGGCGACGCCATTGGGGCTTGAGCTTCAGCCAGTTTGGTCGGTTTCAGAGCCGTTTCTGCCGCTTTGGCTTTCGGGTCTTCGGGAAGGACGAGAGCGGCGGTCTTTTTGACGGTAACTTTCTGAGCGTTATTATTGGAGTCAGGCTTTGCAGTTTTTGTGTCTTTGTTTTCTTTTTTTGTCTGTTCAATGCCGTTGTTGCTTTTCGGGGGTGGCGGCGCTTGTGTGATGATGCGTTGCGCGGCTGTGCGATCCATCATGCCCGTGAAGGCGCCCGCTCGCATAAGCTGGAGCTCCATCTTCAGGCGGCTGATCTCGAGATCATAAAGCTTGGAGCAATCAATGCGTTTGGGACGCTTGCCAAGGGGCACTGTCACACGCCCGTAAACGGACACAGAGTCACGATTGAATATGTCATTGGAACCAATCACGCCCATATCGAAATTGGCCCCATTATTGGCGATTGCAGAGTGACAGGTCAGACCCCCTGAACCACGAACAATATCTTGACCGGAGAGAGAGGGGATACTGGGGAGGTTAAAGCCGTTTTGATTATAAGAGCTGGATGTACTGGGCAAAATAATCGGTGTGCCTGCAACATCTGTCGTAATTTGCGCAGCCGCTTGCGGGGCTGTCAGGCCGAAGAAGAGGCTTGATAATAGGCCTAGGCCGATAAACGTGTGGCGATGACTTTTCCGCATACTTCTCCCCTAAAGGCTGTTCCTACACCGCCTTGGCGGGGTGTGATGGTGTTGCAAATGTAAACTTTCCGGTCGTTTTGACCGTTAAATGTCATCATAGCGGTGATGACCATTTTATCGCCCGGCCCCAGAAAGGGGGCGGCGCTAGAGATATATCGTGGTGTCAGACGGTTCCAATCTGCATCATAGAGATAAATTTCGTTCCGTTGGGATGTGGAATATGTGTTTTGAATTTCGACCTGTATGATGAATATTTCACTGAAGGACACAACATTTTGCGACATGGGCGCTACGCTTTGCGCACTAGCTGTGGGCGGGAGTGCGCAAAGGAGTAGCGCCCCTGTCAAGACAATCGATGATTTTAGTCGACTGTACATCTGACGACGGTGACGAGTTCGTAATCGCCACTTTCAAAGGTGCCTGTTGATTTGGTGGCGGAGGCGTTCACACTGACCACGGTTGCGCCTAATCCTAAAGGAGAGACGGTTGTACCGATGACTTCGCTTAGAACCGTGCTGCCAGTCAGTGCATATTTGGTTGCGAAAGTCGTATTGGTATCGGCGGAGGTCGGACCGACTGAGAAGCTGCTGGGTGTGATGACTTGAATATCAGCACCGAGGCCGTTGGTGACTGCCGTAACCGTGCCAAGGACACCGCCTGTCTCTTCGGACGAGAGAACAGTTTTATCGGCGGAGACTCCCAAAGTTCCGTCCGTACCAATCGTAAGGGCGCAGCTTTCTAGTACGGTGCCATTAAAGCGAATACTTTGATCTGTTGCGTTTGAAATTTCGCACAAAGCGAAGGGTATGAGCGCGAAGACGCTCAGTCGAATAGGAAGTTTCATGATCACCTCGAATGTAAAATTGAGTGTCGTCCTGACACATAATAATTTTAGTGCTTATTATTTTTATACACTATAAAGGTGTGTAAACGCAGAAAGTTAATGGATGTTTGAAGTATCAATTTATTTGATTGAGACTGCAACTACATTTGTAGGGGGGAACGCAATTTTGACGCGAAAATGAGAGGAAAATGAAGGATATCCGGCATGTTCATAATTTGGGGGCGTTAATGACGTCCCCAATATGTGAAGCGGCGCAAGATCATTTCGAATGGACCGCGGGCGAATTGAACACGCCACAAACTCATGGCGATGAGCGTGACCAATCCTGTTATCAAGGCAATGCCGATACAACCCGCCGCGCCGATTTTACCGTATAAGCCTAAGCCATATCCGTTAAAAACCCATGCCAAAATCAAAGATTGTAACAGATAAATCGAAAGTGTGGCCGTTCCGCCGCGCGCCAAAAAGGTCTTCAGAGCGCTCTTTGGTGCGGCGGCCCATTTTGCCAAAAAGCCGATATAACCGATTGAGGCAAAGGGTGAGCCGATGAGGATTAAGCTCATGCCTAACATGGCCTTTGCACTCATCGCATTTTCAGATGTAAATATGACGTAAGCGGCAAGAAGGCTGATCATCAGGCCAAATGGTAGATAAACAAGTCTGGCCTTGCGCCACAACGGAGCCTCAGCGTTAGAGATAACGCCGCTTTTAACGGCGGCTAACCCCATTAAGAAAAATCCTAGAACTCCCGGGCCTTGGATCGGGAGTGCAAATATTAAAAATCCACCCCAACCTGCCCAACGCTCAATAACCGTTTCCATGAAACTACCTGACCCGAAGACTTCATGATAATGGGGAAAGGCTTGGTGCATTTGGTCGAAACTTGCCGCCATCTCTTCAGGAGAGAAGGTTTCACCTGCATAAAAAGCAGCCGCCAAGAGAAGAGAAATGAGGACTTGAATGATAACAAAGGCGATACCCCATCGCATAAGTGATTTAACGGTTTTATTCCGAAACAGGAAAAGCAGACAGCCAAGTACGGCGTAAACAATCAAAATATCCCCCATGAAGGCGACACTGACATGGGCGATACCCAGAAGCAGTAAACCCAGCATACGCCTGAAATAGCGTCGTCCGAATGGGATGCCACGTCGTTCAGCGGACATCATTTGATAAGCGAGTCCGGCACCGAACATAAAGGAGAACAATGTGTAGGCTTTGAAGAGAAAGAGGGCATTTACGCCAAAATAGGCTGCGTGATCCAATCCGGTTTTAAGTCCACCATCGTGATAGGTCACTTCGCCGGGATAGGCGAAATAGGCGACATTGACGAGAACAATGCCGATAACAGCGAAGGCGCGGACGAGATCAGGCAGGACATGACGCTCTGCAGACTGACTTTGTTCAATGTGTGACATCCCGATACCCCTTTTCTAAGGATATTAGCGTTATATCATTGAAGGAGCAATTTTGAATTTGGGCTAAGGCACCGAGTGTAATTCACGACGTGACTTTAACGGATCACGGTTTGAGCACGCAAATCAATCAGAGGGAAAATCTATCGTAACGATCTCATATTGAGACGAACGCTTAAAACGATTCTGTGTCTTCACTAATATGCTCTCCAAGCGCATCAGCAATAGTGAACACATCTTTATCGCCACGCCCACACATATTCATGATGATAAGACCATCAGGGCCGAGCTCTTTGGCGAGTTCGACCGTTCGAGGAATTGCATGGCTCGGTTCCAGAGCAGGGAGGATACCTTCGAGGCGAGCACATTTTTGGAACCACTCTAATGCTTCGTCATCTGTCGCGCTGACATATTCTGCGCGACCAATATCATGGAGGTAAGCATGCTCCGGCCCGATGCCGGGATAGTCCAGCCCGGCAGAAATGGAATGTGCATCATCAATTTGGCCATGTTCGTCTTGAAGCAAATAGGTGCGATTGCCATGGAGTATGCCCGGTTTCCCACCCGTGAGTGAGGCGGCATGTAAGCCGGACTTTACGCCTTTTCCTGCTGCTTCCACGCCGACAAGCCTGACGTCTTTATGCGGAACAAATTCATGAAACAGTCCCATTGCATTTGATCCACCCCCGATACAGGCGACTACGGCGTCTGGGAGACGGCCTTCGGCTTCCAAAATCTGGGCTTTGGCTTCACGTCCGATGATGGCTTGAAAATCACGAACCATCGCAGGGTAGGGGTGTGGCCCCGCCACAGTCCCGATGCAGTAAAATGTATCACCCACATTGGTTACCCAGTCCCGGAGGGCTTCATTCATGGCGTCCTTCAAAGTAGCGGTTCCGCTCTTTACGGCTCGCACTTCGGCGCCGAGCAAACGCATACGAAAGACATTGGGCTTTTGCCGCACAATATCGACTGCGCCCATATAGACAATGCAATCCATGCCCAAGCGGGCCGCAACAGTCGCCGTCGCCACGCCGTGTTGCCCCGCTCCGGTTTCCGCAATGATACGTTTTTTGCCCATGCGCTTGGCGAGTAAAAGTTGGCCTACGCAATTATTGATTTTGTGAGCGCCTGTGTGGTTGAGTTCATCCCGTTTGAAATAAATTTTTGCACCACCCGCTTCTTCGGTGAGGCGTTCGGCGAAATAAAGAGGGTTGGGGCGACCCACATAATATTTCAGGAAGTCATTAAATTCTTTTTGAAAGGCGGGGTCAGCTTTGGCCTCTGCATAGGCTTGCTCAAGTTCCAAAATAGGTGGCATAAGTGTTTCGGCAACATAACGTCCGCCAAAGTCACCAAAACGCCCGTTTTCGTCTGGCGTGGTTATGTTGTCTTGTTTGCCCATGATTGCGTCCTCAATTCAGCCGCTTGTTATTATGCGCCTCGCTTTGAAAAAGCGAGTCTTGTTGACGCCCCGAAGTGGATTGTCTTGTGGGAATTTTAGCTAAGTTTAGCGGCGTCGATGATAGCTTCTATTTTCTTAGCATCTTTTACGCCGGGTTCAGTTTCTACGCCTGAGCTCACGTCGATGATTGGGGCTTGCGTGGCCGCGAGAGCGTGAGTAACATTTTCGGGATTTAATCCCCCGGCAAGCGCATAAAGTTTCGGTCTCGGGGCTTTGCGAATAATATCCCAATCTATCGCAATGCCATGTCCGCCCCGTATGTCAGAGCCGTTGGGTGGTTTGGCGTCATATAGAATAAGATCGACCACCCCGGCGTATTCGCCGGCAGATTTCATGTCTTCATCCGAGGTTATGGGAAAGGCCTTGATGATTTTAAAATCAAAGCGTTTGGCAATCTCTGCTAATGACTGCACCGTTTCGTCGCCGTGGAATTGAACATAATCCGGTTTAAGCGTTTTGGCGATGCGTTGCAGGAGGTCTCTGTCAGGATTGACCGTAACGGCGACCCGATGGGCGCGGCTTTGGCTCATTTCAAAGAGAGGTTGAGCCTCGACGATTGATAATTTGCGTGGGCTTTTAGCGTCGATGATAAAGCCTAGAAAATCAGCGCCGTGCGAGAGAGCAACGGAGACATCTTCGGCGCGCGTCAACCCGCAAATTTTTACCTTCGTTTTCATAAGGGGTCTGTATAGCCAATTCCCCCAAAGAAAAAGAGCGCATAAGCGCCCTTTTCATAGACAATTTGCGGATTTTGCTAGGTAACGTTTCCGCCTCTTAAGGCTTTCATCAAAAATGAAACGACCAAAAGGACCAAGAATACGATAAATAGGATTTGCGCGATCCCGCTAGCGGCTCCGGCTATACCTGAGAACCCCAATAGTGCCGCAATGAGTGCGAATACGAAAAATGTAATTGCCCAACGTAACATAATAAATTTCCTTCCTGTTATGCCAAAGCAACGTGCTTTGGCCAAAATTGGTTCCGAGAGAAATTTCGAAAAGCTTTATTAACCCTGTCAACACACGCCAAATTAAGGCTTCTTCTCTAAACATCGTGTCAAAGCGGAGCCTTTTGGGAAATCGGCCTAGTAAGAAATATTCAATCAATGACTTCGTCATGAAATGGGGTGGACAGTGGCGCTAGCAGCAAAATTACAGGCTCGTCAGGGGCAACAATTAGCGATGACGCCGCAATTGCGGCAAGCCATCAAACTTTTACAATATTCAAATATCGAATTGTCCGAGTTTGTTGAAGAGCAATTGGAATCCAATCCTTTATTGGAGCGTGGCACAGGTGATGAAAATCGTCGGGGAGAGGATGTTGCGGCGACTTTGCAGGAAACTCTTCAGGCAACTGTTGATAAAGACGCTCCTGCGGCGGCCCAATCCGAATTGGATGCTCCGGCACATGCTATCGATTCTGAGGCGACTGTGGCTGATGTGGGCGGCTCCGTTGACTGGTCTCGTAATGATAGCTCAGGTAGTTTCTCAGGCGGTAGCGATTATGATGCGGCGGCAAATACAGCGGCTGATATTTCTCTGGCTGAACACGTGCAGGCGCAAAGGGCCATGTTGGGCTTAAGCCAAAGAGACGGCTTAATCGCGGATTATATGATTGGGCAATTGGACGAGGCCGGATATTTACGGATGAGCCTGTCCGAAGTCGCTGAGAATTTGAGTGTCAGTCCGTCTCGTGTCTCTTCGATTTTGGTGCAATTGCAAACCTGTGAACCCACTGGTTTATTCGCACGTGACTTATCTGAATGCTTGGCTCTTCAATTACGGGAAGCCGGATATCTGGATGAGGCCATGCAGACGCTTTTGGCAAATTTGAATTTATTGGCGAAGCATGATTTGTCCAAGCTGATGGCAATGTGTGATGTCGGACGAGACAGAATGGCCGTTATGATTGCGCGCGTACGGGATTGTGCGCCCAAACCCGGCGCCGCCTATGGTGGCCGATTGGCCGCAGTTGTTGAGCCGGATGTTTATATCCGTGAAACACCCAATGGGGGTTGGGCTGTTGAGTTGAACGCCGATACTTTGCCCCGCGTCCTTGTGAATAAGCGTTACTATAATGAAATAAAGCGTATGGGGCAGGGGGATGATGTCGCGCGCGAATTTATCTCTGAATGTCATCAAAGTGCGAATTGGCTCGTAAAATCTTTGGATCAACGCGCCCGAACGATTTTGAAAGTCTCTTCTGAAATCGTGAAACAGCAAGATGCGTTCTTTGCGTATGGTGTCGATCACATGCGACCGCTAAAGCTGAAAGATGTGGCCGACGCCATTGAAATGCACGAAAGCACGGTTAGCCGCGTAACATCCAATAAATTCATGCACACACCGCGTGGGTTGTTTGAGTTAAAATATTTCTTTACAGCCGCTATTCCTAGTCTTGATGGCGGGGAAGGTCATTCAGCTGAGTCTGTTCGTAATAAAATCAAAATTTTGATTTCGGAAGAGACCGCAAAATCCATTCAGTCCGATGATAAGCTTGTAAAATTACTGCGAGCACAGGGGATTGATATTGCCCGTCGTACCGTGGCTAAATATCGTGAAGCCATGGGTATTCCAAGTAGTGTGGAAAGACGCAGAATTTTCAAACACGGGCTTTAACACGCGTATCCGCTGTTTATAAAATTGTCATTTGGTCTGAATAAGACCGAAATAAGGCGGGTTTTGGTCATAACGCTGCCACACTGACACACTATCTCACTCTCATTCACAGATATGGAGGGTTGGAGAATGTCATCAATGAGCTTAGTAAAGTCGATAAGTTACGCGCCGCGAAGTGTCGGTTCGGGTCTTGCCGGTTTGAAACAGGGAAAACGCATGTCCAAGATTTATCTGGTCGATGATGACGAAAATATCCTTACTTCCGTTTCCATGTTTTTGGAAAGTGAAGGTTATGAGGTGCATAAATTTCATGATGGCGTCAGTGCCCTAGAGGCGTTGAAAACCTCTCCACCCGATTTGGCTGTATTTGATGTGAAAATGCCGCGTATGGACGGCATAGAGCTTCTGCGTCGTCTGCGTCAGACATCCAACCTGCCGGTTATCTTTTTGACGTCAAAAGATGATGAGATTGACGAAGCTATCGGTTTTAATATGGGGGCGGATGATTATATTACCAAGCCGTTCTCGCAGCGTCTTTTGGGACAGCGAATTAAAGCCGTTTTACGTCGTGCCTCATCAACATCTATTGAGATGCCGATTCCGCAAGAGGGGGATGATAAAGTCATTCGTCGCGGAAACCTTGTCCTTGACCCGAATCGTCATGCTTGTTCTTGGAATGGCGAGCCCGTGCGTTTGACCGTGACGGAGTTCTTGATTTTGGAAAGCTTGGCGAAACGTCCGGGCTATGTGAAATCGCGAGATCAGTTGATGGATGCGGCTTATGATGACCAAATTTATGTTGATGATCGGACGATTGACTCTCATATCAAACGCTTGCGTAAGAAATTCCGTAAAACGGATAAAAGCTTTGACGGTATCGAAACGCTCTATGGTGTCGGGTACAAATATAAAGAAGCTTAAAACGCATTCATTGCCAGAATAAATTTCATCTGCGGTGGCCTTGTGATAGAGGCAAGACCTTCGCAGATTTAAATGATATTGAACGCGTATGAGTGAACCGAAAACACCCCCACAACGCGTTAAAAATAAAGCTAAGCGCGTGCGCCTGCGGGATCGACGCTTGGGGGCAAGGCGCTCTTTATTGTCGTCCCGTCTCACCCGCGTGATTTTACTGTCTAATTTAGTCGGCTTGATCATTCTTGTTTCGGGCTCTTTAGCCATGAACCGTTTTGAAACGGGTTTGATTGAGGCCAAAGTCGATAATCTTCATTCTCTCGCGGCGACCATCACAACGGTTTTAGGCGAGCAAGCGACCGGATATGGTTCGTCAGCGCGTTTGGATGTTGATGGAGCGAAACAGGTCTTGCGTGGCGTGAATGTCCCCGAAGGGTGGCGCGTCCGTTTACATGACCGTTCAGGTCAGACTGTCGCCGATACGATCAGGTTGGACGACACAATCACTGTTTCGACATTGGATCCGATTATACCGGAGCAAGAACCCCGTAAAAATTATGAAGTTTGGCGTGACAAAGCGAAAACGCGTTTCGAAGCTATGCTGCAAAATCTGCCGTGGCGAGAGGCGCGTCGGAACAAATTGCGGCGTGATTTGCGCGATGACGTCAGAACAGCCCTCTCCGGCGCAAAAGTCATGGGCCCACGTTACGATGCTGAGAATAATTTGATTGTGACGGTCTCTGTTCCGGTGCAACGGGTGCAACAGGTTTTGGGGGCTGTGACGGTAGAAAGTAATGATGTTTCCAATATTGTCAGCGCGGAACGAAAGGCGCTTGCCCCTATTATTGGTTTGGCTTTTCTCGTCACATTACTCAGTTCCTTAGCCCTGACCCTTTTTATCACATTGCCCATGCGTAAATTGGCCATGGCAGCAGAAGTTGTAACGCGGAGTTCTGACAAAAGAGATGCCATTCCCGATTTATCGAAAAGGCGGGATGAGATTGGGGATTTATCTTCGGTTATGCGTGACATGACGCAAGGGCTGTATTCCCGAATTGATGATATCGCGAATTTCGCTGCTGACGTAGCGCATGAGATCAAGAACCCCCTCACGAGCTTGCGATCGGCGTCCGATACCCTGCGGGTTGCGAAGACGGATGAACAACGCGAACAGCTTATTGATATTATTCAAAAAGATGTATCCCGTATGGACCGCCTCATCACCGATATTTCCAAGGCTTCCAAAGTCGATGCCAACCTCGCCCGCGATACGGCACAGATTTTAGATGTTTATGAGGTCATAGAGAATATTACGGAATTTTACGAACAAACCTCAAAAGAAGGTGGTCCGACGCTTGTGAATGCCACCGTCAAAGACGGCGCAGACCCCATCTTTATTCGCGCTTTTGAGACACCCTTCGCACAGGTTTTAAGAAACCTTATTGATAATGCGCTGACTTTCTCCGCGTCTTATGGAGAGGTGCGTATTGAGATAAAGACACAAGGTGGGGAAAAGGCTGAGCAGGTCGTTATCTCTGTTGAGGATGATGGTCCGGGTATTCCACCCGAAAATCTGGAAACTGTTTTCGAACGGTTTTACACAGAAAGGCCTAAGGGAGCCGAGTTCGGTAATCATTCGGGTTTAGGCTTGGCCATATGCCGACAAATCATGACAGCCCATAAAGGGACGATCCAAGCCGAAAATCATCTTGATAAGCAAGGCAAGATTTCCGGTGCCCGATTCACGCTGATCCTTCCGCGACAACTCCCGAAAAGCTAAATTGCCTCGCTAAAACCAACGTTTAAATGAGTGACGCAATCCAATCTGTTGTTCTTTTGCAACGGGCTGCATATTCGACTGTGTTCAAGGCATTTTTTGGGTTCACAGGGTTGATTTAATTTGATTAGGTGAACTTTCGAAATTGGAGTTGGGCTTTGATTGGTTTGGTAATTGTGACTCACGGTCAGCTGGCCGTAGAATTGCGTCGGGCGACAGAACATGTGGTCGGACCCCAAGAGGCGGTTGAAACCGTCTGCATAGGGCCGGACGATGATATGGAGCATCGCCGTGATGATATTGGCGAAGCTATCAAATCAGTCAGCCAAAAAAACGGAGTGATTATCCTCACTGATATGTTCGGTGGAACACCCTCCAATCTGGCAATTTCTATGATGCGTGAAGGTGAGGTCGAAGTTTTGGCTGGGGTAAATCTACCTATGCTGATTAAGCTGGCTGAAGCACGCAAAACGGCAACTTTGGAAGAGGCCTCCGAGAAAGCCAAAGAAGCAGGTCAACGCTATATTGCCATTGCGTCAAAAATTCTGGCCGGAGAGACTTAGCCTCTCGGCTGTCTTCAACTATGAGCCAAACGGCACAAATTACACTGACACTGACCAATAAGCGGGGCCTTCACGCCCGTGCTTCTAATAAATTTATGGAAACTGTCTCGCGCTTCCATTCTCAAGTCTGGGTGCGCAGCCATAATGACGTCTGTGCCGATAGGGTAGAAGCTGATTCCGTTATGGAATTGCTCTTATTGGGGGCCGCTTGTACCGAAGACATTACTGTAACAGCGCAGGGCAAAGATGCTTCGCAAGCTATTGAAGCAATAGCGAAACTCGTCAATAATCGTTTCGGGGAAGAAGATTAATGCGAGCTTTTATAACTCTACTTGTTTTTGTCGTTTTGGCACTTTGTTTGTCAGCCTGTTCAACGTCCAAACCTTTTATGCCCCAAAGCCAATACCCGACGGATCCGTGGGTAAAGGGTTATTCTGACCCGGATGATTGTTTAGGGGGTGAAAAATTAGCGGCTATCGATTTCGCCTTGCCCGATTATCCGTCGCGGGCTTACCGAACCGGACGTCAAGGCTGGGTGATTATCCGTCTGGATGTGAATGACGAAGGCGCGACGGAGAATGTTCGGGTTGAAAGGTCCGTTCCTGACGGTTTGTTCGACGGCACATCTGAAAAAGCTGTCAATGCTTGGACGTTCCAAGCCCCTATTGATGGAGCATTGAAAAATTGTCGCGTCCTGCTGCGTTATCGTGCGGGTAAAGTTACCCTAGGCGGATAAGGTTTTCTGCTCCTAATTTGCCAATGCTTCAAACAGGCGTGTTAAAGTGCTGATATTTAGCAATTTTCTCTGTTTTTTGTGATTTAAAGGTCATAAAAGAAGCGTGGGCGCATTCTCAATACCATTTCGTTATCGTTTCAAGGCGGTGCGATAATTGCATTTGACGTACCCAATGAACAGTAAGGCACGTTATGACAGATAAAAATACATCTAGTACGAAACGTAAATTTTTCGGAACAGACGGCGTAAGAGGGCTTTCTAATGTCGATAAAATGACGCCTGATAGTGTTATGCGTTTGGGGCAGGCCGCCGGGCGTTATTTCAGAAATTCAGAGACCGATGAAAGTTATCGTCCTTCCGTGTTTATCGGTAAAGATACGCGTCTCTCCGGTTATATGATTGAACCGGCTTTGGTGGCGGGATTCACGTCCGTCGGCATGGATGTGAAATTATGTGGCCCAATCCCAACCTCCGCTGTGTCTATATTAACGCGTACTTTACGGGCCGATATGGGCGTGATGATCACGGCGTCTCATAATAAATATCATGATAATGGAATTAAGTTTTTTGGCCCACAGGGTCGAAAGCTTTCGGATGAGGCCGAGTTGGAAATTGAGTCTATTTTAGCGAATGGAGAAATTCGCTTGGCCAAGCCTGCCAATCTTGGGCGGGTGAAACGCTATGAGGATATGCAGGCGCGCTATATCGAGATCGCGAAAGCGACACTGCCCCGCCAGATGCGTCTCTCAGGTCTTAAAATTGTTGTCGATTGTGCCAATGGAGCGGCCTATCACACAGCCCCTGATACACTTTGGGAGTTGGGCGCAGATGAGGTCATCTCTTTGGGTGTGTCTCCAAACGGGAAGAACATCAATAAAGAATGCGGCTCAACTTATACCCAGCCCCTTTCCGAAGCAGTGGTGAGTGAAGGTGCGGATATAGGTATCGCCTTAGACGGAGATGCCGACCGTCTGATTATGTGTGATGAAAAGGGGCGTATTATTGACGGGGACCAGCTTTTAGGTCTGGTCTGCCGGAGTTGGCAAATACGCGAAACGCTCTCAAAGCCGGGTCTCGTCGCCACGGTCATGAGCAATTTGGGACTAGAACGTTACATTCAAGGGCACAAAATGGAGTTCATACGTACGGCTGTGGGCGACCGGCACGTGGCCATGCGTATGCGCAAAGAGGGTTATAATCTTGGGGGTGAGCAATCTGGTCATATTTTAATGACGGACTTTGCTCCAACCGGAGACGGGACAATTTCAGCTTTGCAAATCATGGCCGAAATTATTCGTCAGGATAAACCTGCAAGCGAAGTTCTGAATGTGTTCGACCCGGTTCCGCAATTGCTGAAAAACGTTTCCTATACCGGACGTTCTCCACTTGAGAATGAAGATGTAAGGAAGGCGATTGAAGACGCCGGTGCGAGCTTTGGCAATTCAGGGCGCGTTCTAGTAAGGGCTTCGGGTACGGAACCACTCATTCGCGTCATGGCTGAAGGCGATGATGAGAAGAAAGTCGATGAAATCACAGATCATCTCGTGAGCGTGATAAATAGTGCGGCGGCGTAACGTAGCACCCAAGGATTCATCTGTATAAGACCTTTGCAAGATTCTTGACTTCTCTTAAGGCTGCCCCGAATGATAATGCGGGGCACATTGGGAAAGTTCGGAGTTCATGGTTCAAAATCTTGATCCATATATAGTCGTAACCATCGGTGCGGTTGCTTTGGCTCTGTTGGCCTCAATCTTTGCTCTGCGCGCGACAGCTTCGAAGACAGAAACCCTGCGCAAATGGAAAGACAAGGCGTCCATTTCAGAGAGGAAAGCCGGGCGGTTTGAGTCCATTTTTGGGGCCTATCCTGGCCTCGTGCTGATTTGGACGGAACGCAGCCTGTCTGCTTCGGCGGCGGGGTCAAAAGATTGGGGAAAGCCAAAGCTTTATGGCTCTCCCGCTGTGCTCGCGTCCATTTTAAGATTCGCCGATGAAGGGAAAGCCAAAGACCTTTCGCAACGTGTCTTAAACAGCTTAGCCGACCATCCTGCGCAAACTACATCCAAATCCGAAGGCGAGCAGACGCTCCGTTCAGCTTTAAAAAGTCTGCATAAGGACGGTAAGGCATTTTCACTCCTGATCGATTTGCCAGACACAAATATTATCGAAGCCAATGGCCGCGTTGCAGGCGGGCAGGCTATTTTATGGCTCGAAGATTCATCCAGTAAATCCGAAGATGAAACGTCTGCAATCTCACGCTTTGAGAATGCCAAATTCTCGCAAGAAGATGATGCGGGTACCTTTATCGAAATGATGGCCCGAGCGCCGTTTCCAATTTGGCGCCTCTCTAGCGGAGGGCGGATTGTTTGGGCTAATAAGGCTTATATAGAAGCCGTTGGCGCTCAGAGTTTAAATGAGATCACTCGTGACCAAATTCATCTGGATGAAAAGGCTCAAGATCAAGTCGACGCGGTTTTGAACAATAAAAGGGTTCAAGATGATGTGCGTCATATTATTCTAAATGGCCAAAGACGGGCAACACTTGTCAGTCTTTTCCCCGTCTCAGGCGGTATTGCGGGCATGGCGGTTGACGCCTCAGAAGCCGATCAATTGCAGCAAGATTTACAGCGCCATGTTCAGGCGCATAATGAGCTGCTAAATTCCATGGATGAAGCCATTATCATTTTTGGTGCCGATCAGACAATTAGCTTTCATAACAAAGCTTTGGACGAATTATTCGGTATTGACGAACAATGGTTCAAGGGCACCCCCACCCATAGTGATTGGCTGGATCACCTACGGGAAAAAGACGTTGTTCCAGCTACGGCTGATTACAAGGCCTGGAAGAATGATGAGCTTGCTTTTTACACGGAGTGGCCCGACGAGGTGCCCGATATACTTTGGGCGCTTCCTGACGGACGCACATTACGCCTTGTCCGCATGCGCGACCCGCATGGGGGCATTTCGCTTCTTTTCTCTGATATGACGGATTCCATGACTTTAAAAAGTCAGTTGGGAACCCTTATCAACGTGCAGAGTGCAACTTTGGATAAATTATCCGAAGGCATTGCCGTGTTCGGTACAGATGGACGATTGCAAATCCATAATTCCGCTTTCGCGAATATGTGGAGCTTAGACGAAGATGATTTGAAAGATCGTCCGCGATTTGTGGAAATGATAAATCTATTCTTGCCGCTTTATCATATTAAGGCTTTTTGGTCTGAATTATTAGGCCGAATTACGGATCCCAATCCCGAAGTACGTCGCCATGTCGAGGGCGAAATTACACGCTCTGATGACAAAATGCTGACATGGTTATCCAAGCCCTTACCTGATGGTGCAACCTTGTTGGCTTGGGATGATGTGACCAATGCTCGAAAAGCAGAGGCGGCCTTAATCGAACGGACACAAGCCTTGGAGGAGGCGGACCGGATGAAGTCTGAATTTGTCGGCCATGTGAGCTATCAACTCCGCACGCCTCTAACGACAATCTCAGGCTATGCCGACTTCCTGCAGAATGCGGGCGCAGGGGAAATGACCGATAAACAAAGCGAATATGTCTTTGCCATTCAAAGCGCGTCAGAAGACTTGGCAAAAATCATCGATGATATTCTCGATATTGCAGCCATAGAAGCCAATGTGCTTGATTTGGATTTGGGGGATGTGAATGTGTTCGACTTGCTCGATACAGCCCTAGATTACGTGGCCGTGAAGGCTGATGATACGAAGATTTCTCTCTCACTTAAATGCGACGAAGATGTAGGAGTTATCCGAGCGGATGGAACACGCCTCAAACAGGTCGTGCACAACCTCCTGTCAAATGCGCTGCGGTTTACAAAGCCGGGCGGAAAGATTGAACTAGGTGGAAAGAAAGCTGCCGGAGGGGGCGTCATGATTTGGGTGAAAGATGATGGGGTCGGCATCCCGACCGAACGCCAGCCGCAAGTCTTTCAGAGTTTTGAAAGCTCCCGAGGTGGAGCCGGTTTAGGTCTGGCTCTGGTTCAGCGTTTCGTAGATCGTCATGGTGGTTGGGTCGAATTGGAATCGACAGAGAATGAGGGCACACATGTGACGTGCTACCTGCCGAAGGAAGCGCCCTCAGACAATGCTCATCCTGAACTCTTCACCGAAATCGCTGAATAGCGAACAAGCCGGGCTTTTTAAATTGCCTTATTGGCTTTCTGGCGTTGAGACCTGAATGCCGTCCAACTCATCATTGATCAGAATTTGGCAACAAAGCCGGGAATTATCCTGCACATTTTCGGCAAAATCCAACATGGATTCTTCCATATCATCCATATCTTTTAATTTACCAAGCCACGCTTCATTCACATAAACATGGCAAGTGGCACAGGCACAGGCGCCGCCACAATCTGCGTCAATCTCCGGCACCATATTCTGGACGGCAGCTTCCATGATTGAGGTGCCGTTTTTCGCTTCAACTTCGCGAACAGTTCCCTCGGAGTCAGTGAAGATAATCTTAGCCATATGATTTGTGCCTTTACGCTGTTTTCACGCTCTATCTAAGGGCTTGCCATGATTTTTCAAGCCGCTATCACTGCGGGTGTGATTGAAATTTCTTGTCAAAATGAAGCTGAAATGTTGGCGTTGGGGGCGCGAATAGGGTCCGTTTTGAAAATGGGTGACGTTGTTGCCCTGAGCGGTGAATTAGGCGCAGGAAAAACGACTTTGATCCGCGGATTGATTCAATCTCTCTTACCACATGAAGAGGTTCCATCGCCGACCTACACGCTCGTTCAAACCTATGATTTGCCCGACTATGAATTATGGCATTGCGATTTATACCGTCTGAAACATCCCGACGAAGCTTTCGAGTTGGGGCTTTTAGAAGCCTTTGAGGACGCGGTTTGTATGTTGGAATGGCCGGATAAAATTGGCACGCATTTACCCAATAACAGCCTGACGATTGAAGTAAAATTTGCCGAAGTGGGGCGTTTGGTCATTTTCGGTGAGAACTGGTCTGAAAAGGGTCTCTCGTGAGCGAAAGAGAAAGAGAAATTAAGAACTTTTTGGCTGACGCAGGATGGGGCGACACCATACGCAAGCCGGTCCAAGGCGATGCTTCAACGCGGAGCTATGAACGCTTAGAAAAAGGGCCAGAAAAAGCTATCTTAATGAACGCCCCAAAGGGTGCTGAATCACCTGCCGAGCCGGAAGGGGCGACAGAAGCAGATCGTAAAAAACTTGGCTATAACGCTATGGCCCGATTGGCCGGACCGGATATGGAAAGCTTTGTAGCCATTGCATCCGAATTAAGCCGAAGGGGTTTTTCGGCCCCGCAAATCTTGGCGCATGACCTGGAAGCAGGCTTTGTCTTATTGGAAGATTTTGGCGGCAATGTTTACGCTAAAGTTATCGCCGGAAATGAGGATGCGGAACGTCCGCTCTATGAGGCTGCAATAGACACGCTCGCCGCAATTTACCGCAGTAGTTTTCCGCGTGAATTTTCTCATCAAAATATAAAGTGGCGCGTGCGCGATTATGACGAATTAGCTTTGCTCTCTGAAACGGATTTATTTCTGGATTGGTACGCCAAAGACTTCGACCGCGATATTAGCGGTTCCGAGCGTGAGGAATTTTACAGCCTTTATGCGAAGAGTTTTGAGCATTTAAATTATCATGCGTCGGGCCTTGCTTTGCGGGATTTTCATGCCGAGAATCTGTTTTGGCTCCCCGAGCGTGCGGGTGTCGCAAATGTTGGGCTGATTGATTTTCAAGACGGTTTATTTGTCCACCCAACTTATGATTTGATGAGTCTTATCACCGATATTCGCAGAGATGTTTCTCCTGACTTGAAGCAGCTGCTTATGGAGCGTTTTTGTGAAAAGGCCGGGTTGAAATATGACGAAGACTTCCGCGCCGCCTATGCTGTGATGAGCGTTCAGCGTGGAACGAAACTTTTGGGCTTTCCTGTTCGCGCGGACTTAAAGTTTGGAAAGTCGCAATATCGTGCTTTGCTGCCACGTGTGAAACGGCATTTGAACGAAGACCTAGCCCATCCTGCTCTGGCAGAGATACGCCATTGGTTTGAAACTCATATGCCCGAGGCCTTAACATGAGTGATGCCGCTAAAGTTTTGACCAAAACGGCTCCGATTACTACGGCCATGGTTATGGCTGCGGGATATGGCACGCGTATGCGGCCTCTCACGAATAACCGCTCTAAGGCCATGGTTGAGGTGGGTGGCAAGCCGCTCATTGATCATATGCTCGATAGGCTCGTCGAGGCCGGTGTGAAACGCGCTATCGTTAATGTACATGCTCACGCCGACCATTTGGAAGCCCACTTAGCCGCCCGTAAAACAGGCCCTGAAATAATTATTTCTGATGAGCGGGACGCTCTCTTGGAAACAGGCGGCGGTGTTGTGAAGGCTTTACCTCTATTGGGTAAGGCTCCTATTTTTATCTGTAACATTGATGCGATCTGGATTGCCTTTTCTGATGTTTTCAAAACGCTCAGCCGGACATGGAACCCTCTGGAGATGGATGAGCTGCTTCTTTTGGCGCCTAAAGATATGACCTTAGGGCATGACGGCGCTGGAGATTTTGACTTAGACGCAGAAGGCCGTCTGAGCCGTCGAACGGGCGATAAGGCTCAATTTTATTATAGCGGCGTCCAGATTTTTAAACCGCATCTGGCAAAGCCTCATCCCGTTCAGAAATTTTCCCGCAATGTCATTTGGGATGAAAGTTTGAAGCGCAAAGGGCTTTATGGGGTGGTTATGCCTGCCTTCTGGATGCATGTGGGTGATCCCAAAGCCCACTTAGCCGCAGAAGCCGTCTTGGCGCAAGACACAGCAATAATGCAATTGCGGGCAGAATGAGTTTGCAGGGTGTTTATAACATGCCTTCGGGTCTGCCTTTTTTGCACTCTTTGGCCAAAGGCATAAAACAAAATTTCGGACAGGATTTATCTCGTGCGCTTATCCTCTTACCGACACGTCGAGCGGTGCGGACAATAACGGATATTTTTTTGGATATGGCGCGACATGATGCTTCGGGTGTTACGCTTTTGCCGCGCCTGAACACGCTTGCAGATATTGATCCGAATGAACCTCCTTTTGAGCCAAGTGATGTGGCTGGTCTTGTGCCGCCCGCCATTGATGCCACGCAAAGGCGCTTTGAAATGGCGCGGGTGATTGAACAATTTTATCGTCGTGCCTCTGATCTGCCACTGGATGCGGCTTCTGCTTTATCCTTAGCCGACCCGCTCTTGACTATATTGGATGATGCCGCCGCGGAAGAAACACGGATTGCAGATTTATCTGAACTTGCAGACATTCAAGCCTTTGCGGCACAGCATTTCCAGTATCAGGCGGAGCTTTACAAAATCATTCAAACCTATTGGCCAAGACGCCTGAAAGAGATTGAGGCGTTGGAACCCAAAGCCAGACAGGTCAGAGTGCTGGACACACTCACGCAACAATGGAGAGACAACCGGCCTGATTACCCCATCATCGTAGCAGGTTCGACCGGCACTTTGGGGGCTACTGCGCGCTTAATGGCGTGCGTTGCCGAACTGCCGAAAGGCGTGGTTGTTTTACCGGGTTTGAACAAAAGCACGGATAAGGTCTGGAATGCGGTGAATGAACAGCACCCGCAAAACGCCTTGCGGAATTTGCTCAATATTATGCGCGTAAATAGAGGCGATGTCAGGACTTGGCCATATATCCATGAGACCGAGGCCACGCAAAACCGGGACTTAAAAGCCCGTCGGCAATTATTATCAGAATCCCTCGTTCCCGTAGACAATACAAGTGATTGGCTGGGGCGGATTAAAACCATTCGAGAGAATTTCCCTCATTCCGACCCGTTCATCGAAGGCATGAAAGGCTTATCGGTTATCGAAGCGGCCAATGATGAAGATGAGGCATTGAGTATAGCGCTTATCTTGCGCGAAACGTTGGAAAAACCTAACCGGACGGCTGCGCTGGTTACACCGGATCAAGCCTTGGCGCGGAGAGTTAAAGCTCGCCTGCGTCGATGGGATATTGATGTTGATTTATCACAAGGTGAACCTTTGGAAGAAACCCCCATTGGCGGTTTTCTCTCAGCCATTATTGATTTGGCCGATGACCCTGACGATCCCGTAGCCCTATCCGTTTTATTCAATCACCCGCTTCTCCATTTGGGAGAAGACTATGGTGTTGCTCGCATACATTGGCAGGTATTGGAGAAGCGTATTTTCAGGGGGGTAAGACCGAGCGCTCAAGATATTATGAAGCGCGACAAATATGATCTTATTCCCCGGGTGAATACGGCTTTGGCTCCCTTATTGGAGCTTGAAGGTCTTCACAAATCTGAAATCTGGGCCAAAGCTTTGTGGCTTTCGGCCCTAAACCTTACGGAAGATGGGCAAGAGAACAATTCCATCTGGTCGGGTGAGGGAGGAAAAGAGGCGCAATCTGTTCTCCGCTCTTTGATAAATTTTGGTGACAATTTACCGACCATAGACAGTCGTGGACTTTCAAGGTTATTGGGCGTGTTGATGCGAGGGAAGGTTGTTAGAAAACCTTTCGGAACTCACCCGCGCCTGTCCATATTAGGCCCACTCGAAGCCCGTATGTTGAACGCTGACATCGTTATTTTAGGCGGCCTAAATGAAGGAGTTTGGCCAACCACTCCTCGCCTTGAACCTTTTCTGTCACGCTCCATGCGCAAAGCCGTCGGACTGTCTTTACCCGAAAAGCGGTTTGGTCTTTCCGCCCATGACTTTGCAGAATTAGCGTCCAACCCAAATGTTATACTGACCCGGGCGAAGCGTAGTGGCGGAAGCCCTATGGTGGCGTCTCGCTGGCTGTGGCGACTTTCAACTTTGTTAGAAGGGGCGCTCGGAGAGGATGAAGCCGCCGGGGTGATGTATGATGTGCCGCATTATCTTGACTGGGCGGAACAGCTTGATGCGACAACAGAAATTACCCCTGCCGCGCCGCCCGAGCCTCGCCCTGATCCAAGCCAACGATGGCAATTCGCAAGAGGACGGTCTATTTCAATTACACAGGTAAAAATCTGGATTCGGGACCCATATTCCATTTTTGCCAAACATAGTCTGGGCCTGAAATCGCTAGACCCTTTGGACGCTGAATTAGATGCCGGTCGATTTGGTACGGCTATTCATGATGGTTTAGAAGCCTTTCTGAGGGCCCATGAAACAAAAGCGGCGGATCAGGCATCGCATCAACTCATTGCGTTTTTACAAGCCTCTTTCAAAGAGGCAGGTTACGCACCCGAAGATATTTCCAAAGAGCAGTCGCGTTTCACTCGTATTTCCGCACAATTTATAGCGTGGCTAAAAATCCGCCGCGATGAGGGCTTTGATGTGGAAGGTATAGAGGAGACAGCAGACTACCGCATCGAGGCTTTGAATTTCACTTTGCGAGGGAAAGCTGACCTGATTGAGCGCCGTCCCGATGGTTATGGTGTTGTTGACTATAAAACAGGTGTGCCTGCTACGGCAAAGGTTGTAGCGGCGGGTTTTGATCCGCAACTGCCTTTGACCGCATGGTTATTGGCACAAGGCGGTTTTTCGAATTTGCCGAAAGGGCAAACGGTCGCGCTCGGTTATGTGCGCATTAAAGGATCAAATGACGATTTCGAACACTCGCAACTTACGCCGCCCCATGCGCGAAATGGTTTGAGCGCAGAGGACTATGCCGAACAAGCCCACGCCACATTGCGCGAATTGATACTGACCTATGATAAAAAGGAAACCGCCTATTATTCACAGCCTCGTATTCAATACACGCATGATTTTGGTGAATTTGATGATTTGGCGCGCCGAGGGGAATGGGCATCATTGGGGCGGGAGAGCAGTCAATGAATACGGCCTATGATAAAGCCGTCGCGGCCCAATCCGATGCTGCTAACCCCAAGCAAACGCGAATGGTGTCTGCCAATGCCGGATCGGGGAAAACGCGCGTCCTAGTGGACAGGGTTTCCCGAATATTATTGCAAGGTGTTGAGCCGGAGCAAATTTTATGTCTGACCTACACCAAGGCGGCGGCGACCGAAATGCAGGACAGGCTTTATGAAAAGCTCGGCGCATGGTCGATATTGGAAGAAGATCGTCTCAAGGCCGAGTTGAAAGACCTCTTGGGGGAAGAGTTTGACGATATCGCTTTGGCGCGCCGCCTCTTTGCGAAAGCTTTGGAAACGCCGGAGGGGCTGAAGGTTCAGACCATTCATGCCTTTTGCGAACGTGTTCTGTCCCGCTTCCCGATTGAGGCGGGTATTCTCCCCGGATATGAGCCTGTTGAAGAAGCAGAAATTGCTAAGCTGTCTCAAGACGTGCGGAAAACCCTTCTGGTCATGGCCATGGAAAACCTCGAGGGCGAGATCAATCAAGCCTTACAAACACTCACCTTAAAAATGGCCGATCAAACTTTGGAGGGCCTCTTCACATGGATGGCTTATGCCGGAGAAGCCATCAAGAAATGGATTGAGTCCGGAAGCGTTTCGGATTTGGAAAACACGCTGCAAGTTAAGGCGAGTGACACGATTGATGCCTATATTTCACGATTTTGGCAGGAGTCAGATAAAGAAATTCTTCGCGCGTCTGTCCCCATTCTGAAGGCAGGTCGTGTCACTGATAATAAGGCTGCCGCGCGGATAGAGGATTATTTAAAAATCGGCCCGAATTTGGACGGAATATTCACCTATGCCGATGTGTTCTTGACGCAAAATGGGAGCTTGCGAAAAGCTCCTCTTACTAGAGCCACAATGGACGCCACGCAGGATTGGTTCTCACCTGATGGGGCAGAAGCCGCCCGTGTTGTAGATTTCATGGATCGATTAAAGGCGATCCAACTTTATCAATTAACCAAAGCTGTCTTCACTATGGCTAGGCCCTACGCCGAAGTCTTTGCCAAAGCCAAACGTGACAAGCGGGTCTTGGATTTCAATGACCAAATTCTCTTGGTCAAAGATTTGCTAAACCGAAAAGCCGTTTCCGAATGGGTGCGCTACAAACTCGATGGAGGCATAGAACATATCCTATTGGATGAGGCACAGGATACTTCGCCTGAGCAATGGGCTATTATCAACAGCCTGTCTGATGCCTTTATTCAAGACAGTCCTGACCGTGACCCGAACAAACCCAGGACAGTTTTTGCAGTGGGGGATGAAAAACAGTCTATTTATGGGTTCCAAGGGGCAAAGCCTGAGCAATTCTTATCGGAAATCCAAAACCGTTTGATTGATGGTGCAAGGCAGGTTCGGATGACGATGTCTTTCCGCTCGTCGCAGACTGTTTTGGATGTCGTGGATGCTTTTTTGGAAGACCAAGGCGGGCGAAGCGCGATGTTTGATGTCGAGAATGATCCAAAGGGTTCCGACATTGAAAATCATGTAGCTTTCCGAAGTGATAAGGGACTTGTCGAATTATGGCCTCTTTCTTTGCGTCCTGAAACAGGAGAAGAAAATGCACCTTGGGATACAACGCCTGTAGACGCCATCAGTGAGGGCGATCAACGCGAAGTTCTGGCCCAAAAACTGGCTGAAAAAATTCGTGAATGGTTAGATGAAGGCGAAACCGTTTTTGATCGTAATTTAAACCGTCATCGCGCCATGCATGCCGGAGATATTCTTATTTTAGTGCGAACACGCGGAGATCGAAATAATTCGCTCTATGATGCGATTATTCGGCATTTGAAATTACAAAATATCCCTTTGGCAGGGGCAGACCGTATAAAACTATCAGACGCTCTAATTGTGCGTGATCTTTTGGCACTCTCACGGTTCACCTTATTGCCGAGTGATGATTTATCCTTGGCGGAAGTGTTGAAAAGTCCGATCTTTGGTCTGGATGATGCGCAACTCTTGGCGCTGGCGACCGGACGGGAAAAGAAAACGCTTTGGCAGGCAGTACGTGAGCGCGATACGGCCATATTTCAAAAACTACAACGCTTTCTATTTTTGTCGCAAGCTCACGCGCCCTATGAATTTTTCACCGCAGTGCTTGATGAAACCGATGAAGCTGGAATGAGTGTCAAACGCCGTTTCTTCCAACGTTTGGGCATGGAATCACGTGAGGCATTGGATGTGTTTCTCGGTCGCGCAATGGATCATCAGCAAAAAGGCGTGCCGAGTCTGCACTATTTCGTGCGCGGGTTTGATGGCGATGATGCGGAGGTGAAACGCGATATGGACGCCGCCAAGGGGCAGGTTCGCGTTATGACCGTTCACGGTGCTAAGGGGTTAGAAGCGCCCGTTGTCATTCTGCCCGACACTGCGCAAGTCCCAAGTTATAAGGACACGCTTGTCCCCTTTGGCGAGGGCTATTTCTTGAAACCCTCTCAAACCGATCTGCCACAGAGCCTAGAGCCTTTTGTCGAAGCAGCGAAGGCGCGCCAAAATCAAGAGCAATTACGTTTGCTTTACGTTGCCTTGACGCGCGCCGAAAGTCGCTTGGTTATATGTGGTCATCAAGTCGGACGAGGGAACAGCCCTTACAAGGACGGGTCTTGGTATGATTGGATGGTGCGAACATTTGCTGGAATAAAGACAGAAGCGATGGACACGCCCTTTGGTAAGGGTGTGTTTTATGGACATAGCGAAAAGAAACAATCGGAGTCATTTGAAGACAGCGAGACTAAACTTTTGTCCTTACCGCCTTGGATAACGCAAAAGCCAAAAGAGGATGCTCCGAAGCGGCAGCGCTTAAGCCCGTCCCGCTTACTGGCTGATGATGAGAGCAAGTTTGAAACCGTCGAACTAACGGAAAGTCTAACTCCTTTACGTCGTGGGGTGATTATTCACCAATTATTGGAAATCTTGCCTGACTATGATGCAAAGAAAAGGCCCGAGAAAGCCAATGCTATTCTCTCCGCTTATCCTGAATTATCCGCAGAAGAACAAGACGATTTGCTTTCAGAGGTCTTTTTGGTTTTAGACACACCTGAGTTTTCTCACCTTTGGGGTGAAGGGACGCAGGCCGAAGTGAGCTTGGCGGGGCAGATCAAGGGCCTGTCTGACGATTGGGACTTTAGCGCCAAAATTGACCGCCTATGTACCTCGGCGACGGAAATATTGATTGTTGATTTCAAATCCAACCAAATGATTCCTCAAACCGAGGATGAGGTGGATGATGTTTATTTAGGTCAAATGGCGGCTTACCGTGCCCTAGTTGCCCAACATTACCTAGGAAAGACGGTTCGATGTGCCTTATTATGGACGGCAGAGCCAAGATTGATGGAATTGAGTTCACAGAAACTTGAGCACGCCTTGACGAAGATTGACGCGCTTCCTAACTACACAGAAGACACAGATTTAATGCGCCTATTATAGGAGGCTCTCATGGCCACAGTAAAAGTATCAGATTCCAGTTTCAAAACAGATGTTATTGAATCCGAACAGCCCGTCCTTGTTGATTTCTGGGCAGAATGGTGTGGTCCTTGTAAGCAAATCGGTCCTGCCTTGGAACAAATTTCCGAAGAAATGGGCGACAAAATCAAAATAGCTAAAGTCAATATTGATGACGACCCGGAAACACCTGCCAAATTCCATGTAAGGGGCATCCCCACTTTGATGATTTTCAAAGGCGGTCAGGTTGTGGCGACAAAAGTTGGAGCGATGACGAAGACGAAATTACAGGAATGGGTTTCTGAACACGCTTAAGCTAAGCACAATATCTTAAAGAAAGCCCTCGGTTTTCCGAGGGTTTTTTATTGGCGGATTAATCAGACATGGCCGCTTAATCGCTCTGCTGCTCTTTTTTAATTTGCTTGGTGAGCCCATAATCCCATGTGTCGTTCCCGTCTTCCAACTGATCTAAATTATATGAGACATCCTTGACTTTGTTGAGAGGAATGAGGTCCAAGGCGATTGGATTTGGATAGAGAGATAACATACCCCCCGACACGGCATCGACGGCAATTGAGGGGGAGGCATAAATCAACGTCGTGGCTCCGACGATACTTCCTGCTGCTGCGCTCCCGCTGAGTAAAAAACCACCGGACGCGGCGGCCTCGGTGACCCCCACGCCTACGGCGACCGCTGTGGGCGCACCTATTCCGGCGGCTTGTCCGGAGAGAGCTGAAGCAGATCGAACAGGGATTTGTGCCGATGCAAATCCGTCTTTTTTGATGATGGCCACAAATTTTGAACGTCTTGGCAAGACGATTTCACAGGGCGTTGGCGAACACCCATAATATATCGGGGGCAGATCGGGGTTGGTCTTGCGCACGTCTCGGCTTTCCTTTGTTTCTAAGGTCGTAACGACTGAAGCACCGGGTGGGTTCGTCGAGACTTCAAACGGCTCATTTACTCCTCTGACAACGGTCGCACAAGCCGCAAGGAGTAAACACAAAACAATCGTTATAAATCGCGTCATGATTTCTGACCCACATCTTTTTCGGCCAGTCTTTTTCGTTTCTCCCGAATGAGCTCTACTTTGGGGTGGGGTTCAAATGTGGTGCCTTTGGGCGGCAATTTAATCGTGATCGGATTTGGGCGGAGGCTAAATAAAGCGCCGGTACTTGTATCAATTAGCACAGACCCGGCTGCAATGGGCAATGCAACGATGGCGGCGCTTCCCACACCTGCGCTGACGGCACCGGTACTAGTTGCGCCGAAGGCTGAACTTATAGTCCCAACCCCAACGCCAATCACTGCACCCGTTCCTGCGGAAACGGCCAAATTGGCGTTCATGCTTTCCTTGTGGATGCCGTTATCAATTCCGATTTCGACGTTTTCATACCCCTCTTTGGAAAGGGTCAGGATAAATTCTGACTTTCGCGGGACTTTGAACTCGCAAGGCGTTGCTGGACAGCCGTAATATCGAGCCTGCTTTTCAGGGCCATTACGGCGCAATTTCTGACTGTCTTTGGTTTCTTGATCTGTTGTGACTACAGCCCCGGGAGGTAGGGTTGAAATCACCATTTTGTCCTGTGTTCCCCGAACCACCGTGGCGCAAGCACTGCTGGACAAAGCCACAAAACATAAAAGAATAAATCGCAAAATATCAAACCCCTTTTTTAAGGAGTGTTGCAGTCCTTAGGTAAATACAATTCACAAAGAGTTACATTTTGCGGAACCTATGTTTGTGCCCTTCGTACTGTAAGCGAAGGAGATATTTATGACATAACTGATTACGCCTAAAAGCCAAATGCCTGAGCTCGACTTTCCTCTGACTGAAGGCGGAAGCTTTGTATTAGCAGACACGCTTGCGGAGAATTTCCAAATTATTGTTGTCTATAGAGGCTTGCATTGTCCAAAATGTGAGAAACAATTGAGGGCGATTGATGCGCTCATGCCCGATCTCAGAGCCGATGGTATGGAACTGATTGCCGTATCTATGGATAATGAAGAGCGTGCAAAAAAGACTAAAGAGGATTGGGAGATTGAAAACATCTCAATCGGTTATGATTTGTCATTGCTGACTGCCAAAGCGATGGGGCTTTTCATTTCTGACTCAATTTCTGACAAGGAACCGAAACTGTTCACGGAACCCGGTATTTTTGTCGTGCGACCTGACGGATCTTTATATGCTGAAATTATCCAAAACACGCCTTTTGGTCGCCCTGATATGGAAGACCTCTTGGCCGGGTTGAATTATGCGGTAGAAAATGACTATCCGACCCGGGGTACGTCAATCGGCTAAATTGCGCGGTTAGTTTTTCAAAACCTCTCCGGCGAGATAGAGCGATCCGCAGATTAAAATTCTGGGAGGAATAATGGGTTCATCGGTTGTCTCGCGCGAGAGCGCTTCGCCTATATTTATTGCTTTTTGAACGGCTTCGCTGATGGAATTGGATACGTAACCCAGCATGTTGCGGGTCATGGCCAATTCTTTCAGTGTTTCAGGAGCAAGAGACTCATGGTCGGGAATGCTGATTCCAACGACTGCGCTCGCCAATCCTTCAAAGGCATCCAAAAAGCCTCCAATATCTTTATTCGCCAGAATACCCGTAATAAGGATGAGAGGTCGTTCAGTAACATGTTCTAGCTCCGCCATAGCATTGGCAACAGCACGCGCAGCATGCGGATTATGACCGCCATCTAACCAAAGCTCCGCTTGCGCCTTTCTTGCCATGTCCGCATAAATTCCCTGCGTTAAACTCTGTAATCGGGCGGGCCAAAACGCCTCAGTGAGGCCTTGGGAGATTGCCTCATCAGACCAATTTCTGTGGCGCGCAATGGCTACGGCAATTCCTGCATTAGAGATCTGGTGTTCCCCCCTCAAGGCGGGAAGGGGGTAGTCCGCCAATGTGTCATCATTTTCAAAAACCAGACGTCCTTGTTGACGATATGCTCTGAAATCCTCATTCCAAAAGGCGGCGCTTGCCCGGTGCTTTTCGGCCTCGGCAGCGATTACTTGTCGGGCGATGTCCTGCTGAGGTCCACAAAAGACGGGTATGCCTTGTTTGATAATGCCAGCTTTTTCTTTTGCAATACCGGCCAGTTCTCGTCCGAGAAATTCAGCGTGATCCATATCGACGGGTGTAATTGCGCTGCAGACCGGTGTGATTACATTTGTGGCATCAAACCGACCTCCTAATCCCACTTCAATCAGAGCCAAATCAGCATCTTGTTCAGAAAAGGCCAAATAAGCGGCCGCTGTCGTGGCTTCGAAGAACGATAGGGGCTCCCCTGCATTGGCTTCTCGGACTCGGGTCAGAACATCGACGAGAAGAGTATCAGAAATTTCTTCGCCAGCTATGACAATTCGTTCGCGAAAATGAACAAGGTGAGGAGAGGTATAGACGTGGACCTTGAGACCTTCAGCCTCTGCCATCGCGCGAAGCAGGGCAATCGTTGACCCTTTACCATTGGTTCCCGCAACATGGATGGCGGGCGGCAGACTATGCTCAGGGTTACCAAGTTTATCCAATACAGATTGAATTCGCCCTAAGCCCAGATCAATTTTCTTGGGGTGGAGTGCTCTTAAAGTCGCAAGCGCTTTTTCAACAGCGTCGGGGTTCGTCTCTGCTTCAGTCATGCATTTTAACCTCGCTGAGGTTTAAAAGGGTCAAACACTTTCGCCCGTTGTTTCCGGGATTTTCGGGTTTGGCGCTTTCGCCTTTGTCTGCATTAAAACAGATAATAAATTTGCCAGAGTTTGCGGCATTTCAGAGCGATGAACCACACGGTCAATCATTCCTTTTTCCTGAAGATATTCAGCGCGCTGGAACCCTTCAGGGAGTTTCTCTCGAATTGTATCTTCGATGACGCGTGGACCCGCAAAACAAATCAGAGCGCCCGGTTCGGCCAGATGAATGTCGCCCAACATGGCATAACTCGCTGTGACGCCGCCTGTGGTCGGATCACAAAGAACGACGATGTAAGGGAGGCCGTTTTCCCGTAATTCCTGAACGGCAATCGTTGTGCGGGGCATTTGCATGAGTGAAAGCGCGCCCTCTTGCATACGTGCGCCGCCTGCTGCAGTGAAGGCGATGAGCGGCAGTTTGTGGGCCACTGCATATTCAGCAGCTTGGATGAAACCTTCGCCCGCGGCCATACCGAGAGAGCCGCCCATGAAAGAAAAGTTCTGAACCAAAACAACGCTGCGAATACCGTGAATTTGACCGACACCAATGCGCATAGCATCATCATCACCGGTTTTAGCGCGAGCCTTTTTTAGACGGTCCGAATATTTTTGATCGTCTTTGAATTTCAACGGGTCTTTGGCGACTTCCGGAACTTTGACAGTTTCGTATTCGCCATCATCAAAAGTGAAACGCAGACGCAGATCAGGTCCAATGCGCATATGATGCCCTGCAGGCGTCACGTGCAGCAAACCAGGCAAGTCAGCCGTGAAGACCATCTCGCCGGATTTCGGACATTTCGTCCAAAGATTGTCCGGTGTATCTTTTTTAGAAAAGATTGATTTTACACCCGGAGGCGTGATTTTCGTAAGCCAATTCATAGCGTGTTACTGCCTTGAATCCCCTTGTGTGACAACCCGTTTACGACAGTCTTTGGCTTATCCTTAACGCTTTCTAACGTTACCGTTCTGATTGAAAAAAGAGAAAGCCCAATAAAAAAGGCGGGATAAACCCGCCCTTAAAAGAAATTGCTGTGTATATGATTTATTTCTCGGCGCGGTCACGTATGACCCCGTCCATGAAACGAACACCCCATCCGGCATGGCCCTTTGGGGAGGTCGGTGTTCCGCTCGTCAGCCAGTCTACACCGGCAATGTCGAGGTGAACCCATGGGCGATCTTCATCAACAAACGTACCAATTACAGCTCCGCCAATACTGGCGCCCGGACTGCCACCTGTGCTCTTGATATCGGCGATATCAGACTTAATGGCTTTGTAATGAGATTTGTTGAGAGGCAATGGCCACACGGGCTCGCCGACGGATTCACCGATTTTCATCATCTCTTCAGATAGAGCCCATTCACGCGTCATAACGCCGGCATAATCTGTTCCCAAGGCGCGGCCGACTGAACCGGTGAGGGTGGCAATGTCAATCAGCAGGCTCGGATCATGTTTTTCTTGCACATAGGTGACGGCATCAGACAAGACCAATCGACCCTCGGCATCAGTTGACATAACTTCGATTGTCTTACCGCTCATGGTTTCCAACACATCGCCGGGGCGGATCGCTTTGCCGGACGGCATGTTTTCAGCCATCGACATCACACCAACCACATTGATGGTCTCGCCGCGTTTCGCTGTAGCATAAAGTGTCCCTGCAACGGCTGCCGCACCTGAGAGGTCAGATTTCATCAACCATTGACCCGTATTCGGTTTGATACTGATTCCGCCCGTATCAAATGTGATGCCTTTACCAACCAATGCGATTGGGGCGTCACCGCCTGCACCACCTGTGTAATGGACAAGAATTAGACGTGGATCATGAACAGAGCCTTGTCCTACACCGATCAAGGCTCCCATATTATTTCGTGCCAAGTCCCGTAAATCTAGGACTTCAACTCTTACATTGGGAACCCCGCGAAACATATCTCTGACACGCTGAGCGAATAATTCCGGATACATGGATTTGCCGGGTTCCGTGCCCATATCCCGTGCGAAGGTCACGCCTTTGACGAGATGGGCCAAATCATCATTATAAAGCTGCGTCGATTGAGTTGCATCGCTGCCTATGAATTTCACGGTACGATCGGTTTCTTCGTGATCGGTTTTATATTTTTTGAATGTGTAAGACCCTAAAGCATAACCGGCCGCAAAATTTGCTGTGACTGCATCAATATTCGTGTTAACTGTCTCTGATACGACCTCAATGGATACATCATTATTGCTGGCTTTGGCGATATATCCTCCAAGGTCATGGAGCTTAGGCGCATCTAAAGATTTCTCTCCCATGCCGATAACCGTCAAAGAGGTATAAGGGCGCAAACCGTAAAATGTGCGTGTCTCGCCAAACTTTCCTTTAAAATCGGCACTTTCAATCGCTTCAGATAATCTACCGCCGCTCAAGGAATCTACTTCCGCCGCTTTGCCAGTCAGATTGCCATCACTATCGATCAGAACCGTGAGGTGCTTGCCTGATGGCAGGTTAACATTTTCGAATTGGAAGGCTGTCTTGGCAGTTGCTAAGCTGGGCGCGAGTGCCAATGACAAGCCTATGGCTGTTGCGGAGAGAAAATGCTTCATGATGTTCCTTTTCAATTTTGTTGAGGGGGATTTTATCTTCGAAAATTCCAAAACTGAATATGTATTTATTTAGAATAGCTACATCCCCTCACTATGTTCAGACGGGCTATAGCAATAATATTATAATTCTATCAGACATATTGAGAAAAGCTATAAGCTGATTTTCTCAATTGCTAGACTATTTCGCCAGACCCACAAAACGCCACTCTAAAGGCTGCCCGGCATGGAAAGGGATAATGTCAGTTTCTGTTAGATTTAAACGGTCGGGAACGACGACATTGCTTCTTTCGAGAATGATTTTTTCTTCATTCAAAGGGAGATCGTAAAAGCGTGGGCCAAATTCCGAGGCAAAGCCTTCCAATTTATCCAATGCATCCTCTTCAGCGAAAGTTTTGGCATAGCTTTCTATAGCAAAGGGTGCGTTGAAAATACCTGCGCAACCACAGGCGCTTTCTTTTGCATCGACGGCATGAGGGGCGGTATCAGTCCCTAAGAAAAACTTTGAAGACCCTGAAACAGCCGCTTTCCGTAGAGCAAGCCTGTGGATTTCACGCTTTGCAATCGGCAAGCAATAATTATGAGGACGAATACCACCTTGGAAAATCGCATTGCGGTTAATTTCCAAATGGTGAGGTGTGATGGTCGCACCGATATTGGGGCCTTGCGCCATCACAAAATCAACGGCTTCTGATGTTGTGATATGCTCAAAAACGATTTTCAAATTAGGAAAGTCCGAGACGACTTTCCCTAAAACACCTTCGATAAAACGCGCTTCGCGATCAAATATATCGACATCGCTATGGGTCACTTCCCCATGTACCAAAAGCGGCATGCCGACCTCTGACATACGTTCTAAGACATTATAGATTTTTTTAATATCGGTCACGCCCGCTGAAGAGTTTGTGGTGGCATTTGCGGGATATAATTTGAAGGCTGTAAAAACACCTTCCGCTTTGCCTTGTGAGACAATGTCTGGAGACATATCATCCGTCAAATAACCGACCATGAGAGGCTCGAAATTAAAATCTTTGGAAACGGCTGCTAAAATACGGTCTCTGTAAGCACGCCCCATCTCAACGGTTGTCACGGGTGGCGTTAGATTAGGCATGATGATCGCTCGCCCGAATTGTCGGGCCGTGTAATTCACAACATCTTTAAGCATTTGCCCGTCACGTAAGTGAACATGCCAATCATCGGGACGGCGAATAATTAAGCGATCACTCATGAGAATCCTTTTTACGACTTTGTAAAAGCCCTAATCTGACAAACCCTAACGGGCAAGATGTCAAAGGGGTTAATCCCAATCACGTCTTTGCAGTCGCAAAACCGTATTTCCTGCTTCGTCCATAAAGAGAATAGCTAGGTGATTGGCTTCAAACCGACGTGCTGATTGAATGGAGTTTAAAAACTGCATTTCGGCTTGCATGATTTTTCCCATACAGGCTTTCTTGGTTGAGGCGAGTGGGCCAAATGTGATGCGCTCACCCTCCTGCGAATAAGAACCGAAGAAATTATTACACCCGCCATGACCAAAGACCTCTCCCTCGCTTTTAAAGGCAATAAATTGCTGTGTTTCAGGCAAGCCCCATTCTGAGCCTGCAAGTGTCAGTAAGGGACGGTTTTTATTCATATCAGTAACGACTTTGGCGCAACCGACCAATGCTACAGCGCCGATTGCCAATGGAATAACAGGCAACATACGGGCAAGGCGCGCTGCGGTGAGAGCCGTTTTGAGAGAAATGGCCATAATGAAGGGACCTTATTTTAAACAATGAGTGACAAAGAGGTAAGCAAAAGACTGTCAAAAATCACGATAAGGATCAGCCAACATAGAGGCGATATGGCGTCCGTTTTCAGCTAAGGCTGCGACATCAACACTGACACTTTTATTGCATTCGGAATGACGGGCTTTTTCTTGGTAATAACCAGCATTAAAGGCGCGCACCAATCGACTTTTATTCTCTGTGCTGGCCTTGCTCTCAATATTCATCATATTGCGGGCATAATCGCGCCATTTCTGATCATCCTCACCAAAGCAAAGCGTGCGGAGATAATGAAGTTGCCCCAAGTTTTTGGACAGCGCCTCAACTAAAGACGTCATTTTCATCATGTCATTTTCAATGCGAATTTCCGCATCTTCGCGCGCCTTCAGTGCGGCTTCACGCTGTTGTTCTTCGGTCAGTATTTGCGTGGCTTCGGCATCTTGGGCAAACGCACTCCCATTTGAGGCGGTCGCGGTCATTAACAACCCAACCATGACCGATATGCTGACACGCTTCATCACAATCATATAGTAACGGGGATTTGTGGCCCTGCCCATAAATTTGTTCAGTCTTTCAATTTTGAAATGTGAAGCCGAGACGGTCTATTTGTGTCAAGGCGTCTCGGGCTGTTTCAATGACCTCTCTTGTTTTAGGCCACATACCGAGCGCGTCGAGCTTTTCCGGTGCTGTAAAACAAGCCGCGGCCGCGTCATCACCCGCGACAGGCTCATGCGCTTGCCAGACGGCGACATAATCATGCAGTCGGTATCGAAACCCTTCGAAATCAGCAAGAATGACGGCCACCTTTGGACCAAGAATTGCGGTTACACCTGTTTCCTCGTTCAGCTCTCTTAGTGCCGCCTCGATTTCACTTTCTCCGGCTTCAATCCGACCGCCTGGAATTGACCATTCTCCTTTGCGCGGTGGGGTGCCGCGTTGAATCAGCAAAACGTCTTGCTCGCGAAAACAAATTACGCCCACACAATCAATATAATTCCCCGCTTCGCGTTTCATTACTTTATCCTGATGCTTTGAGTAGATTGGTATTTGAATTTATGGTCTGAACGCATAGAGCTTTCTTTATGTGCGGACGATATACATTGGCGGAAACCTTGGCGGCGCTTCGTGTCTATTTCAAGGCCGAGGAGAGTTTAACCGAAGATTGGTCGTGGACGCCTAATTTTAATATCTCTCCCGGACGCGTGGTTCCTGCTGTGGCCTTTGACGGTCAAAAGAGGCGCAAACTCGTGCCCATGCGATGGGGGCTTCACCCACATTGGCGGAAAGAACCACCCGAGGGCCGCCCCTTATTTAATGCCCGCGTTGAAACCGCCGCAGAAAAGGCTAGTTTTCGAACGCCTTTTCGTCGTCGCCGGGCCCTTATCCCCGCGAGTGGCTGGTATGAATGGGACGGTGTCGAGAGCCCCAAAACACCAAATTTTATTAAAGAAGCCCATGATGATGTCTTCGCCTTTGCCGGGTTGTGGGACAAATGGCGCGTTGATGAGGGTATAGAGTTACTGACCTGCACTATTTTAACGACCTCGGCTTCGGGCCGTATAAAGTCTCTCCATCATCGTATGCCAGTACGTTTACCGATAGAAAAATGGGATGATTGGCTTAATCCCGATATGAACCCAAACAGGATTTTGGAGACTATGCGTGGTGGGGAAGACCTTGAATATTGGGAGGTTGATCGTGGTGTCAATTCAGGGCGTGCCGAAGGTGAAGGGCTAATCAAACCTGTCAATCTTGCCTAAAATAATTCGACTTAACAACAATCCCACCAAAAAATGGCATTCTCAAAACGCTTATTCCGTAGGTCTTCTTGGCGTATAGAAAATGACATCTCACCCATATCACCCCACATAATATGCTCGTCTGACCCTAACTGGAGCAAGATACGGTCATACTCATCATAGGGCGCAGTGTGCCGGAAATCAGATTGTGTGAGGTTAATATGGCCGCCAATATAATGTTCGGGTCGGGCTAAGGCTAATTCGTCCCAAAGCGCTTCTACGGCGCCTTCATCATCGATGTCATCAGCCAAAGTTTCATACTTCCAATGCGTAAAATCTGGGAGCATATCTCCGGTTTCATTTGCAAATTGGATGACACGCCCTTCGCGTTGAACGGCCTCTGACTGAAAAGGTGTATAGGTCTCGGTCGAATAATCGGCCTTAACAACCGGGAAAGTTAGGTTCTCATGTCGAATGGCCTTCTCACCCAAAGCGTCATGATAAAGTAAGGTAACGACACTTTTTTCAGGGGCGTCAAAATCAGCTCCGAACAAATCATTATCTGCAATAAAGACTTGCAAAAGGCCTGTTTCGGGGAAGTCGGGTAAACTCGGAATCTCTGCAAAATTAATTTGTGCGATAAAGAGTAGTTTCTTGCCATTTGGGCTTTTCGGCCAATCTGTGCCGATGGGCAGGTAAACTGGGCCTCCCAAACGTGACTGCTCCGGTTTATCAGGTGAAGCTTCACGGATGACCGCCTCGCAAGAAGGTAAAGCCCCCGCTTGGAGCTTAGATCTGACAGTTGCGATGGCTTGTTTGGTTTCTTTTGAAATGACTGGGTTGTTTTGTGCGGATTCTTGAGCAGAAGTGCTCACTCTGGGTTTTTGTGGCTCAGATATAGGTTTAGGCGAAAAGAGCGCCTCCGCCGCGCGGCTTGCAAAAATAAATATCAAAATCGCAAAGACGACTAAAATGGCTAAAAATATAAATGTCATGATGTGCCTTGTGTCACAATTAGAGGGCCCCCATCAAGTCTAAGCGATAGGCTAAAAAGGCAAGAGCGGCCAAAAGTGCTATCCAAACGGCCGCATTAATTTTCACACTACGAGCGGCTTTTCTTTGGCTTGACCATGTTCGCGGCCTAACGCCTTTATACACGAAAATGAGTTGTGCCGATAAGACTGCACAAACCACGTTCAAGCCCAAAAGCAAGGCCGCGCCCGTCGCTGCCTCATATTTGCCTGCCCCCAAAAATAAAGCCGAAGCTACAGAAGGAGGCAGAAGCGCCACCGCAACCATAACCCCCACTAAAGCCGATGAGATGCCTGTGGAAAGAGACAGCGCCGCCGCCGCACCTGAGGCGAGGGCAAGGGCGATTATTTCAGGGCCAATAACGGTTCGGCTGATCATCTCCGTACTGGCTAGGTTGACATCAATGAAAAATGTTAACCCGAAGGCAAATACAAAACCCACAACTAATCCCGCGAGCGCGGTTTTCGTGGCTTTCCACATTAAGGATAAATCGCCTAAAGCTGTGGCCAAAGCGAAAGCTAATATTGGCCCTAAAAGAGGGGCGATCACCATAGCGGCAATGACAATGGCGACGCTGTCTCCGTTCAAACCAATCGCCGCAACAATGGATGATAAAATGGTGAGGATAATGAAGTCCCAATTTAACTGACAGCCTGCGACGACTTTTTGATAAAGCTCTTCGCGAAGGGCGATTGTTTTTGATTTGGGTTTATCTTTTTCTTCTATGCCTGATGATTTTTCAGGCTCGGCGCGGGGCAGCGTGGCCTCCACAGGCATAACGACGACGCGCCAATCTGCGGTGCTACTTAATAGGCTTTGCAAGGCATCAATCAGCGTTTGGCCTTGGCCTTGTGCGACAACAATTTCTACAGCTTTTTCATATCGACCATAACCTGCATCCATCGACCAATCGATATGAGGCTCTTGATTCAAAATCGCGATGACGGCATCGGCTTTGTCAGCAGGAAAATTGGCTTTAATGAATCGCATAATGTTTCACATATCTGTCTATTTAAATCAGGTCTTCGGTCTCTTGCGGGGTCAGTATTTCTGCATTGGCATTTTCAAGCTTTGTTTTTGAGGCTTTGAAATCGGCCATGGTTGCACCGCGTTTCCCAAGAGGGCGTGCAGGGCCTCGGGTAGAGTCAATGAGAGTTTGTCTCTCTAATTCCGAATTTAATTCCGCCCCGATGATAATAACATTGGCGGTCAACCACAGCCAGACTAGTAAAATGACCACGGCTGAGAGGCTGCCATATGTGGCATTGTAATTCCCAAACTCGGATACGAATTTTGAAAACCCGTAAGAAATTAAGAGCCAAGACAGTGTTGCAAAGCAAATTCCCGGCCATAACCAACGTTTTTTAGCGGGGCGACGGGACGGGCCAAAACGGTACATAACGCCTGTAGCAAACGCAAAAACGCCCACCAATAAGAACCAAGGTAAGCGACGAGTGGCAAATTGAGCGCCTTGCGTGACATTGATAAAATTCAGCGCAGCAGGTACACCAATAATGACCAAGAAAGACAGCCAAATAAAGATGAAGCTACCCAATGTCATCAACACGGCATAGCTGTAGAAAACAAAAATATTGCGCTTCTCAATCTCTTCATAAGCAATATTCATGGCTCGCATCATCGCGCGAATACCGGCTCCTGCGGAAAAGATAGCCACAGAAAGAGAAATAAGAATCCCTAACCCCAAGGCTTCGCCGGGCGCATCGACAACCGTGACGATTTGGTTTTGTATAATGTCAAAGGCTTGCGCTGGCATAAGATCACGGAAACCATCCGTAATATCGTCTACATCACCCGGATTGGCGAAATAGCTAAAGAGTGAGATGGCCGCTGAAATCAAAGGAAACACTGCGATGAGTGAAAAAAAGGCAACGCCCGCCGCGACAACGCTCACATTGTCTTTCTGTGAGGAAACCCATGTCCGTTTTAGGACATCCCACCACTCGGATAGATTATATTTGAGAGGGCTGTCCGCCTCACATTGTTCGAACTTTGTGAGGGCGTCCAAGGTCTATGACTTTTTTGGTGGCTGCGGACGTGTAAAGACAAGCTCATTTTCCGAAGACAAACTTTTGTCAAAAGTATAATTTTCAAGGTCAAACGCTTTAAGGTCATCTGCTTTTTCAATACGGTTTTGCATAATCCAACGCGCCATCAACCCACGTCCGAACTTTGCATAATACATCAGGTTCCGTGTCTTACCGTCTTTGATATTGAGGAATTTGGCTTCCATAATGGGTTTATCTAAAACGTCTTTATCGACGGCTTTAAAATATTCGTTTGATGCCAAATTCACAATTGTGTGGTCGTGATGGCCGTCAAGGTCTTCGCACAATGTCTCCGCGATTTTTTTGTCCCAAAATTCATATAAATTCTTGCCACGTTTAGTGGTGAGTTTTGTCCCCATTTCCAAGCGATAGGGTTGAATGGAATCCATTGGGCGCAACACGCCGTAAAGACCGGAGAGAATACGCAAGTGTTTTTGTGCGTAATCCAGATCTTCATCAGACAAGGTCTTAGCTTCCAAACCCCAATAAACATCACCGTCAAAAGCAAGACCGGCAGCTTTCGCAGAATTGCTTTGTCCGTCAATATTGAAGGCTTGGAACCGTTCGACATTCAGCGTTGCCAAATTATCCGACAAATGCATCAGTTTTTTCAAGTCGGCCACGGTTTGTTTTTTTGCGACAGTGGCAAGTTCGCGCGTATCGTCTTCAAAGCGCGGGCGCGTAATATCAAGTCCCGTCTCGGCAGGATCCATATTTAATTTTTTTGCAGGGGAGAGCAGGGTAATCATCAATCTATCCTTTCCTCATAACGCCTGTTCGGGGAATCCAAACATGTCCGCGTGGGTTTGTGATAAAATCAAACTAAGCGCTGGGGCCATCATTTCAAGTGTGAAACTGATTTATGTCGATTTCGTATCCTTCATCCATTTTTGTGCCAAACTGCCATGGATAAGAGCTGAAATAATGATCGCGAGTGAGACGATGCTCCAGATTTGAGCAGGATTCTCGAACTCTGCATGGGTGAGGGCGAAAGCGATGTAGAATATCGACCCCATGCCCCGTATGCCGAAAAAGGCCATTTTAAAACGATCTTGCTGATCAATATCCGTGCCGGCAAATGACAGCCAACCCAAAATTGGGCGTACCAAGAAAATAATAATGAGGGCAGCAATAAGGTGTTCCCATGTCCAAACATGCCATAAAGTCTGACCGATAAATGTCCCGAACCAGAGTAAAATAACGGCCAAGAGAATGGCTTCTAATTGGTCGGCAGTCTCGTGGGCCTTGTTTTCATAAGGTTCCGCTTTGGTATCTTTGGTGTGGGCGCGACCAGAGCGTGCGGCGATAAATACAGAGAGAAAGCCATAACCATGGACAAATTCTGCGATACCATAAGCCAGAAATGTGGCGGCTAAGACAAAGAGAGCCACATTTGTACGCCCATTGCGGGCATCGCCAACTCGGCTGAATAGAATTTTTGAAACGGTCCATCCGACAATCAAGCCTGTAAGGGTACCTGCGACAATTCTGTAGAGAAAATCAACTGTGAACCAATTGACGAGATCAAAGTCCTGTACCGAAATGGCTAAGCCGATAGCTAGCCATATAAAGGGGAAGGCGAGGCCATCATTAAGCCCGGCCTCCGATGTCAAAGCTATTTTGGTTCCGGGTTGATCGCTATTGGGGGCACCGACGGACACGGATCTTGCCAAAACCGGGTCAGTGGGGGCTAAGGCGGCCCCAATCAACACGGCAGAGGCTAATCCCAAGCCTAGTCCGTAAAAACTAATGCCTGTCACCGCAATAATCGTGAGCGGCATGGCAAACAGCAAAAGCCTCCAAGTCGGTTGCCAACTTCGCCATCCCATTTTGAGATCAATGGCTAAACCTGCCCCGGCCAAAGAGATAATAACAATTAATTCGGAGACATGTTCAATAATTTTCAACTCTGCATGAGAATTGAGGGGGTCAATAACAGGCAGTCCGATACGCGCCGCAATAATGCCCATAATAATATAGAGAACGGGAATATTATAAAACAAATGCTTTCGGAGGGCGGGTTGAAAGGTTAAACCCATAAAGGCTAATCCAATCAGACTATAATAAAACGCAATCTGATTGTTTAAAATAAACTCAGCCATGGCGAAGCGATATATTGGCCGGGAACATTTTAAAAGCTCTATCGTTATAATATTGGAGGATGACTTATGCCCGATAATAGACAAGCCCGAATAGATGATATGCCGCCTAACAAAGAGAATAAACGTAAAGGGCTGACCAATGTCATACTCTTGGTCATTATTCTTGGCGTTCTTGGATTCATTATTTTCGGACGATAGTCGGACAATAGCGTGCCAAATTCCATACTTATGGTCAGAGGCGTCTTTCAGTTCTACATGCGGTAGGCTTTCTTAATGCTGACAGGGTTCGTTAAAATCTGGCCCGTCGTCACATTATTTCCGGAAAGACCTTGAGCGTCTATGGCTTGAATGGTTCGAACGACATCCATGCCTTTAATGACTTTCCCAAAAGTCGCGTAACCTTGGCCATCGCGATTGCGCGTACCGCCATAATCCAGAAAGCTGTTATCACCGATATTGATGAAGAAATAAGCCGCACTGCCTGTGCCAGGTTCCAGACGGGCAATGGAGACGACGCCTTCCTTATTAGATAATCCAGTCTCTGTAGTAAGCTCATGCGCTATAGGCTCAGTGAGAGGTTGACTGTCTAATCGGCCGCCCTGGATAAGGCTCATCCCCATCTTTTGCGGATCATTATCGGCACGCACAACACGATAAAAACCTTGCCCATCGTAAAATTTATTATCGACATATTTTAAAAAGTCGCCACCAGAAATCGGGGCCTTATCTATGTAGATCTCAATCTGAATATAGCCTTGCGTTGTTTCCAGCATGACAATAGGGCGGGTCGGCCCTTTGGAGCAGGCAGAAAGGTACAAGTAAGCCGTTCCAATGAAAATAGCCGTGATATATTTCAACATGAGCAATTCCCAATCTGTTCGAGTTAACGTGTTTTCCTAATGATTTAAGCTAGTCAGAAGAGCGGGCTAGCACCATGAGCGCCGTCGTACTTGGATCATGATTGCCGCTTTCGCCTGACTTCATCTCGTCCAAAATCGTGGTCGCCAGGACTTTTCCAAGCTCGACACCCCATTGATCAAAACTGTTCACATTCCAAATCACACCTTGCACAAAAACTTTATGCTCATAAAGAGCAATCAAGTGACCCAATGCAAAAGGGCTTAATGCATCGAGTGTAATCGTTGTCGAAGGTCGATTGCCGGGGAAGGTTTTTTGCGGGGCGAGGGCGTCAATGTCTTCGTGCTGCCCCAGTTCTTTGCGAACAAGCGTTTCGGATTTCCCGAGCATAAGGGCTTCGGATTGCGCAAAACAATTGGCCAGCAAAGCGGCATGATGATCAGGGCGAACTTCATGATCTTTTAATACGGCAACGAAATCTACGGGAGCGCCACCATTGCCGCCAAGGCCTGTGCCTTGATGTAGCCATTGAAAGAAAGCATGTTGCCCATTCGTGCCTTCATCTCCCCAGATAATCGGGCAGGTCAATCCGGCATCAAGGCCGTCTCGTGTGATACGTTTGCCGTTACTTTCCATTTCGAGTTGTTGCAAAAAAGCCGCTAATTTACGCAAGCGCCGGGCATAGGGGATGACAGCCAGACTAGCATAATTCATGACATTTCGGTTCCAAACACCCATTAGTGCCATCATGACGGGCAGGTTTTCTTGCAAAGGTTGGTCGCGAAAATGCTCATCCATAGCGGCAGCGCCATCTAGAAATTCTGAAAATACATCTGGGCCATATGCAATTTGAAGAGAGAGACCGACCGCGCTCCAGACCGAATAACGTCCGCCAACCCACTCCCAAAAATCGAAAATATTCTCAGGCTTAATGCCAAAATCCACGGCGCGGGTTCGATTGGCCGTCACGGCGAGCATGTGCTCACCTGCGTTGACGCCTAGACCTTCGGTCAGCCAAGCACGAGCGGAGGTGCCGTTCATTTTGGTTTCCTGCGTACCGAAACTTTTGGACACAATCACGACAAGGGTTTCTGCCGGGTCGAGGTCTTTGACCGCGTCGTTAATTGAGGCTCCGTCAACATTTTCGGCAAATCTCAGAGTTAAAGCCTGATCCGATGTCGCTTCAAAGGCGTCAGCGACGAGGCGAGGACCCAAATCAGACCCACCGATACCGATATGGACGATGTTTTTGAATTTGCCTTCCGCGCGGATGTGGTCGGCATAATCGGCCCTTCTCTGGCGCATAGCTTTGACATCGTCTTGTATGTCCTTCGTCCCGCCAACGCCGCGCAAGGCCATGTGTAGGACGGCGCGATCTTCGGATGTATTCACGGTTTCACCGGCGAAAAGCTTGGCTCGCCATTCTTCAAGATGGCAGGCTGCCGCCAAATTCAGAAGCGCGTCTAGGGCCTTTCGGCTTACGGCTTGTTTTGAAAAGTCTGCGCGCAAGGGTCCTTCACGCATGACAAAGCGCTCTAACCGATTGCTTCCTTGTTTGAACAATTCCGCAATGGGCGGAGTGTCTTCGGCGAGATTTGAAAGAGTCTCGAAATGGGCGTCGCGGTCTGTCATCGGAATAAAATCCTGCGTAGAAGTGTAGAAGTAGGTAAATTAATTAAATGTCAAAATGGTCGGGACGATAACCTGGATCAGGATATTGTGGATTCATGTCTACAAGGGTTTGCCTTACGATAGAGCTGATAATGGCGCCGCGCGTCTTGCGACTGTCGGAAGGAATGACGTGCCATGGCGCATGATCGGTGGAGGTGCGACGCAACATGGTTTGGTAGGCTTCCATAAAGTCTGGCCATAGTTTGCGATCTTCCAAATCATTAGGGTTAAATTTCCAACGTTTCTCTGGGACGATAAGTCTATCCCTTAAACGTTCGGCTTGTGTCTCGGGGCTGATATGCAGCATGAATTTGAGGATTTTCGTGCCATTTTCGCTGAGATGACGCTCGAAATCATTGATCTGTTGGTAACGCTGCTCAACTTTGTCGGCAGGAGCGAAGTTTCGGACTTTAACGACCAGAACGTCTTCATAATGGGAGCGATTAAAAACGGTGATATTCCCTTTGGCTGGGCAGACTTTGTGCACGCGCCACAAATAATCTTGCGCCAGTTCATTTTTGGAGGGGGCTTTAAACCCTGCGACATTGACATTGAGCGGTGGTGTGCGGTGAAAAATCGCTTTTGTCGTGCCGTCCTTACCTGATGTATCCATACCCTGCAGTAAAACAATCAAAGAGCGCCGCGCTTCGCCGTAAAGCCTATGGGCGAGATCAGAAATGGCTTTGGCATTGTCTTTGATTTGATCATTGGCATCTTGTTTACTGTCAAATAAATTTACGCGAGTGGGGCGTTTGGACAAATCCTCTGACGCAGACGTGACGATAAAGTCATCCACGGAAATATGTGTCATGCTATAATCCTTCTTCAACGCCTGCTTTGGAGGGCTGTGTGTGCGTAAATTTCAGTCTTTCTTATCGCAAGCTGTCGTATAGAGTGCGTTCGGTATTGAAAAGGTGTAACATGTTTAAGCCCAAAATTTTATGTGTATCGCTAAGCGCTTTGGCTCTATTGGCCTGTGGTGCGGCTGAGACAGACGCGAAGGCGTCGGAAACAGCGCAAGAGCCAACCCTGCAAACCGTCACGGCAGATGAACCCGCCGCTTCATCCGTAAGCCAATGGGCAGTTATCGAAGAGAAAAGCCATATTAAATTCACAGCTAAACAGGAAGGGCAGGCTTTCACTGGGGAATTTCCGGCTTTCACAGCAGATATTCGGTTTGATCCTGCAAACCTCGAAGCGTCTTCGGTAAAGGTTGAAATACCGATCGGCAAAGCCGATGCGGGCAGTAAGGATCGCAATAACACTCTACCGGAAAAGGTCTGGTTTTCAGTCAAAAAATATCCGCTCGCCATATTCGAATCCTCAAATTTTGAGAAGGGAGACAACAATCAATTTCTGGCAAAGGGGACGTTGACGATGAAGGGTGTATCTAAACCGCTCTCACTTCCTTTCACGCTGAATATTGAAGACACAGCCGTAATGAAAAGCGAGTTGACCATTAATCGGACAGAGTGGACAATTGGCGAAGCGCCTTGGGATACGGATGAATGGATCAGCCGTGATATCACCTTGGATATTCAGGTAACAGCTCGTGAGGCTCGTTAGGTTCTGGGGATAAGAACGGTGAATTAATCTGAAATTTACCTTCTTTCCAAAAGCTCATTTAATAGGTTTATTTTAAATAACACTCTCAAGAAGGGTGTTTGCAATGAAATTGCGTCAAAAATTAAAGTCGTATCAACAGAATGAGGGCGGTCATTTCGCGGTGATGACGGCCATTTTGGCTGTACCACTTCTTGTCGTTACCAGTGCTGCTGTGGATTACACAAGCGCAATTGGTGAGCACCGTAAAGTCAAAGATGCGTTGAACAATGCCGTTATCGCTGCGGCGACCAATAACGCCGTATCAATCGCAGAAAAAGAAAACATTGCCCGCTTACATTTTGAACAAAATTATACGGGTCGTGCCGATGTGACCTTGGAGCCTGACGCTCAAACGAGTTATGTGGCAATGAAGGCTGTCGGGGAAGTACCGGTCACAATCTCTGAAGCTTTGGGTGTGTCGGGCATACCTATTGAAGCCAGAAGCAAAGCACAGATAAATTCTGAAAATGTGATTTGTGTCTTGGGTCTTGATCCCACGGGCGAAGATGCCGTCAGTTTTACGTCAGAGTTAAAATTCAAGGCGCCCACCTGCACAGTTCATAGTAATTCGACCTCGGCAACGAGTATATTATCGGATGGTAGACATGCACCTATCGCTAAGTCCTTTTGTGCCGTAGGTGGGGTCTCCGGTTCATTCAGCCCTTATGCCAAGGGAGAATGCTTGCCAATTGCCGACCCCTACAAGACAACGGCGGCTGCACCCATCGGCTCTTGTATGCCGGACAGTGTTTATAAGACCGTAGGAAAACCTATGGATAAACGTGTAATATGGGGGCATATCGTTCGCGCTACTGTGGCCTATCTGCGAGCCAAAAAGACAGGCAAGGCTTCCAAATGGGCGTATGATCTTTTTCCTGACTCGGGGAATACGACAGGCAGCAATGCGGTCTTGTATCCTGGAACATATTGTAACGGCTTGACCGTTGATGGTGAAAAGGTTGTGTTTATGCCGGGTGATTACATCATTAAAGATGGACCGCTTACATTTAAGAACTTTGCAGAGGCGAGAGCGGAGAACGTCACTTTTGGATTTACGGGAACAGCTTCGACATTACGAATCGAAAAAGGGGCTGACGTTTATGTTAAGGCACCTTCGGTCGGGACGCGAAAAGGATTGGCATTTATGGAAATGCCTGGTGCTGGCGGCGACCAGAATAAACCGGGATTTTTGCCGAGCATGATTACCAGTGGCGGGCAGTTGACGGTTTTGGGAACCCTGTATTTTCCAACGCAGAAACTAATTGTGAGTGGCTCAGGCACGAAATTAGGAGCCGAAGCCGATTCAACGTCGTTCATTGCCTACAATGTAATCTTCGAAGGTGAATCAGGCTCCGAAGTGCTGGTTCAGGTGAACCATCGTTCTGCTGGGTTGCCTCCGGTTGAACCTAGAGCTGAAGACGGCGTCACTTTAGTTGAATAATTATCAACTCTCTGCTGCTTCCCGCAGCATTTCTAATTCCAACCATTCTTCCTCGGCATATTCGAGTTGCGCCTGTGCGTCTTCAAGAGCCTTCGAAGATTTTGCAAAGCCTTCGGGGTCTTTATTGTAAAACTCAGGATCGGAGAGTTTTTCTCCTAACTTTGCGATGGTTTTGGAAAGGGTTTCCATCTCTTTTGGTAGCTGTTCCAATCGGAATTTATGTTTGTAAGATAGTTTTGATGATGATTTTTTCGGAGCTGTTGTTTCCGATTGACCCACTGTCTCGCTTTTAAGGCTGTCTTTTGCTTTCTTGCGCGCTTTTACGCCGACACCGCGTTGCGCAATCATATCAGAATAACCGCCTGCATATATTTGCCACTGACCGGGGCCTTCATAGGCCAACGTGCGGGTGACGGTGCGATCTAAAAAGTCTCTGTCATGTGAGACGATAATGACCGTGCCGTGATAATTAGCGACCATTTCCTGCAAGAGATCTAGCGTTTCCAAATCAAGGTCATTGGTCGGCTCATCCAGAACCAGAAAATTACTTGGTAAGCGTAAGCCTCTGGCAAGTTGCAATCGTCCGCGTTCTCCGCCGGATAAAGCATGAAGCGGGGTACGGGCTTGCTCGGGCAAGAAGAGGAAATCTTTCATATAGCGCATGACATGCACAGGTTTCTCACCCACCATGACCGTATCACTGCCGCCATCTGTAAGAGCGTCTTTGAGGGTCCATTCGGGATTAAGGCTTTCACGTTTTTGATCAATCACCAAGGGTTCAAGGTTTAGCCCCAATTTTACCTCGCCTTCATCAGGGATAAGCTCTCCCATGATGATTTTGAGGAGAGTCGTTTTCCCCGCCCCGTTTGGCCCAACCAAACCCAATCTTTCTCCGCGATTTATTTTTAGCGACAAGTCGGACACAATGGAACGCTCGCCGAAAGCATGAGAAACATTATTGAGTTTCACGATTTGTTTCGACGAGCTTTGTGCCTCGGTGACGGTGATCTGTGCATTGCCTTTGACTTGGCGTTGATTTTTGATGGTGTCACGCAATTGCCCTAATTCTTTCAGCCGACGAACATTCCGTTTTCTTCGTCCTGAAACGCCATGCACCACCCAATGTTGCTCGCGGTGAACCTGTCGTTCCATTTTATGGCGATCCAGTTCTTCCTGTTCCAGAAAATCATCTCGCCAATCTTCGAAATGGGCAAAGCCTTTATCGAGTTCTCGCGTTTCACCGCGATCCATCCAAACCGTTCTGTTGGAAAGGCGTTCAAGAAAGCGGCGGTCATGGGAAATGAGAATTATAGCGCTTTGACTACGGCCAAGCTCATCCTCCAGCCATTCAATGGCGGGGAGGTCGAGATGGTTTGTCGGCTCATCAAGCATCAAAATATCTGGGTTGGGGGCGAGTGTACGAGCAAGAGCAGCACGGCGCATCTCGCCCCCGCTCATCACTTGAGGGTTTTCCTCTCCGCTTAGTCCCAGCGCATCCAAAAGGTAAGGAATACGCCCCCCATCATCCGCGCCTACAAGGCCATCGACAATATAGTCTCTGGAAGTGGCAAATGCGGAGAGATCCGGTTCTTGCGGAAGATACCGCCAACTTGTGCCCGGTTTGACAAAACGGTCTCCTTTATCAGCCTCGACTAACTCAGCCGCGATTTTCATCAGGGTTGATTTGCCTGAGCCGTTTCGGCCCACGAGGCAAAGCCGTTCTCTCGGATACACCATGAGATTGGCGTTTTCGATCAAAGGTGTGCTGCCAAAAGTCAGGGCGATGTCAGATAATGTTAAAAGCGGTGGAGCCATGCTGTCCCTTAGCAAGGGGAAATGGAAAAGGAACCAAAATATGCGTCAGTCGTATGTAGTTTGCGTCGAGTTATTGCCCCTCCGAGGCGCAAATCAGACTTTACGGGACGAGGGGATAGTAAAGGCATTCCGTAGAGTCGTTATCAATGACAATTATAAATAATGCCTTGAGCAAGGTCAGACAGCATTAAACTTCCTAGATGTGAAAGCCTTGTATAATGATGATAATGGACTATCCCCCTTAGAGACGTTAGAGCCACGTTTGAAAGACTGTGTAAAGTCGCAAAGCATATCAGGTTTAAATGAACCTTTGGTTTTAAAGGAGAGGCAAGAAATGACAGCTTTCATTCGCTTTTTGCTTTTGTCTTTATGGCTCTCAGCGACTTTCTTTTTAGTTTCAATCAGTGTTGAGGCACAACAGACATCGCCACAAATGACGGCCAGTCAAATTGACAGCCGAATAGAGGCTTTGGAAGGCAATCAAGAGTTGACTGAAGAGCAGGTCAAAGTTGCCAAAGATTTATATGAGCAGGCCAAACAGCGGCTAGAAGACTCGGTTTCAGTCAAAGAACAGCGTTCACAGTTTGAAGCTGTTTTAGAAAACGGCCCGGAAACGCTTGTAAAAATCCAAGAAGAAATTGAAGCGGCCAATCAAGATCTAGAAGCTGATCTTGATGCTATTATGACGATTGACGGTGATGAAATGCGTCAGGATGATCTCCTCGCTTTGGAACAGGCGTTGGTTCAGAAAGAATCTGAATTGCGGACGGTTCGAGCAGAACTCGAAGGCTACCGCGAAAGTTTGCAAACCATTACGGCGCGTCAGCTCAATGCGCCTGAAGAACTCACAAATGCGCGTGCCGAATTAGCAAAAATCACATCCGCCATAAATGATGCCGGAGAGGTTGACAGTGATGCTGTTGGCCAAGCGCGACTGGCAAATTTGCGAATACGAAATAATTACAGACGGCTACAAATCGCGGCGTTGGAGCAGGAGATAACAGGCCTGCCTAAACGTTTGCAAATTATGGACGCTCGCCAGACATTGGCAGACTTACGTGCTCGCAAATTGTCAGCAGAAGTTCAGGCCTTACAGGAGCGGACGGGGCAAAGGCGTTTAAATGATGCGCTTGCGTTAAAACGTGTCATTGAAGCTCAAGCAGAAACCTATGCTGAACAACATCCGATTTTATTTGAACTCGCTGAAGGCAATAAAGAGCTTGCCGAACAGGTCACGGCTTTGGCGGCTTCCGAGTCAGAAATTTCACGCGCCACAGCTTCGGCCCGATCGCGGCAGGATATTGTTCTCGAAGACCTAAATGTTGCCAGACAACTCTCTGAATTAGACAGTTTGGACAGACTTGCCGGTGCCACTCTGAGACGACTCGGCAATCAACTGACATCTGTGCAAAAAATCAGGTCTACTGTAAAAGAAACACAATCAGATTTGGTGGATGCCACGCGGCAAAGATTGATTGCTCAGGAAGCTTTACGCGACCTGCCATTGGGCCGTGTGAACCCGGAAGAGGTTCTAGAGCGCGCGCGTATGGAAGATGCCACGATTCCTGACTTTACTGAAGCCGATATCGCCGCCCTACAGGCTCTTAATGATTCCCAAAGAACTTTATTGATGCGTATTGCAACAGAAGGCACGGCACGGGTGAATGATCTCCGCCAGTTGGAAACTGCGCGCAGAGACTATTTAGATTCTACGCAAGAATTGCAGACTTTGCTGGACGAGAAACTTCTCTGGATTCCGAGCGTTCCCGCAATCGGTTTAGATTGGGCTCCTAAAATATTACGCGGTGCATCAGAGCTCTTCTCTGCGGAGCATCTCAGCTTGATGACCAATACATACTTGGTTCAAGCGCAAAGCCTCTGGCCGCTGATCTTGTTAGTTGGATTGATTATTTTTGGCCTCTATCGTGCGAGACCGACCATTACTGAGGATGTAAAGTCCCGTGCCGGTAAAGTTGGGCGGGTCAGACAGGACAGCGCATGGCATACGCCAGCGGTCATACTCTCCGGCTTTTTAATTGCGGCACCCTTGCCGCTTTTCTTCCTTCTTTTGGGGGCTTTGATGGGCTTGGTCGATGTTCCTGATCCGTTCATCGAAGGCTTGGAAAACGCCTTTTTCTATGTTGCCATCTTCACCTTCATTTTGCTGACTTGGCGGGCTTGGGATAAAGAAAAATCTCTCTTCAGTGCACACTTTAAAATGCCCAACGATTTGCGCAAAGCCGTGAATAAAGAAATTCGGTGGTTCGTCCCGGTAGTGGGCGTGTCTTCGGGATTACTGGCCCTGACGACGGATATAAATAGCCCAGATGTTTATGAAGGTTTTTCACTCTTCGTCTTTATATTTACCGCTCTGACAGTGGCCTTTTTCGGCTTCAAAGTGATTTGGTGGGACCGTAAACTGATCAAGTCAAAGGCAGATGAAGGTTTCTTATCGCGCCACAGAGTTTTAGTGTCATCCATCCTAATTTTTGGGCCAATTGGGGCCGCTGTCGTGGCTGCTGCGGGTTACTATGAGACGGCAGATGAACTTTTATGGCGGTTTTTCACTTCGGGCGTCTTATTGCTAATGACCTATGTTGTTTGGGGTACAATCCGGCGCATGATTGTGGTCGCGCAGAGACAGCTACGTTACCGCCAAGCAGTTGAGCGCCGCGATGCTGCAATCAAAGCTCGAAAAGAGAAGGCGGAAGCCGAAGAACGTGGTGAAGAAATGCCGCCACCGCCACCTTTGGACACGAAAGAAATTGATGTCTCGACACTCACCCGTCAATCATCACAGCTTTTAAACACACTGATTATTATCGCCTGTGCCGTGTTGATGTGGATGAACTGGTCGTCTCTTGTCCCCGCTCTGTCAATTTTCGACAGTGTTCAAGTTTGGACCATTAAAACAAGTGAATTGGATGCCTCAACAGGTAATCCTATCGAGGTGCCAATTACACTTTGGAATATCCTTCAATCTATCGTGATATTGGGTCTGACCTTCATCGCGGCGCGTAACTTGCCCGGTTTCCTAGAAATTTTCGTCTTGAATAAATTGGGTGTTAATCCCGGCACACGCTACGCCGTTGTCACGATTTTGGGCTACACAATCGTCGCGGTTGGCATCATTATGGGCTTTAATCGTATGGGTTTTGAGTGGTCTCAACTGAAATTTGTTGCGGCTGGTCTCTCAGTGGGTATTGGTTTCGGTTTACAGAAAATCATTGCGAACTTTGTCTCTGGTCTAATCATCTTGTTTGAACGCCCGATAAGAATTGGTGACTATGTCACGATTGGGGAACAAAGCGGAACGGTCTCGCGCATTAAAATTCGTGCGACGACCCTCTCAGATTTGGATAATCGTGAAATCCTCATACCGAACGAAGCCCTCATCAGTGAACGGGTGACCAACTGGACATTGTCTAACTCGGTGACGCGTCTCATCGTACCTGTCGGTATTGCCTATGGATCAGATACGGAGAGTGCTCGGGAGCTGATGCTGGAAACGGTCAAATCTTTGCCTAAGGTTTTGGAAACACCACCTCCGCAAGTCTTATTCATGGGCTTTGGGGATAGCTCATTAGACTTCCAAGTTCGGGTCTTCCTTCGCAATTTTGATGATCGTGTGCCCATGACGCATATTATTCACACGGAGATCAATAAAACTCTGGAGAAAGCGGGTGTTTCTATTCCGTTCCCGCAAGTGGATTTGAATGTTGTGTCACAGAAAATTCCGCTTCAGGTATCGAATCCGGACAAGGCATCTAAATCATCAAAGACGAAGACATCAAAACCGTCGACTCATTAGGTATTACGGTTTGCGAATGGCTTTGTATTGATGCGCAAGAAAAAGGTCTAGTTTACCTGAGCGGCCTGTTGTTTTTCCCATTCACGTACAAAGTCTTTTGTCAGGACTTTACTCATATCTCCATCCACACCTTTTAGGACAAGCGGGTCCATAACTTTCCGAAAGAGCGGCGGGACAAAGCCAATGAGAAACATCACCATATAACCATAGGGCAGGGCGGGAACGTCTCTGAATTGTCGCAAATATTGGTAATGACGTGCTGGGTTGGCGTGATGGTCAGAATGACGCGCCAGATTATAGCTCGTGAGGTTTGTGATGAGCAGGTTGCAATTCCAGCTGTGATGCGGTTGACACGGCAGGAACTTTCCGTCTGGCCGCCTGTCTCTGAGTAGTCCGTAATGTGCTATATAGTTTTGAGACGTCAAAGCTGTAGAGGAAATAAACCATGCCAGAAGGAGGTAACCCAAAACAGGAAGCCCGAAAATAGCCATCATTGTCCCCCAGAACAAAAGCGCAAGGACAGTGGATGCGACCACTTCGTTTTTAAAAGAGAAGCGCGAGTAGCCCTTGCGAGCGGCGCGTCGACTTTCAATCTTCCATGAACGCTTCCACGCCCCCGGATATTCTCGGCTCGCAAATTCGTAATAGCTTTCTCCAAAACGGGCTGTGGCATGATCGCGTGGGGTCGCCACATCGGAATGATGTCCCATATTGTGTTCCACACGGAAGTGACCATAAAAACTAGGCAGGAGCATGAAGATGGCAATCCATTTGGAGAGTTTATCCGTTTTATGGCCGGTTTCATGGCCTGAATTGATGGCGAAAGCCAAACCCCAACCATGACTGATGCCGAGCGCAAGATAGACGTCCCAAGGCCAAGGCTCTTTCGTAAAGAACCAGGCTCCTGCAATCCACGTTACATAAATAAAGGGCAGAAGAGCGTGAACCATAAACTTATAAAAGCTTGATTGCCGCGCTTCGTCTTGAACTAGGCCCAAAAGGTCATATTTGTCATCGCCAACGATAAAATCGAGCACAGGCACAAGGATATAAAACATAGCGACAGGCAGCCAAACCCAGTGTGGATTGCCCGTCAACAATGCCAAGCCAATGCCTAAAAGCGGCGTTGTCGGGAAGGTCAAAGAAATCAACCACAAATGCCGTTTCCATTCCGGTTTTTCGCTTAATGTCTCTAAGAACGTCATGACAACCTCTCTATTGATAAATTTATCAATAGAGAGGTTTTTGGCTTTGTCAACTTGCTTAATGATGCGGTACGAGCCATGGAGTGACCTAAATTTACAATGAGTCTGTCATTAAAAGTGAGTCTGTTTTATGGCCGAGAGCCGTCGTCGTTTGAGCCCTCAAAAGCGTAAAGCCATGCTGGTTAGCATTGCAATTGAAACGTTCGCCGAAATGGGTATTGAGCGAACGGGCCATGGCGACATTGCGAAACGGGCGAATGTATCGACAGCAACAGTTTTCAATTATTTCCCCACAAAAGAGACACTCATGTTGGGTGTGTTACAAGAGATTGAAGCACAAATTATCGCGATGTTCGAGTCGGTTCCGGAGCGTGCAAGCGATGCCAAAGCCAAAGTCTTGGCTCTCTCTGAAGCTTATGAGAAAATGATTGCCGAACATCCCGCGACCGTCAAAGCATATCTGGTCTGGTCGGTGTCGTTTAATCCTGATTTGCGCGCCCCTTATCTGGAGATGGAAGGCCGTGTGTTGGACTTGATTCAAGCTAATCTTCCGCCCGCTTTGCAGAATACAACAGATGCGCTGATCATTAATAATGCGGCCAATATGGTGGCGATTATGACCTTTGATAATCGCTCTCCTGAGACACTTCAAAAATTCACTTTAAGACTGCTCGATGCACTTATTCCGTAGTGTAACCATGATGGAAACCAGCACCCTTTCACTCGAATTACGCACAGAAATGAAGCGGCTATTTTTTCCGGCCCTTTTCATTGCCGCGCTGTGTAGTGCTGCGGCGCCCAATGCTTACGGACAAGACGTTGACAAACCGGAACATCACTCAGACGAGTTAATCGTGACGGGGGTTTATGACACGGAGAAATCCGTTGCGACTTTACCCGCTAGTTTGGATGTGATGACTGCGGAGCAGTTAGAAACCGTCTCAGCCATCCACCCCGCCGAGCTGTTAAATACTGTAGCGGGGGTCAATATTCATCGCGGTAGTGGGCAGGAACATTTGACGGCTTTACGATCTCCTGTTTTGACAGGCGGAGCCGGAGCAGGGAGCTTTCTCTATCTGGAAGGCGGTGTTCCTCTGCGGGCGGCAGGCTTTGCCAATGTAAATGGCCTGTTCGAAAGCGGGATAGAGTTTGCCAAGAGCGTCGAAGTATTCAAAGGGCCGGGCCCGGTACAATATGGCTCTAACGCGGTTCACGGTTTGATTAACATCGAGCCCCTGCAAATGGGTGCCGATAATCGTGTCAAACTTCTTTGGGGAGAAGATGGCTATCTGTCCGGACAAATCAATCTGGGCCTAAAAAATAGTGATGGGTTCAACAAAATCCGGGCGTCGGCATTGATTGTAAGTGATGGTGGTTTCCGCTCAGAAAGTGGTTACGACCAACAAAAACTACAGCTGAGGTATCGGGATCAATTGGGAGTTTGGAATATCGATTGGCTCTCCAGTTTTCAAAACCTTAATCAGGAAACTGCCGGATTTATTCAGGGCGATGACGCCTATTTGGATGATGAAATTCGGTTTACAAACCCCAACCCAGAAGCATTTCGTGACGGTAAGACCTATCGCACTCAAGCCCGTTTCAGCCGCACTTATGACGACAAAACATTGAGTGTTACGCCCTATGCGCGTCATGCAGAGCTTCGCTTTTTACGCCATTTCGTGCCAGGACAAGCGTTGGAGGAGAATGCCCATAGCTCGGTCGGGGTGCAAACTGCCTTTTTTAGCAATGATTTTAATGTCGGCGCGGATTTGGAATGGACTGAAGGCCGTCTTTTTGAGTTCCAAGAGAACCCAAGCCGCTTTTCTTTCGTCCAAGGCCTCCACTATGATTATGACGTCAAAGCGCTGGTCGGTGCGGTGTATGCGCAAAAAGATATTCACCTAGGCGAGGCTTTCACCCTCGATATTGGAGCGCGTGCTGAATACACACATTATGACTATGATAATCAGGCTGATACAGGTCGCTCGGGGCGTTTCATTCGTGTCGATGACAGGCAAGACGACTTTCTGACAATCACGCCAAAAGCTAGTCTTCGATATGAGGCGGATGATGGAGCTATATATTATATGCGTGCCGCAAGAGGCTCCCGCGCTCCGCAAGTCACGGACCTTTACTCTATTCAGCTTAATCAAGTTGCGGGCGAAGCAGACGTTGAAACACTCGACAGTCTGGAAATCGGTTATAAGCGCTTCACGGAAACAATGAAAATCGAGTTGGCGGCCTACACGCAATGGAAAGACAATTTTTTCTTTCGCAATGCAAATGGGTTTAATGTCGTGAATGGTAAAACGCGCCATAGTGGAATTGAAGCGTCATGGCGTTGGGATGTGACGCCTTGGTTGAGCGTCTCGGCGGACGGAACACTTGCCAAACATATTTATGATTTTTCATTGGATGAAGGCTCAGCGGCGAATAATATTACCGAAGGTGACCGTGTGGATACGGCCCCCGATACATTGGCGACATTTCGGGCAGAGTTGAAACCTGTGTCCGGTGCGACCTTTGGGGTGGAATGGCGTCATGTGGGTGCTTATTTTACCAATCCGGGTAATACAGAACGTTACTCCGGGCATGATGTTTTTGTCTTACGTGGCAGATATAGTCTGAACGATGGTGTAGATATTTTTGGCCGAGTCGATAATCTTTTCGACACACGCTATGCAAACCGCGCTGATTTTGCTTTTGGCAATGAGCGTTATTTCCCCGGACGTCCTAGAACTTTATTCTTGGGTTTGACCTCGACCTTTTAACGGATTAACCCGCCCTCATGCATATTCCCGATATAAGACTGGCTCAAGTTCTCGATCGTTTTGAACAAATCGAAGCGCGTATGGGGGCGACAACGGATAGCGATGAAATCGTGCAGCTTGGCAAGGATTATGCCGAGCTGAAACCCGTTGCGGATGGTGTTCGCAAACTTCGTGATGTGCGTTCTGAAATGGCGGATCTCGAAGGGATGATGGATGACCCTGAAATGGCCGCTATGGCCAAAGATGAGCTGCAAGGCTTGAAAGACAGCTTGCCCGCCCTTGAAAAAGAAGTCTCTCTCCTGCTTTTGCCCAAAGACAAAGACGATAATGCGTCAATTGTATTGGAAATTCGCGCTGGGACAGGGGGCGATGAAGCCGCCATCTTCGCAGGAGATTTGTTCAGCATGTATGCTCGCTATGCGTCCACTCAAGGCTGGAAAGTCGAAGTCGAGAGTGAATCCGAGGCCGATATGGGGGGCTATAAAGAAATCGTCGCTTCCGTTACGGGCGCAGGCGTTTACGGCAGAATGAAATTTGAATCTGGTGTACACCGTGTTCAACGGGTTCCCGTTACAGAAACTCAGGGTCGTGTTCATACCTCCGCCGCGACTGTTGCCGTGTTGCCCGAACCCGAAGACGTGGATATCGGTTTTTCCATGAGTGATGTGCGTGTTGATACAATGCGCGCCTCAGGAGCGGGCGGTCAGCACGTTAATAAAACGGATTCGGCTGTGCGTATGACCCATGTGCCGACTGGTGTGGTTGTGGTCTGTGATGCAAAGTCTCAACATATGAACCGCGCCAATGCGGAACGGCTTCTGAAAATGAAGCTATACGATATAGAAAAACAGCGCATCGATGCCGAGCGCGCAGAAGAGCGGGCCGGACAAGTTGGCTCCGGTGACCGTTCAGAACGTATTCGGACTTATAATTATCCGCAGGGACGCGTGACCGATCACCGTATCGGTTTAACGCTTTATAATCTCGATAAAATCATTGCGGGTGATGCGTTGGGTGATGTGGTTGACGCTCTTATGGCCGAAGACCAAGCTGCGCGTTTGGCGCAAATGGAAATGCAGAGCTAAATCAAAATACTCGATTTTACCGCACATCCAGACGAGTTGAACGTCAGTCGTGAAGATTTGAGATATGAGTGCTATAAATAAGTCTAAATGAGTGAGCCTGAGTGAATGAGCTTTGAGCGTAAACAAAAATTGCTACTCTATGCCGCGTTGATGGTCGTTCTGATTGCGGGTTCCGTCTTTATGAACCACCGTTTTGTGCAAATTGACAGTTGTCTGGATGCGGGTGAGGCTTGGGATTACGACCAAAATATCTGCTCATCCGATTGTGTGGAAAAAGGACGGGTCTTCGATAAAAATAAAGGCGTGTGCCTACCTAATAAGAAATAAGGGTCTCAATGTATTGTCTCTCATATCGTTTTGAATTGTACGAACCGACAGATGAAAATGCCGAGCGCTTCATTGCTTGTTGGAGTGGTATGACAGAATTTTTCAAGTCCAAAGCAGGAGCTTTGGGCTCGCGTCTACATCGAGGCGAGGACGGCGCGTTTTATGCTTATGCGCAATGGCCCGGCAAAGATGTCTTCGACGCCGCAGATAATATCGTCCCTGATGAGAATTTCGTAAATATGCGCATGGCGTGGGCAGAACTTTGCCGTCCCAGTCAAGTGCTCTGGGCCGGGCATGTGACCTCAGACCTATTGGATTAGAAGCTTTAGCTGAAACTAACCCTTCGGTTCGGTAATGTCCTCTGAGAGCATCTCACCAACACCTGGGCCGGTTTCACCAATTTCGATTTCTTTTTCGCAAATATCGATGACTTCTGCTCCTTCGGAGTCAACATAGATGATTTGAGCCGGTTTAACGACACGGACTTGCTTTACGGTTGTTTCAATCGGCGCATAAGGTGAATTATCGATCATGGTTGTGGCATAACGAGTCACGGTTTCAGCCGGTATTGTGACCTTTTGTAAAACCGAGACGGACACACAAGTTTGTATAGGCTCTGGCGGAATAACGATTTGCGGAGCCTCAGGCAGAGGCGTCGTTGTACAGGCGCTCAGAAAGGCGGCTGTTGACAAGGCTAAGAAAGCTGTGCGGCGCATAGAGGTCTCCATCATGTTCCCTATACCCTATACTGTTAAACATGACCAAACTATGGCTAATGTGAGTGTTTGACTGATATGTCATATTTTCATGGGTAGGGGCGCTTTTCTCAACAGGGTTAACACTTTCTTTCCAAGCCCAAATTATGTGTTTAGAGCGAAATAAGGAAGACGTTACAGCCTGTTAATTGGTCTCATGCCGTGGCTGTGACTATCCTTGTGAAATAATGAAGTATTCGACGAAGAGACTTTGTGATTCGTCTAAGCGAAAAGGCCCCTGATTATGTCGGCAGACCCCATGATGTTCCAAATGCTCGTTCAGGCCTCGTCGTTGGGTCCCGTTTCAAGCGGCGACTTTTCTTTTTGGTCACTCTTCTTGAGAGCGGATTGGGTTGTTAAAGGCGTGATGTTACTCTTGGCAATTGCTTCTATTTGGTCATGGACAGTAGCTGTGAATAAGGCCTTCATGCTCTATGTTCTCAAACGCAAAGCAACAGATTTCGAAGATACATTTTGGTCCGGTCGAACATTAGATGATCTTTCAGCCTCTTTGGGCAGTGATACACGTGATCCGATGGCCCGCATATTCTCTGCGGCTATGCGTGAATATAATGAGAGCCTAACCACGCCGCGCACCGAAGGGGCGCTGAAAAGTACAAGGCAACGGATCGACTCAGTTATGAATTTGGTGATTAACCGCGAAATGGCGAAAGCGGAGAAAGGGATGTCTGTTTTAGCGACTGTAGCGTCTTCTTCGGTTTTTGTCGGTTTGTTCGGCACGGTTTGGGGAATTATGAACTCTTTCCGCGCGATTGCCGCCAGCCAGAACACCAATCTCTCCGTTGTGGCCCCTGGGATTGCGGAAGCCTTGTTTGCGACAGCTTTAGGACTGATTGCTGCGATACCGGCCCTCGTTTTCTATAATAAATTCACGGCAGATCTCGATTCCTATGGTGGGCGCATCGAAGGTTATGCGGATGAATTGTCGGCTATATTGTCACGTAAAATCAGCAAGGGTTCATAGCCATGGGCGCTTCCATAAGCCGTCAAAGTGGAGGTGGGCGAGGAGCCTCCCGTAGGCGTCATCGTCGGGGTGGATTGAACGCCGATATTAATGTGACGCCTTTGGTGGACGTTATGCTCGTTCTGCTAATCGTGTTTATGGTGGCTGCGCCATTGCTAAGTGTTGGTGTGCCTTTGGAATTGCCTAAAACCGATGCCAAAAGCCTGCCGAGCCAAAATGAACCGATTACAATTTCTGTTGATGAAACCGGTTCAATTTTTATTCAGGATACGCAAGTGACATTGGATGAATTGGCTCCACGCCTTTCTGCCATTGCTACAAATGGCTATGAAGAACGGATTTATCTGAGAGCAGATGAGGACTCTGATTATGGCGCAGTTATGAAAGTCATGGCGCGTGTCAACGCGTCTGGTTTCTCCAATATTGGTCTAGTAACAGACCCTGTGTCACAATAAGGCCACAAAGAAAGGTTTATCGCTTCGGCATGAAATTGGGTTTGCCCATATCCCTTATCCTTCACAGCGCCGTTTTTGGTACGGGATTGTTGGTTTTTTCAGGCAAGGCTAAACCTTTTGAAGATAGTCGTATCATCCCGATTGAACTGGTCACTCTCAGTGAGGACACCAATATTAGCGCCGCTATCCGACGATCTGACGCTGTGACCGAGCCGGAAGCAGAACCTGATGCCCCCATGACTCTGCAAACGCCTATGCAAAATGCGCAAGAGGAGGATGATGATTTTTCCGAACGTACTGAAGCCCCTCAAGAGAAAAGGGCAGAGGCCATTATACGTGATCCCTCTTTAAAGCCTGCAAATCGTCCGAGCGAGGAGACATCTGATAGGGCTAATGACAACGCACCCATATTTGATTTGGATAAAATTTCCGGCATCGTCAATAAGTCCCGCTCTACCGCACCCGAAGCTAACCAACAGATTACTTTGCAACATGAGCAGAACCGCTTGAGATTTGCCGAATCTGCACGATCCGGTTCAGGGGCTGGGACTGAGATGACATTATCGGAAATGGATGCATTGAAATCGGCAATGTATGCCTGTTGGCGTATGCCGGCAGATGCCCGCAACCCCGAAAAATTGGTTGTAAGCGTTGAAGTGCGTCTTTTACCGGGCGGCTTTGTCGAAAGCGCCCGCGTGGTTAATCGTGAGGCCTCTCGCCGTCGTGATCCGGGTAACCCCTTTTGGGATGTTGCTGAACAACGCGCCGTGAGTGCTGTCTCTCACCCCTCTTGCGCGCCTTATGATTTTTTGCCTAAGGAGAAATATGCTGAGTGGCGTGAATTGACTCTGAACTTTGCGCCGCAATTGTAACGGCCGATTGTATCCTTCGCCTTTAACTGATAGCGTAACCCTATGAACATTCTGCCATTCATTGCTTCGCTTCGTTTGACAATTTTGTCTCTTTGTCTGGTCTTATTCTCGACTGCCGCGCACGCGCAAATCGAGATTGATATTACCAAAGGAAATGTTGAGCCGACGCCGATTGCGGTACCGGATTTTCTGTCTCAATCTCAAACTGGCCGAAATTTAGGAGAGCAAGTAGCCGAAGTGATCCGTGCTGATTTGCAAAGCTCCGGTCTCTTCAAATCGCTTGATCCGCAGAGTTTTATCGAGAAACAGACCAATATTGACTATGAACCTAGCTATGCTGACTGGCGAGTGATTAAGGCACAGGCTCTGGTCTCAGGCCGTATCGTCGAAGAAAATGCGGGCCGTATTCGCGTTGAATTTCGCCTGTGGGATATTTTCGCCGGAAAACAACTGGCCGGTATCCGTTTGGCCTCAACTCCCGAGAACTGGCGCAGAACCGCGCATAAAGCTTCGGATGCCATCTATAAAGCTCTGACAGGTGAAGAGGGGTATTTTGATACTCGAATCGTGTTTATTGACGAAAAAGGGCCCAAAACAAATCGCCAGAAACGGTTGGGGATTATGGATCAGGATGGTGCGAACCCACAATTCCTCTTGGCTGGATCAGATATAGTGCTCACGCCTCGTTTCTCTCCGAACAGTCAAAAAATCACATTCATGTCCTATGAAAATATTCGTCCGCAAGTTTATCTTTTGGATATAGAATCCGGTCGGAGAGAGCTATTGGGCAATTTTCCCGGCATGACTTTTGCGCCAACATTTTCACCCGACGGGCAGAAACTAGTTATGTCTATGTCACGAAAAGGGAATTCAGATATTTACCTGATGGACTTAAATACGCGATCTACCACTCGCTTAACCAAAAATGCAGCGATTGACGTCTCAGGTAGTTTTTCTCCCGACGGACGCAAACTGGTCTTCAATTCGGACAGAGGTGGTTCGCCTCAGCTTTATGTCATGGATGCAGATGGTCAAAACCAAAAACGGATTAGTTTTGGGAAAGGTCGTTACAGTGCACCCGTTTGGTCACCGAGAGGCGATAAAATTGCTTTCGTCCGAAGCTTAAACGGACGTTTCTCTATCGGTGTCATGGATCCTGATGGCGCAAATGAACGTATATTGACTGAAAGCTATTTGGATGAGGGGCCGACTTGGTCACCCAATGGACGCGTTATTGCATTTTCAAGACAATCGAGGGGCCGTAATGCGACTTCAGAAATTTGGTCCGTCGATTTGACCGGACAAAATCTGCGTCGGGTCAGGACACCCGGAAAAGCATCTGATCCGGCTTGGTCTCCACTTTTACCTTAGTGGTTTACCAAGATCAGTAAGACGTAACGGTATTCGTGCCTCTTTTGCGGACACGGAAGTTTGATATGGAAATGGGGCACATTGATTGAATTTAAGGCTTCAGACCTTGATTTTGCCTCATTCACCTTCTTTAAGAGAGGGGATAGTAAAAGAGAGAGGAAAAAATCAATGCGGTCAGTGAAATTATTCGCGTCTATTGGGTTGGGCCTTACCCTTGTGGCTTGTGCGACAGCGCCAGAGCCTGAGCCTGTTGTGCAGCCTGTCAGAACTGCCCCGCCTGTTCAACCCGACCCTGTGCCTGAAGTCGTCACTCGAACACCCGCGCCCGATCCGGTTCCCTTTGTTGATCCAAATCTTCCGGCACCGGGCTCAATTGCTGATTTCGCGTATCGCTCTGGCGGTGATCCCCGCGTCTATTTCGGTTATGATCAATTCACATTGACGCCACAGGCAAGAAACTCCCTCGCGGCGCAAGCCAATTGGCTCAAAGCTTATGATAACATCACAGCCGTTATCGAAGGTCATGCAGATGAACGCGGAACCCGTGAATATAACCTCGCTTTGGGGGCTCGTCGGGCCGAAGCAGTCAAAGCTTTCTTGGTCAGCCAAGGTGTGGCGGCTTCGCGTTTAACGACTGTTTCCTATGGTAAAGAGAGACCCATTGACGGGCGATCAACCGAAGAAGGTTGGGCGCGAAACCGCAACGGATTTACCAATATCACCCTCGGCGGAATATCCTGACACAGGATTCCATAACAGTTGAACATTGAGGGGCAGCCCTCTTAAACCGTTATTAAAGATGTAACGTTAGGTCGGCGCAGAGTATTGAGCCGACCTTCTTATTTAGAGCACACTTTATGGCCTCTTTGACCCGTATCCTATTATCTGTTTCTCTTTTGCTGATTTTCCTGTTCGCAGGGACTTTTGCCGAAGCGCAGTCCAAACGCGAATTGGCCGCTCAAAATGCACAATTAGCCCAACGCCTTACAGTCTTGGAACGGCGTTTATTGACGGGTGATCCGGCCGCAGAACGGTTATTGGCTCGAATGGATAGTTTAGAGGCGACGCAACGCAGCCTGACCGGAGAGATAGAGCGTCTAAGATATGAGCGCGAAAATTTGCAAGCGGAGGTCGAGGCGTTGATTGGCGATGTACGTGCCATGCAAGACCTCTCGACGCGCATGAAAATCCATCTCGATGCGGTCGATCTTGTCGGTCAGGAGACTGAAAATCGAAACGCCCCGATAACTTATGGAGATCCGGGTAGCTATAGTAATCCTACCGTGCCTTATAACGGCCCAAACGCTCAACCGAGCCCGGTTCCGGGACCACCTGTGGTTAGAGAGAAAGATTTGGTCATTGACGGCACGGTTATGGGGGGGCAGCCATCAGACTTACCCCCTGCTTATGACCCGCAAGCAGATCAGGTCGTCCAAAATGATATGTCAAAACTGGGCGAGCTTGGTGTTCAACGTCTTTATGAAGGTGATTTTGTCGGTGCTCAGACGGCTTTAAGTCAATATTTGGAGTTTAACCCAAACGCTCCTGATGCCGGAGAAATGCATTTTTGGCTGGGTGAGAGCTATTATGTTCGCGGCGGATTTGCGGATGCCGCTGATGCCTATATCACCTCTATGCGTCTCGATGGACAAGGCGTGAAAGCGCCTGATGCTATGGTGCGTTTGGCGGCGACTTTGCGTCAATTGGGGAATGTTGCGGAAGCGTGCCAGACCTTGGCCAGTTTCCCGCGACAATACCCAAATGCCAATGAGTCTGTGAAAGAAAAAGTCCGTATCGAGTCCGCCCGCACCCAATGTTAAAGTCAGATTTGGAAGCGCTGCATAGGCGCGTTTCCGCTCTGGACAAGGATAGACTAGCCATTGCCTTTTCAGGTGGAGGAGACAGCACAGCTTTGCTGTATGCTTTAAAAGACCACCCGAAAGCCACACATGCTTTTATTATTGACCACAATATTCGTCCCGAAAGTCGCATTGAAGTCGAGCAGGCTGTCGGTTTTGCACGGAAATTAGGCTATCAAGTTTCGGTTCAAAAATGGGATCATGATAACCCGTCTTCCGCAATTCAGGTGAAAGCGCGTCAATTTCGTTACGCGGCCATGGGGCAATTATGCAGGGAAAATGGTCTAAGGTATTTACTGACTGCCCATACGGAAGATGATCAAGCCGAGACTTTGCTGATGAGGCAGGAGCGTCAAACTGGGTGGCGGGGCCTCGCGGGAATGCGGGAGCAAGCTTATGGCCCCCTATGGCCCGCTCTGGCAGAGGTGACATTGATGCGGCCTTTGCTTGGGTGGTCACGCCAATGTCTCCGGGACTATAATGCGGAGTTCAGACTGCCTTTTGTTAACGATCCATCCAATGAGAACCGAGACTTCACCCGTGTGAGAGCGAGGGAAAAGCTTTCAGACGACCCAACGCTTAAAAGACAGCTTTTGGACATTCAAAAAAGACAGGCCAAACGTCTGGTCAAAGAAAGGGCCGAATTGAAATCATGGTTTGATGAACAGGCCTGTCTGCATACGCACGGCTATATCATTCTCAAATCTTCGCCTTCTTCTGAGCTTTTGCTGCATCTTTTGCGTATTGTCTCGGGCACAGGAGGACCTATCGATTCGGCGCGACGGGAGGCTCTACTCTCAGAAATAGCCGCCCCGTCTTTCAAAGCAGCCACACTGGCAGGGGCATGGATTATCAAGACATCTGAAGGGCTTCTCTTAACGCGCGATAAAGTCGCAGTCACAGGCCGTAAAACGACAAAATATCCGCCTCTCGGGTCAAATGATTTGGTCATGTCGACACCAAAAATTTGGGATGGACGCTTTCTGATTGAGGCGAGTGAGCCAAATATCAGGGTTGAACCCGCTTTTGGACATTTGTCTAAAATGCGTGAAGTGACTGAAATGCAAGAGGTTTTCGACCTTCCTGAGGCCGGCCGTCTCAGCTTGCCTGTCTTCATAAAGGGTGAGCAATATATCGGCTTTGGAGCGGGCAATTTTGACGGGGTGCGCGCCATATCTTTAGCTCATAAAAGATTGCACTCTTTATGGGCTGATATTTAAGCTCTTCGCCGCCTTCAAACGTATGAAGTTTTAACCTTTAACAGCCTTTTTTTTGGCGTGTTTCACCTTATGTGTTAGGAACACATGACTTTGTAAAAGGCATAGCAATGAAAAAAGAAAATCCTCCGCCCAATTTCAACATGCGAAACCTCGCTGTTTGGGGTGTGATTGTCGGTATGTTCCTCGTGATGGTTTTGGTCACGCAGGGCAATTTCCAGAACACGGCTAACTCAAACAAGTTACAGTTTAGTGAGTTCTCCGAGTTGGTTGAACAAGGCAAAATTGCGAATGCAACGATAAATCAGCAAAAACAAATGGTGACGGGAACACAAACTGATGGATCCGAATATGTCGCAAATATTCCGTTTTTTGACGATGCTGCTGGTGATCTGTTGGCAACGACTGATATTCCTTATGCTTATGCAGAAAAAAGAGAACCGAATATGATTGGCAATTTGCTGATTAGCCTTCTGCCATTACTTCTGATTGCGGGTCTGTTTTTCCTTTTCTTCCGTTCCATGCAAGGTGGCGGTCGTGGCGGAGCGATGAGCTTTGGTAAATCCAAGGCAAAATTGCTGACCGAAAATACCAAGCGCGTTACATTCGAAGATGTCGCCGGTGTGGAAGCGGCCAAAGAAGATCTGAAAGAAGTGGTCGAGTTTTTACAAGACCCTTCGCGTTTTACCCGTTTGGGGGCGCGTATTCCAACCGGTGCTTTGCTCGTTGGCCCTCCCGGTACAGGTAAGACGTTGCTCGCCCGTGCCGTTGCAGGTGAGGCGGGTGTGCCGTTCTTCACGATCTCAGGTTCGGACTTTGTTGAAATGTTTGTCGGTGTTGGCGCATCTCGCGTTCGCGAGATGTTTGCTGATGCGCGGAAACATGCGCCTTGTATTATCTTTATTGACGAAATTGATGCGGTCGGTCGTCATCGTGGTGTTGGCACATCAGGCGGTCATGAAGAGCGCGAGCAAACCTTGAACCAATTGCTTGTCGAAATGGACGGCTTTGACGGACAAGAAGGTATCATTATCATTGCGGCGACAAACCGACCTGATGTTTTGGACAAAGCTCTGCTGCGTCCGGGCCGTTTCGATCGTCAAATCGAAGTGCCTTACCCTGACATTCAGGGGCGTGAGAAAATTCTTGAAGTTCACATGAAAGGCAAGCCGATCGCGGCTGACTTGGACGTGAAATACATCGCACGCGGTACGCCCGGATTTTCAGGAGCGGATTTAGCAAACCTTTGTAATGAGGCGGCTCTTCTTTCTGCGCGTCGTAATAAGTTGAAGATCACCATGCGTGAATTTGAGGATGCGCGCGATAAGGTCATGATGGGTGCGGAGCGCCGCACTTTAGCGATGACTGACGAAGAAAAAGAAATGACAGCGTATCACGAAGCTGGTCACGCGATTGTCGGCCTGAATATGGAAGGCAGCTTGCCTATTCATAAGGCGACCATCATTCCGCGAGGGCGTGCGCTTGGCATGGTGCAATATATGCCCGAACGGGATCAAATTTCGCAGAGTCGTCAGGAAATGATTGCGCGTATGGCTATGGCCATGGGCGGACGTGCAGCGGAAGAGCTACATTTCGGTTATGATAAAGTCACGTCTGGTGCGAGTTCAGATATTGAACAAGTGACCCGTATTGCGACAGCTATGGTAACCGAGTGGGGGCTGTCAGATGAGATCGGGCCAATCGCCTATAAGGATACAGATCAGCAGAGCTTCCATCCCGGTATTGGGCGGGGTTCGGCAATCTCTCCGGAAACGGCCAAATTAATTGAGAGCGAAATCAAACGCTTTGTTGACGAGGCACATGAGACAGCAACCAAAATCTTGAAAAAGAAAAAGAAGGATTGGGTGGCTTTGGCCGAAGCGCTTCTGGAATATGAAACGCTCTCAGGCGATGAAATTACAGTGCTTCTGTCTGATGGTATTAAACCCAAACGTCCTGATGGCAAAAGCGGAAAACCTGCTGTTTCTGCTGTGCCGACGACAAAGAAAAAGCCGAAGGGTTTAGGCGGCGCGGCTGAAGCCTAAAACAAATTAACCCCGTTTCGGCGGGGTTTTTCTTTGTGTCGATATCCCCTGTCAGGTCTTTGTCGTGGTTTTCATTCGGCTTTACATGTATTCAAACTGCATGACTTATACATTCGACATCACAAAACTCACATCATTACGCCAAGAAAAATTTTGGACACAAGAAGACCTCGCCGCTGCAGCAGGCTTAAGCGTACGCACGGTGCAACGTATGGAAAATGGGAATGGCGGGTCACTTGAAAGTTGGAAAGCGATTGCAGCCGCATTTGATGTCGATCTCAATTTTCTTCAATCACATGCCATATCCAAGCATACTAAAACGCATCATAGTGCAAAGATAAGTGTGGGGACTCTGCTGGCTTATGCTGGTGTTCTTGCCGGATGTGGGTTTGGGTGGGGAAAATTATTCCGGACTTCGTCTGACTTCCAAGCCGCGATAAATGACAACCTCCTATTGACACTTTACGTCACGGTGATGACCGCACTCTGTCTTATGGCCCCTTTCATACGCGGCAAACTGACTATTCGTTAAATCGACTTGAATTTAATGGAGGTGTGAGTCATGCGGAACCATGACTTTCACCCGACCCAAAATCATGGGCATTCTCAATGTGACGCCGGATAGTTTCTCCGATGGCGGGAGTTATGACTCGCTTGAACTTGGCGTTAAACAGGCCATACGCCTGATTGAGGACGGTGCCGATATTATTGATATAGGCGGCGAGAGCACGCGTCCTGGTGCAGAGGAAATATCAATAGAAGAAGAAATTCGACGCACCGTGCCTGTTATTGCAGCGCTTAGAGAGCAAACCAGGGATTATGAAATTGATCCCATTATTTCGATTGATACGCGCAAACCCCAAGTTGCCGAAGTGGCGGTTATGGCAGGAGCGGATATTTGGAATGATGTAACGGCGCTTACTTTTGATGCGTCCTCCGAACAAGTCGCCGCCGATTTGGGGTGCCCTGTTATTATCATGCACATGCAGGGATCGCCCGAGACCATGCAACATAATCCTCATTACGGAAATGCGGTGGCTGAGGTGAAATATTACCTTGCCAAACGGTTGGATGCGCTCGAATTTGCAGGCGTTGAAAGAGGGAATATCACAATTGACCCAGGTATTGGCTTTGGTAAGCGTCAAGAAGACAATCTGGCTCTTTTCCAACATTTGAATGGTTTCAAAGGTTTGGGGTGTGATATTTTGATGGGCGCTTCTCGGAAAAGCTTTATCGGACGCATTGACGGGAGTCGTGCCGATGATCGCCTCGGAGGTTCCATCGCAGCGGCCCTTTGGTCAGCGCAAGCGGGCGCAGATATTTTACGCGTGCATGATGTGAGTGAGACGGTCCAGGCGGTTAAGGTTTGGGAGGCGATAAATGCCTCGAAATAGGCGGGAACCATGGTTGGATTGGAATAATTCGTTAGCCGAAGTTAAAGAAATAAAAAGAAAACGTAACCGCAATAAGTCAATAAAATCACTTTTTTGGGCTAGGTTTTGGCTTGTTTTAGGCCTAGGCTTTTTTAGTAACCTCTATCTTCGTCGTTCACTTCCAGCTTTCTTATGGTTGCTGATCTTATTTGTTTATAGCCTTTTTTCTTCTGTTCTTTCTAAGTTTGCAAAAGGGCTCTCGTCTATTGATTTGTTTTTAGTAACAATGGTCAACTTGATGCTCTATTTACTGATGATAAGGGTTGAATGGGTTCAACTACCAAAACGGGTTAGAAAGCTTAATGCAGGTGTTGTTGGGGAAAATAATCTAGATAATGATGAGCTGCGTGGGAAAATTGGGCGGTATGCTATTTTGAAAAAACATACCTATGCGCTTTTAATTATATATACATTTAGTCTTCTTGCTTTTGAAATCGAAGAGAATATGTCTTCAATATACACAAATATTCTTTCTATATGTCTGCTTATTATGGTGCAGGTATTGGCATTTAGCTATTTATACAGAGCTTATAAATTGTCTCAACAATCAGACATTAATTTAGAAAGTCGTGATAAATGACTAACCAACCCCAAGGCCGTGTCCTCATCATCGCTGGTTCTGACTCAGGTGGTGGGGCAGGGATACAGGCTGACATCAAAACCTGTGCGGCCTTCGGGGCTTATTCGGCGACGGCCATCACGGCTGTGACGGCGCAAAATACGCTGGGTGTACAGCACGTCGACTTCATGTCGCCTGAGCTTGTCCGCGCACAGATCAAATCCGTTCTCTCAGACATCGGTGCAGATGTTGTGAAAATCGGCATGCTCGGCACCAAAGAGATTATTGATGTTGTGGCCGAAGAAATTGAGCCGCTTGATGCCTTCATTATTCTTGACCCTGTCGCAGTGGCCACCTCGGGCGATGCCCTGCTGCAAGACGATGCTATCACGGCCTTAAGAGGCACGCTTTTACCCCTCGCAGATTTGGTGACGCCCAACGTGCCCGAGGCTGAATTGTTGACGGGTTTGAAAGTTGATGATGTGGATGATTTAACCAAAGCCGGAGACGCGCTCTTGGAAAAGGGCGTCTATGCTGCCTTGATGAAAGGCGGACACTTAAAAGGCAAATCGGTCGTCGATGTGCTGGTCAGTGAGGAAGGCGCAAATATTATGTCCGGCCCACGTCTGCACACGCGTCACACCCATGGCACAGGTTGCACATTGGCGAGTGCGATTGCCGCGAATATGTCTTTGGGAGCCCCATTGGATGAGGCCGTTATGACGGCCCGGGAATTTGTTTTCGAAGCTATTCGAACCGCCCCTAAATTGGGCGAAGGAAATGGGCCACTTAATCACGGCTTGGCTATAGGGGAAGCAGACGAAGAGGATGAAACGCCGGACTCCTCCAACCCCTTCGCGGCACTGAAAGGACTGAGCAAAAGCTAGCCCTTTGGGTAAGGAATGTTTCTCCCTTCCGCTTATTTCATTTCCGCTTTTTTCTCTGACAGTTTTTTCTGGCCTATACGGGAAATCATAACGCCTAAAACAATAATGCCAAACGCTGCAAATATGCGCCATGTCAGCGGCTCGTCCAAGAGCCATACGCCGAAAATCACTGACGCGACGGGTACAAAATAATTGATGCTCGCCATCACGGATGTGCCCGCGACATCAATGACGTAAAGATACATGATTGTCGCGACACCGCTGGATCCTATACCAAGGCCCAAAACCATTAAAAGCGTCAACCACGTTTTGTCTGTTGGGGGGACGGCCTCGGCAAACCCCGTAAACATAGCCGCGATGATACCAAAAATTGCGGCACTGATCATCATCATGGCTGCGGCAATTGTGGACGGCGTTTCGGGGGCAATCTTCGCCAAAACCGTCGTAAGAGCATAGAAAAACGCGGCGCCGACAATAAGCGCCTGTGCCTTCCAATCGCTGACCAATGACGCCGATAAATCATCGGGCAAAAACAGAATAATGATACCGAACAGGCCCAAAATAAAGCCCAGTAATTTCAGAAGCGTGAGTTTTTCATCTGTTACAAAATGCGCCATGACAATGGTCATGAGCGGCATTCCGGCCACTAAAATTGCACTGAGGCCACTATCGACTGTTTTTTGTCCAGTTCCCAAAAGGAAGAAGGGAATAACTGAACTTGTGAGGCCCAATATGGAATACCAAATCCAGCGTTTGTCACTGAGTTTGGGGAAACGATAGCCTTTCAGATACATATAACCGACAACGAGAATGGCCCCAACAGTCAAGCGGTCTGCGACCAGCCATATCGGACTAATATAACGCACACCGACCCCGACCATTGTAAAGGCCGAACCCCAAACAAGGATAAGAATGATCGCGAAGATCATTAAGGTCTGAAAGGGCATGCCCTGCGGCATATCGGGGCTAGCTTTAGGTAGCTCTGTGGAATCAGGACAGGTCGTCATGGCCCTGCCTCGCAGTCTAAATAGAAAAGGTCAATCTAAGCCTTAAACGGATCCCGCATCAAAATTACATCTTCACGCTCGGGCGATGTCGACACCATAGAGACAGGACAGCCGATCAATTCTTCAATATGCCGGACATATTTGACCGCCTCGGCGGGTAGGTCAGCCCAAGAGCGCGCGCCGCGTGTTGAGCCTTGCCAACCCGGCATAGATTCATAAATCGGTTCAACATTGGCTTGATTGGCCGCACCGGCGGGCAGGCGTTTGACAATCTTGCCATCAAGCTTGTAACCAATGCAGATTTTCAATTCGGCCAACCCATCCAGAACATCCAGCTTGGTCAGGGCAATGCCCGTAATGCCACCTGTTATAATCGCTTGTTTGACCATAACGGCATCAAACCAACCACAGCGGCGTTGTCGTCCTGTGACGGTACCGAATTCATGCCCTTTTTCGCCGAGTCTTTGGCCGATTGCATCATTTAACTCAGTCGGGAAGGGGCCTTCGCCGACGCGGGTCGTGTAGGCTTTGGTAATGCCAAGGACAAAATTTAAAGCGCCGGGTCCCATGCCTGAGCCGGCGGCGGCCTGACCTGCAATTGTGTTGGAACTGGTCACGAAAGGATATGTGCCGTGATCAATGTCGAGCATGGCCCCCTGTGCGCCTTCAAAGAGAATACGTTTTTCAGACTGCCTGGCTTCGTGCAAATGGTGCCAAACAGGGGCAGAATAAGGCAGAATTTTAGGAGCTATATCCAAAAGCTGTTGCGTCAGCTCATTGGCATCTGTTTCGGATTGCCCCAAACCAACCCGTAAAGCATTATGATGATGTAGCAGGTTTTTCACCCGTTCTAAAAGGTGGTCTTCATCTGCCAGATCGCAAACACGAATGGCGCGTCTAGCGACTTTGTCTTCATAAGCGGGGCCAATCCCGCGTTTGGTCGTGCCGATTTTAACGCCGTCTACGCGGTTCTCGCGAATACCGTCTAGTTCTGAATGGATAGGCAATATGAGGGCGGTCGACTCTGAAATCATCAAATTATCAGGACTGATTTTTACGCCTTGCTCTTTGATGCGCTCAACTTCGTCCAAGAAAGCCCATGGATTGAGGACAACACCATTACCGATAACGGAGAGCTTTCCGCCGCGTACAATACCCGAGGGCAGAAGGGACAACTTATAGACTGTCCCGTCAACGACAAGCGTGTGACCGGCATTATGGCCACCCTGGAACCGAACGACAACATCAGCGCGATTGGAGAGCCAATCGACAATCTTGCCTTTTCCTTCATCACCCCATTGGGAACCGACAACAACGACATTAGCCATAATAAGTCCTTCACAAAGAAACGGCGTGAGGCCGAAAGGTCACTCACGCCATCTTGGAGAGGCGTTCAAAACAGTTTCAAACGATTCCCTTAGACTTTTTCAGTCTTTACGCGGTGTCCACTCAAAAGGCGAGAGCCGACACAGAATAATTCGGGATAAGCGCGCTAAAGAACCCTAAAGTGAAACCACATCCACGATCTTGACTTGGTCAATATTACGGATTTGTGCGGCAACATCATCAGAGACCGGACCATCCGCACTGACGAGGCAGACAGCATCGTCACCCTTATCCATACGCCCAAGTGAGAAGGTTGCGATATTGACTTTATTGTCGCCTAAAATTGCGCCGAGCTTGCCGATGAATCCGGGTTTGTCCTCATTACGGACATAGATCATGTTCTCGCTGAATGCGGCATCCATGGGCACACCGAACAGACGGACGATACGGGGTTCACCGCGATAAATCGTGCCGACGACAACGAATTTTCGTTCCGATGTCACGACTGACAAACGAATAAGACTTTCCGCTCGTTCTGCTTCGTCAATATAGCTTTCTTTGACTTCAATATTGCGTTCTTTCGCAAAGACGGGCGCAGAGACGGCATTGACGTCCGGCATGGCGGCTTTCAGAAGGCCTGCCAGAGCGGCAGAGGTCATCGGATCCGTATTGTGCTCCGTCACGGCACCTTTATAGGTCAGCTCCACCGATTTGATCGGGTCATGCAAAAGCTGTCCTGTCATGCGGCCCAAACGATCTGCTAATTCAACAAAAGGTTTGAGGCGAGGGGCTTCTTCGGCTGAAATTGACGGTGTATTTAGCGCATTACTGACCGCTCCGGTTAAGAGGTAATCGGCCATTTGCTCTGCGACTTGAACCGCCACATTTTCTTGCGCTTCCAAAGTGGAGGCTCCCAAATGCGGTGTCGCGATAAAGTTTGGGGTCCCGAACAAAGGATGCGATTTCGCGGGTTCAACGGCAAAAACATCCAGAGCCGCAGCGCGGACATGTCCGGCCTCTAAAGCATCTTTCAACGCTTCTTCATCGACCAACCCGCCACGCGCGCAGTTTACGATAATGACGCCTTTCTTGGTCATGCCTAAGCGTTCACGCGAGACAATGCCTTTTGTGCTTTCCACCAGAGGTGTGTGGAGAGTGATAGCATCTGCCCGTTGGAAGAGAGCGTCTAACTCGACTTTTTCAACGCCGAGTTTAACAGCGCGCTCTTCTGTTAAATAAGGGTCGAAAGCGATGACTTTCATTTTCAAGCCAAGAGCGCGTTCCGCGACCAAAGCCCCAATATTGCCGCAACCAATAACGCCGAGTGTTTTGTTAAAGAGTTCCACACCTTTAAAGTCACTCTTCGGCCATTCTCCATTTTGTGTGCGGCCCGATGCAGCCGGGATTTGACGCGCAGCGGAGAAGAGCATGGCTATCGCATGTTCCGCGGTAGTCACAGCATTTCCGAAAGGCGTGTTCATGACAACGACGCCGCGATCCGTGGCGGCTTTAATATCAATATTATCGACACCAATACCAGCGCGTCCAATCACTTTCAGATTTTTTGCTGCGGCAATGATCTCGGCATCGGGACGGGTCGTCGAACGTACGGCCAACCCGTCATAATCCGCGACAATATCAATCAACTCTTCTTTGGAGAGACCTGTGATGACATCAACGTCGACACCGCGGGTTTTAAAGACTTGCGTGGCGGCCGGGGACATTCTGTCCGCAATTAGAACTTTAGGCATGATTAGGCCTCCTTTTGAATGAGTGTATCAAATGCCCAGTCCAACCAAGGGATAAGCGCTTCGAGATTGGATTGTTCAACGGCTGACCCGCACCAGATGCGCAAGCCTGCAGGGGCGTCGCGATAAGAGCCGAAATCAAGCGCGACATTTTCTTCGGCGAGTAATTTGACGAAAGCTTTAGAAAAAGCGGTGTTGTCCCGAATGCGGTCATCATTAAATACAAGGCAAACGCCTGTGTTAGAGCGTTCAGTCACATTTGCGGCGAGGTTTTCAATCCAAGGTGTGCGTTCCACCCAATCCCAAATCACTTGGGCATTATCGTCGGCGCGCTTCAGTAAAGTCGGTAGGCCGCCAATAGATTGCGCCCAGTTCAACGTATCGATGTAGTCTTCGACAGCGAGCATGGACGGGGTGTTGATTGTCGCACCCTGGAAAATGCCTTCATTGATTTTGTCACCTTTTTTCATGCGGAAAATTTTCGGTAGAGGCCAAGGCGGATTATAGCTTTCCAGACGTTCAACAGCGCGTGGTGACAGTATCAGCATGCCATGAGCCGCTTCACCGCCCATGACTTTCTGCCAAGAGAATGTCACAACGTCGAGCTTGTCCCAATCCAAGGCTTGCGCAAAAGCCGCGGACGTCGCATCGCAAATTGTGATCGCTTCGCGATCTGTGGGAATGAAATCCGCATTCGGAATTTTTACGCCTGATGTTGTCCCATTCCACGTGAAGACAAGGTCACGCGTACCGTCATATCCGGAAAAGTCCGGTAGGTAGCCGTAATCGCCTGTGAGAATATTTAAACCATCCAGTGGAAGTTGCTTTTGGGCGTCTGTAATCCATCCGGAACCAAAGCTTTCCCATGCCGCAACATCGACGCCTTTCGGACCGAGAAGCGACCACATCGCCATTTCTACGGCACCTGTATCAGAGGCAGGGACGATGCCTATGCGGAAGTCTTCCGGGACTTGAAGAACATCGCGGGTCATATCGATAGCGAGCTTCAAACGCTCTTTCCCGAGCGCTGAGCGATGAGAGCGGCCGAGGACATCAAGATTTAGGTTGGAAATATCCCATCCGGGACGTTTTGCTGTTGGTCCGCTCGAAAAACGCGGATTAGCCGGCTTCACAGCCGGTTTCGTGGCGATTGCCATGGTCATGTCTCCTTCATCTGCGTTTTTGTACAGATGACAAAGTGCGTTCCAGTGGGGGAACGAGGCCCACGCGCGCTATGCAAAATAGGGGGTTTTGAGTCAAGCCGAGAATAAGCAAGGAAGTGATAAGGGCATCACATTTTAGACAGGCATGCTTTTTTTACTGGTGAAAACCAATTTGAACGCTAACAATTACATATAACACAGTCATAAAGCGAGTATTCAGGATTATGGATAGTTTTTCTAATAAAGCGGGGCGTTTATTGGCCGCATCGGCTTTGGCATTGGTACTTTCTACAGGCCTTCAGGCTTGTGGAGGTGGAAGTAGTGGGGATAGTGTCTCCGTAAGTCCGCCGCCACCTCCGCCGCCGCCACCTCCTCCTCCGCCGCCACCTCCTCCGCCGCCACCTCCTCCGCCGCCACCTCCGCCGCCGCCACCTCCTCCGCCGCCGCCACCTCCTCCGCCGCCTAGTTCGGTGACTTTGTCAGGAACAGTGACCTATGATTTCGTGCCGCATAATACGGCGAATAGTTCACTTAATTATGCGGGAACGACGCAACGGCCTATTCGTGGGGCTATAGTAGAGCTATTGGATGGCACTGGCAGTGTTCTCGGTACGACAACGTCTTCAGATACAGGAGCTTATAGCTTTACAGTAAATTCTGACACTAACGTTCAAGTGAGTGTGAAATCACAATTGCTGAGCACCGCCGCATCGTCATATGATATTCGCGTGGTCAATAATTTTCAACCTGCGGATAGGCAGAACCCGCCTATATACACTCTGCAAGGTAGCCTCACATCATCAGGTGCAGCGAATCAGACTCGCGATTTGAATGCTGGTTCCGGCTGGGGAGGGGCAGGTTACACCAGTACACGAGCCGCCGCACCTTTCGCGATTATGGACTCAATCTATGAGACTGTCACTGACATCCAAGGCGTTGATGCCGATGTTGACTTCCCGCCTGTTTTGGTTTTCTGGAGTACGCAGAATAGAGCACAGGGAGGCGACATTTTCGAAGGCCAAATTGGTACGTCATCATACAGAAGAGAGGATCTGAATGGGAATGGTAGTTTTGATACGCCAGTCTTACGTATTCTTGGTGATGACAATAGCGATACGGATGAATATGACAAACACGTCGTTGTGCATGAATTCGGTCATTACTTTGAGGATCAACTCTCCCGCTCCGACTCCATCGGTGGTCAGCATTCGGGAGCAGACCGTCTTGATCCACGCGTTGCGTTTGGGGAAGGGTTCGGTAATGCGCTCTCTGGCATGATTTTGGATGATTCATTTTATCGAGATAGTTTTGGCAATCTGCAAGCCAGCGGTTTTTCCATCAATGTCGAATCAAATATTGCAACGAATGAGGGATGGTTTAATGAATTTTCAGTCCAATCCATCCTCTATGATATTTTTGATACCGTAAATGATGGTCCGGATACGATGAGCTTAGGTCTTGCTCCCATTTACAATGTGTTGACGAGTGATGCGTACAAAAACGCACGTCCGGCCACGACGATTTTCTCTTTCCTTGATGCCTTGGAGGGGCAAGCTGGTGTCAATTTGGCCGAGTTAAATGCCCTAAAAGCCTTTCAGGATATCAATGGAACAGGGCCTTTGGGTGTGGGTGAAACGAATAATGGTGGAATCGCCTCTTCATTACCAGTTTATAAACAAGTCACGCCCGATGGAACGCCAGTGACCGTATGTTCGGTGAATGATGCCGGAACCCGTAATAAATTAAACGTTCGGGATTTCCTTTATGTGAGCATTCCAACCGCCCGAAACTACCAAATCGATATGGTGCGGACATCCGGGGCTATTAACGTTGATGCCGACTTCCGTTTCTTTGTCAGTAACGGTCAATTTTTCAGCGATGGAACGGATGAATTAAACGATACTGAAACTCTGACTGTGCCTCTGCAAGTGCGTGACTATTTCATCAGTGCGTTTGATTTTAACAATATTAGCTCTGACACAGGCCAAGATAGTTGTTACAGCTTCACCATCCAATAAAGAGCCTTCAAATAGGTTAGGGTTATCTTGTTATGATCGACCGTTCTTTCTATTGCAGTGCCATAGGAGCTCTTATGGTCCTCTGTTTCGGACTGTCCGCTTGTGGCAGTGAACAGGTCGCTTCTTTGCAAACGGAGTTGGTGCCGAAACCACTTGCGGTAAATGCCTACCAAAAACCCGGTGCTTCAATTGATGTGGTGTTTGACGCCCCGAAATCCTTAGCGGTGGGTGAGTATGGTGTGCTGAAAATAACCGTCAAAGATTATTACGATAGTGGTACTGCGCAACTGGAGGCTCGCGCTGAAGAGGGCCTGCATTTTGTATCTGAAACGGGCCGTAAAGACCTTGATCTTGCCACTAATAAGCCCTTTGAATGGGAGTTGGACATTGTCGGCTCCCGCGATGGTGTGTTTAATGTGAATGTTTCTGCAATGGTTGATTTACCCGATGGTCGCAAAACCGGGCGGGCTTATAGTGGTCGGGTTATAATTGGTGATCCTGCCAAAGCAAAAGCGAACCCGAATAAGGGCATGAATGGAATATTGTCATCTGACGGTCGGACGATCAAAATGCAGGCGCAGGAAGTTATTAAATAAACTTTTGATCAGGCTTACTCTATTTAGGGCATAACTTCACCGCGATAAGCTTCAATAATGTCGTAAAAGTCTCTTGCCGTGAGCGGAACATCCACAGCTTTGGCAGAGCTTTCAATCCGCGAAAGGGTCTGCGTCCCGATAATGGGGACGACGTTCGCGCCATGAGCCAATGTAAAGGCGAGGGCCATTTGCGAACGCTCTGTTTCATAAACTTTCGCCAGTCGGTCAATGACTTTGACGACCCTTGAAAACCGTTCTGATTTCTGCCCTTTGGCTGGCTTGCCCGTCGCCAATATCCCGCCCGCTAAAGGCGACCATGCCAAAGCGGTCATTTGACGTTCCATACAGTAATCGAAACTCCCATCGGTGATGGGCGATTGTTGCAGAGCCGAAAATTCAGGCTGGGTTGTGACAAGCGGTTGGTCTAAATGTGCCTGTAAAGCCCGCGTCTGCGCCACCGTAAAGTTAGAGACGCCGATATATCGGGCTTTTCCTGATGTCACGAAATCGTTCAGAATCGATGCTGTTTCTTCAATAGGCGTCGTGATATCTGGACGATGAATTTGGTAAAGATCAACATAGTCAACATTTAGCCGTTTGAGTGACGCCTCCATCGCGCGGGTCAAGTAATCAGCGGAACTGTCATAGGGGCGGACGGCGTCGATACCGCCCTTTGTCGCCAATATCATTCGATCTCTTAATTCCGGTGATCGCGAGAGGACTTGGCCTAGAACGGCTTCCGCGCCGCCAAAGCCCGAACTCTCTCCCAAACCATAAATATCGGCGGTATCAATGAGGGTCATGCCGACATCTAAAGCTGTATGGATTTTACGATCAGCGTCGCTGACGGTGCTCTGCGCAAAACGCCAGCACCCATAAGCAATCGTCCCGGCATGGAGATTTGATTGTCCTAATTTCACGGTTCTCACGGGGCTTTATCCCTCGAATTCCGAGGCATCGGCAAAAGCTTGCTGGAAAGCCTCTCTTTGCTTCATGCGTTTCATATAGGCATAAAATCGGTCATCCTGACAGAGACCATAAGCTCGCGCCCAATTAATGTTTTGCCCAATCATGCAGTCAGCCGCGGAAAAACCAAAGGCGCACATATAGTCATGCTTGTCTAAACGACTGAGTAATTGCGGTTCTACTTCGTTTTTGAATTTATCTCGATTAAATTGGGCGAGCGATGCGGAGCGTACAGAACGTGGGAGCAAGTCTTCATTTAACCGGATTTGCCATAACATCATGTCCATCCAAGCGCCGCCAAAGGCGATGAGTTGTAGATAGTCCGCGCGATTTTGCGCCTGTGAGGGAGGCGGTGCGAGCTCTTTTTCCGCATAGGCATCGGCGAGAAAAACCAGAATGGCAATTGACTCGTATATTGTCTGTGTTTCTCCCGACTCATAAGTGACATCCAAAACCGGCACGCCATGATTTGGGTTTTTGGCCAGAAAATCAGCACTGAATTGAGCCCCTTTTCGAAGGGCTACGCGTTTTGTTTCAAAGCCATCATTTAATAATTCATGAAGTAGCCATTTCACCCGTGCTGAACGCGAGAGGGGGTAATGGTGGAGTGTCAAAGAGGCAATGTTCGTCATGACCACGCCATGCGTTACAACAACGCCTACGTCAATAAGGGGATTGGAGGCGCAAGGATACACGCGAATAGAGAAAGTCTTTAATTACACTTGTAAGTCGAAATCAGTGCGTTAGATGAAATAAATCATTGTGACCTTTGAATTAAATAGTGGAAAGGCTATCTTTTGTTACGACGCTTCTGGTTAATTGGAATTTTAAGTCTTCTGGCAACGGTCCTCATGACGATAAGCGCAGCGGCGCAATCTGTTTCAGATTATGTGCGTGTCGCGCCTCCCGGTGACTGGGTTATTGAAGATGATATTCCTGAGACGCCGTTTGACTTGGCCGAGGGGTTGCAACTTGGTTATCAACTGATCTCCTATCAATCCAAAGTCACAAGCAAAGCTCAAGATAAATTACGTTACAGGCGCTTTGTTGTGGATATTCAAACAACAGGGGGGTTGGAAGATTATGGAACCATAACGGTGACATTTGATCCATTATATCAAACGGTTGATTTTCATGATATTTCTATTTGGCGGAATGGGACGCGTATCAAGCTTTTGGATTTGGAGAAGTTCGATATTTACCGCGTCGAGACAGACAGGGATAAGCTCCTTTATAACGGGGATTTACAAATCGGATTTTCTGTACCGGGTCTGAAAGTTGGGGACAGAATTGACTATGCCTATACAGTCGATGGAATTAACCCTGCTTTATTGGGCAGTTTTTATAATCGCGCATTTTTTGAATATACTGTGCCTATACGAAAATTGAGAGATCGTCTCGTCCTCCCTTCTGACACTCCTTATTTCACCAAGAAACATAATGACGCTCCAGAACCCGAAATAAAGATATCAAACCGATCGACTTATCTTGATTGGTATACAGAAAATATCAAAGCTCAAAATTTTGATGAAGACGTTCCGGAATGGTTTTATATACGCCCGACTTATGAAGTGTCAGGGGTAGAGGCATGGTCAGATGTTGGGGCACATTTCTCGCCTTATTATGATATCTCCGAACGACCGGACTCGACCGTTCAGTCCATTATCGACCGCATCGCGGATGAGAGTGACGACCCAAAGGTTCGAACGCGAAAAGCCCTCGCTTTTGTTCAATCAAACATTCGCTATCTGGGCATTGAGCTAGGGCAAGGTGGGTATATTCCCCGCCCTCCGGAACTCACGCTCGAGCGAAAATTCGGGGATTGCAAAGACGTCACTTATCTTTTGATGACTATCTTAAACGGTCTGGGTGTCGAAGCCCGCCCTATCTTGGTGGAGACGGATGAACGCGGAGAGTTTACGCGGGCGCAACCGGGGTATTCTATTTTCGACCACGTATTAGTGCGCGCGATTATCGACGGGGAAGATTACTTTCTCGACGCAACGAGGGGTGAGCAATTGGGTGATTTAGATCGTTTGGATCAAGGTCATTTCGGTAAAGGTTTGTTGCTTGATGGGGCAAACTCTCGCGTCATTGAGGCCGAACCTGCTGACATAGAATGGCTCAAAGATTTCGTTGATGAATATGACTTGGTCGGAAATGGCGATGACATTCCCATGACTATTCGTTTGAATTATTTTGGCGAAGAAGCGGACTCCATGAAAAATTGGTATGAGGCTGATGGTATGAAATCCGTCGAAAAGAGTTTGCTGGATTACTTCGCCGATTTTTATCCAACGGTTGAGCAACTCAAACCTGTCGAGTTTTCCGAGGATGTTGATGCAGGGTCTTATTCCATCACAGCATATTATCTTATCAAGGATGGGTGGGAGCTTTCTGAAAATGGTAAGCAAAAAGAATTTTGGGCTATTCCTTATGAAGTCAAAGCAGATATGCCAAGTTTTTCCGGTGCGAAACGCTCAACACCTTTTTCAATAAATTATCCAGTTAAGACACGTCAGCGCATTCGCTTTCTTGTCGGAAAAGACTGGAACATGTCACTGACTCCGGCGGAAATTAATACAGAGTCTTTCGATTACATTCGTGAGGAGAGCTATGAGGGCACACTTTACGAAGAAGTCTATAGCTATGTGACCAAGCGAGATTTTATTCCAGCGGAAGGTTTCGCCGAAATTATGAATAAAATTAATGACGCGCGAGACGCTTTTGGCGTGACAATGACACTTCCTGTGGATTCAGGTACGGCTTCAAATGATGGGGCAGGATCTGAGTGGTGGGATGAAAATTTCGAGGCTGTGTTTGCAGTAGGTTTTTTTCTGTTCGCTTTGATTGCCTTGGTTGTGGCCGTATGGCGAAGAGATTATGATCTTGCATGGCGTCACGACCTTATTCTGCATCCGGTCGGTTTGAAGAAGTTTATTTTTCTCAGTTTTTGGACATTCGGCCTTTATCAATTTTACTGGTTTTACAAAAACTGGCAGTGGATGAAAACGGTCGATAATCAAGAAATATTGCCTGTTGTGCGGACCTTTTTTGCAAGTTTTACAAACTTCGTGCTTTTCCCACGCATCAAAGATATCGGTGATGAAAGGGATGTTTCTGGCTATTCTTGGTATGGTGCTTTCGCGATACCTCTGGCCTTCCTCTATATCCTATTCACAGTAGCAGAACGGGTCATTGATAAGCTTGAGGGGGTCGCGGAAGTCTGGATGTTGCTGTCAGTCGTTCCTTTTCTCATTCCTATTCCAGTCGCCATGCAGGTGCTAAAATATAATACAGCACAACCCGAACTTGTTGCGAAAAACAGCCACTTCTCAGTGTACACTTGGTTGCTTGTACTCCTGTTCACCCCAATCGCATTGTTGATATGTCTGGGTTTCGGTACGATCTTGTTTGAAGCGCTGACTTTTTGATGTGATGATTTAAAGAGACTTATGCCTAAACTCTTTTCTTACGGGACATTACAACACACCAATGTTCAAGTGGAAACATTTGGACGGTTGCTGACAGGTAGAGCCGACCGCATTGTTGGTTACCGCCTGTCGCATGTGGAGATTACTGACCCAGATGTTTTAGCGAAAAGCGGGAAAGCCGTGCATCCTTTGGCCATTCCATCGAACCTTCCGACTGATCGTGTGGCGGGTATGGTGTTTGACATTACTGATGATGAATTAGCTCAAGCAGATGCCTATGAAGTCGATGATTATAAGCGCGTTGAGGTTACATTAGAGTCGGGTGGGCAGGCATGGCTTTATATTGCGACTGACGGATAATTGATTTGTCTCACGCCACACTTAATCTAACTTTCGTCTCAAATTTACAAACGCTGTAATTTTACGAAATGATAGCGTCGGCAACGTCTTTTCATACGTAACTAGAACTCACAAGCGGTCAGGGTAAGGGCGCAGAATGAACGGAATGAAGATTATGAAATTTGGGTTTGGACTAGTGGCAGCCTCCGCTTTGACGCTTATCGCTGTTTCGGCGTGTGCGCCTGTCACATTGTTGAACACAATCACGCCTTCGAGTTCTTTCGAAAAAATGTCTGATGTGTCATATGGGCCTTTGGAGCGTCAGCGCTATGACGTTTATCGTTCCAAAACACCGCGCAGGAATTCGCCTTTATTGGTCTTTATCCATGGCGGGAGTTGGACGGATGGTAGCAAAGATATTTACAAATTTCTGGCCGAAGGCTTTACCTCTGAAGGGTTTGATGTTGTCGTACCGAATTACCGTCTTTATCCCAACGCGGTTTATCCGCAGATGATTGAAGACACGGCAAAAGCCGTTGTTGCGGTAGCAAAGCAATTTCCTGATCGTGAGATTGTGATCATGGGACATTCCGCAGGCGCTTATAATGTTTTGATGACGGCGTTGAACCCACAATATTTGAAAGCGGAAGGTCGTGATTTATGTGACTCGATATCAGGTGTAGTTAGCCTCTCCGGGCCTACTGGCATTATCCCTTTGAAAGAGGAACCTTACATTACGATTTTCCCTGACCGTTTCACGGCTGAAGATGCCCCCCTTAATCAGGCCGACGGTCCAACGCCGCCTTTGTTTTTCGGTCATGGAGCGGATGATAAAACGGTCTATCCGCAAAATTCGCAAAAACTGGCTGAAAAAATTCAGGCGCGCGGCGGTAAGGCTATTGTGAAAATCTATGATGATATGAATCACACAGATGCAGTAAAGGTTTTGTCGCGTCACTTTGACGGAGATGCCACGCTAAAAACCGATATTATCCGTTTTGTTGAAAGCCTCCCAAAGAAAGCTGACGACGATAATTGTCAATAAACTTGTGCTCTCTGGTTTATTTTAATTGGAATGCTATGTCCTAATAGGACTGCAAATTATTCGGAATAACATCATAAGTGTAAGGCAAGGTGAAAGCGAGATTGAGGTCACCGCTCCGCACCCAATTTAATTCTTTATCCAATCCCCGAATAACGACCCGGTAATCCGGGCCCAAAGCGGTTTTCACGCGTTTGATTTCATCCAACACCATAGTCATGACGGTTTGACGATATTGGTATGGGTTGACGACGCTGACACTGATTTGATCAGAATTAGTGATTTTTGTTCGTCCGATTTCTCTTTGTGCATCTACAAATTTCCCGAGCTTTGTCGCGAGTTTGAATGAGTCTTCTACATTTTCGGGAATATCGGTTTTGACCTGTAATGTCGCAACGGATGTATCCGGCCGCGAGCCGCGATAAATGCCGTCGGCAAAACTGGCGATGGAGAGGGGGCGCACGAAACTGTCGTCTAAAAGGCTCAGTGTGATATCATCATCACTGCGGGCGGCGCGAATAAAGCCTTCGACGGTTTGAGTGAGTTCTTCTAACCGTGTTCCTAATTCCCGTGAGTCATTTTCAATCGTGACCCGCAATAAGAGGAAGTCGCCTTTTCGTTCGTAAAAAATGCCGGGAGGAGAATTTTCCGTATTCCCTGATTTTGTCACGATACGCGAGGCTGTGACGACGATTTCGTCCAATTGGGCTTTTGCTGTTGAGGGAAAAGCCAAAAGAGCGGCAAAGAACACAAGGACTAAAATACGGCGCATAAGCATCTCCTTGAAAAGACGCTAAGCCGAAAGACCGGATTTGTAAATGCAATCCCGAAGGGGATTTGATTGCCCTAGACAGCCATAAGATTATTGACGCGGGCGAATGTGCGAATGAGAATCTGAAATTCATTAGGGAAGCTTGCCGGAAAAACGCTGTTGAGGCTTTGATGGCCAAGGCAGAAACAGTTCGGAAGATCCATGACATTTTGATCGCAATCATTGCGCCCCAGGCCAATTCGAAAATCGGCAAAGTCTCGTTTTTCAATCGGGTTGCTGAAAAGGGTGAGGATGTTACTGTAACGCGCGGTATTGGCGTAAATAGCACGAGAGTGCTCTATTGAGGCTTTATCCCCTTCATACAATGTCAAAAAACTGCCATCTACATAGATTGTAAGGCCGGTAAATTCTTTTTCCTCTACATGTGTAAAGATGCGTTGGATGTCGTCTCTGCTGATAATAGGCGAAACGGAACTGTGAATATGACCTTGTAACATGACCTGATGGATCATTGGGGATGCCTTATTTTTTGGCCCTATCTGACCTAGCTAAACTTTATGCCCCACAGCCCGTTAACATTAAAAAAGAAAAGTAAAAAAAGCATTATTCATAGGTGCTTAAAGAAAAACACACCAATAATGGAGTGGGCAAAGTGTTTCTTGCATAGCCAAGACCCTTTTGGCATGGTCAATCCAGTGGGAAGGGGAGAGGCAATGACAAAATCAATATTGAACTCTCAATATCGAAAACCCGGAATAATATTTCTGGCATCCCTCTTCGCATTGACCTGCCTTTTTCCAGCTACTGTTTTTGCTCATGAGCGAGCGCATAATTCTGGTAAAGCCATGAATGGTGGAGAGGCGGCTATGGCCCACTATATCGCCAATGAAGGTGTGCTTATTCGTCAAGGCGAGATGAGCCTAGTTTTTGACCCGCTTCCCCAAACGGGTTTTGGTGTTTACCCGGAACCTTCACAAGAGCAGATTGCGGCCCTTATGAACGGGACAGGCCTTTATAACGGGCTTGATTTGGTCTTCATCAGTCATGCCCATGGCGATCATTTTTCACCGGCTGCGACGATAAAGTTATTGAGAGCCCATCCCAAACTACATCTGGTCGCACCGTCACAGGCCATTGATTATATGCGTGATGACGAACATTGGCGTGAGGAATATTTGGCGCGTATAACATCATTAGATATGGCGGTCGGGGATAAGCCTGAAATATTCTCTGTTGCGGGAGCCGCTATTTCCGCCTTACGTATTCCCCATTCAGGATGGCCGAATGCCCGATTAGATGTGCAAAATATGGTTTACCGCGTCACGTTAAAGGGTGGGGCGACCGTGATTCATATGGGGGATGCGGATAGTCGCCGCGAACATTTCCAACCTCATGCAGATCATTGGACCGCCAGGCGCACAGACACCGCTTTTCCACCCTATTGGTTTTTCCTCTCCGAGGCCGGAAAGGCGATTTTAAAAGACGATATCAATGCAGAGAAAGCGACCGGCGTTCACGTCCCCATCAAAGTGCCTGCGGAGTTGAAAGAAAGTGGAGCGGACTATTTCTCAAACTCTGGAGAGAGTAGGGCCGTTAAAGCCGGTGTGAAAACCAAAGCGTCCAAAGATTGATATTCACAGCATATAATTTCAGGGCGCGTGTAAAGGAACAAGATGAATAGTTTAAAACAAAGTGTGTGGCTGGGCGCGATATTCGGTTTAGGCCTTTTGACGGCGTGTCAAAATTCGACCACAGCCAATGTCTCGTCTTCCGCGAAGACCATCACGACCACGGTCACTTCAGGAGAAGCAAAGACGCATAAACCTGCTGTGATTTTTCTTGTCCGTCATGCCGAGAAGATGAAGGATTCGTCTGATCCGGCGCTTACAGAGGCTGGTCACGCGAGATCAGCCTTGCTTGCGAAGCTGCTAAAAGACGCAAAAATTGAACACATTCACAGCAGTAACTATAAACGCACAATGCAAACCGCGGCCCCGCTGGCCGAAGCGTTGAATATAGAGGTGCAGCTCTATGACCCGCGTGACCTGCCTGCCATAGCGTTAAAATTGCGCCAAGAAGGCGGGCGTCATCTAGTCGTCGGTCATAGCAATACAACACCGCAATTAACCGAATTACTAGGCGGTGAAGGTGGCACACCGATTGTGGAAGCAACAGAATATGACAGGCTTTATTTCGTCAACCTTGATGCTCGGGGCGATACATCATCCACAATGCTGCGTTTTGGGGAGGGTGGTTAGGCCCTTGAAGCTAGGCGTAGGCGCATCAGTTGATCATTGGCTTAAGCCCGCATCCTTGCCATAGGATTCTATCTCGCTTCGGACATCCGCCTCATTCGTATTAGCGGCAATCTCGGTGAAGCTCTCATGAGATAGGGCGAAGAACATATCCATCTCTTCCATGGATTCAACGGGGCGATACCCCATCGACCAATTTTGAAAGACAGGTGTTTCTACATTCTGAGAGTAAATGCAGGTGATATTAGTATGGCGAGGGTCTTCGCAAATGCGGCTGTAAAGCGCCTTCACTGCGTCTTCGGGGCCTTCTAAAACCTGCATCACATGGCCGTCATATTGCAGCAATAATCCCGCGATATTTAGTGCCTTATTTTTCAAGGCTGATAACATAGCCAAGCTACGCCATTCGCTATCGGTCATGGCGTGGGCTGCTTTGGATCGGTATATTAAACGATAGGTCATTTTTGGTCTTGTTATAAATCGTTCGTTAGAATTGAATTATAATTTTTATACGCATGAAACTCTCAACGGATATGCGACAAAGTGGATGTATCTGCATAAAAATAAGAGTTTATTTGAACTCTCAATCAGCTTTTTGAAGGTTCAAGCAAATCACAGGCTTGCTTCGTTTTGGGCCTAGAAATTTTGTCGGCATTGACCCCGATGAATTTGGGTCGCTTACTCCTTATCATTGTTTTCGGCCTGATACTCGACTCACAGGAAAGCCGTGTCTTCCGCTTGCCCCGCAACTGAAAACCGCTATGTTGAAAACATCCGAGGAGCGCCACTGACTTGGCTGAGACGTATCCTTTGAACTTGATCCGATTAACATCGGCGGAAGGACGGAAAAAGACGGTGCGAATTGGCTTTTTGCTTTTTGATAATCTGACTCAATTGGACCTTATGGGGCCATTACAGGTTCTGTCGCGCCTGCCTGACTGCGAAGCGATTACAATTGCCGATCATATACGCCCTATCAAAACAGACTGTCCTGTCGATTTTATCCCGTCTCATGATTTTCAGACTGCGGGCGCATTGGATATGGTGTGTGTGCCCGGCGGTTTCGGCATTGCGCAGGCTTTGGCAGATGACAGATTTATGGATTTCCTGCGTAAAAGTGGTGAGGGCGCGGACTATATTACATCCGTTTGCACGGGGGCACTGCTTCTTGGAGGGGCGGGTTTCCTATCTAATAAGCGCGCGACGACCCATTGGGCTTATGCCGAGGTGTTGAAAGACTGCGGCGCCATTTATCAGCAAGCCCGGATTGTGCGTGACGGTAATATATTCACGGGTGGCGGCGTCACCGCTGGAATAGATTTCGCTTTTACACTCGCAAAAGAAATATGTGGTGCAGACATTGCGGAAGCCATTCAGCTCGGTCTGGAATATGATCCTAGCCCGCCGATGAATGCGGGAACCCCGGATAAAGCAAAACCGGAAATTTTGGCCGCGCTACAGACGCGATATGAGTCACCGGTCGCCCAAACGAGAGACGCTCTGAGACAAAGACTGGAGCGGGCATGATGCACGAGAGGAGCGTCACAAGATTGATTTTGAACCCCATAAAGGAGGCGTGCAGTGAGGGATGAGGATATTCTCTGGCAGGCTTCGAGTGCGAGTCGCAGGGCCGAAAAATTTATTTGGCCGCGTGGGCTTCGGAGGTTTAGCATTTCCGCATTAAAAACTCTGTACGCCGCTTACATGGTTTTGTCCGCGGCTTTTATGATGTGGCTTATATATGGATTTTTCAGAGACCTTTCAGAGGCCACGGATAAGGGCGAATTTCTTCAGGATGCTTTTGCCCCGCTCATAATCTTCATTGTTTTAATTTTTTCCTATGTCGTCATTATCAAAAAGTTGAATCGCATGCAGGAGGGTGAAGATGTGAAAAACCGCAGGCCTTGCTGGCTCAGTCGGCAACGCTTATCCTTTATGCGAGACTTGGATGACCAAGCGTCTTATTTGGACGTGGAAGATATTTTGTCTATTGCGCCGGATTATAGCGAGGGGTCACCTTCTATCCGTATTCAAACTCGCGATGAGTATTTTAGTCTGGTCTCGGCTGATCGGGATAATCTGATCTCACATCTTTACGCTCTTCGTCCGGAATTGGAGCCATCCCGATGATTAACGAAGATAATCAATATATCGTTGAGGCTGAACTCCGAGAAGGGGAAGCCTTAAAGATGGGGCTAGGTGAAATTCCTAAAGCAGCACAGCACGCTCTTGGTGAAGATGAGGTTGTGCAGTGGATTGGACAACCTTCGCGTTTTCCGAAGCCTATCATATGGTTCTTCAGAATTCTTTATGGCTTTCTTTTACTATTTGCGATTGCGGCAGGTTTTGAATACGGAATTCCGCTTTTACAGGGTAAAACGCCCGTCATGAATGGCGAGCCAGTAACTTTTAAAAGCGCCTTGCCGCCGACTCTGTTGTTTATCATTTGCTTTGGTGGATTTTGGTTTTTGTACAAATGGAATTTCGGGAAATATCGTTATATCGTAACGAATAAGCGTGCCTTTCATTATAGACCAATTTGGGGCGGGAGTTGGCGGTGGAAAGGAACTGAGGGGTTTAAAAGGAATTATGATGACCCTGAATATAGCCCAATTTCTGGCGGATATTTTACGAATGAGACTACTGTCTCAATTTACGGTTCAGATATTTATGGTACCATCGAAATCGGCCCCCTTAAGAGCTCAATGGATGACGCTCAAACAATAAAAGCTGTCAAAACTGTATTACCCTTTTTAGATAACATCATTTATGATCCGTCTAATTTGGATTTTGTCGAAGTCAAAAACCCCGCGATGGTGGAAAAAGAAATAAATTCTGTTCTAAGGAAATTTAAAAATGAACAAGCCCATTAACCCCGCCGAATTTCAAACTCCCGAAGTGACCTCGGGGCCTTTGCCGAGTTCTTCCAAGGTTTACACCGCACCCGAGTCTGACCCGACATTGCGTGTGCCGCATCGTCTTGTCCATTTGCATCCCACGGCGAATGAGCCTGACGTGCCTGTCTATGATACTTCCGGTCCGTATTCCGACCCCAATGTCACGATTGATGTCGAGAAGGGGCTTGCCCGTCATCGTAAGGATTGGGTGTTGGAACGCGGCCATGTCGAGGAATATAAAGGTCGCGATGTCAAACCCGAAGATAATGGCGGGGCGACGGGCCGTTTTCTGGCTCGCGAATTTCCGATTAAGAACAAACCTCTGCGCGGCACAGATACAGGCCCCGTGACACAATATGAATTTGCCAAAGCCGGCATCATCACCAAAGAAATGATTTATGTCGCTGAGCGCGAAAATCTGGGCCGCAAAGCCATGCTCGAAGGTGCCCAAGAGCGCGTCGATGCAGGGGAGAGCTTTGGCGCGGATATCCCGGCTTTTGTCACGCCGGAATTTGTCCGTGATGAAATTGCGCGGGGTCGCGCGGTCATTCCGTCCAACATCAACCATGCGGAGTTGGAACCGCAAATCATCGGGCGTAACTTCCTCGTCAAAATCAATGCCAATATCGGTAACTCCGCTGTGGCGTCTTCCGTTGAGGAAGAAGTCGAGAAAATGGTTTGGGCCACACGTTGGGGCGCGGATAATGTGATGGATCTCTCGACGGGTCGAAACATTCACAATACGCGCGAATGGATCATCCGTAATTCACCCGTGCCCATCGGGACTGTGCCGATTTACCAAGCGCTGGAAAAGGTCAATGGTGTTGCCGAAGACCTGACTTGGGAAGTCTATCGCGACACATTGATTGAACAATGCGAACAGGGCGTAGATTATTTCACCATCCATGCGGGTGTGCGTCTGGCCTATATCCATCTGACGGCGAACCGTGTCTGCGGCATTGTCTCTCGCGGTGGGTCTATCATGGCGAAATGGTGCTTGGCCCATCATGAGGAGAGCTTCCTCTATACGAAATTCCCCGAAATTTGCGATATCATGCGCCGCTATGACGTAACGTTCTCACTTGGCGATGGCCTCCGCCCTGGTGCGATAGCTGACGCCAATGACCGCGCACAATTCGCCGAGTTGGAAACATTGGGTGAACTCACGAAAATTGCCTGGGAAAAAGGCTGCCAAGTCATGATCGAAGGCCCCGGCCATGTGCCGATGCACAAGATCAAAGTGAATATGGAAAAGCAACTCCGTGAATGCGGCGAAGCGCCGTTCTATACACTCGGCCCGTTAACGACGGATATCGCCCCCGGCTATGACCACATCACATCAGGCATTGGTGCGGCGATGATTGGCTGGTTCGGCACGGCCATGCTTTGCTATGTCACACCGAAAGAACATCTCGGCCTTCCGGATCGTGATGATGTGAAAGTCGGCGTGATTACCTATAAACTCGCCGCCCATGCCGCTGACTTGGCCAAAGGTCACCCCGCTGCGCAAATCCGCGACGATGCGCTCTCCCGCGCGCGATTTGAATTCCGTTGGGAAGATCAGTTTAACCTGTCACTCGACCCCGAAACGGCCAAGGATTATCACGACCAAACCCTGCCGAAAGACGCCCATAAGGTCGCGCATTTCTGCTCCATGTGCGGCCCAAAATTCTGCTCCATGAAAATCACGCAGGATGTAAGGGACTACGCCGATGGCTTGAGCGATAATGAGAAAGCGGCCCTTTATCCTGTGGAAGCCGAGAAGGGAATGGAGGAAATGAGCGAGAAGTTTAAGGAGCTTGGCGGACAGATTTATTTAAAGGCGGGTGAGTGAGGCTAGGGTGACGAATAAAAAACAAATTGGGTTTGTAAACTGTATAGCTTTTTTCGCTTTTGCGAGCATTACATCTCATGCCTCGGAAACCTATCAGTGCCCAGACGCGGCATATGCCAAAACCGCTTTTGAGACTGAAGAGATAAAACAATGGCCAAATTTCTCTGTTGGACCCGCCACGCGTGTTCAATTGCAACATCTTGATACAGCTATTATTGCTGCGCAAGCGAAGTTCATTCAATCCGAAAAGGGTAATTTTGCTGTCTGCCAATATTACACTCATATCGGGTTATTGATTACCACTGGTTTTTTCGTGAAAGAAAAAGGTACTATTGTTGGGAGTGCCTACTGGCGCTCAGAATATAGGGAATCTGCTCCTGAGCAGGATAAGAAGGGGGAGGAAATGATGGATGTCTGTATGGAGAAAAAAGACGGTCTTTCATTTCCAAGTGTAGATTGCAAATTTGTTCTGTTAGGTGATTAGCTGTTGTCCATGATTATGTAGATAATATCAGCTAGAGGTTTGGGATGAATTGTGCATTAGGATAGTAATATGACCATAACCCAAACCTTCCTAACCCTCGACGAAATCGAATTGCTTTCCCATGTCGCGCCAGACGTTTTCGACAATCCTATCAACTCTGAAAGCGCGCGGCTTTTTCTCTTTGACCAGCTTCATTATATCGTGGTGGCGCAGGATATGGCCAAAGACGGTTTAATTGTGGGGTTTGTGAGCGCGTCCAAACAATTTCATCCTGATTGGGCGCAGCCTGAATTATTTATCTCCGAAGTGGGGGGGCCGCCTTATCAGAAACGCGGCATTGGAAAGGCACTCATGCAAATGATGCTCGACAAAGCGAAAGAGATGAATTGCAAATGCGCGTGGGTTGCGACGGATGCGGATAATATCGCGGCGCGTGCGCTCTATAAATCCGTAGGGGGCAAACCGCCAGAGGATCAAATCCATATCGATTTTGACAACTTATAACTTTCACTTCACCTAACCTCCAAAAGAGCCCGCCCATGACCACTTTTGTCCTTGCCCATTTCACCATTCACGACCGTGCGGGGTATGATCGTTATGTCGCGCTGGCGACGCCAATTTTTATGCGGGAAGGCGTGAAGATTTTGGCCAATGACGAAGCCCCTATTGCCATGACGCCGAATATGAAAGCCGACAAAATTGTCTTACTGGAATTTCGGGATGACGCCCATATGCAGGCCTTTTTCGCTTTGCCCGATTATGTTGCAGCGGCGGAACATCGCAATTCGGCCTCGACCTTATCGGCGGTAAAGTTTGACCGTTTCGTACCGTAGCCGAGCCTGAACAGGAGATAAATTCACGGGTCAGTGTGTATTCAGGCCGTCTGTGTTATCTCTGCCTCATGATACGGATAAAACGGAGGTCATTATGTTGAAACGCACGCTCACCGCAGGTCTTTTGGGGCTTAGTCTTTTGGCGGCCTCACAAAGTGCTTCGGCCTTGTCTTGTATGCGTCCGGATTTGGGCAAGACAATGGAAAACGCGAAGCAAAGCACGACCATTTATCACGTTTTCGTCGGTAAGTTTCGCGCGCCTGATTATGTTGCGCCGCCGCCCATGGAATACCGAAATCAGATGAAGCCACAGCCTCCGCAAGTTACGCGGGCGTGGTTTGATGGATTTTCTCTCGGCCCGAATAAGCGCTCAGACGTGCCCCTGCAAAATTTCCCCGTAGATATGGAAATCTCCTGCTCCGGGCCGTGGTGTGGCGGGCCGCCTTCGGCCAATCAAACGCAGATCGCCTTTGTTGAGGCGCGCCGAAACGCTCCACCAATATTGAAAATCTATGCCTGTCCTTCCAATGTGTTTTACACTGAACGGGGCGACGGTAAGGTCAAAAAACTCCGTCAATGTTATGACAAGACGTGCCAGTCGGACTTTGAACAGCCCATTCGACGGGGTTATCGCTAGTCAGATTTATGGACTCACGCTATGAGGTGGGCGTGACTGAGACATTGATCGATTCCGCGCCTGATTTCAAACCAAATCCCGCCTCTGATTCTGCTCAGGATTTGATCGCACAATTAGATTTGCAGCCTCATCCCGAAGGCGGTTGGTATAAGGAGACTTACCGCGCCGACGCTAAGGTCGGAGACCGCGCTGTCGCGACGGGTATTTACTTCTTGCTGACCTCGGACAATGTCTCGAATTTCCACCGCATTGATGCGGATGAGATGTGGCATTTTTATGCGGGCGACCCGCTCACCGTTCATATGATTGACGATGCGGGGGAATATTCAACTCTGTCAATCGGGCCAGATTTGGGGGCAGGGCAAGTCTTCCAAGCCGTCGTCCCCGCAGGTGTTTGGTTTGGCTCAAGCGTGGACAGGCCCGACGGTTATGCCTTGGTCGGCTGCACGGTCTCACCGGGTTTTGATTTTGCCGGGTTTGAATTGGCCGAGCGTGAGGCTTTGACGGCCCGCTTTCCGGCGCATAATAAGATCATCAAACGACTGACACGGGATATGACAGGATGAGAACGGTTTTATTGTCTTTGCTCTTGATGGGGATAGCCGGAACAGTTTGGGCGCAGATGGATGAGCGCCAAATTCCCGCTTCGGAGGGGCCTGTTTCGGAAACGCCTGTTACCACAAATCCTGATACGACAAAAATTGAGCCTGAGGCGAAAATCTACGGTAAAACCGAGATCCGCCCGTCCTATCGTGCAGGAAAATATGAAATGGCCCGACATGTCACGGATGAAATCCGATATCCCCGCCGCGCCACCGCCATCGGTATGGAAGGCAAAGTCCATGTCACTTTCGTGATCGAACTGGATGGCACGATTTCTAATCCGGTGGTGACACGCGGCGTAAGTTTGGAGATGGACGCCGAAGCCTTGCGCGTGGTGAAAACATTGGGCGCATTCAACCCGGGGATGATTGATGGCAAAGCCGTACGGACACGCGTGACCTTGCCCATTCGGTTTAAACTCGAAACATATCCATCTGAAGATGCTGCAAGTGGAGACACGGCAAATTAATGCGCGCTTAACCCTGTCTCATAACGCCGCTTCAAGGGCTTAACCTTTAGTGTGCCTTATGGAATTACATCAATTAATATATAGCTCGACCTGTACAAATGCCATGACTGGCAAAATTGCTCATCAGGTCTCCTGTAAAAGTGTCGATGTCTGTCGAGAGCTCGGGCTGACCGGGCGTGTCTTCGCCGATAATCAACAGGCCTTGGCAATTACGGAGGGGCCGAAAGAGGTGGTGCAGGGTTATTTCGAAGCGATCAGTCGGGATGTGTTGATTGAAACAATCTTACTTCATATCAATCGACCGATCAAAAAACGCGAATTTTCAGATTATTCAGTGTGGTTGAATTTGCGAGAAGCGCGTCAGTTTATCCCTTGTGATAAGGTCTATGATTTCAAAGATCCGCCGGAAGCAGATGTCTTGCCGAAGAACGCCTCGACGAAAGTCCGGATCTATACGGACGCCTACCTGAATACGGCCATATTAGCCGCCTAATTTGATGGTTTATCTGACGCCGAATCCGATGCCTTATTGTCGGATTGGTGATAAATAATATCGGGGTTCTGGAACGGCTTTAACACAACGCCGGGTTTGCGCGCCTTTAACGTGCCGCGGCGTTTAAAACGCTCTCTCGCGGCAATGCATAAAATTGTGCCTGCCAATATGACGGTTACTGAATTACTGGCCACAATTGGTTTTGCGCCTGTCAGAATACCATAGGTCAACCACAGAGAGACACCCACCACAAAAAAAGAATACATCAAAAGCGAAATGCCCGCCGTTCGGCGCGTGCGAATGACCAAATAGGCCTGCGGTACGAAAGATAAGGTGGTCAGTGTTGCGGCGGTGAATCCGATAATTTCTGTCAGAGCCATAAGGCAGTCTCAAATGATGTCTGTGTAGGTTTGCTAATATGTGATGTGGTCACGCTTTCTTGCGCCCTATCTTATCAGAACTGATTTTGGCAATCCTTAACGTGATAGCAAATTGTCATAACACCTATGTTGAATCGTATCGGGTCAGGCAAAAGTGAATTGGGAAGGTAATGTACAACATGTTCATTATTTGTTCTTTTCATGAGAGGAATTTAATCCTATCATGATTTTATGGCCAATCCACATTTCATTCCTTTTAAATCCATTCGCCCCGATACAGAAAAGGGTAGAGCCGCGCGAAGTAATGTCAGTGGGCGTTATGAAGTTGATAGGCGGGAACGTTATGATGACGGGTGGGACAGTCTGGCCGATGATGACAAGAAAGGACGCTCCACGACGGTCACGATTGAGCATCCAAAGACAATCATCAATAAAGTAAACTCGCCTTATGTGGGGTTTGATCGGTCCATCAATCCGTATCGTGGGTGTGAACATGGCTGCATTTATTGCTTTGCCCGTCCGACCCATGCTTATCATGGATTGTCTCCGGGATTGGATTTTGAAACCCGGCTTTTCGCAAAACCGAATGCGGCGGCTTTATTAACGGCCGAGCTGTCGCGACCCCGTTATCGCGTTCGCCCGATTGCGATTGGCACGAATATGGATGCTTATCAGCCTATCGAAAGAGAGATGAAAATTATCCGTGCTGTGTTGAAAGTCCTCGCTGATTTTCGCCATCCCGTATCGTTATTGACGAAATCCAATTTGATAATGCGCGATCTTGATATTCTTGCGCCAATGGGCGCGCGGAACCTCACCCGGTGTATGATTTCAATTACGACACAGGACAGAGGGCTGGCTCGGGCGATGGAGCCGCGCTGCCCTACGCCCGAGCGCCGATTTGAGGCTCTGCGGGCTTTGGCCGATGCCGGTATCCGCACAGGGATTATGCTCGGGCCGATGATTCCCGGACTGAATGACAGCGAGCTAGAGAGCATTATGAAACGGGCTGCCGATTTGGGGGCCACTTATTCGGCCTATACCATATTGCGTTTGCCTATGGAGGTCTCACCCCTCTTTCAGGAATGGCTTTCCGTTTTTGCACCAAACCGTGCCAAGCGGATCATGAACCATATTCGTACAATGAATGGCGGGCGCGATTATGATCCGGAATGGTCTCGCGGCGAAGAAAAACGGACGCCTTTCGCTCAGCTTATCGCGCAGCGTTATAAGGTCACGCAAAAACGCTATGGGCTTGATAAAATCGGCCCGCATACATCGCGTTTGGAACATTTGGATTGTTCCCAATTCCGCATTCCGCCCTCCGTCAGCGGGCAAGGCGAGCTATTTTCTTGATAGATGGGACCGAACACAAAGAGACACAGCCTGAACTTAAACCTTGCCTTTCCGTTATGAAATCGCCATATGCGGGCTATCGAAGACGGCCAGACTACCCGGCTAATTAATATCGTACCGAATATTTATGTTTTGTCCGCTATTGTGAGTACGCAGTAATATCCTTCCTCGACAGAAACTTCCCATAAGGGGAAGTCAAAATGACGTGAAAGGAAATACCCATGTCAGAATCAATGCAAGCAGGAACAGTTAAGTTCTTTAATACCACAAAAGGCTTCGGCTTTATTCAACCCGATGCCGGTGGCGATGACATTTTTGTACACATCACAGCTTTACATCGCGGTGGCCTTCAAGGCTTAAACGAAGGTGACAAAGTCAACTTCGACACAGCGAAAAATGAGCGTACAGGCAAAACTGCCGTTGATAATATTTCAATGGCGTCTTAATTGCCGGATTTTTTCAAAATCTAATGAAAAGGGCCTCTTGCGGGCCCTTTTTTATTAGGTGGTTCATGGAGAAATTTTGTTTATTGTAGAGAGATTATGAGGGGGAGATTATCATGACACATGAAGCTTTTTTAGCGCCGGTTTTAGCGCTGATTGTCTGGACATTATTGATCTGGGTTTTGCTCTATCTTCGGCGCATACCGGCGATGAAAGCGGCGAAAATTTCTCCGGATTCTGCGAAATCACCCAATGGTGATTGGAAAGCGAAAATGCCGATTAGGGCAGAGGCCCCGGCGCATAATTATAATCACCTTTTAGAACAGCCGACGATTTTTTACGCGCTCATGTTTTATTGCGTATTAACCGAACAGACCGACTCAAAAGTCTTTTATCTGGCTTGGGCTTATGTGGGGCTGCGTGTGGTGCATAGTTTCATCCAAGTCAGTGCCGGGCCGGTGATGGCTCGCTTTGCGGTGTTCACACTTTCAACACTGGCCTTAATGGGAATGGTTGTGCTCACGCTTTTGTAGCGCGTCCCAGACAGCCGAGAGCGCGATGAAATCGGCGCTCTCATCCGGGTCACGATCATTATTGAGATCTGCCGGACTATTCCGTGTAATAATAATGCCGATGGGCTCTCCCGTTTGGGCATCTAAAACGGGGCCGCCGCTCATGCCTGTGACAACAGGCTCGTCAGGACTTGTGATATGGGCAATCCATTGTCCGGCTAGCCTCTCATAATAGACCTGACCCTGACGCGTTTCGAGGCTCCGCGCGCCTGCGGGATAGCCTTTGAGAATAACGGCCTGACCAATCTGCGGGGCAGGGGGCGGCGTGTCAGGCAAATGACAGCCGGCTATAGCGGCATCCAATCCATCAGGCCAGGTGACGCAATCATCACTTGCAAAGTCGGGGGTGTGGTCCATGGCTTCGCTCACACAATGTCCTGCACTGACCCAACCGCCCCAATAGGCGAACCAGCTTGTGTAACACTGAAAACCGCGTTCATTATGAAAGTAACGTCGTATATCGGGCTTTGTATCCGCGGTGCGAGGGTTGGCCACAGGCTCAGTCCGGCTCTCTGCTGTGGGGGCAGGTGAGAGTGAGGCAGACGATAAAGGGGAGGGTGTCTTGCGACGGAAAATGGAAAAGAAACGCATAAGAGTCTCTGTTCCACTTTCGCTCAAGGGGCAAGAGGGTTAAGGTAAACTTATGATGAAATTAGTCTCACCTCTCTTGGCCGCCATAGTCTTGTCGGCCTGCACAACTTCCGCCGCGCAAACATCGGAAAAAACGATGGCTCATTCGGATGAAAGCCAGCAGGAAAAAATCTATCCCCGAGATGAACATGGCGAAGTCATGCCATTTGAAGCGGAAAAGAATGCAACAAAAGCCGTTGATGCTGCTTTGGTGAAGGCCGCCGCCAAGAATAAACATGCACTCATCGTGATGGGCGGAAATTGGTGTCATGACAGCCGCGCCTTGGCGACGCATTTCGAAAAAGACAGGTTCAAAACATTGCTGAAATCCCACTATGTGCTCGAATATATTGATGTCGGGATGAAAACAGAAAATCAGCATATCGCCAAAAGATTTGGCTTGGAAGGGACGAAAGGGACGCCCACGGTGTTTATCGTTGATGGTACCGGAAAGGTTTTAAATCTTGATACAGCGCCAACGTGGCGCAATGCGGCCAGTCGTGAGGAACAAGATGTCTATAACTATTTTCGCAATTACGCCCATGACGGGAAACTAGACTAATGTTTATGGGGCATTACGGTCCTGCGGTGTGGGACACGAAGCGAGGCAAAACCGTGCCGTTGATTGCTTTATGGCAAGCCTTTCTGGCAGTCCAGGCCGTGGATATTGTCTTCGCGGTTCTGGCCATTTTCGGTCTTGAAGGGACCGTGATGAAAAATGGAGAGCCCTTCTTCAATATTCCTTGGTCACATTCATTACTCAGCTCCATTCTCATCTCTTTGGTCGCAGGTTTGATTTTTTGGATGTTCAACCGAAAAAGCGGAGCAAAGGGCTTCTTTATCATCACGCTTTTGGCGTTTTCCCATTGGATATTGGACTTAATCGTTCATCGACCGGATCTGCCCCTTTATCCGGGTGGGGAGTTGCATCTGGGCTTTGCGGTTTGGAATTATCCGCTTCTCGCTTTTGCATTGGAAATTGGCTTATTATTAGTGGGGTTTGTCTACTGGATGGGAGTGACCAAACCCAAATCCATTCTCTATAGTCTCGCGCCTTTGCTCTTATTCTTTTTTATGTGCGTTATCCAATTCGCTTTTATCACCAAACCCGGATTGGATCTCCAAGCGGGTCAGTTTGATATGAACAGTCAACCGCAGGGCCTCTTTTTGGGTGTATCCGCCTTGCTGATGTTCGCGTTATTGGCTGCGATTATCGGGTGGATTGAACGCGGACGTCCGTCAAAATTTGCAGATTTACCTAATGATAATGTACATGAAGACGACGATGACGGCGAAGGGGAATTATTGCTGACGCTTTAACACGAACCGCTGTCATGCCTTGCGGCGTTAGGATGTTTCCGGATCGATACTTTCAGGACTGATTTTTGCAGGCAAGCTCTCTGCTTCGGATTGACGGGCCGCGCGGGCCTTATTGACGCGAAATCCTCGTCCTGTGACGATGGCGTCTTTGCCGAATTTTTCACGGGCAATGTCGCTGGCGCGTTCTGCTTGACCGCGTTTTGTCGCTTGAGGGTCGAGGAGGTCACCACCATCGCCCATGGGCGCACTCAAGCCCGATATGCCGGCGCCGATTAAGCGGTAAGCGCCGCCTTTGGCTTCTGTCTCTAATAAGGGTTCCAGGGCCCTGAAAATTGTATCGGCTAATTGCACAGGTTGGGCCAATGTGCGTCGGCGGGTGATGGATTTGAACCGTGCCGTTTTGAGCTTCAATGTTACAACCCGTCCGGCAATATTTTTTGCTTTAGAGCGGTCAGCCGTTTTTAAACAAACCTGCCAGAGTTTATCTTTCAAAGCCTCAATGTCCCGAATGTCCGTGTTAAAAGTTGTTTCGGCTGATACGGATTTTCGCTCGGAACGAGGTTTGACCTGCCTGAAATCCTCAGCGCGAGCCAGACGAGCCAATCTGAGGCCGTGGTCACCGTAACGCTGCGCCATTTCTTTATCGGAGAGTTTCCTGACATCAGCAATTGTGCGTAGGCCTCCGCGCGCGAGCTTCGCCGCAAAAGAGGGGCCAATGCCAAAAATAAAACCGACAGGTTTGTCTTTCAGGAACTCCTGTGCATCGCCTCGACCTAAAACGGCAAAGCCATAAGGTTTATCAAGGTCTGATGCGGTCTTGGCCAAAAATTTATTATAAGCCAATCCGATTGAGACAGTGACGCCGACCTCGTTCAAAACTCGCTTTTGCAAACGCATGAGGCTTTCAGCAGGGGAGACGCCATGTAATCGCTCTGTGCCACTTAAATCCAAGAATGCCTCGTCGATAGAGAGCGGTTCAACCAAGGGCGTGAGGTCTTTCATCATGTCCCGAATACGTCCGCCCTCATAGGCATATTTATCCATACTGCCCCTGACCACCACAGCGTCCGGGCAGAGTTTCAAAGCTTTGAACATCGGCATGGCCGAATGTACGCCATAGACGCGCGCATGATAACAAGCGGCCGAGACAACACCTCTCTGACCGCCACCAACAATCACAGGTTTATCACGTATCTCCGGATTGTCTCTTTTTTCAACAGAGCAATAAAAAGCATCACAATCGACATGGGCGATGGATAATTCGCTTAATTCCGGATGATGGAGTAAACGTCCACTCTTGCACTTATCACAGAGAGACAATTTTTTCGCATAGGCCGCGCCACAATCCCGACAAATCGTCGTGATAGAGCGAGAGTCATCTTTTTTTAAAAGAGGTGACATTCTTTACGAATCCTTAGAATGTTCTGTTTATGTTCTCACCATAACAGAGCGTCTATGGTTAATCCACTCTAAAGGTCAAACATACGCTTAGTTAAGGATAGTCTGCCATAATGTAGATAAGAAAACAAAAACGCAGGCACAAAGTTTGCATGAATTGGTGAATTGGGAACGATGTTAAAAATCATGCCGAAAAAAGTCCTCATTGTCGAAGATAACGAGCTCAATATGAAGCTCTTTGCCGACCTGCTAGACGCTCATGGCTATGAGACGCGGCAGACGCGTGAAGGTCTCAAAGCTATTGCTTTAGCGCGTGATTTCCAGCCTGATTTAATCCTGATGGATATTCAATTACCCGAAGTGTCCGGCCTAGAAGTCACAAAGTGGATTAAAGATGATAAAACTTTGGCTGATATACCCGTTGTGGCGGTGACGGCCTTTGCCATGAAAGGTGATGAAAAGCGCATTCGTGACGGGGGTTGTGAAGCCTATATCGCCAAGCCCATTACTGTGTCGTCTTTCTTGGCGACAGTCCGCAAATTTGTTGAACCTGCTTAGGGGCAGGGAGCATGTCTGCCCGCATTCTCGCTGTTGATGACCTTGCGCCCAACCTCAATCTCTTAGAGGTTAAACTCGAAGCTGAGTATTACGATGTGGTTACTGCTTCAAATGCGGAAAAGGCATTGAAAATTGCCGAGACAGAGCATATTGATCTGATTCTGATGGATGCAATGATGCCGGGTATGAACGGTTTCGAAGCGTGTCGTCGTCTCAAAGCAAATCCGAAGACGTGGCATATTCCAGTCATTATGGTCACGGCATTAGAAGAAACCAAAGACCGTATCCGCGGTTTGGAAGCCGGAGCGGATGATTTTATTTCAAAGCCTATTGATGATTTCAATATGATGGCGCGTGTGCGCTCACTCTTGCGGTTGAAAATGATAACAGATCAGCTTCTGAGCCATAGTCATGAACCGGCGGCGGAATCTCGAAAAATGTTAGAGAAGCTACATGAGCGTAGTGGCTCCATCATGCTAATTGAAGATGATCAACTCCGTGCGGGCAAGGTCGTTAAAACATTGCAAGCGCATCATAATCTCTTGGTCGAAACAGATCCCGTTACGGCTTTGCGTCGGGCAAAGGCCGGAATCGACTTGGTGATTGTCAGCCTTTTATCGCGAAATTTTGACGGTTTGCGGGTTTGCGCCAGTTTAAGGTTTAACGAAGAAAATCGTGAAACACCGATTTTGATTATTGGTGATCCCGAAGATGAAGCGCGCCTTATCAGAGCCTATGATATTGGTGTGAATGACACTTTGATGCGTCCGATTGATAAGCAGGAAATGGTCGCACGGGTGAATACGTCGCTGCGTCGAAAGTTTTATGCCGATAATCTGCGGGATAATTTCAACGAAGACCTTGAAATGGTAGTCTCAGACCCATTAACTGGACTTGGTAACCGTCGATTTTTCGACAGAGCCATTCATCCGCTTTTTGATGCTCTGGATACAAGAAATGAGCCATTTTCGATTATGGTGTTCGACATTGATCACTTCAAACGCGTCAATGATATTTTGGGCCATGATATGGGGGATCAAATCCTCAAAGAAGTGGCTGCACGCCTAGTCACTAATATGCGGTCCATCGATGTGGTCAGCCGTTATGGCGGCGAAGAATTCATGATTGCTATGCCGAACACAGACGTTGAAGCCGCAATGGTTGCCGCAGAGCGCGTCCGCGGCTTTATTGCAGGCACACCGGTTTATGTGGAGGGCCAAGCCTTGCACATTACGACCAGCGCAGGTGTCGCGCAGGTTGAAAAGGGGGAAGAGCTTCGTGATGTGTTCAAACGCGCAGACGCGGCGCTCTACAAAGCCAAACAAGGTGGGCGTAATCGGGTATTCTCTGCGGCGGATGTTCCTAAAGCTGCATGATGGTTAGCTGTGCCAATTGCGCATACGACAGAATTTAACCCATAAAAAAAGCCGCTCTGAAGAGCAGCTTTTCAAACGCTATAGGCTATCAATTACTTGATCTTGCCTTCTTTGAAATCAACATGCTTACGCACAATGGGGTCATACTTACGCTTGACCATTTTTTCAGTCATTGTCCGTGAGTTTTTCTTTGTCACGTAGAAATAACCAGTGTCAGCCGTAGAGTTCAAACGGATTTTAATAGTTGTTGGCTTCGCCATGACGCACGCGCCTTTCTTTTGGTAATTCGAGCGCGGCAATTAGGCGGGATTCGCCTCTATGTCAACTCTCCGATAACACAGAGCGATTTTATTTTCTTTGACTTTAACGGTTTGCGTCACAACTAAGCCTTGTTAGAGCACAAGCATGACGATTTCCGAACTGACATGGCTGAATAATCAAAGCGTTGCGAATACGCTGACGTTAATCGTCATCGTGATTATTGCCCGTTTTTTGATCATTCGCATGATTAAGGGGCGCATGACGACCTTGTCCGATAGTCGACGCAGGTGGCTGTCAATTGTCCAAAACAGCTCAATAATATTGGGATTACTTGGCCTGATTTATATTTGGTCCCCGCAACTCTCTACCTTTGCTCTTTCCCTGACAGCGTTTGCCGTAGCCCTTGTCATTGCCACGAAAGAATATCTCTTATGCGTTGTTGGCGCGCTTTACCGTGCGACTTCGAACCCTTTTACGGTCGGTGATTGGATTGAAGTGCAGGGCTTGCGCGGCGAAGTATTGTCCGAAGGCTTATTGGCAACGCGTTTGCAGGAACTCGGCATAGGTGGCGGCAAATTCGAGTATACAGGTCGCGTACTCTCAATTCCAAACTCGGTCTTTCTGACACAGACGGTCTTTAACGACACCTATCGCAAAAAATACCTCCATCATCGCTTTGTTGTGACCGTCGAAGCTGGGGGTGACCCGACTCCAATTTTAAAACGAGTCAAAGACAGGCTTGAAAAATTATGCGTAGACCAAGATCAACTTGCAGAACGTTATTGGTCCATGGTGCGTCAACGCACTCAAACTGAATTACCGTCAAGAGAGCCGCGTGTCAGTGTAGAGACGACAAATTTGGGTAAAATTGCTTTCTCCATCACCGCATTTTGTGCCAGTGCTAAAGCGTCCGAAATCGAAGCTGATATTACAGCATTGATACTCTCTGATGTAGCCCTTGCATCGGCAGAAAAAGAGTGATCGCCTGATTTATTCGGGGAAGCGAAGCGGTTGAATTTGGCCGTTAATCGCTTTGGACATAAAAATGTCGTGCCGTGGCCGGTCATAATTCAAATAATCCCGTAAGACCCGTAACATCATGGTGGTGGCGCGTTGTTGTTCTAATGATTTAATCTCTTCAAACGTAAACCAACCGACGTTCAATAGCTCTGCACTGTCTTCAATGGCCGGCGGGGGGACGTCGCCGAGATGTTTGTGAAAGAACCATGCATCAAAACGTTTGTGACGATGAGGCGGGGTGATTGCGCGGCCAAACACTTCTATATTGGCAATATCAGGACGTTGGCTCTCCTTACGAAAGGCATCATAACTCGCATGGTTGAGATTTCGTTCGCCGCCTTTCACAGCTTGCCCCAAAAGTAAGCCCGTCTCTTCCCATGTCTCTCTAACGGCTGCGAGGACGACGGCGCGGGCTTTGCGTGGGGTGAAGGCTGCCTCCAATATCCGCTCCGTTCGTGGGCTGAGATCGCCTGCATATTTGGCATAGCTATCCGCGCGGTCGACCCGTCCACCCGGGAAAACATAAACGCTGGGCATAAAGTCATGACGTTTAGAGCGTTGCCCCATCAAAATTTTGGGATTTTTCGGATCCCCGACTGTCAACACAATCGTGGATGCAATACGGGGGCGGGGAGCGCGGTCCATTTCGGCCCGTTTATCTCTTTCCCCACGCGTGAGATGGGTCTGTGAGACAGGAAAGCTCAATTTCTTTGGGTCAGACATGGCCTAACGTCGACGCCGGCTATGCTTATTTCCACGAGACTGGTGATGGCCACCCCGAGGATTGCGTTTCGGTGCTTTGCCCGGCTCGCCTTTGGACAGCATCTCAAACACCAAACCGCCGGTGACAGGCGTGGCTTCTTGTAGGCGAACACGCACTTGTCGACCGAATTTAAAGGTCTTGCCGCTTTCCACCCCGATAAGGGCCTTTTTCTTCTCATCAAAAGCGTAATATTCTTCACCCAAGCTGCGCGCAGGAATGAGACCATCCGCTCCGGTTTCATCTAAAGTAATGAAGAGGCCGAATTTCGTGACACCGGTAATGCGCGCATCAAATTCCGCGCCGATTTTTTTCTCAAGATAAGCGGCAATATAGCGGTCTTTGGCATCGCGCTCCGCGACCATAGCTCGGCGTTCCGTCGCGGAAATATTTTCTGCGATCTCTTTCAAGCGGGACGCCTCTTCTTGGGTCGTCCCGTCCTCACCCAGATTGAAGGTTTTGATCAGGGCGCGATGAACGACCAAATCCGCATAACGACGAATGGGGGAGGTAAAGTGTGCGTAATGATAGAGGTTAAGACCGAAATGACCCGAACCTTCCGCCGAATAGACAGCTTGAGATTGTGAACGCAAAACGGCCATACCAACGGTCTCGGCCAAATCCTTATCTTCGGCTTGCTTCAAAAGGCGATTAAACCGCTTGGGCGTGACACGTTCCGACAAGGTGAATTTCAAATCCAAAGCGGGGAGGAAGTCCATCAAACCTTGCAATTTATCCCGGTCAGGCGCTTCGTGTAGGCGGATAATCGTTTGCACGTTCTTCTTGGACAAGACTTCGGCTGCCGCGACATTCGCCTGTACCATAAATTCTTCGATAAGCTTATGCGCATCAAACCTGTCACGAATCGTGATTTTGGTCACTTCACCTTTTTCATTCACATGAACCCTTCTCTCAGGCAGTTCAATTGCCAAAGGCTCACGTTCGGCTCGGGCTTTTTTCAGCACACCATAGGCGGCATAAAGGTTTTGCAATACATCCAGAACCGGCTGTGCCGCGTCGCCGGGACTGCCCATAAAGCCGTCTTGGGCTTGGGCATAGGTCAGCCGTGCATGAGACCGCATAAGGCCGCGATGAAATTTATGCGTAATCTTATGGCCTTTTTTATCAAACACCATACGCACAGCCATACAGGCTCGGTCTTCATTTGGACGCAGAGAGCAGAGATCTGACGATAGCTCATGCGGCAACATGGGTTCCACCCGATCCGGGAGATAAACGGAATTGCCTTTCTCGCGCGCGGCCTGATCAAGCTCTGAGCCGGGAGTGACAAAGGCTGCAACATCCGCAATAGCGACCCATATGACCCAACCGCCTTTATTTTTGGGATTGTCATCGGGATGAGCCAAGACGGCGTCATCAAAATCCTTGGCATCAACAGGGTCGATTGTGATGAGGGGTAAGTGACGCAAATCCTCACGTGGGTCTTCTAATTTGGGTAATTTCAGGGCTTTGGCCTCTTTAATCACGGCGTCGCTAAACCCAATCGGGATTTCATTTTCGTGTAAGGAAATGAGTGAAGCGGATTTTCCGCCATCAGCAGACCCGATTGTGCGGGTGATTTCGGCAAGCCGCAAATCACCTTTATTGCGACGTGTTGACCGAAAGAAGACGAGGTCATTATTCTCTGACCCTTCAGGTAAGCGGACAGGTTTATATTCGTCACGGGCTTTCTTACTGACAGGCTTAATGCGCCATCCGCGTCCACCTTCATATAAGACACCCAAATGTTCAGACGGGCCAGAGCCCAGTTTCTTCATCACTTGGGCTATCAGCGTCCCATCATCCCGCTTTTTAATGCGGCAAAGCGCACGTCCGCCAACACTCATTTCAGCCGTTTTATGGCCTTTTGATTTCTTGGAAATTGGCCCTTCTTGCACAATTAATTGCGGAGGATTTCCGTCGCCTTTGAAGTTTTCTGGGACGCCAATCAGATCGCCATGCGTATCAATTTTCAAGATTTGAATAACCATGACCCCGGGAAGGGCATCCGCTTCCCGATAAGTCTTTCGATCGGATTTCAGGATAAGCCCGTCGTCTTCAAGCTCGCGTAGGATTGAACGCAATTCACGGCGGTCCGGTCCCTTGACTTTGAGCTGCCGTGCGAGAGCTTTATTATCGAAGCGATCAGGCTGTGATGCGATTGCTTCCAGAACGGATTTTCGGGAGAGTGTCATTGCCGCGCCCATAGCAGGGAGAAAGGCAGATGTCATCGGGGTTGCGCCGTGATTTTCACGTGAAGGCACATCAAATCATCAATGACAATATCGACGGTGTGACTTGCTATATGGCATTATTATTGAATAACAATAAAAAATAATTGATTTTCAATCAATATCGGCGTAATAGAGCAACCTAAAGAGACTGAAGGGGATGATAATGGCTATTAAAATGCGTTTTAAACAGGGTTCGGTTCTCACCGTCATGGTCGTATCTCTTGTCTGCGTTATGCCTCTGAGTGGTACGGCGCTCGCTTTTGACGAAGAGCCTGTGTCGACAGCACCATTGTCTGCCTCGCATCAGGAAGCGAAAGCTTTGATGGAAAAGGACGACTTTAAAGCGGCTATCAAAGTGCTTAAAGCGGCGGTTGAGAGCGGCGAAGATTCCTTTCAAACTCATCAGCTTTTGGTGAGAGCCTATGGTAGTCGGATTGACCAAGTGGGTATGCTGAAGAAACGCGGGCTCGCTATTAAACTTCGTGAAAGTATGGAACGTTCTTTGGCACTTAACCCTAACAGTGAAGAGGCGCGCTCTGACCTGATTGGTTTCCATATTCAGGCCCCGGGTATGGTCGGTGGTAACAAAGATAAGGCAAGAGAACTCATTGACGGTCACAAAGGTCTGAGCGAGGCGGAGCGCTATGTCTATCATGCGCGTGTTAGTCGTGCAGAGAAAGACACTGACTGCGCTCTGGCCTATTTGGAGAAGAGCCTTGCTGCCGATAAAAATTCTGCCTCTGCCTATATTCTCAAAACAAATATAAAATTTGAACAGGAAGCCTATGGGGAAGCTTTCAAAACGGCGCAAAGCTGCGTTAGTGTCAAACCAGAGAATATGAGCTGCCAATATGTCTTGGGCAAGGCAGCCCATGTGGGAAATATCGAAACCGAAACCGGTATAACGGCATTGAAAACCTTCATCGCTGCAGGCGGTCATAATGAAGGTTTTACGGCGCACGCCCATTATCGCTTAGGTGAGCTACAGGCCCGCAATGGCGATATCACATCTGCAAAGGCCTCTTTGCAAAAAGCGATTGATGTGAACGGTTTGGAGTTAGCCAAAGAGGCACTTGAAAAATTGCAAGGTTAAACAGTCAGGAAACACGTGGAAAACTTGGACCGTGAACCCAAAATATGATGATACGCTTTATAGCTCTGTTTGTTTTGGTCGCGATTGGCACCAACCTTTTGCATGAGGCGGCACATTGGGTCACAGGTCAATTATTGGGTTATGATATGTGGGTGAATATTAACAGCGCCGGTTTGGAGAGCGGTCAATACCGCTCAGCTTTGCATCCGCAGATTGTTTCTATTGCCGGTCCGATTTTTACAGTGTTGCAAGGGCTCGTGGCTTATCTGATTTTTCGTAAAAATAAGTCTCTTATTGCTTTCGCATTTATTTTTGCCGCTTTCATGATGCGCTTTGTGGCAGGATTAATGAGCCTTTCGAACCCGAATGACGAAGCTCGCGTTAGCGAGTATTTAGGGCTTGGCCCCTGGACATTGCATATTGTGGTTGTCGCTATTTTATTGGGTCTGACTATTCTTGCAGGGCAGCAAACTAAGCTCCGTTTACGAGATTACACTCTGGCTTATGTGGCCACCAGTATCGGGTTTGCTTGCATCATAATGGGTGAAGCCTATGTGCCACGACTTAGTTTTTAGGACGATTGAGGGTAACCTCATTGTACCTTCATTCATAATGATCCGCACTTAGCGTTTTGAAACCTTCAATGAATTCAGTCTCTTGTGGGAAATTCAAGAGAATGATCCTCACATGCTGAGGGTGGGGTATAGTGAGTTTGTTCTTCACGACGGGCCTAATCGTACGTTGGATTGGC
>CAZEFT010000010.1:0-112834 GCA_964511495.1 uncultured Algimonas sp. | reverse complement strand
GGTGCAATCCCTATCCGGTGCATAACACCGAATATTGCCAATATATCAGGACACTCAGCGCCCCCGCAGTGACATGTTTTTTCCGACAACGGCCAAGAGACCTCCCGTTACAGGACGTTAATAGCACTCGTTGAGCTGCCTACTGACCAAGAAGCCGTTACACTCCTTGCCTTTTAACAACGCATGTCATCTTTCACGCCAATCCAACGTACGATTAGGCCCGTCGTGAAGAACAAACTCACTATACCCTAAGCTCACAGACCGTGGATCATTCTCTTGATTTTCTCACAAGAGACTGAATTCATTGAAGGTTTTGAAACTCTAACCGAGGATTATTATTTTTTGAGTGCTTCAAACATATTGGGTTATAGGCAATGGAGTGCTCAATTTGTTGTACAAAAAAATTTGTCAAAAGTTTTTGAGGGCAGTTTTTAATCCTCACTCAATTCCATTTCTAGATTAGACCGCATGGCTTGCATAACTTTTAGAGCGCATTGAATTTCCTTGACGTCAAAGCCACGAGATAATGTGTTTATCCATTCGATTTGTTGCTGGTCAGCCGCATTATAAACATTCTGGCCTTGTTTAGTGAGTCTTACTAAATTTGCACGTTTGTGGCGCGGATTAGGCTGGAATAAAACCAATCCTTCTTTTTCAAGCTCGTTTGCGATGCGTTGGACAGCTTGTCTGGTTAGCCCCATACTGCGTGCCAACCAGGCTACTGTCTGAGGAGTTTCCGCAAAGTGAATTGCCCCTAAAACCTGCCAGCGCGCACTTGATAAGCCTATGGGTTTAACCAACCTGTCACCGGTTGAAATTAATCGACCATTTAGCCGGAATGTTTCCAGGATAAGGTCCGTCATTAAAGCGCCCGCAGGCGAGTGTATCTTTCCCGACATTGATTTCTCCTGAATATATTGACAATATGTTGTCAATCATGCAATGCGTCTTTTGGACAATATGTTGTCAAGATAACATAAGGAGAGACATATGCTAGAAATCAAAGCATTTGATGAGGATTGCTCAATAGACAAACAGCTGGGTGCCGAAGAGGGTCCTGTCATTCTCGTCAATCCGTTTACCGTCGACAGAGAAAGCGTTGATGATGTTGTAAAAGCGTGGGAAGCGGACGCGACTTGGCTGAAAAAGCAACCCGGATATATATCCACACAACTCCATCGGGCTATTGAACCGAGCACAATGTTTTTTAACTACGCCGTTTGGGAGTCCATGGCGCATTTTCGTGAAGCTTTCACTCATCCCGAATTTCAAGCCACATTAGCCGCTTATCCTGATGGAACAACAGCCGCGCCTCATATGTTCAAGCGTGTTTCAGTCTCAAACCTCTGCACAGAATAATCAGGTGTGCGGTCAACCTAAGATAAAATAGGAGCCATGAAATGTATAGGCGAACTCTATCCGTAATAGCGGCGCTCATAATCAGTCTGTGTTTCACAGCCTGTTCTCCATCTCCTAAACAGCATGAGAGAAAAATGGAAATGTCAAAAGAGTCAGTAATCGTTCTTATCAACCCATTCATCGTGCCCCCGGAAAAGTTGGATGAAACTATAACGATGTGGGAAGAAGCCCGAGATTATTTGCAAACACAACCGGGTTATATTTCCACTGCTCTTCATCAATCTTTGACGCCCGATGCAACTTTCCGATTAATCAATGTTGCTGAATGGGAAAGTGCTGAGGCTTTCAAAGCTGCAACAGCAAAAATGAACGCAGAAGCTAATCTCCCCAAAATTGAGGGCGTTGTTCCAAGCCCAGACCTATACAGTGTTATACGTCGGGATTGAGTGTCGTTATGGCTACAAAAAGTAATAAGACTACATATGGTACAATTGCCGTCTTGATCCATTGGGTAACTGTTCTTTTGATTATCACATTGCTTGCAACAGGGTTTCGATTAGGAATGACGGACAATCCGGTGAGCAAGACGGCTATATTGCGTGTGCATATACCAGCAGGTGGCGCGGTGTTTTTGCTGACATTAATGCGTTTGATTTGGTGGAGGTTTTTCGATCAAAAGCCGAAGTCTTTGCCTATGCCAAACTGGCAGGGTCGTTCCGCTCGTGCTGTGCACGTTGTCTTCTATATTGTTATCCTAGCTATGGCGTTTAGCGGTTTTGCTATGATTGCCATATCCGGCGTTGCGCCCATAATATTTGGGCAAACTGACAAAGCTCTTCCTGATTTCTGGAATTATTCGCCAAGGCTTCCTCACGGAATTGGTGCCCGATTGTTGATCGGTTTAATTACTCTACATGTCTTTGCGGCCCTCTATCATCAGTTTGTGGTAAAGGATGGATTGTTAAGAAGGATGTGGTTTCGCAGGACAAAATGAACTTCGGGGATGAGGTTCTCTTTTACGGATTTTATTCAATTCCTTCCCAATAAAAAAGCCGCCTCAATGGGCGGCTTTTCTTGGTTTAGTGAGTGCAAGATTAGCACTTGTAATACATGTCAAATTCGACCGGATGCGGATGCATGGCGAGGCGGTGCACTTCTTCCATTTTCAAATCGATATAAGCGTCGATTTGGTCATCATCAAAGACGTTACCAGCTTTCAGGAAGTCGCGATCGGCATCAAGTGATTCAAGCGCTTCGCGCAAAGAGCCACAGACCTGAGGGATTTTGGACGCTTCTGCCGGAGACAGTTCGTATAAATCCTGATCCATTGGATCGCCCGGGTGAATTTTGTTTTTAATACCGTCAAGACCGGCCATCAGCAGCGCTGTATAAGTGAGGTATGGGTTACCCGCCGGATCAGGGAAGCGAACTTCGAGGCGCTTACCTTTCGGTGAAGCTGTCCAAGGGATACGGACAGAGGCAGAACGGTTACGGCTTGAATAAGCGAGCATGACAGGCGCTTCAAAGCCCGGAACCAAACGCTTATAAGAGTTCGTCGACGCATTCGCGAAAGCATTGATCGCTTTAGCATGTTTGATAATACCGCCAATGTAATAGAGGCAAGACTCGGACAGACCTGCATATTCGTCACCGGCAAATAATGGCTTTTTATCTTTCCAGATAGACATGTGAACATGCATGCCTGTGCCGTTATCATTCCACATGGGCTTCGGCATGAAGGTCGCTGTTTTGCCATAAGCATGTGCAACATTATGCACGATATATTTATAGAGCTGCATATTGTCAGCCATGTCGAGCAATGTGCTGAACTGCATGCCCAGTTCATGTTGAGCAGGGGCGACTTCATGGTGATGTTTTTCAGGGCGAAGGCCAAGCTCTTCCATCACAGAAATCATCTCTGAACGCATATCCTGACAGCTATCGACAGGTGGGACAGGGAAGTAACCCCCCTTTGGCCCCGGACGGTGGCCCATATTGCCGCCTTGATATTGTGTGCCTGTATTTTGCGGTAATTCAGACGAGTCGATGGAATAACCCGTCACGTTTTGTTCTGTGTTCCAACGGACATCGTCAAACACGAAAAATTCGGCTTCAGGACCGAAGAAAACATCATCACCGACTTTAGCGGCGCGCATATATTCTTCTGCTGATTTGGCCGTGCCGCGCGGGTCGCGGTTATAAGCGGAGCCATCATCGGGTTCGATGACGTCACAGAATAAAGAGATTGTGTCTTGCTGATAAAACGGATCCATTTTGGCCGTAGAGGCGTCAGGCAGAAGCACCATGTCGGATTCGTTAATGTCTTTCCAACCCGCAATCGAAGAGCCATCAAACATAGTGCCGTCTGTGAAGAGGTCTTCGTCAACCAAATCCGTGTGGAATGTGACATGCTGCATTTTCCCTTTCGGGTCGGTGAAGCGTAGATCAACAAATTTGATGTCTTCGTCTTTGATCTGTTTCAATAATTTTTCAGTATCGGACATGTTTCCCAATTTCCTTATGTTTTCGTCTGATTTCTGTTGAATAAAGTGATTTAAAGTGCGGCGTCGCCAGACTCACCCGTCCGGATACGCACGGCTTGACTAACGTCAGAGACGAAGATTTTACCATCGCCGATTTTGCCTGTTTTTGCGGCGGTCTGAATGGCTTCGAGAGCGCTTTCGACCTGATCATCCGCGACGACCAATTCCAGTTTCAATTTTGGTAGGAAATCAACGACATATTCTGCGCCGCGATAAAGCTCTGTATGGCCTTTTTGACGGCCAAAGCCTTTGGCTTCCAGAACGGTCATGCCTTGCAGGCCGACACCCTGTAGGGCTTCCTTCACTTCATCTAGTTTGAAAGGTTTAATAATGGCTTCGATTTTTTTCATCAGAGTCTCCAAGAACGATCAAAGTTAAAGCGTGATCAAGATTAAGCGTGTCATGCAAGCCAAGAGGCGGAGAGTCGATAAGCCCCGCCCTGATACACGCTAACATCAGGACATAGAGGTCAAAATGCACATAAATAGGGCGTGGGTGCAAGGCTGTGATTAAAAAATATGCGAATATTTTAACAAGCCTTAACCTATAGCGCCTGTATAAAACATTGCACCCTGCGGTGAACACGTTAAACAGCCCCATCGCTTGACTGTTTTAGCGGAGATTATTCCGCACTCTATCGTTCGCGACTGCAGTTCGTCAGAGAGATTCGGAAAAAAGGGATGAAGCCGATCCGGCTTTGAAAAACGGATCATCGCCGCGCCTTATGGCGCATAAAATGAGTCATAAACTGATTGTTCGCGACTGCAGTTCAATCAGCGGAGATAAACGTGAAAAAACTGACACCCCGCCCCCCTAAGAAACCTTATTTTACCGACCAACAAGCGCTGGATTTCCATTCCAAACCGGTTCCCGGAAAACTCGCTCTTCAAGCCACAAAACCCATGGCGACGCAGCGAGATTTATCGCTAGCCTACTCGCCCGGCGTGGCCATCCCCGTCAAAGCCATCGCCGAAGATCCCGACACGGTCTATGATTACACCTCAAAGGGCAATATGGTGGCCGTAATCTCAAACGGAACGGCTATTTTGGGATTGGGCAATCTCGGCGCTGCGGCGTCCAAACCCGTTATGGAGGGGAAATCCGTTCTCTTTAAACGCTTCGCCGATATTGATAGTTTCGATATTGAAGTCGAAGAAGAAGACGCCGAGCAATTTATCGAATGTGTCAAACGGTTCGGCAATACATTTGGCGGTATCAACCTCGAAGATATCGGCTCTCCTGAATGTTTCATCATCGAGCAGGAATTGCGTGATAAACTGGATATTCCCGTTTTCCACGATGACCAACATGGCACGGCCATTATTGCAACGGCGGGATTGATTAATGCCTGTCATTTGACGGGTCGTAAGTTCGAAGATTTGAAACTGGTTTTGTCGGGCGCAGGTGCGGCCGGTCTATCCGTGCTTAACCTTGTCAAACGTCTGGGTGTGAGAGATGAAAACGCGATTGTCGTCGACAGTAAGGGCGTCATCTATCAGGGCCGCAAAGAATATATGGATCAATGGAAAGCGCCCCATGCGGTTAAGACCGATAAGCGGACATTGGCAGAGGCGATTGAAGGGGCTGATGTCTTTTTCGGTTTATCTGTGGCCGGTATTGTCAGCAAAGAAATGGTCGCTTCTATGGCGCCTAATCCGATTATCTTTGCCATGGCCAACCCGGACCCAGAGATTTCACCCGAGCTGATAAAAGAAGTTCGCGACGATGCGATTATCGCGACAGGGCGGTCTGATTATCCCAACCAAGTTAATAATGTTTTGGGCTTTCCCTATATTTTCCGCGGGGCATTGGATGTGCGCGCCCGTAATGTGAATGAAGAGATGAAACTCGCTTGTGCGCAGGCTTTGGCGGATCTGGCGCGTCAAGATGTTCCCGAAGAAGTGGCGGCAGCCTATCATGGCTCGCGCCCGTCTTACGGTCCGGATTATATTATCCCTGCGCCGTTTGACCCGCGTTTGATTTCGGAAATTCCGCCCTATGTGGCGCAAGCAGCAATGGATACGGGAGTCGCGCGTAAACCGATTGAGGATATGGATGCCTATAAAAAATCCTTGGCCCGCCGTCAGGACCCGACCGCAGCTATTTTGCAAGGCATTACGGCGTCTGTTCAACAAGAGCCAAAAACCATTATCTTCGCAGAAGGTGAAGAACCTGCCGTTATTCGTGCTGCACAAGCTTTCCAACAGCGAGGTCTGGGTAAAGCCATTTTGATTGGTCGCGAAAAACCGATCTATGACAATATGAAACTGCTCGGCATTGAAAAACCGGAAAGCCTGACCGTCCTCAATGCGCGTTTATTTGACCGCAATGCCGAGTTTACGGAGCATCTTTATTCCAAACTGCAAAGACGAGGTTTCTTGCGCCGTGATGCGCAGCGTCTGGTCAATAATGACCGAAATGTTTTCTCGGCTTTACTACTGCAACATGGTTTGGCGGACGGCATGGTGACAGGTGTGACGCGGAGTTATGACATCGCCCTTAATGATGTAAAAATGGTGTTGGGCCATGTCGGCCATGAACGCACAATGGGCGTCAGTGTCGTGGTCAATAAAAACCGCACATTATTCATCGCTGATACAAATATCACCGAATTGCCGAATGCCGAGGACCTAGCCGATATTGCTGAATCGACAGCGCATTTTGCCGAGCAATTCGGCTTCACGCCCCGTGTGGCGTTTCTGTCATATTCAACTTTCGGAAACCCCGTCGGCGAGCGGATGCAAAGAGTCCGTGAAGCAGTCAATATCCTGGACGGACGGGATGTGGATTTTGAATATGAAGGAGACATTGCGGCGGATGTGGCGCTCGATCCGATGCATGTCCTGACCTATCCGTTTTCTCGCTTGACGGATGCTGCCAATGTTTTGGTGATGCCTGCCATTCACTCTGCGTCTATTTCGACGAAATTATTGGATGCTGTTGGCGGCGCAACCGTTCTGGGGCCATTCCTCACCGGATTAGAAAAGCCTGTGCAGATTTGTTCTTTGGGAGCGACAGCGTCGCAAATTGCTCAAATGGCTACCTTGGCCGCCTATGCGCCGTCCCATCGGGATGATTGATAGGGTGGGCTCACCGCCATATCGAGCACAATGAGGATGATCATTTAGCGTGGCAGACAATAAGAACTCCGACGATCAGACGTCTGAAAACACGTCTGATAAACCGCGCGACCCGCAAGAAACTTTAGAGGATAAACTCGCCGAAGTTCTGCCGGATGCGGTCACGCCGCCCGTTACATCGGGTAAAGGCAAAGTCGATCTGACCGAAGGTAATATTCAAGGCCATGTGTTCCGCATGCTCGGGCCGTTTGCGATTGCTGTTATCTCGCTCCTGTCGGCCGGTATTATTGATACGATTTATCTCGGCAATCTGACAGGATTGGATGGTGATACCAGTTTGGGCGTGATCGCTTTGGCGGCCGTTGGGTTTGCTTATCCGCTGACGTTTTTAGGTAATTCCGCTAATATCGGTCTGGGTGCCGGAACCATGAGCGATATCAGCCGCGCTATTGGTCGTGGCGATATGGACCAAGCCGCCCGTCACGGCGCGGCGGCCATTTTATTTGCCATCATGGTCATGTCCGTTTTGGTCAGTTTGATGTGGCTGGCTGTGCCTTATATTTTGCCAAAAATGGGCGCAGAGGGCGATGTGCTGATAAAAGCCAAGCAATATTTGGCCATTTCATTACCTGGTCTGGTGATTGTTTCCGTTGCGATGATTTCGAACAATATTTTGCGTGCCGGGGGCGAAGCTATCCTGCCAAGTTCTATTATGATTTTAGGCGCTGTGCTTAATATTATCATCGACCCATTTCTGATTTTCGGTTGGGGCCCTTTCCCGCGTATGGAAGTCGCGGGTGCCGCCTTGGCTACTGTTATCGGCAATACAATTGCGGCGATATTTGGTTTTTACATCATTCAGTTCAGGCGCAAAGCGGTGAATTTTATCGCTATGACGGTCAAATCTGTCGCCAATGCTTGGATTGCCATTGGTCGTGTCGGATTACCCGCCGCCGTGACCAATATCATCGTACCCGTTGGGACGACAATTTCTGTCGCCATTATCGGTAATGCTTTGACAACTGAAGACGTTGCGGCCTTTACTTTGACTAGCCGCGCCGAGTTAATCTCGGTCGGATTACTCTATGCTTTATCGGCCTGTATCGGTGCGATTACGGGCCAAAATGGCGGGGCCGGAAAAACGGAGCGAGTGCGCGAAACGTTCAAGGTTTGCTACCGCATCTGTATGATTTGGAGTGGCGTAATGGCCGTTATCTTGGCCCTCTTCGCGCGACCCATTGCAGATGTCTTTACCAATGACCCTGTCGTGCTTGAAAAATCGATTGCTTATTTCTGGATCGTTCCAATCACGATTGCGGGGTATGGTTTTGTTTTCGTGAGTGCGGCCGGGTTTAATGCTTTGGGACGTCCGATATTTGGTTTGGTCTTTACGATTATTCGCTCGCTTGTGCTTTATGCACCGCTGATTGGATTAGGTGTTTATCTGGATGGTTTACGGGGAGCCTTTTTCGGCATTGCGGCGGCTAATATTTTATCTGGGGCGATTGCTTATTTCGTCGCGATGAAGAAAGCGCCGATGACCGCCAAATCCAGTTGACAATCGCGCCTTAAACCGTAAAACGCCGCTCACCAATCATATCGTGCGGGTGTGGCGGAATTGGTAGACGCGCCAGATTTAGGTTCTGGTATCGAGAGATGTGAAGGTTCAAGTCCTTTCACCCGTACCATTTTATAAATTCAGATAGATATACCAGACGATCAGCAAGAGAAGCCTTGCTGTCGTTCCGCTTTGGGTCAATCGGCCCATGACGCTGATGATGATGGGTAAACCAAGGCAGAGCCAAACGGCGTCAGGGATATGGGCGAAGTCTCCGGAGACGGTCATCCGTATCAGGGACGGAAGGCAAAGTAGCACCATGATAAGGATAAAGGCTGCAATCTGCCAAATTTGCTGTGCCTTTCGGTCAGTGGGCAAGGTGCGCATAAACTGATTAAGGTCACGATTTTCCCATGTCGCGCTGTGACGCGTAAACATGAACAATGTGAGAAGCCATAAGATTGGCGCAATAACACTTCGAAATGGCAAAACACTACCCGCGACAGCCGCCGCAACGGCGAGGAGAGCCAGGCTTCCCGGTCGGAGGGTTTGAATGATATGCGTCCAAAGCGGAGCAAGGGCGCGGATACCTTTGGGCACAATACCGGCCAATAGGGTTTCAACGCTCAAAGAGAGGCTTTGGAAGAGCGCTAAGCGTCGTTTGTTTTGGTTTTTCGGTTTTCTTCCTTTGAAGACCAATCCTGAAAAGAGAGCTAAAATTGCGGCGGCAAAGACCCAAAATAGACGGGATGTCAGATATTCTGCATTGAAAATTCCGCGCATAGCATCAATCGCAATTGTGCTTTCCGTTGCCCCTGTCGCCGACCCGACCACAAAAGAATGTGCCGGTTCATCAAGTGAATGCGTTACAGGAGAGGCATAGCCAAAAAGGTCGGACATTGACGAGCCGCCTTTTTCAACCGTCAGCGCTCCGAATGCGATAGCGGCCACCCAGATTACAAAGAATAAGAAATCCCCCAAAGCCCCGCGCAACCAAGGCCGGGCCGAAAAGAAAATCCGCAAAGCCGCGATAAAGGCAAAGGCCGGGCACGCGATAATCAGTAAAGACCCTATGGTTTGCAGGGGGCGAAGCTCTGCCACGGGTAATCGGAAAGCAGAGAGAATGACGCCCGATAGAGCTAATCCCAGTAAGAGCAACCACAAAATAGCAGAATCCGCCATCCAGTGACCAAACATTTGCAAAGAGCGTGGAGAGGGCGACACGTCTTCAACTTGCCAAGGCGTCTGCTTGATGCGTCCGACCCGCAAATAGATATAAACCAAGGGCGATAACAGCAGGGCAGAGATTATGCCGAGTTCCATCCCGATGACGGAGGGCGTCAATATTGGGTAAGCATTATTGACGGAGAGTACGGTATAGCCGTCACCCTGTGCTGGCACCATATATTTGGCGGCAACAGGCGCCGCGAGGGCGACTATCCATAAGAAAGGATTGCTCAAATGCCGTTTGAATTGAATTTGTGAGAAGGTTTTGACGGCGTTAAACATGGTCAGGATTTCGTGCCGAGCGTGAGCGTTTGATAGTCATAAGCCGAGAGGCTTTCCGCCAAATGGGTTGTCATAATGACAACGGCCTTTTGTCCGTGTTCAAAAATAAGGTCATGAACAGTTTTGGCAGAGAGCGGGTCCAACTCGGCGGTGGGTTCATCGACAATCAAACATTCAGGCTTGCCCAAAAAAGCTTGGGCCAAGCCGAGGCGACGTTTCATACCGCCTGAAAAGGCTTGAAGTTTTTTCTGACTGTCATGGATAAGGCCAAGACGGGTGAGGAGGGTCGATGTTTGTGCTTCACTCTCGCGTCGTGAAAGCCCCTTCATTGCGCCGATATACACCATGAAATCCAAAGCGGATATATCATCAGGAAAGTTAATTTGCTGAGGCGCGTAACCCAGAATGGAACGATAAGCTTTACGTTGTTTCTTTATGGGTTTACCTCTCCATATGATGTCGCCGGATGTCGGGGCTTCAGCCGTCGCGCAAAGGCGTAAGAGGGTTGTTTTGCCGACACCGCTCGGCCCCGTGATAATGGTGACGCCGCGGTCAAAGTTATGATGAAGCGCGGATAAAACCATTTGTTTTTTATAGCGCTTGGATAGGTTTTGAACCTCCAACATAATCCGCCCTCTCTTTTGCCATCATAAGCAAAGTGAGCGTAAGAGACAGGAACGGTGGCGTCCAGTGTTTTGCTTACGGGTTTGGCATCCGGCGCATTAAGGCAAGCCCTCATGTCGGGCTGGCCTCATTTTAAACCCCGGATTAGAACGTGACGAGATTACCCGTGGCGACCCAAGGCACAAACACGGCCAAGGCGATACTGACGACTAAACCGAAGAAGAGACGGCCCATATCCATGAGGACATCGCGCATAGCTTCGGCGCGAGGGCGTAGGCTTGCAATATAGCTGATCGCGATTTCCCGGCCAGCAATCAAGCCCAAGAAGACCCAAGTTGTCGACATTGGTACATCATTCACTTCCTTAAAGATGAAGAGGATCGTGGCGAACATCAGGTTGATAACAATGGCCGCACGAATATCCGTTGTATTGGTCTTGGCGGTCACAATTTTCTGAATATTACCGCCGCGGGTTTTAAAGACGTAAGCGAGCAGAAGAGTCATGGTAATCGTTGCAATAACCAAAGCTGTTGTATCGAATGTCACTTGTGTTGCGCCATTTACAACTTCTGTTGTGCGAGGCAGGAAGATGAAAATATTTGCAAAATCCTGTGCCAACCACTGCCACCAGAGAAAGGCGGTGGAGGCCCATTGTGCGACCGTCCAATAAACAGGAATTTCTTTATCTTTGGTGTCGGAAATCCAACGCTCCCAAGCCCGTGAAATCAATGCGTAAACGATCAAGCCCACCGCCATGGCGACGACATAACCCATGCCGGATTTCAACAACATTTTGGCAAGAACGCCTTCTGTTGCCTCTCCGCCCGTCAGGGCGAAAACGGTCAGAACAAGGAAAGTCGTTGAGACGGGAATGCCAAAACGCGTCAGGAAAAGCAAAACGACGGGCGGCAGGACGTGATACCATTGAACACCTCCATCAGGATAGGGCAGGCGGTTTAGGCGTCCAAAGGCGATATCCCCAGATTGGGTGTAAAATCCGTAAAGCATGACCGCGACCAGTATGGTGGCGGCGAATAACCATAAAACCCACCATGGTTTTTTGGCATTTGAGGCCAAAAACGTGCCCAATGTCTGAATAGCGTCATTGGCGACGACGGAATAAGAGGCGATCAAAAAGCCCAAAATTGCCAGAATTTCGATACCGAACAATTCCATAACGTCTTCCTCACTTTCGACACCCGAAGTCCTGTCGGGTCGAAAATCAATGTTCACGTCAGGACGCCTCCGACAGTGCTGTCATACGGCTTAGTCATGACGTTTAATTATGATATCCTTGGGATACCCCAGAAGGCCGTTACAGCACCGAACACGACAATTCCAGACCTCATCTGGGGAATTTTCACGAAAATCCTCAACCTTTCATCACATCAAAAGAAAGGAATTATCCAGAAAACATGTTTTCGGGCGATAATAGGCTCGAAATAGTGGAAAGAGGTTTTCATCGGACTGTGACTGCGGCAGATATAGGACATGGCTGATAATGTAACTGATACCGATAATGCCCCTTTTCTTGATGCTTATTCAATTCATGATGTCGCGCCGGATTTTGTACCTGCACGTTCGCGGCGGGCTTGGATGGATGAGTTTCAAGACAGGCAGCCCTATCGATGTCTGCCTTTGACTATGGCTAATGCGACAGGGTGGGAGCTGTTATGTCCTTTTGATCTGGATATTGAGTGGAATGGCGGGCCGAATAATGAGGATATTACATTATCCTCACCTGATAAAAATGCCTTCATTCCCAGTTTTGCAACCGCCCATTTCCGCTCAGGGATTGTGACCTTTCATACTGGATATGTGTTTAAAACGCCGCCCGGTTGGGCCGTCTGGTGTATGGGGCCGCCCAATTGGCCGAAAGATGGTATCTACCCGCTGTCAGGATTGGTTGAGACCGACTGGCTCCCTTTTCCTTTTACGATGAATTGGCAAATGACCCGACCGGGAAAAGCTAGGTTCGAAAAAGGAGAACCTTTTTGTTTCTTCACCTTATGTGAGCATATTCGATTGGAAGGTGTTGCGCCCAAGGTCAAACGCCTAAGCAGTGACGTGAAATTGGAACGCGATTATAATAATTGGACGAAAAGCCGTGCCGATTTCAACGCCAAGCTTCACGCCGGAAATAAGGAGGCCATACAATCGGGATGGCAGCGCCATTATATGAAGGGGCAAAAATCAGACGGAAAAGTCGGTTCCGAGACCCATCTGACGAAACGCCGGATGCAAAAGCCGAAAGATTTGCGCGGTTCCGCCCTATTTAAAACTTAAGACAAAGAATGCACTGCGTTCCTGACCGACTCGCGATATAGAAATATTATGTTGCGTCTTAATGCGATTATTTTGGGGGTGAGTGTCACGATTTTAATGGCGTGTCAGCCACTTGAACGCGCGCAAAAGATCGAGGATATGCCGTCTCGTGCTATTCGCGTCATCGGCTCATCCACCGTCTTTCCATTTTCCACGAAAGTGGCGCAGGAATATAAAAATGTGACGGGTCAAAATATTATTATTGAGGCAACGGGCTCAGGGGGAGGGCATAAGCTCTTCTGCGAAGGTGTAGGTGTTGGGACGCCCGATGTGACCAATTCCTCCCGTCGCCAGAAAGAAACAGAATTGGCGCGTTGCAAAGCCAATGGTGTGGCAGATATTATCGAAGTGAAAATTGGCTATGACGGCATCGTTATTGCGAATGCGTTAAACGCACCGCAATTCGACTTTCGTGCGCGAGATATCTATTTGGCTTTCGCTAAAACCGTGCCGCAATCGGATACAGATTGTACCCTCATCAATAATCCCTATCAAAATTGGTCAGAGATAAATCCCTCTCTCCCGGATTTTAAGATTGAAGCCTATGGCCCGCCACCGACATCGGGAACGCGCGATGCATTTGTTGAAATCGCAATGGAAGGAGGCGCGGCGGATATACCCTGTCTTGCCGCATTAAAAAATGAAAACCAGGCTCAGTTTCGCCGTGTGTCGCAAACCTTACGCGAAGACGGATTGTGGATCGATGCCGGCGAAAATGACAACACGCTGGTTCAAACCTTGCTCAATACACCGACGGCTATTGGTGTATTGGGATATTCTTTTCTGGATCAAAACCAAGATAAAATTAAAGCTGCCAAAATTGATTCTGTGACGCCTGATTTTGAAAAAATTGCGTCTCGGCAATATCCGGTGTCTCGGTCTCTCTTTTTCTATTTCAAAAAGGCCAATGTTGAAACGACCCCGGGTCTGCAGGGGTTCGCTCTGGAGTTTTTGGCTGACCATGCTTCGGGGGCGAACGGATATTTACGGGAGATTGGCTTGGTTCCGATTCAGGATTCCGAGCGCGAAAAATACCGACGCGACATCCAAAACCTCACGCCCTATCATCCCTAATTTGATGATAGAGCGACACAAAAACACACACAAGAAAGGAGGACGGACATGGATTTAACACTGATTTATATGTTGATATTAATGTGTGCTCTGACTTTTGGGGCGTTTTTGTTTAATCGTAATCTTGCCGCTGATTTATATCAGGAGCGTGGTGCGACCGCGTCTACTGAACGCACTTTGACAATTGTTTCGGGATGGCATTCCCAAGCGAGCTATCACGGATATTTTGCGGCTTGGATGACGGCGCTCATACTCTTAGTCGTCTTTTTTGTCGGACTCTTTTGGCGGCTGAATAATCTTTATTTCGATGTCGCTTGGTTGATTGTGGCGCTGATGTCTGCCGCTGGCGCTGTGGCTTTTTCAGCGCGGCTGATTGGCCCTGTTTTTGCGGCTCGGCGGTGGGTTGAACGCTTTATCCAAGCCATACTCATTATTTTATCGGCCATTGCTGTTTTTACAACGATGGGCATTATTATCTCACTCTTATTAGAAAGCCTTTTATTCTTCTCCGAAGTGTCGATTTTCGACTTTCTGTTCGGCTTGCAATGGTCTCCTCAAACTGCGTTACGCACGGATCAGGCAGGACAGTCCGGTGCCTTTGGAGCCGTTCCCATTTTTACGGGAACGTTTCTAATCATGATTGTGGCCTTGTCTATTGCCGGACCTGTCGGCCTGATGATTGCGGTATATTTATCTGAATATGCGTCAAAGAGAGTTCGGAAAATCGTAAAGCCAACGGTTGAGATTTTAGCCGGTATTCCGACGGTGGTTTATGGCTTTTTCGCACTCTTGACCGTAGGCCCTACCATTCGCAATGCCGCAGAATTTCTAGGATTTTCTGTTCCGACGCAAAGTGCCTTGGCTGCGGGTGTGGTGATGGGAGTGATGATCATTCCTCTGATTTCTTCCTTGTCGGATGATGTGATTAATGCGGTTCCGCAATCCATGCGCGATGGGTCTTATGCTTTAGGGGCGACCAAATCTGAAACTCTGAAAAAGGTTGTTTTTAAAGGTGCTTTACCCGGCATTATCAGTGCTTTTCTTTTGGCGATTTCCCGTGCCGTCGGAGAAACAATGATTGTGGTCATGGCGGCGGGACGAGCCGCTAATCTCACGGCTAATCCGTTGGATTCTGCGACTACGGTGACCGTGCAAATCGTCACATTGTTAACAGGCGACCAAGAATTTGACAGCCCAAAGACTTTGGCCGCTTTTGCGCTCGGGTTGGTCTTATTTGTTATTACATTGATCTTGAATATGATCGCGCTCTCTGCTGTGCGTCGATATGAAGAGAGGTATGATTAATGGCCGAGCCATCCTTACCCTTTCTTGACAAACGTTCACCCAAACAGCGGGCCACTGACCGTCTGACATCCCCGCACATCACGGAGAGTGCCAAGCGTCACCTTAAGAAGCGACGTCGTAAAGAGGCTCGCTTCCGATTTTATGGTCAAGCCGCAGTTCTCTTTGCTTTAACATCTTTGTTCTGGTTGTTGAGTAGTTTGGTTTTGACCGGACTGTCTGCCTTTCATCACCATGTGATGGTCTTGGATGTTCGCTTATCTCCGCAAATCTTGTTCGGCGCGCCTGGCACAGGAAGCTCGGCAAGCGATCGAGCCATTAATGATAAAAATATCAGAGCTTTAGATTACCGTGCTGTCGTGAAACAAGCGGTTCTTCAAACCCAACCCGATGTTGTGGGAGACCAAAACCAAAGACGACTTTACCAATTAGTCTCAGATTCCGGGGCAGCGAATTTGCTCCGACAAAAGGTGTTTGAAACACCGGAGTTGATTGGGCAGGTCGTTCGCGTGTCCGTTCCAGTTTCCGACCATGTGGATCAGTTGCTCAAAGGACATATTGATCGGGACACGCCCGAAGCACGCCGTAAAATATCAGATCAACAAATTCTTTGGATTGATGATTTGCGACAACGCGGGCTGATACAATCCCGGTTTAATGGCCTGCTTTTCACACATCCTGATAGTCGGGATCCGGAATTAGCCGGTGTGGCGAGCGCTGTGATTGGCTCGGTTTTCATTATCTTATCCGCCTTTTTATTGGCTCTGCCGATTGGTGTGGGCTCGGCGCTTTACCTTGATGAATTTGCGCCGAGAAATCGTTGGACGGATTATATTGAGATCAGCATTAACAATCTGGCAGCGGTGCCGTCCATCGTTTTTGGTTTGTTGGGCTTGGCGATTTTTATCAATATCTTTGGATTGCAACGCTCTATTCCTTTGGTGGCGGGAATGGTGCTTGCCTTGCGAGCTTTCCCGACCATTGTCATTGCAACACGGTCGGCCCTTCAATCCGTTAGCCCTTCGATTGTCGACGGGGCTTTGTCTTTAGGGGCGTCTCATACGCAAGCGGTTTTTCAACAGAAGATGCCCTTGGCCACACCAGGCATTTTGACGGGCTCGATTATCGCGATGGCGCAGGTCTTGGGTGAAACGGCGCCCCTTCTCATGATCGGTATGGTGGCCTTTGTGACGGATATTCCTGCCAGTGTGAATGATCCGTCAACGGCTCTTCCTGTACAGATTTTCCTGTGGTCAGAAAGTGCCGAACGGGCATGGACGGAACGGGCGGCGGCGGCGATTTTACTATTGTTGTCAATTTTGGTTCTGATGAACGGCTTTGCTGTTTGGCTTCGCAATCGCTTGGAAAAACGGATTTAGGGTGAGTAAATAATGAAAATTGAAAACCCGAAATTCACATGTGAGAATGTCAAAGTTCATTACAGTGATTATCAGGCCTTAAGAGGCATCAATATGGATGTGGCCGACCGCAGTGTGACGGCCTTTATCGGGCCATCAGGTTGCGGGAAGTCTACTTTTCTTCGAACATTTAATCGTATGAATGACACGATTGAAGGGGCCAAAGTCTCCGGTTCCATCACAATGGATGGGCAAGATATTTATGCCAAAGAAGTCGATCCGGTGCTTTTACGGGCGCGGGTTGGAATGGTCTTTCAAAAACCCAATCCTTTTCCAAAGTCGATTTATGATAATGTGGCCTATGGCCCGAAAATTCATGGTCTGGCGTCTGGTAAGACAGAGATGGATGCTTTGGTTGAAAAATCTCTGCGTCGCGCCGGGTTATGGGATGAGGTGAAAGATCGCTTGAAGCTCCCCGGCACGGGATTATCGGGGGGACAACAACAGCGCCTTGTCATTGCCCGTGCGATTGCGGTTAGTCCCGAAGTCATCTTAATGGATGAACCGGCCTCTGCGCTTGATCCGATTGCGACGGCGCGTCTGGAGGCCTTGATACAAGAATTGAAAGAGCGCTATTGCATTATCATCGTGACTCATTCCATGGCACAGGCCGCACGCGTGTCTGACCGTACAGCCTACTTTTACATGGGCGAATTAATCGAGTATGACGCAACGGAGAAAATATTCACTAACCCTGGGGATCAGCGCACACAGGACTATATTACGGGCCGTACGGGTTAGATTAGACTACGCGGTAGCCGAGTAATTCCACATCCTTACTGAGATAACCGTCTTTGATTGGTTCGGCTTTGGTCAGGTCTGTAGAAAGATATTTCTTATTATCATCGCAAAAAATGGTGACGATGTGATCTGTTGCTTTGCCTTGTGCAGTTCGATTCTGATGAACTTTCAGTGCGGCAATGAGATTGGCTCCCGAGGAAATACCCACAGCTAGACCCAATTCCGCACTTAAGCGTTGGGCCATGATGATACCGTCACCGTCATTAACACAAATGATGTCATCCAATTCGTTCAGTTTGACGATATCGGGAATGAATTCATCCGAGACACCTTGAATACGGTGTTTGCCGACCTTATGCCCTGTCGTGAGGGTCGGGCTTTCGGCGGGTTCCATCGGGTGAATATTGACATTTGGACAGAGCGAACGTAGCGCGCGCCTGACGCCCATCACGGTTCCACCCGTGCCTACACCTGCTACAAAAGCATTGGGGCAAAGCCCGAGTTGAGAAGCAATTTCAGGCCCCGTTGTGCCGCAATGGGCTTGGCAGTTATCCTCATTGGAAAATTGACGTGGCAAGAAGACATCATTCCGAGATCGCGCCAAATCTTCTGCCATTTGGATTGAGCCGACAAAGCCGCCTTCTTCATGGCTAACCAGACGCACATCCGCCCCATAGCTTTTCATTAAGGCAATGCGCTCTTGGCTCATCCAATCGGGCATATAAATGCGTACAGGGTGACCCAAAGCGCGGCCTAAGGCTGAAAACGCAATACCGGCATTTCCACTGGTCGCTTCGACAATGAGGTCGCCGGGGCGTAATTCGCCTTTGCGGTAAGCACAGCGCAAAACCTCAAGGGCCATGCGGTCTTTGATAGAGCCTGACAGATTAAAATATTCGAGCTTTGCGAAGAGGGTGAGGGGCTCACCCTTATAGCGCATGTCTATGGCAATCAGAGGGGTATTGCCGACCAAACGCTCAATCGTTTTGAACATGGGTGGCAAGGAAACATCCGGCTTGATCCCCGTTACAGTTTGGTTCGGCGTGAGTGTCGCAAGTGTCATAAATGTCCCTAACATTTGATTTGTCTGCAATTTGCAACGAAGCCTATCAAAAGACATTACGGAAATTCACACTATCAGCTTGAATTTTGTAAAAAATTTATCATATAAAATCATATGAGCGAAAAAATTACACAAACAGATAGAAAAATACTTGAAATCCTACAAATTGATGCAACGCGGTCTTTGGAATCGATTGCCGATGAAATTGGGGTGTCTTTAAACACGTGTTGGCGCCGTGTAAGGGCTCTGGAAGAGAACGGCATATTGGAAAGTCGCGTGGCGTTAATTGATAATGAGAAAGTGGGCCTGCCCCTCACGGTTTTCGTCAATATCCGAACCGATAATCATTCTAAAGACTGGGCCGATGCGTTTGATCAAGCGGTACGGGACATGCCTGAAATTGTCGAATTTTACCGTCTTGCGGGTGACGTGGATTACATTTTGAAAATGATGGTGGCGAATGTCGCTCACTATGATGAAGTCTATCAACGTCTTATTGCACGGGTAAAAATCTCGGATGTATCGGCCAGTTTCGCGATGGAGAAAATGAAATTCACGACGCGATTACCACTCAATTACGTAACGTGTTAATAGGCTTCAGAACGGGCAGGGGGCTTGGTATTTAACCCACTCTCCGCCGCTCGGTTCGCGAAAACAAAGTTCGAAAGCATGGAGATGTAGCCTGTTGCTGCGTTGAAAGACCGGGTCAGGTGCATAAAGGCGGTCGCCCAGAAGGGGTTGACCCAATATTGCCATGTGCAGTCTGAGCTGATGAGAGCGCCCTGTAACAGGATGAAGGCTCAACCGCGTCGTGATTTGTGACGAAGTTTTGGCTGTCTCATGAACCGTCCAATCTGTGACGGCGCGCCGTCCCTTTTCAAAATCAATCATCTGGCGGGGACGATTGGGCCAATCCGTCCATATTGGGAGGTTCACTCGCCCTGACAGAGCCGTCGGACGTGTAGCAATATCGGCGAGATAGGTCTTTTTTAATTGGCGACGTTCAAATTGCAGCCCCAAATGCCTCTGCGCGTGTTTGGTTTTGGCAAATATCATGAGTCCCGAAGTCGCCATATCTAGACGGTGTATTGTCAGGGCTTCGGAGCAAATTTGCTTAACTCTCGCTTCCATACAGTCCGGAAATTTTTTCCCGGGAACGCTTAGCAGGTCTGCCGGCTTATCCACTAGAATATAGTCGTCGGTTTCGGCAATAATGCTGACGGCTGTATTGGGTGGGGCGTAGTCAAACGGCCTGTCATAGACGGGCAAATCATACATGATTATTGAGGGGTCACCGCTTCGGCAATGACGTCATCACCGTCAAGGCGCAGGGCCAATTCGCCTCGCAATAATGCAAGAGCGTCTTCGCCAAACATGTCTCTGCGCCATCCTTTTAGTGCCGGTATGTCCGCATCTTCGCCAAAGGCGGCCAGGCGGTTAATATCCGAAGCATTCGCCACCATGCGCGTGGCAATGCCGACGACTTCGGTGCGCAGACGCAAGAGCGTTTTGAGCATCTCAACACGCGGGCCAAGATTTGGGGGCATGTGCTGTATTTTAGGGGCGGGTGGGGCATAATCCGCCGCATTATCGACGGCCGCGATAAGAGCATCTATGAGAGGTTGCGCAGAACGGGATTTCTCAAACCCTCTGGGAATGCCGCGTAAGCGTTCCAAAGCTTTGAGGTCGCGTGGTCGCTGTTGAGCCAAGTCATAAAGTGCGTCGTCTTTGAGTACACGGCGTCGCGGTATGTTCTTTTCAATGGCTTGACGCTCGCGCCACGCCGCCGCTGCTTTTAACGCGGCTAAATATTGACGTTTGGGATTGCGAACCTTTAGCCGTTGCCAAGCCTCTTCGGGTTCGAATGTATAGAGGCTTTCCTCCATTTGCGGGAGCATTTCCTCTTCAACCCATTTCAGTCGTCCTTTCTCGGTCAATTCTGTGACAAGACCGGGGTAGAGGTCACGCAAATGCGTTACATCTGCCAGAGCGTAAGAGAGTTGTTTGTCCGAGAGGGGGCGGCGCGACCAATCGGTGAACCGTGCGCCTTTATCCAAACTAATCCCCAATCGACCTTTGACCAAAGCGCCATAACCGGCTGAGTCCCCAAATCCCAAAGCCATGGCGGCGATTTGAGTGTCAAAAATCGGACCCGGTACGCAATCGCAAAGTTGATAGAAAATTTCCATATCCTGCCGCGCGGCATGGAGGACTTTCTTGACGCTTTCATTTGTCAAAAGCTCGCAAAATGGCTTGAGATCAATGTCTTCTGCCAGCGGATCAACAACGGCGTCTTGTTCAGGCGTCGCAAGTTGAATCAGGCAAAGCTCGGAATAAAATGTGCTCTCGCGCATGAATTCCGTATCGACACAGACGAAATCCTGCGACGCGGCATGGTCACAGAAATCCGCTAAAGTGGCTGTTGTGTCGATGATGTTCAAAATATCGCCGCGCTTTAGGCTTGGTCGATGCCGTGCTGACCAAAGACCTCATTCAGAAGGTCTTGAGCGGCCATTGTCGCACGGTTGGCATTCACTTCGTGATATTTCAGGCCCAAATCCTTATTATCTGTGCCCGGAACGGTGAATGCGTGAGTTGTTTGGCCGTAAGCATGAAGTTGCCAGTCGCATTTCGCTGCGGTGAGTTCCTCGCTTAGCGCCAGAACGTCTTCAGGCTTGGCCATAGGGTCGTCCCATCCGTGAGCGACCAAGACTTTGGCTTTGATTTTCTTCTTCGGAAGATCAGGCGCGTCGAGCAAACCATGGAAAGAGATGGCCGCGTCCAAATTCATACCGGCGCGCGCCATATCCAAAGAGCATAAACCCCCAAAACAAAAACCCATAACAGCCATGGCTTTTTCATCGACTTCGTCAAGAGAAGCCGCGGCTTTATATCCGGCTTTTAAACGTTTCAAAAGTGCTGCGCGATCTTCTTTGAGCGGGCCCATCAGCGCCATTTTTTCATCGACGGTTTCAGGTTGCGCACCTTCACCATAATTATCAAGGCAGAATCCGACATAGCCGAGAGCCGCCATCTGAATAGCTTTATCCTGAGCGAAGCCGTCCAAACCACCCCAAGCATGATTGATCAAAACACAAGGTTTGGGATCTGCATAAGTTTCGTCCCAAGCGAGATAGCCAATACAATTTGTCTTACCGTCTTTATATTCAACAGGGCGGGTTGTGATGGTCATATAGCCTCCTGATACTCTTTTCGCGGCTCGTTTGTTTCCGCGTCACCAATGAAGTTGCGTGTTTGTGATAATTCCTCACGGATTTCAATCCGAAGTTTAAACATGGCTGTGAAGAATACAGTGCATTAACTGAACATTATCCATATTTTGCCATATTTTGCGAAATCTCTATTGGGAGCGTAAGACATGTTAAATAAACAGATGATGATTATGACGGGTTTGACGATCTGTCTGACAGCCTGCGCGACGGCTCAGGAAAACCCGAATTACGAATATTCCTCACGCCAAAACAGTGATGAAGTCACACGAAGCGCGTCAAATTCAGGTGTTTATCAAGCCCAAAATGCCACTTATCGGGATGGCCGTCAGACTGGCACCACGACTTATGATCGTCACCGTGATTTCACCAATTCACGTTCTTCCGGTGCTGCGGTTTCGGACCGCGTGATTACATCTGAGGGTGCGCCCCGCACGACATTACCGAGCTACCAAATTCAAACATCAAGCCCAGCGACTCCAGATACGGCAAGTACGCAGACATATCAAGGCTACACACCTTATTCTATGCCGCAATCGACGTCGCAAACAACAGCGCCTCGCACGCAGACAGCTCCGACAGATAATGCCTATGCCGGACGTCAGGTTACGGGTACGCCGGGTTACGGTGTTTATGTTCCTGAGGCCGCGCCGTCACAGCCCGCTTATCAACCGCCACAGCCCACTTATCAGCCACAAAGAACAATCCAAGCGTCCGGGCCGTCTTCACAACCATCATATTCTCAGCCGTCATATAATCAGCCCTCTTATTCACAGCCTTCTTCTGGCCCACAGCCTCTCCCACGGTCTTATGCCGCACCGACGAGCCAAGCGCCGCAAAGTCCGATTTCCGCCTATACGCCGATTGACGACCCAGCGCGGTATCTCCCCGTTCAGCGCGTCCAAACAGGCCCGATTCTGTCCGGCAATTATCAGGTCAAACAAGGCGATACAGTCTACAGCCTCTCTCGTTCTTTATGTGTTGGCATTGAAGATATCCAACGTGCCAATCGTTTGAATGCTGATTTTGCTATTCAAATCGGTCAGAGCCTCGCTTTGCCATCGTCACGCTGCTAGGCTGACTTTTTACGGATGAACAGCGTCCCGCCCCATAGGGCCGGGGCGCTTTTTTTCATAATAACGTCACAGAATAAGGGGTGCATTTGCCCCTGAAATCCCTATGTTCGGAAACGAACACTTTAGAGGTCTCTTATGCGTAACCGCTTTGCGAAAATATTAGCCACTATCGGCCCTGCCAGTCGTGCGCCACAAACCCTGCGTTTGTTGCATGATGTCGGGGTGGATGCATTTCGGTTGAACTTTTCTCACGGTAGTCATGAAGACCATGCCGCTTCGGTGAAAAACATTCGCGATGTGCAGGCGCTCTCCGGTCATCCCATTACGATTGTTGCGGATATGCAGGGGCCAAAACTCCGTTGTGGTCCTTTTAAGGACGGTTCGATTGAACTGAAATATGGTGACATCGTCACCATAGAACTCTCAGAAGAGTTAGGCGAAGACGGTCTTATCCGTATGCCGCATCCGGAGTTAATTGAAGCCCTTTCAAAAGATCATATTTTGAAATTTGATGACGGCAAACTTCAGGTCACCATTACGGAGAAGGTCGATGGTAAGTTAAAGGCACGCGTGGATGTACCGGGCACATTATCAGACCGAAAAGGGATCAATGTAATCAACGCCGTTCTGCCGATGAGCGCAATGACGGATAAAGACCGCGAAGATATGGCGTTCGCCCTGACTCAGGATGTTGATTATATTGCTTTGTCTTTTGTTCAAACCGCACAAGATGTGATTGATGCACGTCGGATTATTGGTGATCAGGCGGGCATTATTGTCAAAATTGAAAAACCGTCTGCCGTCGAACAGTTAGATGAAATTTTGGAACATGCTGATGCTGCCATGGTGGCACGGGGTGATTTGGGTGTGGAACTGCCCTTAGAACAAGTACCTGTTGTGCAACGTCAGATTATTCGAAAGTGCCGCGCTTTGGGTAAACCCGTTATTGTCGCGACCCATATGCTGGAAAGTATGATTGACTCGCCGACGCCGACACGTGCGGAAGCGTCAGATGTGGCGACGGCAATTTATCTCGGCGCGGATGCTGTGATGTTGTCTGCGGAAACCGCCGTAGGTCGTCATCCTGCAACTGCAGTGGCGATTATGGACCGTATTATTACGGCGGCAGAGAATGATCCTGAATTTTGGGACTATTTTGATCGGGCAGAGTTAAAGCATAACCCAACGGCAGAAGATGCAATCGGTCAGTCGGTGCGCAGCACGGCCAAGACTTTGGGCTGCAAGGCGGTGCTAGGCTATACCCTGACCGGCTCAACGGTACAGCGCATCAGTCGCGAACGTCCGCCCTGCCGCGTTGTGGGTTTGACGCCACGCCGCGAGACGGCCAATCGATTGGCGCTCAGCTGGGGGGTTCTGCCCATTGTTATGGAAGACCCCGTAAACTTTGATGACATGCTCGGCAGTGTGCAATCCGTTGCGACTAAACATGTTGGTTTGGAAAGCGGTGACCGGATTATGATCAGCGCGGGTGTTCCCTTTGGTCGACCCGGCACGACGAATTTGCTGAAAATCGAAACAGTGGAATAGGGGTGTTGCCCTAGCGCGTATAAAGGGCTTCGCGCTCCCAATCTCGCAAGGGGCGGTAATCCCGCTCCATAGAGAAAAGCTTGGCACAGGTCGCGACAAACATAATCCAAGACAGGCTGTTTTGTTGCAGGATTGCGCTCTCGGAGACTGAGAAGCCCATATAAGCCACAAACATGAGAATGACCCAATAGGTTTCCCGTCCGCCCTTTTTCAGAGAATGCAAAGACATGATAAGCGTGGCAACACAGTGCAGGGCAAAGAGTATGACAATGCCCACGCCGCAAGACAGCCAGATTTCTATCCACCCATTATGAGCTGTTGGAACGCCCCATTCCAGAACTTGTCGGACCAGATAGGATGGTCCTAAGGGTTCTTGCCAATAGACCCCAAAACCATAGCCCAGCCAGAAGCGGTCTTCGATAGCTTGGCTCAATAAAAGCCAAATATCCGTCCGTCCCGTAAGCGATGGGTCTTTTCCGATAATCCCGAACATGGCTTCGGGGAAGACGGTAACAAGCATGGTGAACAGGCCGATTGAGAAGACGAGGCCAAAGATGAGCGGAATGCGCAGGAACGGGTTCGTGCGATAGGCCTTTAGAAAGACAAATAAGGCGATGGATAAGACGGAAATCAGAAGCGATGTTTTTGATGTCGAGAGCAGAACGAGGCCGAAACATAATAGTCCCGCAGGCACCCAGAGCCACCACCGTTTGGGTCGCAATGCATAGGCACACATGGCTGCAATCAAACCTTTGGTCATCATGCCGCCCAGCTGGTTTTTCTCAACGAACGGGCCGCGCCACGCGCCGGGATGAATTTCCTGCATAATCGCGCGTGTCGGGTCCACCGCGACGAGGGCGAAAGAAATTATGGCGATAATGACAAAGGCAAAAGCGATAATTTGCACCATACGCGCCCATGAAAACCATGCCGCCAATGTCAGTCCGATATAAGTCGTCAACATTAGCGCTATGGCGCGCCTTAAGGTCAAGCCGGGATCTTCGGACCACAGCATGGAAATTCCCGCATAAAGCACACAGAGAATAATGATGGGCGAGAAGGCCGCCATGCGAAAGACATGTACAATTTTCGGCAAGCTCATCACCAAAGCCAGCAGATAAACCGGATACCAGACGAAACGGGTGAGTGGATTTTCAATTTCCGGATTATCAATATTGGTAAAGAGCAGCCCAACCACAGCGCCAGAGGCAAAAACAACAATGGCTACAAAAATCAGAATAATGATTGCATTGGCGACCTGCATAATGGCCTGATTGCGCGAGGCAATCTGCATTTCGGAATAAGGGAGCGTGACCATAGAACGGGACTAAGCAAACAGGGTTAATGAATCTTTACCTTTTGCGGTGTGACTTCGCCCTTTCACAGTAATTTGCGAGAAGCGCATCGCGGCAAATCAATCTTAAACATTTCGCGATAGATTGTCCCGATGTTGGCACGTCTGAAATCTCATCCTCAATTATCGGCCTCGGCGGAATATGGTTATATTCCGGGCCTCGACGGGATTCGCGCGATTGCTGTTCTGATTGTGATTATTGCGCATTTCGAAATCACACACCTCATTCCGGGTGGGTTTGGGGTGACTGTTTTCTTCTTTATTTCCGGCTTTTTAATTACGAGATTACTGCTCGCAGAAGCCAAGAAAAAAGGAAAAATCCATCTCAAGGATTTCTATATTCGACGCATCGTGCGGCTTTATCCGGCTCTAATTTTTATGGTGGTCGGCAGTACGGTGCTCTATCTATTTTTAGGGCAGGGAGGGCCAAAACCGCTCGAGTTTACGGCGGCTTTGGGTTATTTTACCAATATATATCAAGTTGTGGTGCGGGCCGGCGGGGAACTACCCTTTATGCCGTGGACCCATTTATGGTCTTTGGCCGTGGAAGAGCATTTCTACCTCATTTTCCCGCTCTTTATGGTCGGGTTCGGGGCGTTTCGTGGGCGCTTGGTTTGGGCGCTTTTGGGAGTCTTAATTCTCATTCCTCTTTGGCGATTTTATACCTTCACAAACTTTGAAACTCTTCCCGTCGTAGATTACAATTACATGATGACGGATGCCCGTTTGGACTCGATTGTCTGGGGCTGCTTGCTCTCTATTCTATTAGATAAAGAGGCACGTTTGGGATTAATGCGTCGCCTGACGGGATGGCTTCCCATTCTGGTTGCCACGGGTATTTTATTGCTTTGTTTCGCCATTCGCGATGATAGTTTTCGCTATATTTGGCGATATAGTCTGCAAGGTCTGGGCTTGTTCGTTCTTGTTCTGAATCTGTTTTTCTTCCGCCCTGTCGCATGGAGCCTCGGCGTGTTGGAGCTTTGGCCATTGGTCTGGATTGGACGTTTATCCTACCCGCTTTATCTCTGGCATTTTCCGGTTTTAGACCTTAGCCACCGACTGATGGAGCCGGGTTTGGCACAATTAGGCGTCGCCGTTTTTGGGAGTCTTTTTATCTCGGTTTTCTCATTCTTCGTCGTCGAAAAGCCTTTTATGGCGCTGCGAAAACGCTTTGGCGCGCATATTGTGAAGCGGCCTGCTGTTGGGTAAATTGGATATAATTTCATACATAATCGGTGATATTCACGGGCAAGCTGACCTTCTTGAGCGTTTACTTGCGAATATTGAAAGTCGCCACAATTGGAAATATTCAGGAAAAAAAGCTAAACTAGTTTATCTCGGAGACTATATTGACCGAGGTCCAAATAGTGCAGGTGTTATTGATCTTGTTATGAAAGGTTTGCCAGATTTTTCAAATGTGTTTTTAAAAGGTAACCATGAGCAAATGCTCATAGATGCACTGACCTCTGATGATAGAAGTATATGGAATAATTGGATGTCAGCAGGTGGTGAAATTACCTTGAAATCCCTAAATTATGACATTTTCCAAAACAAATATGATATTGAAAAACTCCATGATTGTTTGGGAGAAGTAAGAATTAAATGGCTTAAGAGCCTTGAACTTACTCACAAGCTAGATGACATTATCTGCGTACACGCGGGTTTTTGCCCAAATACATCACTGGATAATCAATTAGAAAAGGACATGCTTTGGATACGCAAGCGCTTTTTAGGAAGTGGCCATGATTTTGGTTTTGGGATAGTCCATGGCCATACGCCTGATAAAGCGCCTATTGTAAAATCAAATCGTATTGAAATTGACACGGGTGCGGGTATGGGCGGAGAGCTGACAGCTCTAGTTGTCAATAAGCCTTGGGGCGAATTGATTTTGCAACCCGATTTTATTTCAGTGTGCTGAACTAACTTTCGTATAGTTTTCCTACAATAAAGTCGGGTCGACACTCCTCTGTACCACATTCTTCACCGTCAACCCCTGAACAATGATAGAGAATATCACGACGCCATAGGTCGCCGTGAGGATGAGGGGCTTGTATTCATTATCGGGGAGCGCGAGGGCCAAGGCGACGGAGATACCGCCGCGCACACCACCCCAAGTCAGCACAGGAATGGCCCCTTTTGTGAAGTCCTTAAACACGCCTAATGTCTTCATCGGAATATAAACGGCGCAGAGGCGGGCAAAAAGAACAAGTGGAATGGAAAGGGCCGTAATCAGCGCATAATCCGGCGCGAGGCCCAAAATCAATATTTCCAGACCGATGAGCAGAAATAGGACGGAATTGAGGATTTCATCGACCATCTCCCAAAAGCCAAACAACGCCGCGCGGGTATGGTCTGACATAGCAAAAGCGGCCCCTTTATTGCCGATCATGAGGCCTGCGACCACGACGGCAATCGGCCCGGAAAGATGATGCCCCAATATATTAATGCGCTGTGCCAAAGCATAAGTGCCGGCGACCAAAGCTAAACTGATGAGGACTTCAATGGCGTGTTCATCAATCTTGGACATCATTTTATAGCCGACCCAACCGGCGGCCAGACCCAGAGCGGCTCCGCCTATCGCGTCCACAACGAACAATTCTAAAATATCGATAAAACTCGTTCCGCCGTGGCTTGTTTCTGCTGATCCTGCTGTCAGAACCACATCTGTTGCGGCGGCGGCGTGTTGCGCATCACCATCTGTTCCGACAGCAATGGCCAGTAATATTGTAAAGACCACAACACCAACGCCGTCATTAAACAGACTTTCGCCTGCGATTTTTGTTTCCAGACTTTTCGGCATTTTGACCGTTTTCAAAATGGAGAGAACGGCTACGGGGTCGGTCGGGCTGATAAGGGCGCCAAAGACCAAAGCCCATTGATAAGGCAGATTAACGCCAAAGGCTTTGGCGAGGAAGAAAAAGACTGTGCCGACAATGAACGTGGATAGAAGGACGCCAAAGGTTGCCATAGAGCCGATGGCCCATTTGGCATCTTTCAGCTTGGCAAAATCAACATGAAGGGCTCCGGCAAAGAGCAAAAACCCCAACATGCCCTTCATCAAAGTTTCATTGAAATCAATTTGCGACAAGGCCGATTGCAATGTTTCTGTCATAGACAGGGCGGGGAAGAGCGCTTCGGAGCCTAACAGCGCGAAGGAGGCCAATAGAGCCATAACCAAGAGGCCAATCGTGTGCGGCAATTTGATGTAAGCCCGGTTCACCCAAGACAAAATGGCGGAGAGAACCAGCAAAAGTGCTGCGATTTCGAATAAGCTTAACATGACATCCCCTTACTTCAGTCTTATCCTAACTGTTGTGAAAGACGGCGCAAGCGGTTTGCCGTTTCCGTTTTCGGGGCGATAGGAAAGTTCTGAAGCAGTGGATTCAAGGTTGACCTCTGCGCCTGCTTTTCTAGGGTGTAGCGGATTATTATTAACGCGAAAAAGAGAGCGTCGTTCGCATGAGTTTTGCATTTATTTTTCCGGGGCAAGGCAGCCAAGCTGTTGGCATGGGCAAGGAATTGGCGGACGCCTTTCCCTCCGCTTGGGCCGTGTTTGAAGAAGTGGATGAGGCCTTGGGGCAAAATCTGTCGCGCTTAATGTTTGATGGGCCGATGGATGAACTCACCCTGACGACCAATACTCAACCTGCTTTGATGGCCTGTTCAATGGCGGCTATGGCAGCGCTTGAAAATGAATTTGATATTGATGCGACACAGGCCTCCTTTTTGGCCGGGCATTCTCTTGGCGAATATGCGGCACTCTGCGCGGCAGGGTCATTATCTTTGGCGGATACGGCAAAGCTTCTACGCATTCGTGGTGATGCGATGCAGGCCGCTGTTCCAGTGGGAGCCGGAGCAATGGCCGCTTTGCTAGGGGCCAGTGTTGAGCAGGCCGACGCCGCGGCTGCTGCAGGTTCAAAAAAAGGCATTTGCCAAATCGCGAATGACAACGCGACGGGTCAAATTGTTTTATCCGGTGAAAAAGACGCCGTCCAAGCGGCCGTTGATGCAACAGCTGATCTTGGCATTAAAAAAGCGATGATGCTGAATGTGTCTGCGCCGTTTCACTGTGAGATGATGCAGCCTGCGGCTGATGTGATGCGTGACGCCTTAGCTGATGTGACATTTAACGCGCCTTCGGTTCCGGTGGTGAATAATGTGACAGCAGGCCCGGTGACGGAGCCTGATCAACTTCGGTCTGATTTAGTCTCTCAAGTCACGGGACGGGTGCGTTGGCGCGAATCAATCGAATGGATGGCCGAAAATGGTGTTGAGCGATTTGCCGAACCCGGCACAGGCAAAGTGCTTACCGTTATGCTGCGCCGCATTGTCAAAGGCGTCGATGGTGATGCTCTAAATACGCCGGACGCTTTGGAAGCCTTCGCGAAATCTATAAAAGGATAAGACATGTTTGATTTAACCGGAAAACGCGCTCTGGTCACCGGGGCGACAGGCGGCTTGGGCGGCTCTATCGCAACAATGCTTCATGCTCAGGGAGCGCATGTCGCTCTTTCAGGTACACGGGCTGAAAAATTGGAGGCTCTCGCGTCTGAATTGGGCGATCGGGCTGTGGTAACGCCTTGTAACTTGTCTGATGGGGACGCCGTTGATGCTTTACCCGGACAAGCAGCTGAAGCTCTGGGCGGCTCCGTTGATATTTTGGTTGCCAATGCCGGTATCACCCGCGACGGTCTGCTAATGCGGATGAAACAAGATGACTGGGACCTTGTCCAAAAGGTCAATTTGGAAGCCTATTTCCGCCTGTCCAAAGCCTGTCTCCGCCCGATGATGAAGTCGCGATGGGGCCGCATCATCGGAATCACATCTATTGTAGGCGTTACGGGGAATCCGGGACAAACCAATTACGCGGCGTCTAAAGCCGGTATGATTGGCTTCTCGAAATCTTTGGCACAGGAAGTGGCAAGTCGGGGAATCACGGTCAACACAATTGCACCCGGTTTTATCGCTTCTCCTATGACGGATGAGTTAAATGAGGCCCAAAGAGCGGCAACATTAGCAAAAATTCCAGCCGGAGACCTCGGTACAGGTGAAGATATTGCAGCTGCTGCACTCTATTTGGCGTCTCAAGAGGCGAATTACGTGACGGGACAAACCCTGCACGTAAATGGCGGAATGGCCATGATTTAGGACGGTTTTGGGGGAAATTTACCCGCAAAATCTGAGTAATATTACCCTAGTCACACTATTTGGGGTGTGCTAACCCGCCGCAGCAATGATTATTGAGATAAACTCAATATGGGACCAGGCCTTGTAATTTGTGAATATCCACTTATTTGCAGGCCGTAACCGCCGGAGATTATCCCGGCCATACTAAAAGGAAAGTCTATGTCAGACGTATTAGCCCGCGTAAAAAAGATGGTCGTTGAGCATCTTGATGTGGAAGAAGCAAAAGTCACAGAAAACGCACATTTTATCGATGATCTCGGTGCAGACAGCCTCGACAATGTTGAGCTTGTTATGGCTTTCGAAGAAGAATTCGATATCGAAATCCCTGATGACGCCGCTGAGCACATCCAAACTGTTGGTGATGCCGTGAAGTTCATCTCTGAGAAAGTCGGCTAAGGACATTTCTTAATGGCTCAACCCCATCGTCGCGTTGTTGTTACAGGTCTCGGCCTCGTCACGCCTCTCGGATGCGGAGTGGACCACGTTTGGAATGCTATTCTAAACGGCGAGTCCGGAGCCAATAAAATCGAACATTTTGACGTCAGCGATATTGCTTGCAAAATCGCTGCCGTTGTTCCGCGTTCCGATGGCCGCGGCGGAGGCAGCCCTGATCAAAAGGGCATCTTCAATCCTGATGACGTGATGAGCGCACGCGACGCCAAACGCATTGATGATTTCATTCTTTATTCCATAGCTGCTTCGGACGAAGCCTTAAAAGATTCAGGGTGGAACCCGGTCGAAGAGGGGACAGAGGCTCAGGAACGCACAGGCGTTATGTTTGGCTCCGGTATCGGTGGGTTGCAAACGACCTATAAAGCGTCAATTACCCTACATGAAAAGGGCCCAAGACGGCTCTCTCCTTTTGTTATTCCGGCCATGTTGATCAATCTGGCTTCAGGTCAAATTTCTATCAGACATGGCCTTAAAGGCCCAAACCATTCCGTCGTGACGGCCTGTGCCACAGGCGCTCACGCCATTGGCGATGCCGGACGTATGATTGCGCATGGCGATGCGGATGTTATGGTGGCGGGTGGCGGCGAGAGCTCCATCAACCGCTTAGGTATTGCTTCCTTTGTTGCGTGCCGTGCCATGACGACAGGCTTTAACGAAACACCTGAAAAGGCCTCTCGACCTTACGATAAAGATCGCGACGGCTTTTTAATGGGCGAAGGGTCAGGGGCTGTTGTCCTCGAAGAATATGAACATGCCAAAGCCCGAGGCGCAAAAATTTATGCCGAATTGGTCGGTTATGGTCTCTCCGGTGATGCCTATCATATTACAAGCCCGGCTCCAGAAGGCGAAGGCGGCCACCGTGCCATGAAAGCGGCCTTGGCCAATTCCGGCCTCTCCGTCGAGGATATTGGATACGTCAATGCCCATGGAACTTCCACACCGATGGGTGACGAGTTAGAAGTGAAAGCCGTTGAGAAATTGCTTGGTGATCACGCCAAAAATGTCTGCATGTCTTCAACGAAATCTGCGACGGGGCATCTCTTGGGCGCTGCCGGAGCGATTGAATCCATTTTCTCTATTCTGGCGTTGCGTGACCAAATGGCGCCGCCGACTCTGAATTTGGACAATCCATCTGTCGAGACCGACATTGATCTTGTTCCACATAAGGCCAAACCGATTAAGGCAAAGGCGGCGATGTCGAACTCTTTTGGTTTTGGCGGCACAAATGCGGCAGTTATTTTCGCACAAGCGCCAAAAACTGATTAGACTGGGTGCATGGCCCCCGATTCTTCATCTGAAACTGACACGTCTTTACGGAAAGCCCTCCCGAAAAAGGATAAGCGGCTTTTAGCTTTTATCGCCTTTATGGCTGTTCTGACGGCCTTGATTGGTGTTGCGATTGCGGCTTTTGCGACCGTCAATTATCTGTACGAAGCCCCATTTAAACAACAGGCGGAGCGCGAGGCCGTAATTTTCGAAGTGCCAAAAGGAAGCGGCCTTTCATTGATTGCCACTCGATTGGAGCGCGAAGAGCTCATCAAAAATGCGTTTCTATTCAAACTGGTCACAAAGATGCGCGGGAATGAAAGCAATTTCAAAGCCGGAGAATTTTTAATCCAACCCGGCGAGTCCATGGCTAAAATCTATGAAGATTTGGCTGAAGGGAAAGCGATTCTCTATCCTGTGACGATTGCTGAAGGATTGGCCAGTCTTCAGATTATGGCCGTATTGGATACAATCCCTGAACTGGTTGATGACAATCCGCCTGTGCCTGTGGAAGGCTCGCTTTTGCCAGAGACTTATATGATTCCGCGGGGGATGAAACAGTCAGAACTTTTGGCCAAGATGAAAGCGGCGCAGACCCGTGAGTTAGACCGATTATGGGAAAATCGTGCGGCTGACCTGCCTATCAAAACGAAGGCAGAGGCTGTGATTTTGGCATCCGTGGTCGAGAAAGAAACAGGGATTGGCAGTGAGCGTGACGAGGTTGCCGGAGTGTTCACCAATCGGTTGCGGCGGGGCATGCGCTTGCAATCTGACCCCACGATTATCTACGGTGTGACCAAAGGCTTACCATTGGGCCGTCGTATTCTTCGCAGCGAAATTAACCGCGTCACAGATTGGAATACTTATCAAATTCCGGCCCTGCCAAAAACGCCTATCTGTCATCCGGGGAAAGAGGCGTTAGCCGCCGTCCTTAATCCGGCTCAAACGAAGAATTTATATTTTGTTGCTGACGGGACGGGCGGACATGTTTTCGCTGAAACGTTAGCGGGGCATGAGCGGAATGTACGGGAATGGCGCAAAATTCAGAGAGCGCGCGGCGAGCGGTAATCGGGGGATAGGATGTCTAATACGTTGAAAACGATGAAAGATAATCGTCGCGGTTTGATGATCGTTTTGTCCTCTCCTTCTGGAGCCGGAAAGACGACGCTGACGCGCAAACTACTTTCTGAAAATTCTGATATGGCAATGTCTGTATCCGCGACAACACGGCCGCCACGTCCGGGCGAAAAAGATGGCGAGGACTACTTCTTTCTGACCAAAAACCAATTCTCCGATATGATCAATGATGGGGAATTTCTGGAACACGCCAAAGTGTTCGATAATTTTTATGGTACGCCTCGCGGGCCCGTTGAAGATGCGCTCGGTGAAGGCAAAGATGTCGTATTTGATATTGACTGGCAGGGGGCACAACAACTTTCCGAAGCCGCTGCAGACGATCTGGTAAAAATCTTCATTTTACCGCCGAATATGCGCGAGTTGGAAAGTCGTTTGAAACGTCGCGCGCAGGACAGTGATGCTGTCATTGCCAAACGTATGAGCAAGTCAGAAGCCGAGATCAGCCATTGGGCAGAATATGACTACGTCATTGTGAATGAAAATGTCGATATAGCGTTGGGCGAGTTACGAACCATCATTGCGTCGGAACGTATGCGGCGCAAACGCCAATTATGGCTCTCAGGGTTTGTGAAAACATTGATTGATGGCGGTTAAATCGGCCCGCTTAGACTACAAAATATTCCTGTAGAGCGGTTTTCAACTCTTCGATATTAACAGGCTTGGGGAGGAAATCATCCATTCCGCTTTCCCGGCAGTCTCTTCGGGTTGAACTGTCTACGGCGGCAGTACAGGCGATAATCGGAATGTTCTGATATTCGGGAGACAGCTTTCGAATTCTTCGTGTGGCTTCCGTTCCCGTCATGTCAGGCATATGTAAGTCCATAAAGACCAAATCAAACTTGGCATTAGAAATCGCGTTAATTGCTGTCTCACCATTTTCCGCTTCCGTTATTTTGACGGCGCCTAAATGGCCCAAATAAACTTGCAAGACTTCCAAATTAATATTGTTGTCATCTACGACCAAAATGGACGCGTTGCGAAGGTCGATTTTTTCAGGTTTGAGCGGGACTTGCGCATTTACATCGACGTCCCGCGTAACGCCACGTTCGGATACTGATAGATCCAACATATCCAGTCGCAAAGCCGCATCCAGGATGGATTTTGCCCGAGCGTCGGCGTCGGCCTTCGCAGTTTTGCTTGATGGCGTTGTGGGGGAGCCGACTGTTTCCAATGTCTTGGCCGTGACTTGTTCTTTTGAGGGTTGATTGACAGCAGGCTTAGGAGGTGAAGCTTTCGTCTTTTTCTTAATCTCGGCTTCTTTCACCCACTCAACTGGTATCGTCATGTTAAACGAAACCCCGCTGCCAAAAGCGCTTTTGACAATGACATCGCCGCCCATATGGCGAGCTAAACCACGCGTTAAAGCGAGGTTGACACGTGCCGCATTTTCCTTGGCGAGGAAATTCGGGCCGACTTCATGAGCGGGGTTGAAATAATATTCCGTCATATATTGGTCCATACCTGAACTCGTATCTTTGACGGTGAGCGATAAGACGGTTTCATCATCCGTGGCTTTCGAGGCGTCTAAAATTTCGGCTTTAATTGTGACATTACCGCGATGGGTCTGGGCTATGGATTGACTAATTAAGTTGTTTAGACATTGGCGCAGACGTGTATCGTCATATCTATAAATGGCTTCAATTTGCGGGTCAGCCTGAAGTCTAATCTCAAGATTTTTAGCATCTGCGCTTTTTTTCGCATTCCGAATGGCCGCGTGAATGGTCTCGTGAAGAGCGGCGTTGCGTCGGACAATTTCAAGTTTTTTGGTTTCAAGTTCGAAGACGTCCAGAACATCAATGAGGGCTTTTTTAAGTTCGCCACCCGCGCCCAATAGGCGCCCAATAAGAGCTTTTTCGTCATCTGCAAATTTGTGACTGCGGGCCGTTAATGACGACACAAAACCTAAAAGGTGATTAAGGGGGGTGCGCAGGATGAACCCCGCTGTCGAGACGAGTTTAGCTTGTTCTTGTAGGGCTTCTGCGACACGGTTTTCAGCCTGTTTTCCCCGAGCAACCCATGCCACACCGCCGCCGCAGGCTAGTCCGATGCAAAGGGCTATAAGAGGGATAAGAATGTTCATGTAAGGGTCACTCTCTGTAGTGTGACCGGATATTAGCGAAATTAGGATAATAAAGCCTAAACACGCGATTGGTGTTATGTTTTATATACGCGTTATTAGGGTATCTGCAAGCGCGTGAAAATCTCTAACGGCTAAAGTTTCAGGACGCGCCTGGGGATCGACGTCAGCCATGCTGAGCCAATCCGATATATCGATTTGTTTCTGCTTAGCGAAACCTTTGAGCGAAGCCCTTACCATTTTCCGCCTTTGGCCAAAGGCCGCCTGTGTAATTTGACCTAATAGGGGAAGGTCCGCATAGCGTTTATGGCTTTCCAAGGGATGCATGACTATCACGGCACTGTCCACTTTAGGCGGGGGAGTGAAGGCTCTGGCGGGGATATCAAAGGCAATATGGCATTCCGCAACGCTCTGGCACAGTACAGCCAGACGTCCATAGGCATTCTCTCCGGGTTGGGCGCAGACCCTTTCGGCGACTTCTTTTTGAAACATCAAAACCAATTGATCCCAAAAAAGCGGTTTAGCGCTGACCCAATTGATTAACATCTTTGTCCCGACATTATAAGGCAAATTTGCGATGATTTTGCGGGGGGCAGGGAGGTTTTCAGCGATGTCGAATTTAAGGGCATCACCTTTTATCACGGATAAGCGTTCACCACTGGCCCGCCCGATATCTCCCAAAGCGGGCAGAAAGCGATCATCCATTTCAATTACGGTCACGGAACCCACCGGATAATGTAGAAGAGCGCGGGTCAAACCTCCCGGACCCGGGCCTATTTCCGCAATATGATAGCCGTCGAGAGGACTGGCCAACCGGGCGATTTTATCGGTCAAGTTCATATCCAAAAGGAAATGCTGGCCGAGCTTTTTATTTGCCCCCAAACCATATTGCTTCACCACTTGGCTTAGACTGGGCAAGCTATCTAGAGCATTATCCGTCATTTTGAAGACGCCATTAAAAATTGTTCTCTATTATCCGCGATTTCCCGTGCGGTTTTAATGGCGGCAATCAGGCTGTCAGCTCGTGCTTTATTGTGTCCGGCTATACCAAAGGCAGTGCCGTGATCGGGTGAAGTTCGTATAATGGGCAGGCCGAGCGTAATATTGACACCACCATGGAAATCGAGCGTTTTAACGGGGATGAGCCCTTGGTCATGATACATCGCCAAAACGGCATCGTAATTTTGACGAGCTTCGGCATGAAATAATGTGTCTGCGGGTTGCGCATCGGTAGCATTAATGCCCGTGGCCCGTAAAACTCGGGCGGCCGGGTTGATAATGTCTTTTTCTTCCCGTCCCAAAGCTCCATTCTCACCCGCATGAGGGTTTAAACCCGTTAGGGTGAGGCGCGGGTTGTCAATCCCGAAATCACATCGAAGAGCGCCGTCCATTACACGGGCATTGCGGATGATTGTATCGCCTGACAGACTTGCAGCCGCGTCTTTTAGCGATAAGTGCACAGTCGCTATCCCAACACGTAGCCCACCACCGGACAACATCATAACGGGGCCACGTTCATAAGGCGGTTCATGCGATTGCGTTAACTGCCCCAAATATTCAGTATGACCCGGGAACTCAAAACCCGCTTCGTAGAGCACATCTTTGGCGATGGGGTTTGTAATCAGAGCAGCCGCCTCACCAGACAAACAACGGGAAACGCAGCGTTCAATACTTTCCGTCGTGGCCAATGCGTGATCGGGGTCAGGATGTCCGGGCTTTGCCAGTCTTCCCCCAATCGGCAGAACAGGGAGGGCTTCGCCAAAAACGGAGCGGATCTCTTGGCAATCGCTCACCTTTTTTATGGGGTGAGCGAAATTCTCATTGGCATTTGCGATGACGCGTGGGGTCGCGACGACGGCAAAGGCAAGATCTGGTTGATCTTTGAGAGCATACCAAGCTTTGAGAGTAATTTCCGGCCCGATACCTGCCGGATCGCCCATGCTGAGTAACAGAGGCGCGCTCATAAGCGCTTAACGGACGACGATTGTGGCTTTGCGACGGAGATCCCGAAGCGCACGACGTGAGGCCTGCGCCAATTGTTGATCGATGAGGCGATTTTCAATCTCATCCCGTGTTGGAATGTCCGTACCTGTCGCTTCCCTATCACAGACCATGATGGACGCTGCTCCGTCGGGGCGTTCAATCGGGTCAGATATCGTCCCGACCTCTGTCTTGGCGAGAGTGTCAATTAGTTGCTCATTCAACTCACTGGCTCGTAATTGACCCATATCCGCTTGCGCCACACCCTCTAAGGTTTTGATATCTTCGGAAAGCGTATCGCAGGACGTCAGAGTGTCACGTAATGCAATCAATTCGTTCTTGGCATCATCAAAGCTTTTGCCGGTGATGCTCACCTGTCTGAGTGTATAAAGCGTGTCGGCTTCAGAAACTTTTTTTTCAATCAACGCGACGACGTAATAGCCTCCGGGGACTTGAAGCGGCGTAGAGACGCTCCCGGGTGTTAGCTCTTTAATCGCTTTATCAATTTCGGGGCGGAGTTCGCCTTCACGCACCCATCCGACGTCTCCTCCTTTGGCCGCACTTGGGGCCGAAGAAAATTGCTGCGCCAGAAGCGGGAAGGGTGCACCATCACTAATTTGCTCAATCATGGCTTGGGCGCCTTGTAGCGCTCCTTCCATACCACCAATTTCAGGGGTGGCTTCGATATAAATTTCGCCGACGCGGAAGCTTGGTTTGTCTGCATTGGCAGTCAGTCGCGTGAGAGTTTCATCAATTTGCGCATCCGAGATACGAATTCTGGAACCATACAAGCCATTCACAATACGCTGCCATGCGATTTCAGAGCGGATTTGATCCCGCATGGTTTCAATAGATACACCGGCTTGAGCCAGACGGGAGACAACTTCATTGGGGTCCAGACCATTGCGACCCAAAAGGCGACCAACGGAGCGATTGATTTCTTCATCAGAAATCTCCTGCTCATATTTTTGCGATTCCTGCATTTGAATATGTTCATCAACCAGATTGCGAAGCGCTTGTTGTTGAAGGCGCGCCAAGGTCTGTTCGTCCCGCTTGGCTCCTGTCGTGGCGAGCATAAACAAAATACGCTGACGCAGGTCATGCGTGGTAATAATATCGCTGTTCACAACGGCGGCAATACCATGCGGACTTGACTGCGCAGAAGACGTTGTAGCCGCGCCCATCATCAGAGCGGAGGTCAGACCCGCGCATTTAAAGACTGTCGCCAGTTTGGAAGTCTGTTTCAACATCTGTCTCATAAAACCAATATGCCTGTTTTAGCCCTGCCTTGCACGGCTCGGATGTCGGCGTTTATACGCCTTTGCCCTCTAAAGGCAATTCGTGTCCTGCACTCGGGCTGAAATAAATCTTATAGCAAATTACCTTAAGAAATGTGCTTTGCGTATTAAAATTCGGTCACATCACAGCTCGCATCGAAATCCACTAGCCATCTTCAATCGTCAGTAGGTAGATAACGCCCATTAACAGCGCCAAGAGCGGCACGGACCAAGCGGCCAAGACAATGGGGATGAGACCAACCTCGCCAAAGGTGGCGACAATCGAATCGATAAAATAGACTAAAAAGCCAATGGCTGCGCCTGTGACTAGAAGTTTGAACGTCCCACCCTGTCGGGCTAATCGTAATGATACGCCGGCGGCGATAACGCTCATTGCGATGAGCAAAATTGGCAGCGCCATAAGTTTATTAAAGCGCATTTTTAAGAACAGTGCGGAGAAACCAGCCAATTCGCTGTTTTTGATAGCGCCGGGAAGCGACCAAAAAGGCGGTGCAGAAGATTTCTGTCCCACTTCTTGAAATTGCCGTGTGGTAATATCGGTGGGAAGGGAAATATTCGCCGTCCGCCGCGTCACTTCCCCGGGTGCATTCTCGACGACGTCGATTAATTGCCAATATCCTTGTGGCGTCAGAATGGCTTCGGGCGTGTCGTAGCGACGGGCGAAGACGGTTCTTTGGTCCGCCTCTACATCCATTTGGTAGAATGTGGCATTGACGAGTTTTCGGCCGATGAAATCAATGCCTTCGGCGCGAATGACGGTTTGCGTTAAACTGTCCCCTTCACGGAGCCAGACATTACGGGTCTGTGTCTCGGACACGCCGATCAGGCTTTCCTGCAAGCTGTCATGGCGGGACATGAAATCAGACGCAAAGGGGTTAAAGAGCAGCGCCCAGGCTAATCCCAAAAGCCCTGTCAAAATGATGACGGGTGAGAGAAATCGCCAAACAGACAAACCAGAAGCACGCATAACGACTAATTCACTGGAACGGTTCAGTCCATAAAGCGCTCCCATCACGCCGAATAAAACGATGAAAGGTATGGTTTCTTCAATCAAAGTGGGGGCTTTAAAAAGGGTGAGTATGACGAGCTCTGATGACGAAATTTTGCTGTCCAGACTGCGACTACCCTCGACAAAGTCGACCAGAATAATGATTGAGACAACGATAAGAAAGGCCAAGCTTATCGCCTTGAGCACGCGTCGCGCGATATAACGCGACAGAGTGGCGCGCTGGATGAAGCTGCCCTGTCTCATGAGATCATACCCGATGGGTTCTGAGTGATTGTGTCGTAATGCTTGGACCGCGCCGATGCGCCGAGGCGTCTTACCCGGGTGGGTTTTAGCAAATACCCTATGCAGAGGATAATAACGAGAACGGGAACGACATATTGCCAAATATTGAGGTCCACATCCTGCTCGGCTGCAGAAGTCACACCAAAGCCCGTTAAGCGGATTATAAAACCCAACAACCCACATAAAATGATGCGTTTGCTATATCCCATTCTTTGGTGCTCTCCTCTGACCAAAAATGCCAATGCCAGTGTGATAAGTGCCAAATTATAGAGCGGCGATGAGAGGCGCGCATGACCTTCGGCTTGGAGTTCTTTCTGAAATTCCGGGCTCAACTGATTTTTATCCGGTGGGTTAAAAAGCTCATTCAGATAACGGTCGGAAGGCTTGAGAAATAAATCATCCTGACCCTCAATCATATCACTGAGATCCAATACGTAATCGCTAAATTCGACGACTTCCAATTCCCCAGTTTCGAGCAGCTTTTGCACTGCGCCGTAGCGCAGAGTTAAAACTACGGTTCCGTCTTGGCTTTGAATGGTCCCGTCTTTTGCCGTCAGGGTTATTTTATTCGTCTCATCTCGCGTGTCGAAAATCATCACGTCCTGTAACGTATTGTCGATGCTGATTTCTCGGGCATACGCAGTTAAGCCATCAAAAGGAGTCACAAACTCACCTTGTTGGATAAGTTGGGACACAATATCTGTGCGAATGTCCAAAATCTCGGCGCGCATTTGTCGGAAGGAATAAGGTTGGACAAACAAATTTATCAACAAATGCAGAAGACAGAGCGTAAGTCCCAAGCCCACAGCCGGACGCGAAATTTGCCACGGTGAAAACCCGGCCGCCTTCGCCACAATGAGTTCTGAGTCCGTATTGAGGCGGTTAAAAGCATAAAGTGTCGCGATAAAGGCCGAGAATGGCAGAATAATCGCGATGAGCTGTGGCATGGCCAGTCCAATGATTTTGATAAAGGCCAATCCGGTTTGGCGGTTTTCGACAATCAGGTCCAAAGTCTGGAGACTTTGCGTCAGGATTGCCAAGCCTGTTAGAGCAGAAAGCGATAAGACCAGGGGCCACACTGCTTGTTTTCGGAAATAGCGTTGTATGAGGGTCATTTTAACCAATCACATCGCTGGGGCATATCGTAGACAAATTATCATATGTAGTGTTGCGATGAAGGGCCTTCTAATCCTATGAAGGTTTGTTTACAGCATGAATGTGGGATTAAAAATTAAATTATGTAGACAGGAAGACGTGCGCACCTGTCATAGGAGAGATTTGTGAAGGTCACATTTACAGCTAACAGTCCGGCCAAATCGGGCACAGCCATTATTTTTTCAGGCAATAAATTATCATTGAGCGAAACAGGGCAGGCCTATCGTGATGGTGATTCCGTCAGTTTTGATGCGGCGGCCAAAGCCGCCGGTTTTTCCGGCAAAAAAGACACGCTGTTTGAAACTTTCGTCATGGTCGGCTCAAAAGCCATTCGCCTCATGGTCGTCGGCACAGGTGATAATAAAGGTATCGATTACGAAATGGCTGTGGCGAAGGCTGTTAAGCGGCTGAAATCCAAAGGGGAAACAACGCTAAGCGTTCATTTGAATGATGAGGCGAGCGCTGATGACGCTGCACGTGCCGCTGTGGGTGCACGTTTGGCCGCTTACCGTTTTGATGATTTCAAGACGGATGTGACCAAGACAAAAACTCCACAAATCAAAACTTTGAAAATTGGCTCATCCGAAGCATCAGGCGCGAAAAAATCCTACGCCAATTATTACGGTCCTGTGTGTGATGGCACGCTCTATGCCCGTGATCTTGTGAATATGCCGCCCAATGCGCTTTACCCTAAAAGCTATGCGGCGAAGATTAAAAAACTTGAAGAGCATGGCCTGAAAGTCGAAGTCATTGGCGAGAAGCGCATGAAGACTTTGGGTATGAATGCCTTTTTGGGTGTGGGTGTCGGCTCAGAACGCGAATCGCAATTTGTTATCATGCGTTGGAGCGGCGGTAAGAAAAGTGAGAAGCCCGTGGCCCTCATCGGCAAAGGTGTGACCTTTGACTCCGGAGGTATCTCACTCAAGCCCGGCAATAATATGTGGGACATGAAAGGCGATATGGGCGGCTCTGCGGCTGTGGTCGGCGCGATGGTTGGTCTGGCGAAACGTAAAGCCAAAGCCAATGTTGTCGGCTTGGTGGGCTTAGTTGAGAATATGCCGGACGGACGGGCGCAAAATCCGGGGGACATTGTAAAATCCATGTCCGGACAAACGATTGAAGTGCAAAATACGGATGCCGAGGGCCGTTTGGTTCTGTGTGATGTCTTGCACTACACTGTTACCAAGGTGAAGCCACAAGCAATGATTGACCTTGCCACTTTGACGGGGGCCATTATTATTTCGCTTGGTCATGAGCATGCGGGCTTGTTCTCGAATGACGATGATCTGGCCAACCAGATTTTAGCGGCTTCTGAGACCTCAACGGAAAAAACATGGCGCCTACCTTTGGGTAAGGCTTATGATAAGCTGCTCGACAGTCCTTTTGCCGATATGAAAAATATTGGTGGCCGTGCAGCCGGGTCAATCACTGCAGCGCAGTTCCTGCAGCGATTTGTCGAGAAAGACACGCCTTGGGCGCATTTGGACATTGCCGGTACAGGAATGAAGAATAGTCGTGATGACGCACGTGAAACGACATTTGGCACCGGATTTGGCGCAAGACTGCTCAATCGTTGGGTTGCGGATAATTACGAAGGCTAATGGCATGGTGCCGGGGTTAATTTCCCATGTCTGAGGTGAAAGCCCCGGAATATTGGTTCTACCATTTGGAAGGCAGTACCATTGAAGGGGTTCTGCCAGGGCTTTTGGAGAAAACACTCGCCAGAGGTTGGCGCGCCCTCATAAAATTACCACAAGAAAAAATCGCGGCTCTGGATGAACATTTATGGACATTCAGAGACGACGCTTTCTTGGCCCATGGGCGCGATGATGAGCCGATGGCAGATTGGCAACCTGTCTTATTGTCTTCTGATATTAAAACGGGCGCAGGATTTGATGTCGCCTTTTTATTGGATGGAAGCACACTCAAAGACGTAGAAAATTTGTCCCGAATTTTGGTCATGATTAATGGACGGTCCGAGGAAGACGTCCGAAGGGAAAGAGCGCGTTGGAAAACGTTGAAGTCCGCCAATGCCACATTGTCCTATTATCAACAAAATGACCGCGGGGGTTGGGAGAAGCGCGCCTAAATCCCTCAGTCTCGTCGATGTTTTGTTTGTATTTTCAACTATATAGACGCCCATGATTAACTTATGTTATAGCGTTAGGGCGTTTTGACGCAGATAGCCTTGAAACGTTTTAACGGGACACGAGAATTTTGGACATTACGCTTGATAATAAGCACTCGCTTGCAAAAGCCAGTCGCGGCCAATTAGAACTCGGGATTCTCTTAGCGGGCCTCGGTCTCGGTACTGTTGATTATTTGGCGGACACAATCACACTGGATGCGCTTGCGGCTTCATTCTTTGATGTTGAGCCAGATAAGCCAATCTCACGAGGTGAAATCCATTCGCGCATTCACAAAGATGATTGGGGGGGCGTCTGCACCAATGTTGAAAACCTTCTTAAACCGCAAACGAAAGACGTTATTGAGTTGAAACACCGTGTGGTTCACCAAGACGGTAGCATTGTTTGGGTGAATGCCCGAAAATTGATTACATTTGGTCTTGTTGACGGCAAGGAGGTTCCCATCTCTGGACTGATTGCCATACAGGACATTACAGAGCTCAAGTCGAATGAAGGCCGAGTCAACCTGCTCTTAGGAGAGGTGAATCACCGTGCAAAAAACCTTTTAACGGTTGTTCAGTCTATCGCGCGTATGACGGCACGTCGTGGTGACATGGCTACATTTGTCGATCGGTTTTCTGATCGATTAGCCTCTCTCTCAGCCAATCAGGATTTGATAGTTGAAAATCTATGGACCGATGTCGTTCTGGAGAAATTGGTTTTTGCTCACCTAAACCCCTTTATGGAAAAAGCCGCGGGTCGCGTCGAAGTTGAGGGTGTGGCGATGAAAGTCCCTGCCAATGTTGCCCAAGCCATCGGTATGGCTCTGCATGAATTAGCGACGAATGCTCTGAAATATGGCGCACTTTCAAACGATGTTGGTAAAGTCAACATCAGGTGGCGTAAATTCAAAGATAAGTTTATGATTGAGTGGGTGGAATCCGGCGGTCCTGAAGTGGTTCCTCCGACAGAGACCGGATTTGGGGAACGTGTCATCAATCAAATGGCCGCGCAATCTTTGCACGGTGATGTATCCCTGACCTATAATCCTGAAGGTGTGAAATGGGTGTTGGAAGCACCTTTAGAAGAAGTTTTGACGTAAGAGTTACCCTCATTTTAAGAGCCCTTACTATAAAAATTATTCCAGATTATGAGGGTGCACCGACCACCCAATGATAGGCTTGAAGGGTGGTTCTGTCCGTGAGACCCGCTAATCTGTAAGGGTCTTTTGACAACCAGTTTTCAACATTGGTTTGACTATTGGCTTCTACAATCAAAAGACTGCCACGCATTATACCGTCTTCATCCAACCATGGCCCAGCCACATGTAAATTGACATCCGGATCAGAGCGTAACCAGGCCAAATGAGCGTCGCGATTGTCTTGACGGATAGAGAGAGAATCGACCTTATCGGCGGTATGGATAAGAAAATATGTCATGATAATTCCGATTTATGTTCACGCGCCAAGAGCGTGGCCATTGCCTGCTGAATATCAAGATCTCCGGACAAAATATCAGCAACCGCAAAGCTGATGGGCATATCAACGCCAAGTTCCATCGCCATGGCTTTCAAGGCCGGGGCGCTGGCAACCCCTTCGGTGACACTATTTCGCGTCGCCAAAATATTCTCCAATGTTTCGCCACGGCCTAGGGCATGACCACAAGACATATTGCGGGACTGTTCGCTCGAACAGGTTAAAACCAAATCGCCTAAACCGCATAAGCCGGTCAAGGTTTCTGGGGCGCAGCCGAGAGTTTTCCCAAGGCGGCGCATTTCAGCAAAGCCGCGTGCGATAATTGCGGCATGGGCAGAGCGGCCCAGCCCCATGCCCAATACCATGCCACAGGCAATGGCCAGAACATTCTTTACGGCGCCGCCAATTTCTGCGCCCAAAACATCAGTAGAAAGATAGGGTCGGAATGTCGGGGCAGCGACGGCCTTCACCAAAGCTTCACCAACAGCTTCATCTTCACAAGCTAGGGTGACGGCGGTGGGTAAGCCTTTGGCGACGTCAATCGCAAAGCTTGGCCCTGACAAGACCGCCGGAATAACATTGGGCAAGGTTTCACCCAATACATCTGACATAAATTCACGCGTGCTGATTTCAATGCCTTTCGAGCAGAGGATTACAGGCTTGCCGTCCAATTTGGAATTGTCGTTAAAATGCGACAGGATTGTTCGTGTATGTTGCGCCGGTGCCACTGATAATAAAGCGTCGCAATCCGCCAGAGCGTCCAGATTTTGTGTCGCTTTTATTTTCTCTGATAAGGTTACACCGGGAAGAAAAGATTTATTTTCGTGTGTCGAATTGATTGTTTCGACTGTGTCTTTTTCGAAAGCCCAAAGGGTGACATCGCGTCCGGCAATAGCAAGGTTTTGGGCGAGGGCCGTGCCCCAAGCTCCTGCCCCTATCACGCCAAAATTACTGTATGTCAAGGTCATGATTTCGGGCCTTTCTTGCCAAAGCCACTGGCGGGATTGTTTTGAGCGGCTTGCTGATCGAGTGGCCATCGCGGGCGGGCGGGCGCATTCAGCGGGTCAATGTCGCCCTTGGCTAGCCTTGCGGCGCCTGCCAAGGCAATCATCGCGGCATTATCCGTGCAATATTTCAGAGGCGGGGCCAGAAAAGATAAATTATGGGCCTCACAAAGATCAGTTAATCGCCCACGTAGGGCTTTATTGGCGGCCACCCCTCCGGCCACAACAAAACGCTTAGCGTCTTCGCCATGTCGGGATTTGAACATCTCAATCGCGCGTTCTGTGCGCTCGGTCATAACGTCGCCGACAGCTTTTTGGAAACTGGCACAAATATTGGCTTTGGCTGAATCAGACTTATCACTGGCTTCCCAAGCACGGGCAACAGCCGTTTTTAATCCGGCAAAGGAAAAGTCAGCATGGTCTTTGCCGCGAAAAGGGCGAGGAAGAGAGACAGAGTCAGGGTCGCCTTTTGCCGCCCATCGTTCAACATTAGGCCCGCCCGGAAACCCTAATCCCATAACTTTGGCTGATTTATCAAAAGCTTCGCCCGCGGCATCATCTACCGTACTGCCCAAACGTGTATAATCGCCCAAGCCATTGACGGAGAGTAACTGCGTATGTCCGCCTGACACTAACAATAACAGATAAGGAAAGGCACAAGGTGCAGCGAGCCGGGGCGAAAGTGCGTGGCCTTCTAAATGATTGACCGCCAAAAGCGGTCGTTCAAGAGACAGCGCCAAGCCCTTTGCGGCAAGCAGTCCTGAAATTACGCCCCCAATCAATCCGGGCCCAGATGTGGCCGCGATACCCGCCAGATCCGTGTAATTCACATCGGCCTCCTGAATGGCCGTTTCGACAATATGTTCGATTTTCTGCATATGGGCGCGTGCGGCGATTTCAGGCACGACGCCTCCAAACGGGGCGTGGGCTTCATTTTGACTGGCGATAACCGAAGACAAAATCTCCAATGTGTCATCATCAGTGTATCGCAAAACCGAAGCGGCAGTTTCATCGCAACTGGATTCAATTCCGAGAACTAAAAAAGGAGGCTGAGCTTGGGGCATTTTATGGGTCGAAAAAACAGTGGTCACGCAAGGGAGATAAGGTTAGTTGAGCAGTGATGCAACAGAGCTTAACAATTGGGACGCGTGGGTCGCCTTTGGCGCTTTATCAAGCCTATCTGGTTCAGCGACTTTTGGTCGAGACGACTGAGTTTCGTGCCGAGCATTTCCCCATCAAAATATTAAAGACTTCAGGGGATCGCTTGAAAGGCCATTTAAGTGCTTTTGGCGGCAAGGGCTTATTCACTAAAGAGTTGGAAGAAGCACTCGTCACAGGTGAGATTGATCTCGCAGTTCATTCGATGAAAGACGTTCCGACGGTCGGTCAGGACAGTTTGGAAATTGCCGCTATCTTACCCCGCGAAGACCCGCGTGACGCTTTCATATCCAAAACCTATAAAGCGTTAGATGATTTGCCCGAGGGCGCGCTTGTCGGGACGGCATCAATACGGCGGCGAGCGCAGCTTTCTGCGGTTCGGCCTGATATCGAATTTTGCCTCTTGCGGGGCAATGTCGGCACGCGTTTGCAAAAACTCGAAGATGGTGTGTGTGATGCGACTTTTTTGGCCTGCGCCGGATTAAAGCGTTTGGAGCAGGAGGCGGTAATTACAGAAATTATCGAAACGCAGCGGATGTTACCGGCCCCGGCTCAGGGTGCAATAGGCATTGAAATGCGAAAAGAAGACGAGGCCTTCCGCAAATTGATTGCTGCCCTGAATTGCGAAGCGACAGAGCTGGCCATTACGTCTGAGCGGGCTTTCCTTCGGGCCTTGGACGGCTCATGCCGGACGCCGATTGCTGCCCTTGCCGTCTGGGATGGTGAAATCATGCAGTTTAGAGGGGAAGTTATTGCCAAAGACGGCTCGGCGCGGTTTGGCGATACAGATCAGATTGCGCTTAAAACGACGCTGGAAGCCTATGATTTGGGATTTCGCCTTGGAACGGGTGTCAGAGCGGCTGCGGGTTCCTATGTAGAGTGGGATGAGTAAGGCTTTTCCGACAATGCCGAAAATATGGGTGACGCAAACTTTGCCTCGGGCAGAAGAGAGTGCGGCAGATTTTCGTGCTTTGGGGCTTGAGCCGACTGTTTCACCTGTTTTGGATATTGTTTTTACAAAGGATGACATTCATCCACCGACAGAAACTACAGTTCTGCTTTTCACCTCCCGCAATGGAGTGAGGGCTTTCTGCCACATTCACGAAGATCGCAATTATGAAGTTTATTGCGTTGGGGATGCAACGGCGAAATTGGCGGAGGCACAGGGGTTCACACAAATTGCCTCTGCCTCCGGAGATGTGACGGATTTACAGGCTCTGGTCGAACGCAGCGTGTCTGTATCTCGCCCGGTCAGACATTGTTCGGGCCGACATGTGAGAGGGCGACTGACCGAAAACCTTCTGGATGCAGGATTTGCTGCCACGCGAATTGAATATTATGCAGCTCAACCGCGAAAAGTCTTGAATTTCGACCCTAATCAATTTGATTATATTGCCATTTATTCGCCTCTGGCGGCGCAAAGTGTGACGGACCTTTTGGTTTTGCAGGAGCTTGATGGATTCACCGCCTTATCCATCAGCGCGAATACGGATGCCGCGCTTGGCGGAACCTATTTTAAAAAACGCCTGATAGCAGAGTCTCCTGATCAAGCCGAGATGATCCAGGCTCTTCGCCTTGATTTAGACCGTCGGAACGGCCAGATTTGATTTTATGAGCGATACACACCCAAATGAAGAGTCAGATATTGATGAGACAACAGACCCTCTAGAGGCAGATGAAGACGCGATAGAAGTCGAAGAGGTTGAAATAGAGGATGCTGAGGCTGACTCAGATCTTCTTTCTGACTCTGGACTTGAAGAAAAGGGAGATAAGCCCCGAAAAGGTCTGGGCGTCCTTCCTGTTTTGGGTCTCTTTCTCCTATCAACAGGGTTAGGCGCTGTTGGTGGGGCCTATGGGGCGCAACATTTTGTCAAAACGCCTAACAAAGCCGATATTCAAAGACAGCTCGATCTTGCGGTGGCAGAGGTCAAAGACGAAAGCTCCACTTCTATATCCGCTCTGAAAAATGAGGTCTCGCGTTTGCGGCAAGACCAAGCGTCTTTGCAAAACATCGAGGGCGTTGATGTAACCCAACTCAATGATTTAGAAAGCCGTTTGCAAGAGCGTTTGGAGACTTTGGAAAACCGTCCTGAACCTGTTCTGCCGGACATCAATGCCGATACTCTGCAGGCCTTAAAACAGGCAGAAGAAGACGGCTTCGCATGGCCCGATACATCAGGACTGGAAGCCCGGCTTGCAGAGTTGGAAACTGCCCTAATTGTGTCAAACGAAACCATCACCAAGCTTGAAGCAGAGATAGACGATTTAAAGCAAAGTCGTGATATTTTGCCTATGCGTGTTGAGGCGACAGACGGAGACGGGGGTGAAATTTTAACACAGTCACCGGCCTTCCCGAAAGCCGCTTTGCTTGCGGCGATTGAAAAAGAGAATGGCGACAAAGGTTTCCTTGCTAAAGCGCTCAATAAACATATTCAGGTGCGCGAACCCGATGATCCGATTGTATTGATTGAGACTATTGAAACGGCTTTGTCACGGGGTGACCTTAATTCGGCCATAAAGACTTTTGAATCCTTACCACAAAATCTGCGCAATGTCGGTCAAGATTGGCGGAACAGCCTGTCTGTTAATGAGTAAATAGGTTAGGTTCAGGGTATAGCGATTACACTCCGACACCGTATGACAGAGAGAAAGACAGTCTGATATGACGAAATATGTAATGGTTTTCCTCATCCTCATCGCCGCTTTGGCAGGGTTGATGCTCTATGTCGGGGATGACGCCACGCTTACTTTGTCCTCTTCTGCTGAGACGGGGCTGTTGGCGATGAACCCGATTGTTTTAACGTGGCAGGCCGTCATCGTTCTGGCGAGCGTATTGATTGTTTCGTTAATTTTATTCTGGTCATTGGTCGTTTGGTTATGGCGTTTACCCTCACGTATTCGTTCAGGCGTCGGTTTGCGTCGCCGTAATCAAGCGCTTGAAGCGATGGAGGAAGCACTTCTGGCAGGTGCAGATGGTGATGCCAGTAAAGCCCGTAAAAAGGCCGAGAAGGCGCGCGCTTTAATCAGTTCTGATGATCTGGGACGTATTGTCAGCGCCCAAGCTGCTGAAGCCTGCGGGGACAATCAGGAAGCGGCCGCTCATTACACGGCCATGTTGGGCTCAGAAAAGACACGTGCGACCGGTCAACATGGTTTGGCCCGCACGCTTTTGGCTTGTGGTGACGTGAGAGGGGCGGAGGAGCAAGCGAGGTCAGCTTATGATGCGAATAAAAATGCCCGTTGGGCCTTTGATATCCTCTTTCGGGCGCAAATGTCGGAATGCGACTGGGCGGCGGCGAAAGAGACATTGGATCGAGGCGAAAAACGCAAACATATTGATAAAGATGTAGCGCGTCGCCGTCGTGCCGTTCTGTTGGCGGCGAAAGCCAGCCGGGTTATGGAGAGTGGACAATCGCAATTGGCGACAGAATTGGCCGTCAAGGCGGCAAACTCAGCGCCGGAGTTTTCGCCTGCCGTGGCGCTCTCTGCAAAATTGTTACGGGTGGCGGGTGAGCAGCGCAAAGCAATTTCATTGATAGAAAAAGCTTGGGCGAGGCAGCCTCATCCGGCTTTGGCCCTTGCCTTAAATGATTTGATTGAAGGCGAAAGTGACCGCGCGCGGGCAAAACGCATCGACTCACTCGTCAAAACAAATGCCTCCCATAAAGAGACCCATATGTTGCAGGCTGAAGAAAAACTTCGCAATGAAGACTATGTTGGTGCTTTGTCAATTCTCGCCCCCTATTTGCAGTTAGATGCCGATTCTGAACCACCGACAGCTCGACTGTGTCAATTAGCCGGACAAATTGAAGAGAAGCTCGGTAATCGCACTGATGCGCGTTTATGGTATGAGCGCGCGGCTACAGCGCCACTCGATCCGGATTGGTCAGACTTAGACCCGGAGGGCGAAGCGTTTGATTACAGCGCGTCCGATTGGCGGCGTCTGACATTTAGTTTTGGCGATACAGGAGAGCTTATTCATCCTCGCTATGAGTCAGGGGCGTCTCGGCGCAAGGCCGGTCTGGCGGATGACGAATTGGACGTTTTGGAAGACGTCGGTGATGACGATGATAATGAAGAGGTTGCACGCGATTTCGAAGATATTGCTGGAGGCGATATTGCGTCAGAAGAGCCTGACATTGACAATGAGGCCTCAAGGAAAGAGGATTTATCGGCGCGCTTGGACAGTCTTTTGGATAAGCCCAAAAGCTAAGGTGTTTCAGGCGTAAGCTTTGCCTCTTCGTAAAGCCTGCGTGCTAACGCGGTGAAACCACTATTTTTATTGATTTGCTCAATCATATTGGGTTGGTCGGCATAATGCTCGACCATCGCCTTGTGGTCTTTCAGTAAGTTCGGGACATCCCCTAAAACAATGCGAGAGCGGATCAGACGTGTCCAACCCGCCGGGTCATCCGGTTCTACCCTCAAGCGCGTGGCTAAGCCCATGACCATGCCCTCTATGTCTTCCTGCGTCACTGATTGTGCTGCTTCCAAAGCAGACGGCGTCTCTGCGGAAAGCTCTGGCGCGGGCGGGGTCGGCGTCCCCAAAAAAGCGTAAAGCCCGATGGAGGCACCGATCAAGCTCGCCATAAAAAGTGAGATCACAACGGGTCGCCTTGCGCCGTTCAAAAATGGCGTAACCAAGAACAACGTCGTTGCGAGTGCGATAATTATCAAAAGGAGCCAGATCATTAAATGCTTCCACGCTCATCATTGGCCGTTCCCGGATTCGCTTCTTCGGCGACTGAGCCTGAGCGCAAGAACCAGACGAGTCCCATCAGGAGAAGGCCAAAGGGCAGGAGCCAAAGAATATAGGTATTAGACTGAACGGGCGGTTTGAGCAGTACATAATCACCATATTTCTCACGCATATAGGCAATGACAGCTTCATTCGTGTCGCCTTCACTCAAGCGTTGGCGGACAAGCTTCCGCATATCTTGTGCCAGAGGGGCGTCTGATTCATCAATCGACTGATTCTGGCAGACGACACAGCGTAGGGATTGCCCGATTTCGCGTGCGCGTTGTTCTAATGCAGGATCATTGACTTGCGCCAGACCGCTTATTGGGGACAATATTAGCAAAGTGAAACAAAGGCTTATGAGGGTTCGCATCATTGGGCCTCAATTTCCAAAGTCAGTGATAGGATAAGCGGTTTCAAAATACCTTCCCAGTCCTCATAGCTGATCGCGCCTGAGTGTTTGTAACGAATGCGCCCTTGCTTATCCGTGATGAAGGTTTCAGGTGCTCCGACCACGCCAAGCGGAATGGCGAGTTCGCTGTCAGGATCGAAAATAATTATTTCATAAGGGTCGCCGCGACGCGCCAGCCACTGTTTGGCTTTTTCGCGGTCATCCCGCCAATTATGCCCGATAAGACGGATGCTTTTATCTTTCGCAATATCCATCAAAATAGGGTGCTCAACATTACAGGTGACGCACCATGAGCCGAACACATTGATAAGGCTGACCTGACCTGTCAAAAGCGCTTCTGTCTCCGTTTTTTCCGGTTCGTAAAGGGTCTCTAGAGCGAAGGGCGGAAAGGCTTGGTTAATCAGCGTGGTTTCCATGCGGCGTGGATCTTTGGTTAGCCCAATCGCAAAAGCTACGGCAATCCCTGCGAAGATAATTAAAGGAAGAACCCCCCGCATCATGACGGGGCTCCATGCTGAAGAGAGGCGCCAGCGGGGGCATCATTTTTCTGCCTAATATTCTCTCTTCGCCCTTTCGGCGCGCCCAATCCAAAGAGAGACAGAAATCCGGCCAAAGCCATCATAAAAGCGCCCAACCATATCCAGACAACGGCAGGATGATAATTCGCGCGTAAGATATAACCGTCTTCCGGTGTCCCTTCGCCGATAGCGGCAAAGACTGTCGCGTAAGGCGCAAAGTGAAACCCGGCTTCGGTCGTAATCATATCCCGAACAGGGTAAAAACGTTGTTCCGTTTTAAGCGTATCAATCACACGTCCGTTTTTCACAACTCTGACATATCCCCGACGATAACTGTAATTGCTGACCTGTCCGCCATCTATGGTATCAAGTGTAAACTCATAACCGGCGACCGTCAGGCTATCGCCCGGTTTGACGCGTCCGATGGTGTCCTCTGACCAGACACTCATAATAACCGCACCTGCAGTGAAGACGGCCATGCCCAAATGGGCGATGAAAAAGGCGAGCGTATTATATTTCAAGGATTTGGACAGGCCTGATAAAGGGCGTCTGTTATTAAGGGCTTTTATCGCACCATAAGCGAGATAAGCGGCGAGGGCCAAGCCGATTCCGCCGAGTATGGATTTCCCGAAGAGTGCCGACAGAGCGATAATGGTAAGTGCTACAATCAGACTAATAAAACCGAAACGCTTGAGTTTAATCAGACTATCCCCTTGCCACTTTAACAGCGGTGCCGCCCCCATAAAGAGGATCAACACGGACATAATCGGCGCAAAAGTCAGATCGAAATAAGGCGCACCAACACTGATTTTATCGCCTGTAAACGCATCCATAAGCAGGGGGTAGAAAGTCCCGAGGAAAACCGTAGCCGTCGCGGTGACTAAAAGGATGTTATTGAGCACCAAGCCGCCTTCGCGTGAGACCCTGTCAAATTCAGCGCGTTGTACCAAGGTCTTGGAGCGCAGCGCATAAAGCCCGAGTGCGCCGCCAGTAGCGACCAATAAAAGTCCCAAAATATAAACGCCGCGTGCCGGATCAACGGCGAAAGCATGGACACTCACCAATATGCCGGAGCGGACGACAAAAGTCCCCACAAGGCTAAGGGAGAAAGCTGTGATAGCCAGTAAAACTGTCCAATGGGCGAGATTTTGTTTGCGCTCCATGACCAGAATCGAGTGCAATAAAGCGGTGCCAAGTAGCCAAGGCATAAAGGACACATTTTCAACAGGATCCCACATCCACCATCCGCCCCAGCCCAATTCATAATAGGCCCAAAGTGACCCCATGGTGATGCCGAGGGTCAGGAAACTCCAGGAGATGAGTGACCAGGGTTTTAATGCCCGCGCCCAGTCGCGATCAATCTTACCGGAAATAAGAGCGGCAACGGCCATAGAAAAGGCCAGTGAATAGCCGACATAACCCAAATAGAGGAGAGGTGGATGAATGGCGAGGCCCGGGTCTTGTAAAAGAGGGTTCAGCCCGTTTCCGTCAATCGGCGTCGGAAATAAACGCTCAAACGGGTTAGATGTGAAGAGGATGAAGCTGATAAAACCAACCGCGAGCAACCCCTGTATGGCGAGGGTGCGGGCGCGTAATTCGGTTGGCAGGCGTTTCGAAAACAAAGAAAAGAGAAAGCCATAAAGGCCCAACATAACGACCCAAAGCAGGATTGACCCTTCGTGATTCCCCCATACGCCGGAGATTTTATATAGTAATGGTTTCTGGCTGTGGGAATGAGACGCGGCGAGTTTGACCGAAAAATCGGAACCTAAAAAGGTGAAGGTGAGGGCGATGAAACAGGCGGCCAAGAGCGCGAATTGGGCCCGAGCGGCATAATCGCCAAACTCCATTAGGGCTTGGCTGTTTTTATGGGCCCCGTAAAGCGGTAGGACAGACTGCATTACGGCTATGAAAAGTGCCAAAATTAAACAGAAATGTCCGACTTCAGCGATCATAGGGGATGTATAGCAATTTTAGAACGAAAGGCTATTGCGACATAAATGACGAGATAGCTTGATTATTCTTGGATTACTTTTGCGGGACAGCGTCTTTAACCAAGCGCATTGAAGAGCAATGGAATGACATATCCCTGTACCCAAAGGATGATGAGGAATAGAACTAAAAAGGCTAAATCAAAACCAGCCATAGGAGGTATGATACGGCGCAACGGCGCCAAGAGTGGTTCCGTGACAGAGCGGCAGAAGTTATAAATTTGCCCCATAATCGGGTTTCGTAAATTCACGACATTAAAAGCAATCAACCAACTGAAAATCATATAAAGAATAAGAATCAGCAACAGCAGATTTATGGCCGGATTGACGAAAAAATGTATGATGGATTGAGCAGCGCTCATATTTAAGTCTCTATTTTAAAACGAACAAAAAACGACATTAGCGAATATAGCTGATTAACTGCAAAGATGGCTTTTGACCACAGCCCCGGCTTTACCCATATCGACACGGCCCGCATAATCAGTTTTTAACTGACCCATAATTTTACCCATATCTTTGAGGCAAGTCGCGCCGCTCTCTTCGATGATTTTGGCGATTGTGGCCTTTAACTCGTCATCGCCAAGTGGTTGGGGCATAAATTCACGTACAATCTCAATTTCTGTCCGCTCTCTGTCAGCCAATTCAGGGCGTCCGTTGTCGTCATAAGTTTTAGCGCTTTCTTCGCGCTGCTTAACCATTTTGGATAAAATTGAGAGGATTTCTGAATCGGTTATCCCTTCGCAGCGATCTTCAGCGCGCGCGGCGATGTCACGGTCTTTGATTGCAGCGTTGACGAGGCGGAGTGTGGAAACGCGTATGCTATCCTTCGCCCGCATGGCGTCTTTCGTTCTGCTGGAAATCGTATCACGTAAAGGCGTAGCAGCAACAGGCATAATGTTCATCACATGGCGACCCATCAGGGCCAGACTAAGCTTCAGGCTATGCAGGATTATATTATCCTGCAGAAGGCCAATGTAGTCTGATTAGGGTATTTGCCAAGCCCCTTGGCACTTGAAAAGACAGTTTTGCACAATGTCTATCGCCGATTTACAGGGTGTGGTTGAAATAGTCACGAATTTGATACGAAAATGCGCGCTGTCTCTTCTCAGTCATTCGTATTTTTGTATTGGAAAAACTCCTTGAAAAATGGAGTCCTTTCCTTAAAAGCCTGCAAAGTTTGGCCTGAACACAGACAGGCTTGGTTGCAGCGTCAGGATTCGCATTATGGCTGATAATTTCACGTCTAATAAGAGTGCGGTTTTGGTGTTTGAGACAGGCGACGTCTTTTACGGTCACGGCATTGGCGCCCAAGGTGACGCTGTCGGTGAAGTTTGTTTCAATACGGCTATGACAGGATATCAAGAAATCCTGACAGACCCGTCTTACGCCTCCCAAATCGTCTGTTTCACATTCCCTCATATCGGTAATACAGGCACGACGGCCGAAGATGAAGAAGCTACGACTGAAAAGGCTCAGACAGCGGCACGAGGTGCGATTTTCAAAGCCGCTGTGACGCCGGCCTCAAATTGGCGTTCAGACTCTGAACTGGGTGAGTGGTTGGAAGCTCGTAACATCATCGGCATTTCTGGTGTTGATACGCGTGCTATCACCTCCTTTATTCGTGACAAAGGTATGCCGAAAGGCGTCATTGCGCACAACACGCATGGCCAATTCGATGTCGAGGCTTTGATTGCGAAAGCGAAAGCATGGGAAGGCCTTGTCGGTGCGGATTTAGCACAGGATATGGCGGCCAATGAAAATTTCGATTGGCGCGAAGCCCGTTGGATTTGGCCGAAAGGTTATGAAAATAAAGACGGTGTAAAAAAAGTTGTGCTCATTGATTATGGTGTGAAGCGCAATATTTTGCGTAACCTCGTCAGTGTAGGTTTAAGCGTCACCGTTGTGCCCGGCAAAACATCGGCCAATGACATTTTGGCGCTCAACCCCGATGGGGTTGTTTTATCGAACGGGCCGGGTGATCCTGCTGCCACCGGGCAATATGCTGTGCCCGTTATCAAAGCTTTGATTGCTGCGGACGTGCCGATTTTAGGAATTTGCTTAGGCCATCAAATGTTGGCCGAAGCTCTAGGGGCAAAAACGGTGAAGATGGAACAGGGCCATCACGGCGCGAACCATCCGGTCAAAGACCATACCACTGAGAAAGTCGAAATCGTTTCCATGAATCATGGTTTCGCTGTTGAAAGCGCAAGTTTGCCGGATACGGTCGAGGAAACCCATGTGAGTTTGTTTGATAGGTCGAATTGCGGGATTCGCTTGAAAGGCAAACCGGTCTTTTCCGTCCAGCACCATCCGGAAGCCAGTCCTGGCCCACAGGATAGTTTCTACTTATTTGAGCGCTTTGCTAACGCACTTTGAATGTCATAGCTTTTCTACCACAAATCATTGTCACGACATTGGTGCTGTTCGTCAGCATTGTTTTGATGAAATTATTTGCGCTTCTTTGGCGATGGGTCAGTTATAAGGTCATTTTCAGACATCAATTTGATCTGAAAGACACGTTTACTTTCATTTGGCTGAGAACCATTCCTCTTATCGTTGGAGTGGTTATTCTTATCATTGCTTGTCTGACTGCGCTTCAGATTTTGAACTTGGATGCTTTGCGCCCTGTGCAATATTTCATTCAGCGCATTTTAGTCCAACCCTTTTGGCTATTATTGGGTCTCTTCATCATAGCTCTGTTTCATATCCGCTTTTCGAAAAGGCATTGAAGAAGGATATTCGTTATTGGGTCTATGCGAGAGTGATGTCTCCGTTCTCGATGAGGCTCTCTGCCGCCGCTAGAATCGCTTCTTTTGACGGACGAGGAACAACGCCCGTGAGCGTAGTGACATAGGCGCTGTCGGCTTCGTGAAAAATGCCAAGATCGGGTTTTATTCCCTTAATGCGGTCATCAAAAAGAGCTGCGATCCGAACAACAAAATTGGGTAATTCGCCTTTGGGCAATTTTTCAGCCTCTGGATAAGCTTCACGCAAGACTTTGGCGATTCCTCCGAACCAAAGCGTCTTTCCGGCCGCCATGAGTCGTCGTCCCCCGACATTTTCTGCGGTCATGGCTTGAACGTGAAGCGACGCACAATCGCGAATGTCGACAATCGGATAGGCAATTTTGGGGACACGCGGAAACTCGCCTTCAAACATGGCTTTGATGAGACCAAGGGAAGCTCCACCATTTTTATAGGGGTCAGGCCCGAAAACGATACCCGGACAAACAGTCGTGAGTTTTTCTGAAATCCCCTGGGCTTTGGTATAGGCCCAAGCCGAAAGCTCTGCCCGCGTTTTAGAGACGGGATACGCCGTGAGCGGCTTCCAATCCGGATCCGACCAATCCTCTTCTGTTACGACCATTTTTTTTGACCGTCCGGGTTGTCCCATCATAGACACCAGAGAAGAGGTCATAACAATGCGTTCTGCTCCGGCGGAAAAGCCGTGTTCTAAAACACGCTGTGCACCGGCGCGCGCAGCGGGGACAAGGGCCTCTCTGTCGCTAGGGGCTTCTAATGGAAAAGGGGAAGCAATATGTTGGATGTAACGGCAGTCTTTCGTCGCTGTTGCCCATCCTTTATCTTCGTCCAAATTGGCTTCGACAAGCGTCAAACGAGACGTATCCGCTCCATGCGCTCCGAGGGCGTCTACAATGCGTTGTCCTTTGGTTTTGTTTCTGACGGTGCCTCGAACTGTAAAGCCTTTTTCTAATAATTTGGCCGCGACGTGAGAGCCGATATAGCCCGTAATGCCGGTCACCAATACTGTATCTGTCATGCGTTCATCCTACCCCGAAAAAATATTCGCTATGATTAGACCAAGACCATACCAAAAAACACCCGCTATTATCACAACGAAGAAACCAATTATGACCATTTTAGTGGGGGTCATATTCTTTCTGTCTTCGACTCTTTGATAGGCCCTGCTCAGTTTGACATCATCAGTCGGTCTAGGACTCATGTCCATAAATTCTTCAAGGGTTACACCTTTCTGAACTATTTTCGTCTGTAGTTCATCTTGCGACTGTATGTCCCCTTTGGAATAGGTTTGGCTTACTGCTTGGGTGCGTATTTTATCTTTTAATTCACGTTCATAGCCATCAAACCCTGAGGACAAACTATGTTTAATGATACGGATAAAGAGCATCCCGCTTCCGCAAAAAGGAATCCATATGTACCAAGGCCAGCCTTTAAATCCTGCATAGGTTGTGAGGACTATAATGACGATCAAGATGAAAACGAAAAACAGCCTAAAAATTAAGCCGAAAAGATGAACCTCATCTAGCGTCAAATCATCGTCTTCAGTCATTCATTTAACTTTGCAAATTTTTTGACAATTAAAGCCTGATTTTGTTTGGGCAGCTTTGATTATAAACTTTCACAGCCTCGGGCATCCATGCGTTAAAGTCATTGACCCGCGTTTCTGGACTTGGGTGAGTACTTTGAAATTCGGGAGGGGTTTGTCCGCCCTGTGCACCCATACGTTCCCATAATTTCGGAGCTTCCCGTGGGTCATAACAGGCCCTCGCCATCAAGATCAGCCCGATGTAGTCCGCCTCCGATTCATGCGCACGTGAGAAAGGCAAAGCATAGCCATATTGGCTGATACCGCCAAACACACCCATAACCGCACGTTGAGCGCTATAATCCATACCGCCCGCCCCGAGAGACACGCCCGCCCCGACAATGCGTTGCATATTTTGTTGCGCCATCCGTTCAGCACCATGATGGGCCAGTGCATGACCAATCTCATGCCCCATCACCACAGCGAGGCCATTTTCATTTTCAGCAATCGGCAGGAGCCCCGTGTAAATAGCTGTGTAACCGCCTGGCAAGGCAAACGCATTGGCTTGCGGACTGTCGATGACGTTGAAGGCCCAGTCAAAACCCGGATCTTCATTGGCCGCAGCCCGTGCCAGTCGCGCACCGATTTCGCGGGTTGTATCAACAACAGGCCCGGAGGTGATGAGATTTTGGCGATTATCAGCCAAAATTTGTTGATAGGATTGCAGACCAAGCTGCATTTCCTGTTCGGGATCCATAGTGCGAAGCTGTTTTCGACCTGTAAAGGGGACGGTTTCTTGATTGGCAAAGTAGTAAACGGCGGCCCCAATGGCGAAAAGCACCATGATTTGCCATCGAAAACCACCGCCGCGACGACGCACTCCGCGTCCGCGTCCACCAAATTGACTGCGATAGACCATGATGACGTCCTCCGTGAATTAACTAGTACAAATTTTTAGCACTAAATCCAGAGACGAAACTCACGAAAACTGCGTACATCTCAGGCGGATTGCTGAAAACAACAGCAAAACCCGGTAGGCGGCAAAAGATTCGTTGATAAATCTCACCATTTTTGCGGAGATTGCTTGTAACCCGAGACACGTTTCACTAAACGAAGGCAATTTGGCTTTTGGGCCAGATTCTTGATGTTTTTGTTACCTCAATAGGTCTCGTTCATGCCAAAACGTAATGATATTTCTTCCATTCTCATCATCGGTGCGGGGCCCATTATTATTGGGCAGGCCTGTGAATTTGATTATTCGGGTGTTCAGGCCTGCAAGGCGCTGAAAGATGAAGGTTATCGTGTCATTTTGGTCAATTCCAATCCAGCCACAATTATGACCGACCCGGGCATGGCGGACGCAACTTATGTTGAACCCATCACGCCCGAAATCGTTGAGAAAATCATCGCCATAGAAAAACCTGATGCATTGCTCCCGACTATGGGCGGACAAACGGCCTTGAACACCGCCTTGGCGCTCGAAGAGATGGGTGTGCTCGAAAAATACGGCGTCGAAATGATCGGGGCCAAGGCTGATGTGATTGACAAAGCCGAAAACCGTGAACGTTTTGCCGAGGCAATGACGAAAATTGGCTTGGAAAACCCACGCGCCACGATTGTGACGGCCCCTGAAGGTGATATTGATGCCGGTATCGAAAAAGCGATGGAAGCTTTGGATTATACCGGATTACCCGCCATTATCCGTCCGGCCTTTACTATGGGCGGAACCGGCGGCGGCGTCGCTTATACCGAAGACGAATATCGTAATGTCATTCGCTCCGGATTAATGGCGTCTCCGACCAATCAAGTGCTTGTGGATGAGAGCCTTTTGGGATGGAAAGAATATGAGATGGAGGTCGTGCGCGACAAAGCCGACAACTGCATCATCATCTGTTCCATTGAGAATATTGATCCGATGGGTGTGCATACGGGGGACTCCATAACGGTCGCGCCCGCTCTGACCCTGACGGATAAAGAATATCAACGCATGCGGGATGCCTCTATTGCTGTGCTGCGTGAAATCGGAGTCGAAACCGGCGGGTCAAATGTTCAGTTTGGAGTGAACCCGAAAGACGGCCGCATGGTTGTGATTGAAATGAACCCGCGCGTGTCGCGTTCTTCGGCTCTGGCCTCAAAGGCTACAGGCTTTCCGATTGCGAAAATCGCCGCCAAATTGGCTGTGGGTTACACATTGGACGAATTGGATAACGACATTACCGGCGCAACTCCAGCAGCGTTTGAGCCGACCATTGATTATGTTGTGACCAAGATTCCACGCTTTGCTTTTGAAAAATTCCCGGGTTCCGAAGCGGTTTTGACAACCGCGATGAAGTCCGTCGGTGAAGCTATGGCAATTGGGCGAACTTTCACGGAGAGTTTCCAGAAAGCCCTTCGCTCTTTAGAGACTGACCTGACAGGCCTGAATGAAATATCCATTGATCCGGAGGATCAAATGGACGCGAAGGCCTTAAGAGCCGCGACCGAGAAACGACTCGCTATCCTAGCGCCTGACCGATTATTGGTGATTGCGCAAGCCATGCGCCAAGGTTTCACGATTGAAGAAATTTACGCCATTACCATGATTGATAAGTGGTTCCTGCGTCAGATTGAGAGCCTCTTGAAAGCTGAAAATTGGATCCGCGAAAACGGATTGCCCAAAGATGCAGAGACATGGCGCGCAATTAAATCCGAAGGTTTTTCCGATGCACGTCTTGCAGAATTGACAGGACAATCAGAGCAGGCTGTGCGTGCGGCGCGCCATGCAGTGAATGTCCGTCCCGTTTACAAACGCGTCGATACCTGTGCGGCAGAATTTCAAGCCAAAACCCCTTATATGTATTCGACTTATGAAAATCCGAGCTTTAACGGCGAGGTCGAGGATGAGGCTCGCGTCTCTGATAAGAAAAAAGTGATCATTCTGGGTGGTGGGCCAAACCGTATCGGTCAAGGAATCGAATTTGATTATTGCTGTTGCCATGCCGCCTATGCACTGGCGGATATCGGCATTGAATCGATTATGGTGAACTGCAATCCCGAAACCGTGTCTACTGATTATGATACATCAGACCGTCTTTATTTCGAGCCGCTGACCGAAGAAGACGTTTTGGAATTGATCAAAACGGAACAGGAAAAAGGCGAGCTTCTGGGCGTGATTGTCCAGTTTGGTGGTCAGACTCCATTGAAACTGGCCGAAGCCTTAGAGGCAAATAGTATTCCGCTTTTGGGCACAAAACGTGACGCTTTGGATCGTGCCGAGGATAGAGAGCGCTTTAAGGATTTGGTCGAGAAATTGGGCTTGAAGCAGCCGAATAATGCGATTGCGCGCACTATTAAAGAAGCGCAGGCTTCTGCCGCTGTGGTGGGGTATCCCTTGGTTTTACGACCTTCCAATGTTTTGGGCGGTCGTGGTATGGAAATCGTCGACTCTGATGCCGCACTCAACCGTTATGTTAAAGAGGCCGTAAAGGTTTCCGGCAAATCGCCTTTGTTGATTGATCAATATTTGCGGGACGCCATTGAAGTGGATGTGGATGTTATCTGTGACGGCGAAGAGGTTTTCGTCGCAGGTATTATGGAACATATTGAAGAAGCCGGTGTCCATTCCGGTGACTCGGCTTGTTCACTGCCGCCTTATACATTATCCGCTGCCATCGTGACGGAATTGGGCCGACAGGCAGAAGCTTTGGCGCTCGAACTCGGTGTTGTCGGTCTCATGAATACGCAATTTGCGGTCAAAAATGATGTCGTTTATCTCATCGAAGTGAACCCGCGCGCTTCGCGCACTGTGCCATTTGTGGCGAAGGCTATTGGTCTACCCGTTGCCAATATCGCCGCCAAAGTTATGGCGGGCCATAAGCTTTCGTCTTTTGATCTTTCGACCCGCCCACAAAAATATATTGCGGTTAAAGAAGCTGTTTTCCCCTTCGCTCGTTTCCCCGGCGTGGACACTGTGCTCGGCCCGGAAATGCGCTCAACAGGTGAGGTGATGGGATTGTCCGAAACCTTCGGAATGGCCTTTGCCAAAAGTCAGCTAGGCGGTGGTGTTGTCCTGCCGAAATCCGGCAAAGTCTTTATCTCTGTACGGGACGAGCACAAACCGCTCATGGCGGTTTTGGCTCGTGATTTAATCAAGCTTGGCTTCTCTATTGTCGCGACAGGCGGCACGGCAGAATTTCTGAAAAATCAGAATGTGGCGGTTGAGGCCGTGCGTAAAGTCCATGAAGGGTCACGACATATTGTCGATTTTATGAAAGACGGCGATATCCAGCTTGTCTTTAACACGACGAGCGGAAAGCAATCTTTGGAAGATAGTTTCTCTCTGCGTCGGACGGCTTTGACAGAAAAAATTCCTTACTTCACCACGGCGGCTGCCGCGCGTGCGAGTGTAGAAGCCATCAAAGACTTGGCCTCCGGAGACTATAATGTGGAGAGCTTGCAAAGTATTGCTGCGGGATAGGTTCCTGCGCCCAACAGGCTGGGTAACCTGATTTTAAGACCGTTTCGCTAGGATTGTGGCCTTAGCGGAGTCGGTATCATGATATTTATTTTTTATTCCGCTTTAATCGGCTTGGCTTTGGGGGCTTTAAGCGCCTACCATACAAAGGCTTTTATCTCGGTCCTTATTTCCAGCTTATTTATTGGCGGCCTGATAATGCGGCCTGTCATTATAGCAGGGGCGGCGGCATCCTCTGCCATGGGGAAAAGTAATATTTTTGGCGTTTATCTGGAAGGCATAACAATGTTGCCGGTGATGTTAAAGATGGCCGCTTTGCTCTTGCCAATTTTCTTTTTTGCCGGGCGCCTTCTGGCGTGGGCCTATAAGAGTTTCTTACAAGAAGATTATGTTGAAACAAAGGTGGAGCAACGTGCTCGCGTTCTACGAGAGCACAAATGGACAGCGGAAAAAGATAAGTCCTTTTCTTCGAAAATAAAAATACGCCGATAAGTCTTTCTGTGAAAAAGAGCTGTAGGCTTGCACAGAAGTTCTTTCCGCGCTAACCGCCGCGGGAATATTTATTACGACAGCTTTTGCCGTCATTGATGACATCATGTCAGGATTTCCCATGATACGTACAAGCCTTTCTGCCTTTGCAGACCGTATTTCCATTCCGGCGCGGCGTCGTTCTGGGCCTCTAACCTTCACGCCTAATCGGATTAAAGTAGAAGTCTTAGCGGGCTTGACCGTCGCTTTGGCACTCGTACCCGAAGCCGTCGCCTTTGCCTTTGTCGCCGGTGTAGAGCCTTTAGTGGGACTATATGCTGCCTTTATCGTCGGTTTGATTACGGCCTGTATTGGCGGGCGTCCGGGTATGATCTCGGGTGCGACAGGTGCTTTGGCCGTTGTTATGGTGGCTTTGGTGGCCCAACACGGTGTTGAATATCTCTTCGCGACAGTCGTATTGATGGGGGTGATGCAGATTGGTGCCGGTGTTTTCAAGCTCGGTAAATTCATTCGACTTGTGCCTCATCCCGTCATGTTGGGATTCGTAAACGGTCTGGCGATCGTTATTTTTCTGGCACAGATGACACAGTTCCAAACGGCTCCTGCCCCTGCGGGTGAACATCATGGCCCGTTTAACATGCTTTACGGCACGTGGATGACGGGGATGACGCTTTATCTTATGTTGGGTTTGGTCGCGTTGACGATGTTTCTGATTTGGGCCACGCCAAAGGTGACGAAAATTGTGCCTGCGCCTTTGGCGGGTATCGGTATCGTGTCCATTTTGGTGATTGCCCTGAATATTCCTGTCCCCAGTGTCGGCGATATGAGTTCGATTAAAGGCGGTTTGCCGCCTCTTCATATCCCACAAGTGCCCCTAAACCTCGAAACGCTGGAAATTATTTTTCCTTATGCGCTTATCCTCGCGGCGATTGGTTTGATTGAAAGCCTCCTCACGCTCAACCTTGTCGGCGAAATCAAAGAAGAACGGGGCGGAGCGTCTCAGGAATGTGTCGCCCAAGGTATAGCCAATACGGTCACGGGCTTTTTCGGCGGTATGGGCGGTTGTGCGATGATCGGGCAATCAATGATCAATATTAAATCGGGTGCACGGACACGTCTCTCTGGGATATCCGCCGCGTTGTTTTTGCTGGCTTTTATTCTTTTTGGCTCTTCAATTATTGAACAAATTCCGTTGGCGGCTTTGGTCGGCGTTATGTTCATGGTCGTAATTGGTACTTTTGCTTGGCAATCTTTGACGATTATGCGCCGTATTCCGCTTTCGGACGCTCTGGTGATTATCATCGTGACATTGGTCACCGTCTGGCATGATCTGGCTGTCGCTGTGGTTGTCGGTGTGATTATTTCCGCTCTGACTTATGCTTGGAACAATGCGCGCCGTATTGATGCCCATATAGAAGAAACAGAAAGCCAGAAAACTTATAAAATTGAAGGGCCGCTTTTCTTTGGCTCCGCGGAAGGCTTTTCCGAACTCTTCACACCTAATACTGATCCTGAGCTGGTCATCGTTGATTTCAAAGGGTCACGCGTCGTGGATCAGTCAGCTTTACAGGCGATTGAAAACCTCGCAGGGAAATATCAGTCGGTTGGAAAAAGACTGCAATTGAAGCATCTGACACGGGACTGTCATGCGCTTCTTAACAAAGCGGGACAATTGATTGTCGATTCGGATGATGACCCGGAATATGGTTTGGCCGTCAATTACAACGTGAAGACAGGCGCTTTTGGCGGCGGACATTAGGTCTTTACGAAAAGACCTCTAACAGCCTCATTCAGTTTTCGCCGTTTCTGCAGCGACCTTGGCTTTCAATGCGGCAAGCTCTCGTTTGCGTTCGCGTTGAGCGTCTTCGAATTTGCGCTTCTGTCGCGCATTAAATGTCCAGAGCGCAAAAAAGACCACGGCGAGGCCGACGATAATCAGTACGGCTGTTGGCTCACTCATATTCATTTTTGGCTCCAATGTTATAATCTATCATTAGAAATAGGGACATTCCTGTCTCTATCAAGGGAAAAGCTGCAGTGAACGTAAAGTCACAGGGGTGGGGTACTCAGAGCGTTATTCCGTTCGAGTAATCCATCCGCCACCCAATGTGCGCGCGGCTTCGGTATCAGGAGCGTAAAAAACGCAGGCCTGTCCGGGTGACAATCCCATATCCGCTTCATCTAGTTCAACGATGATATGATTACCGCTCAAGCGTAAATGGGCCGGAGCAGGGGGGCGTGTCGAACGGACCTTGACCTTAATGGCCATGCCGTCCAATTTTGGCCCAAACTCGCCTTTGCCAATCCAGTTAATATCCGTGAGCCAGAGCTTTGTGCGTTCCAGAGCGTGGCGCGGTCCGACAATCACTTCGCCCTTATCTGCTTCAATGCGAACCACAAAGAGTGGATCTGCACCAGAACCGTCAGGAAGGCCGAGCCCGCGTCGTTGTCCAATCGTGTAATACATAACACCGCGATGTTGGCCGAGAACCCGGCCATCCATATGCACAATATTGCCCGGCTGGGCTGCATCGGGGCGCAGCTTTTCAATCACATCGGTATATTTACCCGTGGGGACAAAGCAGATGTCTTGACTGTCCGGTTTGGCCGCAACGTTCAAACCCATCTCTGCGGCGAGTTTGCGAGTCTCAGATTTATCCATATGGCCGAGTGGGAAGCGTAAAAATTCAAGCTGTTCTTTGGTCGTCGCAAAAAGAAAATAGCTTTGATCTTTTCCGCCATCATGGGCACGGTGGAGTTCAGGGCCATCCGGGCCGTCAATACGGCGGATATAATGACCTGTGGCCATGCAATCAGCGTCCAAATCCTTGGCAACTTGCAAAAGATCACGAAACTTTACGGTCTGATTACATCGCACACAGGGGATAGGGGTGGCGCCCTGTAAGTAAGTGTCAGCAAAATCGTCGATTACGCTTTCTTTGAAATTGCTTTCATAATCGAGAACGTAATGTGGAAAGCCCATCATTTCTGCAACGCGCTGCGCATCGTAAATATCTTGACCTGCACAACAGGCTTTTACCTTTTGAATGGCTGCCCCGTGATCATAGAGTTGGAGGGTCACACCGACAACGTCATAGCCTTGTTTTGCCAAAAGGGCGGCGCAGACGGAACTATCCACCCCTCCACTCATGGCCACAACCACGCGCGTTTCTGACGGAGACTTCGCAAATCCGAGAGAATTTAGGCCCGGATCAGCATTGGTTTCTGCAGCCGGCGTCAGCGTATCAGCAATATTTCGAACGATTTTTGAGACCTTTCTTGAACAAATAAAATTTATTTTTTTCGAATTCGGCGTTCATATAAGGACGGCTTTGTATCAAGTCGATACATCAACGCAGAAAATGCGGGCTGAATCTCCTTTATGAATCAACGGCTTGGAAATTCTGTAAACCTTTCTTAACGGTAAGCTTGATTCTGTTAACCTTCGTAAACAACTGATTTTAAACACTTTTTCCGAATCACTTTAAACTCTTTTTAAGAACCCTGCCTTAAATAAATATCATAACGACAAGTCATATAAGGGCAGCGTAAAAATGACTGAACACCGAGTGAAAAAAGAAAATGTGGTTATCGGGCCAGAAGGCACACCTTTAACATTGGCTGATTTACCCAAGCCTGACACCGTAAGATGGGTCATTCGTCGTAAGGCGGAAGTGGTTGCGGCCGTCAGAGGTGGATTGCTCACGCTCGATTCGGCTTTGGATCGCTACGGACTTTCCAGCGAAGAATTCATGGCTTGGCAGCGATCAATCGAAAGTCACGGCATTGCCGGTCTTCGTACAACCCGCGTGCAACAATATAGATAAGCTCCTCCGTACACATGTTATTAAAAAAGCCGCCCATTTGAGGCGGCTTTTTTAATGTCTGATTACGCATGACTTAAAACGTGATAAGAAATTTAAGCGGCAATCAAGCGGTCGACTTCTTCGACTAATTGTCTGAGATGGACGGGTTTGGACAGGACTTTGCTATCCGACACATTTTTATCGTCCATGGCGACGGCGGCAAAACCCGTGATAAACATGATTTTAATTCCAGGGGAGAGGACTTCGGCTTGTTTGGCGAGCTCAATCCCGTCTAATCCCGGCATCATAATATCGGTTAAAAGCATATCAAAGGCGCCATCGGCAAATTTCAGCGCGCGAAGCGCTCTGTCGCCATCCTGGCAAGCAATGACTTGATGCCCCGCTTTTTCCAAGGCTTTTTCAAAAAATGTCCGCATTGCATCGTCATCTTCTGCGTAGAGTATAGTAGCCATAAGGACATCCGGAGTTATTCTTGTTCGAAATCAGGTCAATAAAAGACCGATGCGACACTTTATGCACGTATTCGGCCAAGTTTTACAAACCTTTTTACCGAAACCGTGCTATCGTTGAGGCGTTAACGTTTTATATAGTCATAACGGGAAAACAGGAATTTTTTAGACCATGCTAAAGCCCGGGTTAAAACAAGAGGAAGAAAGCCTGTCGGTTCTATCGCCGCCTTTCCATCTTGCCAAACCCGCGCAGTGGCGGGCTGGGTTGATTTTTGCCTCTCCTCATTCCGGGAATATATATCCGCAAAGCTTTATTGACCGTTCTTCTCTGACGATTGCGCAGTTACGCCGCAATGAGGATATTTTTATTGATAAGCTTTTTGGTCCGGTTGTCGCGGCGGGTGCGCCATTACTCTCCGCCCGTTTTCCACGTTGCTATGTTGATGTTAATCGCGCCGAGAATGAGTTACCTGTTGAGTGGGCACAAGGGCCGACAAAGCCGAGCGTGAGGGCGCAAGCCGGTTTAGGCGTTATTCCGACCCATATCAGCGAAGGTGTCGAAATTTATCGTAAACCGCTAGAGACAGACATTGTCGATCTCCGTTTGCGGCGACTTTATCGCCCTTATCACAATGCTTTGCAGGATTTGATGACAGAGTGTTTGAGCCGTTTCGGTCAAACACTTTTGATTGATTGTCACTCTATGCCTGGATTTTCTCCTATGGGCGCTCGTAGGCCCGACATCATATTGGGAGACCGTTTTGGCAAAGCCTGCCACCCCGACACACTTGCACGTGTACAGCGTATTTTTCGTGCCGCAGGTTACACGGTCTCGACAAATTACCCCTATGCGGGGGGATTTGTGACCTCCCATTACGGTCGCCCTGACTCCGGCATAGAAGCTTTGCAAATAGAGATTAACCGCGATTTATACCTCAATCCTGTGACCTTGGCCCCGAAACGGGGCTATGATCGCCTAGCAGGGGATTTAGCGATGATAATTAGTGAAATTATCCAGCAATCTATTCCCGACAGCCGCGCGGCGCAGTAAAACTCACATCTGATGGAGCTTGTCTCTTTTTGGAACAGTGTCGTAAGTCACTCTCTCAATTATCAGGCGAAAGCTCACAGAGAATTCGGTCATTTCTCAGGAGAAAAGGGAAAAATTCGGCCTTTTTTCAGGCGAACAACCCTCAGGAGAAAGAATTAGCCTTTTATTAACCCTAATTGTCGCGCTCTGGCACAAGGATTGCTGAGTATGAGAGGAACATAACACCAGAGGGTAATTGAAAATGACCAGTGAAATTGATCTTTATGTCGGTAAACGATTACGTCGGCGTCGTCGCCTTTTAGGGCTGACACAACAAAGCTTGGCGGAGCAGGTCGGCATTCGTTTTCAACAAATCCAGAAATATGAATGTGGTGCCAACCGCGTCTCAGCCGCGCGTTTATTCGAATTGTCCGAGGCTTTGTCCGTACCGATCCAGTATTTCTATGAAGGTCTGTCGACACAAGATCCTTTGTTCAACACACCTGATCCGGATGTGATTGCTCCTGACGTTTTATCAAAGAAAGAAACCATGGATTTGGTTCGCGCTTATTACTCCATGGGAGAGACACCGCGGAAACACCTCCTTGATTTGGCGAAATCTTTAGAAGCCACGACAAAGCCAAATTTGCGTTTGGTCTCGCAAAAGACACTCTCCTAGAGGACGGCGCGTTTTAGGATTCCTATTACTATTCCCCTCCTTTATGGGTCATGATAGAGCGCTGTCATGACCCAAAATACTTCTCTTACAGATGAGATTGAACGCCGTCTCGACTGCCTTCCGACGCTTTCGGACCTGGCTCGCCAAATCACGCTGCCACTATTCAAAAATCCCGAAGGTCTCGTGAACAAAGCGCAGGGCTCTGATATTAACGGCAATGATTATGACCCGGTGACAAAGGCCGATATTGATGCCGAGGTCACATTACGAAAATATATTCGCAAAACATTTCCTGATGACGGGATTGAGGGAGAAGAGTGCCCTGATCATATCGGGACGAATGACTTCTCTTGGACGCTAGACCCCATTGACGGCACCAGAGCTTTTGTTGCCGGCGTTCCTGTTTGGAGCACGCTCATTGCTCTCTCCCACAAGGACCAACCTGTTTTGGGCCTGATTGACGTGCCTGCCTTGGATAAGGCCTATTATGGGCGCACAGATGGCGCGCACAAGTCCGCTTGGTTGATAAAGGGTGGCATAAAAACACCCCTTAAAACGGCAAACTGCGAAGATTTGCGAGACGCAATTTTGGGGTGTACGGAACCTTTGGCCATGCTGCGTCCCGGTGAATTAGCTGCCTATAATATCATTCGGCGCGGTGTGCGTTTTTCCAGATTAGGATTGGATGCGTTAGGCTATGGCCTGATTGCCGAAGGTCGCATGAATATTATTATCGAAGCGCTGATGAAGCCTTGTGATGTGCGGGCGCTCATGCCCGTGATTGAAGGGGCAGGAGGCAAGCTAACCAATTGGCATGGCGGCTCTGCGGTGAATGGTGGACGCATTGTTGCCGTGAGTGACGAGACGCTTCTGCCTGAATTATACACCTATCTCGGTCGGGCGATGGACGAGTAGTAGCCTGTAGGCAAGCGCTGTTAAAGCGCTTGCTCGTCCAGAAATTTGTCTATGAGGGCAAAGAAATGGTCGCGATAGACGTCTTTTTCCAAGAATAATTCATGCAATGCGCCGGGTATAACGTCAAAGGCGACATCCGCATTTCGGGCAAAGTCCTCGATAGAGCTCGGGTCAACAATAGGGTCTGCCCCCGCGGCGACCATAAGGCCTGGTACACGGAGGTTTTCAGCGTTCCGATTGACGTAAGCCATGGCGGAAAGAGCGGCGCTAATCCAGCCAAATGTCGGCTGCCCCACACGCAGACGCGGTACATTTTGAAAATAGCTAGACCAGATTTTATAACGCTCTTTATCCGTCGTCAGCTTATTGGCTGTGAATGAAACAGGCATACCATTGCGTTGGGATTGGAACGGCAGGTTTTTCTCGGCCAAACCCAATTTAGACAATCCGGAAATTGTCCACCGCATGAGGGGCGTCTCCAAATCAAACAAGCCCAACATAGGCGCGCTGCAAATCACCGCAGAGGGAGCCAATACGCCGCTGAGAATGGCTTGCAGGACGATAGTTCCGCCCATGGAGTGTCCCATCGCAATGTGCGGGCGGGGCAAATAAGCATCAAACTGTGAGGCGACATCCGATAAATCATCGGCATAGGTTTGGAAGCTATCAATATAGCTTTTCAATTTGTCGGGCAGAACGCGCTCGGACAATCCTTGGCCGCGTGGATCGACCATCAACAAGCAGAAACCCCTTGCCGTCAGATCGCGAACCATCTCCCAATATTTTTCAATAAATTCCGTTCGTCCGGGCGAGAAAACAATTGTACCACGGGCGGCTTGCGTCTCAGGCTGTGCCAATAGCACTCTAAGGCGTTTTCCGTCTCTAGTTGTAATGAAATAGGTTTTGGCTCTGTCCTCAAGACCTTGAGGAAGAGGGCGTCCGCCTGGCTGTATGATTTCAGCGGAGTCAAATGGCGGCATGACGCTTTGCATATAAAAAGCAGGAGCCGGGACAAAGCCCGGCTCTTCAAATTTACATATTTGCGAAGAGGCTTTGCAAGCCCATTGCAACAGACATATCTCCTGTCACTTTCAATTTACCGGACATAAAGGCCATCATCGGATCCATATTGCCGGACGCCAAGGCGATAAAGTCTTCTTTCGCAACATTAATTACACAATCGGCATCATCATCAGAAACTTTGGCTTCTGTGCCTTGTGCCCAAACAGCGCCTTCACCGTCAAAGTCGAATTTTACAGACTTATCAATGCCGCCGGCTTTTTCGAGCGCTTCGGTCATTTTTGCTGCGATTTCAGAATTTTCCATGATGATATCCTTTCGTTATGAATGTCTTATCTAAGACTATGCTCACAAATCGCAAGGGGCGAGTCCTTTTTCAACGTCAAAGCCGCATAGCCTTTATAAAGCTATGCGGAGGACGGTTTTAAAAGCCTGTTAACCTCCTGATGAAACGGGCTTCCGGAACTTCAATGTTGCCCGGTCGCTTTCGCCGATATTCTTGTAAAGTTCAGCATTGAAGTCGACAGCTTCAGGCGATCCTTCTTTTGGTAATCGGGAACGCGGTGGCAATGTCCAAACGCCCATAGGGTGGTCTGCTGTGTCTTTCGGGTTCGCATTAACCTCGCTAGACGCCACAAATTCAAACCCTGCGCGTTTGGCTGCATCTTTCATATAGCTTTCTTGAACATAGCCTGTGCGGCCACGTGGGTCCTGCACGGCGGCTTCAGGGAGCCTGTGTTCGACGATACCCAATGTTCCACCGGGTTTAAGAGCGGCGAAAAACTCGTTCATGGCTTGATCATAATATCCGCCGCCCATCCAGTTATGGACATTTCGGAAGGTCAGAATCACATCAACGCTTTCGGCAGGCAAAATAGGGCCGCTATCTTTTAGGAAGGCTCCATATTCAATCTCGCCATAGGTCTCTGTGTCCCCAAATTTTTCTTTGAACGCTGCAACGCGTTTATCGAGGCGCTCATTTACGCCTTCGGGATAAAGCACAGCGACATAGGTGCCTTCATTTGCGGCATAATAGGGTGCGAGAATGCTGGTGTACCAACCCGGCCAGATTTCGGCGACGCGTTTGCCCGGTTCAACCCCGAAAAATTCAAGAGTGGGGAGAGGGTTGCGGAATTGATCGCGCGGACGATCTGCATCACGCCGTGGATGGGCGATGACCTCTGCCAAGCTGGCGGGGGCAGGAGCTTCCACAACTGTTTCAGTCTTTTCGTTTTGTATGATTTCGGCATTGCCGCAAGCACTAAGTGCGATGGCGGTCACGCCAAGAGCTGTCCATTTTAGTAAGGAAGAAAGGGCCATTTATGTCTCCGAGGTAAGGCTTCAAAAACCACGATTTTATGAAGGGTTTCGTGGATTGAGCGCTTCATTGACCCAAATTCCGCTTCTGCACAATGACAAATTTTTCACAGTTATTTGACTTGAAGCGGAAAAAACATTGCCCATTTCAATCAAGCAAGCCGCCCAAATGGGGTTTGTGAATAGTAACGGAGCCGCTCGGAATGAGGGCTCACATAAACATCGCTTTGAAAGGATGATACAATGAGAACTTATGATTTCTCCCCAATTTACAGAAATTTTGTTGGTTTTGACCGTATGGCCAATTTGATTGACGCCGCCACGCAAGCCAGCGCAAACTCGACCAGCTATCCGCCCTATAATGTGGCGCGCCTCGACGAAGACAGTTACCGCATTGAGTTGGCCGTGGCCGGGTTTACAATTGATTCTCTCGAAATTCAGACTCATGACAACGTTCTGACGATCTCCGGCCAAACCGGCGATGCGGGCGCGAATGATGATGTGGAATATCTGCACCGTGGTATTGCTGAGCGCGGATTTGAACGCCGCTTCCAACTTGCCGACCATGTGCGAGTGACGGGCGCTGATCTTAATAACGGCCTTTTGACAATCACCTTGCAGCGTGAAGTGCCTGAGGCTTTGAAACCCAGAATAGTTGAGATTTCAAATTCTGAACAAAAATTAATTACCCCGAAGTCTTCTAGTAAGGCAAAGGCTGCTTAGTATTGTTTACGCGATACAGTCCTGCTTCCCCCCTGAAGTAAAACCGTAGCGTAAACAAAGCGGTGTCACGTGCTATGCCCCCTCCCAGTACGCGTGGCACCGCTAACTCTTTATCAAGTCATATATTGCTTGACCGGAGAGTTGTGGTGACTTTCCCTGATCAAAGGCGGTTTTGACGGCCCGATAAATTTTTTTGTTAATTGGGGCCTCCATATCTTCAGTTTCTGCCTGCTCAACAATCGCCCCTTGCAGGAAACCGATTTCCGAAATCCGTCCAGTTTCCAGATCATCAAGCATGGAAGAGCGAGCCTTGGCGTCAATTTTGACAATAAACTGCATGACGAGGCGATAAGCCCAATCGGGCAAGCGCAAAACTCTAATCAGAGCGCCGGGCTTACGGCCATTAAACGTGCCGACATCAATGCTCTTCGCTTGTGCGATGTGTAAGCCCTCTTCGACCATATCCGCCAAAGCAAGACGGTAAGGCCTTTGCAACAAACCTTGTCGCAAAGTGCCTCCGCTTAGAGCGTTCAAGGCATTATTGAGATTGACCAATAATTTTGCCCATTGATCGCCTTCGAAATTCCCGCCGAAAACCATAGCTTGTCCGGCGTTTTCGAAAGCCTGTGTGACGTCTTCTGATAGCTCATGTTCAATATGAAGTGGCCCATCTGTGCCGCAATGGAATATGCCGGGTCCGGTACTCGTCACATTAAACGGGACAATCGCCCCTGAAATATTTTTAACAGTGTCGCCTAAAATTTCGCGTAAAATAGGGACGTTGCTGATGCCGTTCTGGCAACTGATGATGTGTGTGCCTTCGGATAAAAGAGGGCGTAAGTCTTTGGCCGCTTTTTCTGTGTCCTGACTTTTCGTACAGATCAAAATGACATCACAACCTGCGAGCGCGTCCGCTTTCAGGGCGATATTTAATTGACCTGCCTCTATATGAAGGGGTGGGCGTTCGAAATGTGTCAGGCTTAAGCCGTGAGCCTCAACGGCCTTTTTTAATCGCTCGCGGCCCAAGAATACGACATTGCAGCCTTGCGAGGCCAATAATCCGCCGAGGTAACAGCCGATAGACCCCGCGCCAAAAATTCCGATTTGTGTTGAGGGACTATGCAGGCTTGTCTCTGTTTTTATCTCATCTGCCACGCCATAAACCTCTTCATAAGATGAGACGTAGGTAAAACTGTTATGACTGTCAAAGACAAGCCCACAATCGATCATTCCGTCACTGGTTTCGCTGAAATTGCGACGAATTTAAAACTGACCGATGCAGGGTGGCGGGCAAATGTGCCTGAGACTTGGAAACAGGGGCGTACAAGCTATGGCGGCTTGAGTGCGGCTTTGGCGTTGGAGGTCGTTTATCGTAATCACCAAGACTTGCCGCCTCTGCGTTCCGCCAATATCAACTTTATTGGCCCCGTGACGGATAATCCTGTTTTTCAGACGCAAGTCTTACGACAAGGTCGCAATGTCACCTCTATTGAAGCAAAAGCCTATGTCGAGGACGCACTCGTTCTGTCTGTCGCATTTTGTTTTGGAGCAGGGCGAGACTCATCATTGAAAGTGGACTGCCCTGTGCCTATTGCCTCGGCTCCAGAAGATTATGAGCTGTTTACGCCTGAAGCGGCGAAACCATTTGTACCCGCCTTTTTTCATAATTTCGATACACGGCTCATTGAGGGGGCTCGCCCTATGAGTGGTGCAGAGAAAGGCTATATCAGAACGTGGAGTCGCCATATTGATGCTGACTCCCGCGAAGGCATTTCCAGTCTTTTATGTATTGCGGATGTTTTGCCCCCTGCGGCGCTACCATTGTTTACTCAGCTCGGCCCTGTGAGTTCCATGACGTGGATTTTCAATGTTCTCAGTGACGAACCGCAAACGGATGAAGGATGGTGGCACATTGAAACCGAACTGACAGCCGCCAAAAATGGATATGCTAGTCAGGTGATGCGTATGTGGAATACCGGAGGCGAATTAGTGGTTGAAGGCGTTCAGAGCGTCGCCATATTTATTTAGACGCGCAGAGTTTTAGTTTAACGCAAAATGGCTGTTGCTAAGCGGGGACACTGTTTGTCCGAGTAGAGGCTTCGTTAGCGCCTTCTTCATTGGCATCACCGTCTTCGCCCTGAACCCACGCATAGAGCTCATCATAGCCCATTGTGTCGGCGGCCTCGGCTACATAATCCATCTCATCAACGGTTGAGGTTGGACTCATTGTCGAGAAACCGACTACACCAAAGACAAGGGCGAGCGCTGCAATCGCGCCCCATTTTTTGACGGAAAAATTCTGAGTCCACGCGCGGTCATTCGCCGGGGTTGTCTCTGATGCCTTTTCCGCAGGACGTAAAGACCGTGCTTCACGTAAAATTCTGGCTTTCAAAAGGTCACTTGGTTCAGGGGATTGCACGCTATCGAGTAATTTATCTAAATCCGTCATGGTCATTCCGTTCTATATTAATTCATTATCTATAAGCGGTCTTAGCGCCGCTTTCAGATTTTTTCGCCCACGCGAGAGCAGACTTTCATAGGCTTTTTCATTATAACCTAATATTGCTGCGCCGTCCTTTTGTGACAGGCCCTGATAATAGGACAAAGTCATGGCGGCTTTTTGCATCTCCGGTAGCTGGTTCAGGGCGTTTTGCACGGTCCGTGCGGTTTCAGCCTGTTCCAGAGCCGCTAACCCATCCGCAGTCTGATCCACTTGTTCTGGCAAGTTATCCGAATAAATCGGCTTCTTCTTGCGCAGCCTGTCCAAGCAATCATTTGTTGCCACACGGCGCATCCAGGTCAGGACGCTCGCATTGCCTGTCTCCCATGTTGGGGCTTTCTGCCAGAGCTTTAAAAATGTGGATTGTGCCACATCTTCGGCCAAGGCGGCGTCACCCAGCATGTAGAAGCCGATGGCCGTCACAGTTTTCAAGTGACGATCCATCAAATCAGATAAGGCTTTTTCCTGCCCGGCCATGAGACCGGGCAGAAGATCGTTATCGGGGTCAATTCGAGACATTAACGGCCCTAACCGCCTCGTTTTCCTTTGCGCTTGCCTTTCTTGCGGCCTTCGCCTTTTGTCAGCACGCCGTCACCATTGGCGTCCATTTTCATGAAGAGTTTTTCTGCACCGGCTGTATATTCTGCCAAGCTGATGAGGCCGTCTTCATTAGTGTCGACCTTCATGCGCTTGCCACGTTTGCCTTGCCTCGTCTCACCATTTGCTTTGGCTTCAGCACGGCGGGCTTGGCGTTGCTCTTTGGCCGCTTGTTTTTCGGCATCACTGATTTCACCGTCGCCATCTGTATCCAGACGTTCAATTATTTTGGCTTTCATCTTTTCGCGACGCTCTTTGCGTTTGGCTTCGCGCGCTTCAGAAGCCGCATCCATTTCTGCTTTGGTGACAGCACCGTCATTATCAGCGTCGAGCTTGTCAAAAGCCCGGTTTTTCCTTGCTTCGTTGCGCATTGCACGCATTGCTTTATGCTCGGCCTTATCTAACTGTCCGTCCAAATTTGTATCAGCTTGAGAGAAATTACTTTCGGCATCGGCCAAAAATTCTAGCAATGTGATCTGTCCGTCTTGATTGAGATCAGCTTTCGGTGCGGCCATAGCTGCTGTTGCTGCCAGAGTTAAAGAGGCAACTGTCGCCAATGTGATGGCTTTTACTTTTTTCGATGTAACGTGACGCATAAGAGTCTCCTTTGTCTTGCGTTCATAGACATAAACGCAGGGAAGACACAAATCCTTCGCGAGACAATGAAATATTTATGCAGCGTTGGCTGCTACCAACTCTCGGAACTGCCCCAAAAGACGCTCATCGAGGTTAAGGTCAGCGGTATGACCGGCATAGGGTGGCGGGGCACCTAGATTATCTCTGACGGTCTCTGATAACATCAATGCTGTTTCCACGGAGTCGATGCGCTCGCCACAAGATAAAACTAAAGGGTCAAATTTGGGGGCACGCCGCCGAACGGCTTCGATCATCCAATAGGCCCGCATGAAAGCGTCGCCTGCGCTATCATATCCCAACAGGCAACTATCACCTGCGGCGGCTAGTTTGACATGGGCAGAGGTACATCCCGGTTCAGCGATGACAAAGACCCAGTCAAAATCCAGAGACAAAGCGGCTAGGCTGCCGAGCGCCTCATTCAACTCAATATCGCCGAGAGAGGCTACGTTATAATGCTCGTTGGATGTAATATAGAGCGCGTCACGTAATTGCGCGTCTCCGGCCAAGACGTCTGCCAAAGTTTTGCGAAAGACGACACCAGCGCGGTTCATGGCATGGCCACGGACACAATCCAAAATCAAAACAGTTTCACCATAACTGGCGGCTTTGCGCCCCAATGCGATGGCTGTGTCAATGACTTCATTGCCCACTGGATTGGCCGTGAGGACGGGTATAAGCCGTCCTGCGGGTTGATATGTACCCGCCATAGTAGGCGGATTCTGATTTGTTACATGTGCCACGGCACGACCCTCTTTTCACCTTGGACGGCCCTTTTGGGCTCTGTCATTGGTGTATTTTATACACGAAGCTTATTGAGGCTTTGCAAAGAGGCGTGGTAAATTTGACTTAAGAGGTATGACCGGAAGGTAAGCGTGCAGGGTTAATGGCGTAGTTACGTTTGCGGTTTTTTATGCTGCAATCCGCTGCGTTGCAGGATGCAAACTAACTCGTCCCGCTGATTATAGGCGCGATGCTCAAAGGTGACGATGCCTTGGGTCGGGCGGGACTTGGATGCGCGTAGAGCTTTGATTTCGGTTTCCACGCGAATTGTATCACCGGGAAAAAGTGGTGCAGGAAATTTCACAGCGCTCATGCCCAGATTGGCGACCGCCGTTCCTAAGGTCGTGTCTCCGACTGAAATGCCGACGACCAAGCCGAGCGTAAACAGGCTATTCACCAAGGGTTTGCCAAACTCGGTTTCATTTTTGCAATATTCCGCATCGAGGTGAAGTTGTGCCGGATTATGCGTCATTGTTGTGAAAAGGAGATTATCCGTTTCCGTCAATGTGCGACGTAGGGCATGTTGAAAAACCTGCCCGACTTCTAATTCATCAAACCATTTTCCGGCCATGACTGCCTCGCTCGCTTTATCGTGTTTCGTTGAACAATTCGCGGCCAATGAGCCAGCGACGAATTTCGGACGTGCCCGCGCCGATTTCCATCAACTTCGCATCTCGCAAAAAGCGTCCGGTGGGATAATCATTAATATAGCCATTCCCGCCTAAAATCTGAATGCCTTCAAGGGCGACTTGCGTGGCTTTTTCCGCCGCATAGAGAATACACCCTGCTGCATCTTTGCGGGTTGTTTCACCCCGATCACAAGCAGCCGCTACGGCATAGGTATAGGCCCGTGCCGTTGAAAGCGTGACATACATGTCGGCGAGTTTACCTTGCATCAGTTGGAACTCACCAATGGATTTGCCGAATTGTTTGCGCTCATGCACATAAGGAAGCACTTCATCCATTACGGCCTGCATAATACCGACAGATACGCCGGAGAGGACAACGCGTTCATAATCCAGCCCGCTCATGAGGATTTCCGCACCCTGGCCGACTTCGCCAACAAGGCTTTCATCTCCGACAAAGCAATTTTCAAAAACCAACTCGCAGGTATCTGAGCCGCGCATGCCGAGCTTGTCGAGCTTTTGCGCGGTAGAGAAACCTTCCATATCCGGTGTAATTAAGAAGGCGGATATGCCTTTGGAGCCACCATTCGGGTCGGTCTTGGCATAGACCAATAATGTGTCTGCCGTGGGGGCATTGGTAATCCACATCTTATTCCCGTTGAGCAAATAGCCGCCCTGCTGTTTTTCGGCCTTTAATTTCATACTCACGACGTCCGACCCTGCACCCGGCTCTGACATGGCGAGAGAGCCAAGGTGATCTCCACTGATCAAACCGGGCAGATGTTTTTCTTTCTGCTCTTCATTCGCCCAACGACGAATTTGATTGATACAGAGATTTGAGTGTGCGCCATATGACAGGCCGATAGAGGCCGAGGCCCGACTGATTTCCTCAACCGCAATTGTGTGTTCCAGATAGCCTAGTCCCGTTCCGCCATCTTCTTCGCTGACGGTGATGCCATGGAGGCCGAGCTCACCCATTTTGGGCCAGAGATCGCGCGGGAATTGGTTTGTACTGTCAATCTCTGCGGCGCGCGGCTTGATTTCCGCCTGTGTAAACGCGTGCACACTGTCGCGGATCATAATGGCTTCGTCGGACAGGCCGAATTGCAGGGTAGGGTAATTCGTTGTCATATTACTTTCTCTTTTCTTTCGGTCTTCCCGTGTAAAATCGGGACTTAGCTCATATGGTTTCATCAAGTGCAATATTTGGCGATGAGCTCGTGTTTCCACGGGAGAGCGGTGTTCATTATTTATCTTCGTCTTCCAATGTGAGCAGGATTTCACCGTCACTCACAAGTGCGCCAGTCTCATAATTGACTTCAGCCACAACACCGTCTCGCGGAGCTTCCAACGTCATTTCCATCTTCATCGCTTCCATCACAATGAGCGAGTCACCGGCTTTGACCGCGTCGCCAACGGTCGCGTTCACAGCAATAATTTTACCGGGCATAGAGGCGGTGAGGGCATCGCCGGAGCTAACTAAGGCGTCTGAACCGAACTGCTCTTTTTCAACCCTGACAATTTGTCCCTGACGAAATAGGCTGATGTGGTCACCATGAATTCTATAAGCCCATGAGGAATAGTGGTGTAGGACTTCTGAGTTCTCAAGACTTTCGTCTTCATTTCCATAGTCAAATCTAATGGCAGGTTTATCATCAACGCTAATTAGTACCGACTGATACATACTTTCTATAATTTTCACAATTACAGGCTCGCCATTTCTAGAGAAGCGGTATTTTTGGTTTCTTGGCAAATTTAATCGCCATCCATTACGTTCGACAAACGGTGTTTCTGATTTCTCTTTGAATTTTTGCTCAATGAAAAGAGCTGCCAGCCCATATACTCTGTCGTCTTGCGAAAAATCTTCCGGGATTAATTCTTCAATGTTTTTCGGAATAAAATGTGTCGATACTTTCTCCGATAAAAAATCCTCGTTGGACAAGCACTGATAGAGAAATGCGGAATTAGATTTGATTCCTGTTACCTCAACTTCGTCAATCAGATACTTGAGATTGTCGATAGCTTCAGTGCGTGTTTCCGCTAGTGCGATAACTTTTGCAATCATCGGGTCATAGTAAATCGAAATGAAATCTTCTTGTTCAACGCCTGTATCAACGCGGTATTCATCATCTCCCGATTTCCATGTTTGTGGGTCGTAGCTATAAATCCGCCCAATAGTCGGCAAAAAGTCATTCGCTGGATCTTCGGCATAGAGCCGCGCTTCAACCGCATGGCCTTCCATCTTAATCTCATCCTGGTTCGGCAGTTTTTCACCTTGCGCGACGCGGATTTGCCATTCGACCAAATCAAGCCCTGTAATCATTTCCGTGACGGGATGTTCGACCTGCAAACGCGTATTCATTTCCATGAACCAAAAACCGTCTTTGCGCAGCTTGCCTGAGCCATCAACGATAAACTCCACTGTGCCCGCGCCGACATAATTCACGGCCTTAGCTGCCTCCACAGCGGCTTGTGTCATGGCGGCGCGCACTTCTTCTGTCATGCCGGGAGCAGGGGCTTCTTCAATCACCTTTTGGTGACGTCGTTGGAGAGAGCAATCGCGCTCAAACATATGCACGACATTGCCGTGCGTATCACCAAAGACCTGTACCTCAATATGACGCGGACTTTGGATATATTTCTCGATCAAAACATCATCATTACCAAAGCTCGATTTGGCTTCGCGTTGGCAAGAGGCAAGGGCGGCATCAAAGTCTTTCTCGGCCTCGACCTTACGCATCCCTTTACCGCCACCGCCTGCAACCGCTTTGATGAGAACGGGAAAGCCAATCATGCCTGCTTTGACTTTGAGTAGTTTCGGGGATTGATCTTCGCCGTGATAGCCGGGAGTGATCGGCACACCCGCCGCGTCCATCAATTTTTTGGCCGCATCTTTGAGGCCCATGGCTTCCATGCTCTCCGCTGCGGGGCCGATAAAAGTGATACCGGCTTTTTCACAAGCGCGAACAAAATCAGGGTTTTCAGACAGAAAGCCATAGCCGGGATGCACGGCATCCGCGCCTGTCTTTTTGGCGGCGGCAATCAATTTGTCGATCACCAGATAGGACTCAACTGCGGGGGACGGGCCGATATGAACAGCTTCATCCGCCATGCGTACATGCAACGCTTTGCGGTCTGCATCGGAATAAACCGCGACAGTCGCAATACCCATTTTCCGGGCGGTCTTTATCACGCGACACGCAATCTCACCACGATTGGCGATCAGGATTTTTTTAATCGTTTTTGTCATAGTGCTCACCCTGATTACATTCTGAAGACACCAAATTTGGTGTCCTCCAAAGGTGCGTTCGCCGCCATGGCCAAGCCTAGCCCCAAGACGCGGCGCGTATCGGTGGGTGCGATAATCCCGTCATCCCAAATGCGCGCCGAGGCAAAATAAGGATGACCTTCGCGCTCAAACCTTTCGCGAATAGGTTTCTTAAAGGCTTCACGTTCTTCTTCAGTCCAGTTCTTGGCATTGCGATTGACGGTGGCCAGAACATCGGCGGCCTGTTCGCCGCCCATGATTGAAATGCGCGCATTGGGCCACATAAACATCAGGTTCGGATCATAGGCTCGCCCGCACATGCCGTAATTACCCGCGCCATAAGACCCGCCCACAATGACAGTGAACTTCGGCACTTTTGCGCAAGAGACCGCATGGACCATCTTTGCCCCGTTTTTGGCGATACCTCCGGCTTCGGCTTTTGAACCCACCATGAAACCGGTGATGTTTTGCAAGAAGACGAGTGGGATTTTGCGCTGACAACAGAGTTCGACAAAATGTGCACCTTTCAGAGCGCTTTCGGAAAAGAGCACACCATTATTGCCGAGAATACCGACTCGATAGCCGTGAATTTGGGCAAAACCACAAACCAATGTTTCACCATATTCTTTTTTAAATTCGGTGAATTTCGACCCATCGGTGATGCGCGCAATAATTTCCCTGACGTCATAGGGTTGGCGCAAATCCGTCGGGACAATGCCGTTTAATTCATCAATGTCATAGGCGGGCGGTTCGGGGTTTGGGTCAGGCGCGTAAGAATAATCCGCTTGGCCTAAAGTCTCGACGCAATCCCGCGCCATTTGTAGCGCATGCGCATCATTGGCCGCGAGGTGATCAACAACCCCTGATGTTTTGGCATGAAGAGCGCCGCCGCCGAGACTTTCAGCATCAATATCTTCGCCCGTCGCAGATTTCACCAAAGGGGGTCCCGCGAGGAAAATTGTCCCCTGATCGGCCACAATAATGCTCTCATCCGCCATGGACGGGACATAAGCTCCGCCCGCCGTACAACTGCCCATCACAACAGCGATTTGGGCAATGCCTTCGGCGCTCATATTGGCCTGATTGTAAAAACAACGACCAAAATCATCCTTGCCGGGGAAAATCTCGGCTTGGTTCGGCAGGTTCCCGCCGCCACTATCCACGAGGTAAATACAGGGAAGCTTATTCTTTTGCGCAATTTCTTGTGCACGCGCCTGTTTGGCGCAAGTCATCGGGTAATAAGTCCCGCCTTTGACCGTTGCATCATTACAAATAATCATGACCTCTCGGCCGGATACGCGTCCAATGCCCGTAATGATCCCCGCACTCGGCACGGCATCATCATACATACCATAAGCCGCCATTTGCGAAAGTTCGAGGAACGGTGTGCCGGGGTCAAGTAAGCGTTCAACCCGCTCCCGCGGGAGGAGTTTGCCGCGTGAGAGATGTTTCTCCCTTGCGCGCTCGGAGCCCCCTTCGGCAATCTTGCCGACCTTTTCACGCAAATCCGCGATGAGAGCCTCCATCGCGTCTCTGTTGCGGCGGAACGCCTCACTATCGGGATTGATTTTGGATTTAATCATAATGGCCTGTCACTGGAAATGGACCTAATTTGACTCTGCATAATAAAATTTGAACCTTGAGTCAAATTTATTAAGATGATATAGGGGCTTAATGAACTCGCCCTCAGCCATAAAAGCGCCCTTTGACAGGGACCGCCAGTATCAGGCGAAACGCCGGGCCGTGATTTTATCGGCGGCGAGCGCCTTCCGTCGTCGGGGCTATCACAACACATCCATGGTCGATATTGCGAAGACATTAGGACTGACCAAGGCGGCTCTCTATTATTACGTTAAAAACAAAGAAGAGATTTTGTTCGAAAGCCACATCATGGCTTATGATTCGATGGATGAGGTGTTGAAACGTAAAAAGGCGGATAATCAGTCCGGTCTTGACCATCTCGAGACTGTTTTTCGCGCCTTTGTCGGATTATTGACCCAATCAGGTGTGTCTTTGCTTACAGATGTGGATAGTCTCTCAGGCGAGTGGAAGGCCGATGTTTTGACGCGCCGGAATAAAATCGAGCGTCGCGTTGTGCGGATTGTCAAAGACGGGCAAGCCGACGGGTCTATTCGCGGCGGCGATGCACGATTGCATGTGTTCTTTTTTATGGGTGCGCTCAATTGGTTGAATGCGTGGTTCGACACAGAAGGTCGCCTCAAGGGCAGTGATATTGCCGACCATTTTGTGGCGCAATTGCGCGACGGGATTAAAGGATAGATTATGAGCAAAGTTTTCAAAACACCGGATGAAGCTTTGGCCGGGCTTTGTCGCGACGGCATCACCGTTATGTCAGGCGGTTTTGGTCTGTGCGGTATTGCAGAGAACCTGATTGCGGCATTGCGCGATAGCGGTGCTCAAGACCTGACCGTGATTTCCAATAATGCAGGCGTAGATGGTTTTGGCTTGGGTCAATTATTGGAAACACGCCAGATTAAAAAAATGGTTAGCTCTTACGTCGGCGAGAATAAAGAGTTTGAACGTCAATATCTGGGTGGTGAGCTGGAATTAGAATTTAACCCGCAAGGCACATTGGCAGAACGTATTCGCGCCGGCGGGGCGGGTATTCCGGGCTTTTATACAAAGACAGGTGTCGGGACGCTGATTGCTGAAGGAAAAGAACATAAAGACTTCGACGGTGAAACCTACATCATGGAAACGGGCTTGAAAGCTGATCTGGCCATCATCAAGGCATGGAAAGGGGATGCGGAGGGTAACCTCATTTTCAAAGCCACAGCGCGCAACTTCTCACCGATGATGGCAACAGCTGGAAAAGTCACGGTTGCAGAGGTTGATGAAATCGTTCCTGTCGGCTCACTCGACTCCAATTTCATTCACACACCCGGAATTTTCGTCCAGCGCATCATCGAAGCCAAATGCGAAAAACGAATTGAAAACCGTACAGTTCGGGAGGGGTAATCATGACCCAAGAGAAAACAGGCTGGACAAGAGATCAGATGGCGGCGCGGGCGGCGCAGGAGTTGGAAGACGGGTTTTATGTGAACCTTGGGATTGGCATTCCGACTTTGGTTGCTAATCATATTCCCGACGGCATGAATGTGACCTTACAATCCGAAAATGGTATGCTCGGTATGGGGCCTTTCCCAACGGAGGATGAGGTGGATGCCGACCTGATCAATGCAGGGAAACAGACGATTACAACGCTGCCTAAATCGAGCTTCTTTGACAGCGCGACGAGCTTCGCCATGATCCGCGGCGGCCATATTGATTTGTCTATTCTCGGGGCAATGGAGGTGGCGGAAAACGGTGATATCGCCAATTGGATGATCCCGGGCAAAATGGTCAAAGGTATGGGCGGCGCGATGGACCTCGTCGCGGGTGTTAAACGCTGTATCGCTTTGTTTGATCACACTAATAAACGCGGCGAAAGTAAATTTATCAAAGAATGTTCGCTCCCGCTGACGGGCCAAAAGTGCATCCATATGATTGTGACAGATTTAGGCGTGTTTGATCGCGATGCAGGGCAGGCGCGGTTCAGACTGCGTGAATTAGCTCCAAATGTGACGCTTGAGGAAGTAAAAGCCAAGACCGAAGCCGATGTTGTTTGGGAATAAGAGATAAGACGTGTTGGGATTTTTTCTTTTATTGGGGTTCGGCGTTCTCGCGGCTTTGATTTATAATGCCATGGATGGAACTAACGCCAAAAAAGATAAGTTAAGACGCATCCAAGACGAAATTGCCCGCCGCGAGGCGCTTGAAGATATTGAAAATAAAGAGAAGTAATTATGTCAAATAACCAAAATGATCCTGTTGTAATCGTGGGTATGGCTCGCACACCGATGGGCGCTTTCCAAGGTGCGTTTTCCACTGTGTCTGCTCCCGAATTAGGGGCCACAGCCATCAAAGCCGCCATGGCTGAGGCAGGTGTAAAGGCTGAGGCCGTAGAACAAACCGTCATGGGCTGTGTCTTACCGGCGGGGCAGGGCCAAGCCCCTGCGCGCCAAGCTGCTATTCATGCCGGACTGGGCGAACATTGCGAAGCGACGACTGTCAACAAAATGTGTGGCTCTGGTATGCAGGCGGCGATTATGGCGCATGACGCCATTAAAGCGGGCTCGATTGATGTCGCCGTAGCAGGCGGCATGGAGAATATGACACGCGCGCCCTATCTGATGCCGAGCGCACGCAGTGGTGCGCGTATGGGCGATGCCAAAATGATTGATTCCATGATGTATGACGGCCTGACGGATGCCTATGAAGGCGGCGCTATGGGTGTCTTTGCCGATATGATTGCTAAGGAATATCAGTTCACCCGCGAACAACAGGATGCCTATGCGATTGAATCCGTTCATCGCGCGCAAAAGGCGGCCAATGACGGGAAATTTGATCGCGAGATTACCCCCGTGACGGTCAAGCACCGCAAGGGCGATATCATTGTCGAAGCCGATGAAGGCCCTGCCAATGCCCGTCCTGAAAAAATCCCAAGCTTGCGCGCGGTCTTTTCCAAAGACGGCACTGTTACAGCGGCGAATGCCAGTTCTATCAATGACGGCGCTGCTGCCCTCGTTTTAATGCGCAAATCGGAAGCCGAAAAAGGCGGTCATAAAGTTCTCGCCGAAATCGTGTCACATGCCGCCCATGCCCATGCTCCGGCCTATTTCACAACCGCCCCCGTCCACGCCATGAAAAAGGCTTTAGCCAAAGCGGAGTGGAAGGCCGAAGATGTTGACCTCTGGGAGATCAATGAGGCCTTCGCCGTTGTCCCGATGATTGCCATGCAAGAGCTTGGTCTTAATCATGATAAGGTCAATGTGAATGGCGGTGGCTGCGTCTTGGGTCACCCAATCGGTGCCTCGGGTGCGCGGATTATGACAACCCTTATTGCCGAGATGGAAAAGCGAGACGCGAAAACAGGTGTGGCCTCGCTTTGTATCGGTGGCGGGGAAGCGACCGCTGTTTGCCTAAAGCGCGCTTAATTTTTAATCAGGATAAAGTCGTGTCGTTAATCACGCTGCGGTGAAAGCTGTTTCATGGCGTCGCTATAGCTTTCGACAATTTTGACGAAAGCTTCATGTGAAGACTTGTTCTTGAAGTCTTTAATCATGGTTTCATTCAGTCGACCCGCGATCTTATCGTAAACGTCTTGACCTTTAATGGTTGTATCGAGTCGAGAGCGGCGCTTGTCTTGCGCGTCGGCGGTTTTGTCGATGAGGCCGTTCTCGATGAGAGAGCTGACCGCACGGCTGACAATGGTTTTATCCATTGGCGTGATGGCCGTGACTTCGGCCGCGCTCCGTCCGGGTTTTTCCGCGACGGCTGCCAATACGCGCCACTGGCTGAGATTTATCCCTGCCATCTCTTTGGCGACAGACAGCGTATAACGACTAATCTGATCCGCCAAAACGGTCACCTGATAAGGCCAGAATGTCGTGAGGGCGATCGGGCTATGCGAGGATGTGTCCATAGCCCCTTACTAAAGAAAAAGGTTGCGTTTGCAACAAAAAAGGTATAGTTGCGTTTGCAACAATCAATAAACGTTATCGAATTTGGGAAAGACAGCATTATGGCAGACCTTTTTGAAAATCCCGCCGGACTTAACGGCTTTGAATTCATCGAATTTTCGGCACCCGAAAAAGGCGTTTTGGAACCTGTCTTTGAAGTGATGGGCTTTACCAAAATTGCTCGCCACCGTTCCAAAGACGTGGAATTATGGCGTCAGGGCGGCATCAACCTTATCACCAATTACGAACCGAACAGCCCGGCTTTCTACTTTGCTCGCGAACACGGGCCGAGTGCATGCGGTATGGGCTTTCGCGTAAAAGACGCCCGCGCCGCCTATGATCATTTGATCGGTCAAGGAGCTGAGCCGGTTGAGATGAAAACAGGACCGATGGAACTTTGTATTCCGGGGATACGTGGTATCGGTAATTCGATTATCTATCTGATTGACCGCTATGCTGATGAGGGCGAAGACGGCCTGTCCATTTATGACATCGATTTTGAATATCTTGATGGTGTTGAAAAATGGCCAGAGGGCTGTGGCTTCAAACTTATCGATCATTTGACGCATAATGTTTATGGTGGTCGCATGGCCTATTGGGCTGATTTTTATGAGAAGCTCTTTAACTTCCAAGAAATTCGCTATTTCGATATTAAGGGCGAATATACGGGTCTGACATCCAAAGCGCTGACAGCGCCGGACGGTAAAATCCGTATTCCGCTGAATGAAGAAGGCAAAAGTGGCGGCGGTCAAATTGAAGAATTTTTGCGTGAATTTAACGGCGAAGGCATTCAACATATTGCGTTGATTTGTGATGATATTATCGCTTGTTGGGATAAGCTGAAAGAGCAGGGCGTTCCCTTCATGACGGCTCCGCCCGATACTTATTACAAAATGCTGTCCGAACGTTTGCCCGGTCACGGTCGCGATGAGGCTGCGTTGCAATCACGCGGTATATTGCTGGACGGAACCACTGAGGGCGGGGCTCCGCGCCTTTTGCTTCAAATTTTTGCCGAACCTCAAGTCGGCCCCGTCTTTTTCGAATTTATTCAACGGGTCGGTGATTACAAAGACGGCTTTGGCGAAGGTAATTTCAAAGCCCTATTCGAGTCAATTGAACGTGATCAGCTTGAGCGCGGCGTGTTGGAAATAGACCGCAATGTGGCTGTCGCCGGCGTCAAGGAAGTTGCGGAATAAGCGTGTTGGATACACGCATACCGCCACCGCTCATTGACGGATTGGCTCTTTTGGCCGTTCTGGCTTTGTGGAAATTTGCGCCGCAATGGCAAGTCAATGTGGCGCCAAGCCTCGCTTTCATCATCGGTGTAACTTTTATTATCGTGGGGCTGTTTCTGGCTTTGGCCGCCGTGGGGTTATTTCGCAAAAAAGAAACGACTGTTTTGCCTTTTGCGCCACGAAAATCTTCGGCTTTGGTCACAGATGGTGTTTACCGCGTGACGCGTAACCCGATGTATTTGGGCATGGCCTGCGTCGTTATGGGGGTGGTTTGCTTGACCCGACACCCCGTCGGTCTTTTACCCTTATTGGCTGCATGTGCATATCTGACACGATTTCAAATTCTGCCCGAAGAAAAAGCTTTGGAACAAATTTTTGGGCAAACCTATTTAGACTATAAATCACGCGTTCGTCGTTGGATTTAGAAAGGAAAATGTCTATGTCGACTATTCAAACTGACGGATTTCATCATGTCGCTTATCGCTGCAAAGATGCGAAAGAGACGGTCGAGTTTTACCAAAAACATCTCAATATGAGTTTCCAATTAGCGATTGCCGAAGATCACGTACCGTCTACCGGCGCCTATGATCCTTACATGCACATCTTTTTGGAAGCGGGAAATAATAACGTTTTGGCATTCTTCGAATTGCCAGAGCAACCCGATATGGGACGCGATGAAAATACTCCCGTCTGGGTGCAACACATTGCACTGCGCGTCGAAAGTTATGAGAAATTATTAGAGGCTAAAGAGAGTTTGGAAGCCACCGACATAGAGGTGTTAGGCCCGACTCATCACGGTATTTTTAAATCCATCTATTTCTTCGACCCGAACGGTCATCGTCTCGAATTGGCCGCCGATATCGGCACGCCCGAGCAAATGTCGAGCCTGCGCGCTGTCGCGCCAGATATGTTAGAGGAATGGTCACAAACCAAAAAGGCTCCCCGCCACGCGGCATGGCTGCATGAGAAGATCGCGGAAGAGAGTTAGGCATGAATGCAACGGTAGATGAATTGTCGGAAATTTTCGACTGTGATCCGAAATATGAAAATAGCAGCGATGAAAAACTGAACGTGTTTTCAACTTTTCAGACCACGTCCGAGGACGTTAAAATAACAATGCGGATTATAGTGCCTATTGGTGAATTCAGACTTCAAGCCTCGAGAAATGAAAAAGTGTTCTTTGATTTTCAGTCTTCAATTAGTAGTTCAGTCAAAACGGAAATATTCGATGATAAACATTTGCTTGTCATTGGGAGTGAGAGCGAAGTGCTACATACTTACATAAGAATTAAACCCGATTTTTTTGTCGCACAAGAAATTATAGGATATTAAATGAAACTTGCCTCCTTAAAAGATGGCCGTGATGGCCAACTCATTATTGTCTCCCGCGATTTGAAAACCGCGACGGATGCATCTGATATTGCGCCAACCCTACAATGGGCCTTGGACGAGTGGGACGTGCTCGCTCCGCAACTCGAAGCGCGTTATGAAATGCTCAATGCCGGAAAAGTCGGAGAGACCTTTGAATTTAAAGAAGAGGATTGCGCTTCACCTTTGCCGCGGGCTTTTGCTTGGATGGATGGGTCTGCTTACCTCAACCATGTTGAGCTTGTCCGCAAAGCGCGCAACGCTGAAGTGCCGGAAAGTTTTTATTCTGACCCGCTCATGTATCAAGGCGGCTCTGACACTTTCATTGGACCTCGCGACCCGATTGTCGCGATAAGCGAAGATCACGGTATCGATATGGAAGCCGAAATCACGGTTATTACGGATGATGTCCCCATGGGTGTTACGCCTGATGAGGCGGAAAAACACATTAAGCTTGTCATGCTCGTCAATGACGTGTCGTTACGCGGTCTTATCCCGAATGAATTGCGTAAGGGCTTTGGTTTTGTGAATGGTAAAGCTTCCTCCGCGTTTTCGCCTGTTGCGGTTACGCCTGATGAGTTAGGTGAGGCATGGGGCGGGGCGACCATCGACCTGCCTTTACTGGTCGATTACAACGATAAGCCCTTCGGTAAAGCCAATGTCAAAACGGATATGACATTCAATATGGCCGAGCTTGTTGCTCATGCGGCCAAGACGCGACACCTTTGCGCCGGTGCTATTATCGGTTCCGGAACAGTCTCCAATAAGTTTGAAGGCGGTGAAGGCAAAAAGATCGAGGATGGCGGCGTCGGTTATAGCTGTATTGCTGAAATCCGCATGATTGAAAAAATCCAAACGGGTGAATTTATCACCCCCTTTATGCGTTTTGGCGACACGGTGGGTATCGAAATGAATGATGCTAAAGGCAATTCCATTTTCGGACGTATCGAAAATAAAGTCGAAAAATACGAGCGATAATGATGATGACATTGCATGGATATTGGCGGTCGTCGGCGAGTTATCGCGTCCGTATTGCTTTGGCGCTGAAAGGCGTCGACGTTCGTCACCATGCTGTGAACCTCAAAACGGGGGCGCAATTAGATCCGGCCCATCAGACCCTTAATGCGCAACCCTATGTGCCTGTTCTTGAATTAGAGGATGGGACAAAACTGACGCAATCATTGGCGATTATGGATTATCTGGATGCGACTTATCCGGAGTATAAACTCATGCCATCCGAGCCGATTTTACGGTCTAAAATATTATCCGCGTCGCTGATTATTGCGTCTGACATTGCCCCGATTGCCAATCTATCCGTGTTGAAATATCTCCGCGCAGAATACGGTCAGGCCGATGAGGGTGTGAAAGCGTGGATCCATCACTGGATTGAAAAAGGCTTCACCTCATTGGAAAAAATAGCGCAGGAATATGAGACAGAGTTTTTGATGACGGACGCCCCCGCCTTTTTCGAATGTTGTCTCATTCCGCAGGTTTATAATGCGCATCGCTTCAATGTGGATATGCGCCAATTCCCGAAACTCTCCGCCATTAATGACGCTTGTCTGACGATGCCCGCATTCCAAAAGGCTTTGCCGGAAAATCAACACGACGCTGTCTAAGGCAGGGGTCTCATCCCGGATTGAGACTCCCGATAATGTGAGTTTGCACGGCGGCCCTTTCTGCTAAAGGGCGGCATGTCTCGCGCACTCACGCTCTTCTGTTTAACGACTCTGACTTTGGTCGCCTTTGCGGCCAATTCCGTTTTGGCGCGATTGGCGTTGATTGAAGGTGAAATCGGGCCGTGGAGTTTCACCACACTCCGTTTTGTGTCGGGGGCGATTATCTTGGCTCTCCTCGTCGGGCCCAAAACGGGATGGAAAGCAGGACGCTGGAGCGGCGCTTTTGCCCTTTTAACCTACGGTATATTTTTCAGCATTGCCTATCTTATTCTCTCAACGGGCACGGGCGCATTGATCCTATTTGCCGTTGTACAAATTACGATGTTGGGATGGGGTTATACTAAAGGCGAAAGATTGTCCCCCTTGCAATGGCTCGGTTTTACCTTGGCGGTGGCCGGATTGATTTATCTCTTATTACCGGGGGTGGAAGCGCCGTCTTTCATCGGGGCCGTTCTGATGACCTTGGCGGGGCTAGGGTGGGGTGCCTATTCTATATTAGGCAAAGCGACGGGTAATCCGACAGCGCAAACAGCCGGAAATTTTTTACGTGCCGCTTTTATTCTCCTGCTCCTAAGCCCCCTCACTTTTTTATTCGCAGGCGAAATAGCGCCAAGCCCCCGCGGGTGGATTTTAGCGATAATTTCCGGCGCAGTCACGTCGGGTTTGGGCTATGCTATATGGTATCATGTGCTCAAAGACCTGAGTGTGACACGCGCAGGTTTGGCACAATTAAGCGTTCCGGCACTTGCGGCCATTGGCGGCGTGCTTTTTGTGTCAGAGCCGATAACGTGGCGCTTCCTATTGGCCAGTTTCATCATTCTTGGTGGTGTTGGGCTCGCGACTTGGCAGAAGAGGGTGATAAAATAGCGCTCAGAGGACACTCTCTTTCTCACTGAAAGGACTGTAATTCGCGCAAGCCTTATACCCGCCAAATCAAGTGGTTTTCCCCATAGCTTGATTTTCGGATGATTCACGTTCAGTCTTGGTCTTATGACCTCTTTACAAAACTCTTATCTATCCGTCCTGAAACTTGCTTTAATGATAGAGCTTGGGGTGTTGATGGCGTCTTGCTCGTCACCGCAAGAACCAAGCCTAAATTTTTATCTGGTTTATCAAAATGCAGATGGTCTTTCCGTGACGAACCCTGACCTTGCCGAAGGTCTTCCGCAATCGGTCAAATATATTTCGGGCAAAGACAGTGAAGGTGTGTTCGTCACGACGCCTGCCGTCATGGATAAAACATGCTTGTCTGATATATCAGCGGGCGAGCATGTGGCGACAGGAAGCCCCATATTAGAATTTCAATTTACGGATGTTTGCACAGAAAAATTTGCGACATTCACAAGTCAAAATATCGGACGACAAATGGCGGTCGTCCTAAATGACACACTATATGCCGCGCCTTATCTCAACGCCCCAATTTCCAGCGGTAAGGCTTTTATTGAAGGGTTTGAAACAAAGGCTGAGGCTGAAAAATTGGCACTTTCCTTTAAGACAACGAAATAAGAAACCTGCGTCGAGCCAATGCAATATACCTCAGGCCTCGCACACATATTACTCGCAGGATAAGTCCTTGGACGGGTCTTGCGTCATATCCATGCGCAATTGTCCACGCCCTTCAATCGGGCCATAGGTCTCAATATTGGCCTTCACGCCGTCAAATACGCGTTTGGTCGGGAGGCCGTGTTCAATCCAAACATCTAATATGGGCTCAATTGGTAATGTGCCGGTTTCCCGATAATCCTGCCTGACCGACCAGAATTGCCACCAGCTATGGAAGCGAATTTTATAATGGCGATAGGTTGACCCGGCGAGGGTCGTGGACGGTAATTCTTCGCCCTTGAAATAATCACCTGTGTAAATAGCATGTAATTCGTCCGGTGTTGAACTGGCAATTTCGACAATATAGTTTTCATACCAATCATCGCCATTTTGCTTGGCCGCTTCGTCGCCTTGCCAATTGACGCTGACTTTGGGCCCGGCCCACCATCGGCCTTCGCCAGACAGATCGATTTTATAGGTTGAGCAGACTTTCAGGTTTGTTTTGGCTTTGGAGACCGTGACAGGATCATAATCGGCACGGGACACCCCGACATCCAAACCGCCCTCTGCGTGACTTTGATCCACATTGAAATGGAGTGTTTTTTCTTGGAATTGACGTTTGTGCTCACCTGTAAAAGTTTCGCTCACCCAAGCAGACGAAGATAAATCCCCAAATTGAAAATGATCGGTCGTCATATTGACAGCGCTGACTGGAAGGGTCTTGCCGGATGAGGGAATGAGCGTTTCCGTTTTAGATGCGGGGGAAGTCGTAGCGCAAGCCGTTAATCCCAGAATGCCAAATGAAAGAATGAGTTTCCCAAATGAATTGGATATGGTCAAACCTGTCATAAATAATCCCCTTAGTTGTTTGAACGTAGCGTCCTTATTATAGCGCGACAATAAATTGATTGAGTTTCATGGCGGCGGGCATGGCGTTATTGCGCAGGCGTTTCATAATGGCTTTCTTTTTGGGGTCATCGCCCATATTGGCGACCATGCGAGAAAACCCGTCCAACCGGTTATTAAATAGCCAGTCACGAATTTGCGGTGTTTGACCCCATAAATATTGGTTCATCATGAAAGCCGCCGTCAGGCGCATATAATCGTCCTCACCATTGGGGAGAGGTACGACGCCACAAAATTTATTTTTTTCCGCTTCCGTTTCATAATTTTGATCGATCATGGCGGCGAAAGCTGCACTGAAAACCGGTTGATAAGAGCGTACGGTTTGCGGCGTAATGAGCCGTCCATCGAAAATAGGTTTTATCTCTAAATTGGTAATGGCGGTTGCGGAACAGTCCAGATGAATATGGTGCGGACGAGTGGTAATTTCTCCCTTATCCAAGCTTATCTTGTCGGCGCTGATATGTTGAACGCGTCCCAAGCGGATGACATTTTTAACACGGCGTAATTCTTCTAGCTCCAATGGGCTGATTGTTGCACCGTGAAACATGGTCGGACGAACGTCAGGGTCGAAACGCAAAAAATAGCCGGCCTCATGCAGGCGGTCAAACATATCATCTTTGTCTTTTGCGCCTGCGATAGCTTCAAATTGGGCGGCTTGAGCGCCCATTGTGTTGAAAAAGAAATCATCAGAGGGCTGGGTATTTTCACGGTTGAGCAACCACCCGTCTCGGGATTTAATCCATGTAATCTTGTCAGGATCAACATGATTTTCGAGCAGGAACAAGACGCAATCAATTCCGGTTTTACCGCCCCCAATAACGACAAAGCCTTCGGGTGGCGTGTCAATTTTGGGGATGTCATTCAGCGGCATGAATTTCACAGTCTCATCAAATGTAAAATTGGGCGTATGTCTGGAAGGCACCGTCGTTTTGAGGTAGGTCGCATCAATAATTTTCTCGGCGTCAACGCGGTAGGTCTCACCACTGAGAGTGTGACGAAACTCTACGATACCTTGTTGAGTGAGGTCCGAGTCAATCTCTCCCTCAACGGAGCAGAGCGGAAAATACTGCACTCTCCGGCTGGGCAGAAATGTGTGACGCATAATGTCATCGAAATAAGCCAGAATAGCCGGGCCGGAAGCCAATTCGCCTAGACCCTTATTTAACCCAACTTTGTCCTTTAATCCCTGACTGAGTTCCTTGGAGCTGACGCCGTAAAAATTTGACGGCTGATGCAATGTCACAAAGGGATAGGCGTGGTTCCAATGCCCACCCGGTTTGGCAAATCGGTCAACGATAATAATCGTCGCCGTTTCATTTTGCAGAAGCAACTCGTCAACAAAAGCCATGCCGACTGCGCCGCTGCCAATCACAAGGAAATCTGTCTTCAGGGTCTGGGTCATGTTGAATGTCCTGCTTGGATATCGATGAACTATACTCTGCGGCCCTCTAATGAAAAGCGGCATTTTCAAGACGCCCTTTCAAATCGACTTCAAAAACGTCTTGAGGTCTATCGTTTTGGAATTAAAGCTGATTTGAAAAGGGGAGCGCCTGTGCTGGCAAGAACTTTGATTTACAGCTTGTCTGTGGCCGGACTACTCGCCGTGCCTGCGTGTGGTGGAAGTGGGTCCGGCAGCGGTTCGGGTGTCGTTGTGTCTCCTCCACCTCCGCCACCCCCACCGCCACCATCTCCCCCGCCTCCACCTCCACCTGCTGTTGAAACCTTTTCTGACAGGGCCATCAACCAAACCACCAATGCGCCACTTGCGTCCATTGATGCTGTCACGGGCAAATTGTTTTACGGGCCTTATGCCAATCAAGGCCAATCAAACGCGGATCACTTGATTCCGGATTTCTCTCATGCGGGATATATGGGCGGCGGTGTCGCTCTGCCGTCATATGACTCCATTCCTGTCCGTGTGGCTCTCTCAGTCCAGAATGGAGACGACTTCGCTCGGATTCAGCAGGCTCTGAATGATGTGGCCAGTTTTGCTCCTGATGCGCGGGGCATTCGCGGGGCTGTCCTGTTGACGGCAGGGTTATATGAGGTGAGTGAGACGCTCACATTCCCTGCGAGTGGTGTAGTTTTGCGCGGTGAAGGGCAGGGAGCGACCGGAACAATTTTACGGGCGACGACAACCACGCCCGAAGCGGTGTTTATCGAAATCCGCGGTAGCGGGAGCGGCGACAATCCCACGGCAGCGGCAGATGCCCGACAAGTGTCCATTACGGACAGCTATGTCCCTGTCGGCGCGACAAAAATAGAAATCGCTTCCACTGAGGGGTATGCTGTCGGCGACCGTATTGCCGTCATGCGGACACCTAATGAGAATTGGTTGGGGATCGGTGGTATCAATACGGAGCAATATGGATGGACGCCTTCGCGCTATACGATCTCGGCTGAACGCCGGGTTACGGCTATCAACGGGAATGAACTTACCTTGGATATTCCTCTCGTCGATACGATAGAAGATCAATTTGGTGGGGGGGAGGTTTACCGCATGGCCAGTTCGGCACGGTTGACGCAAATCGGTGTCGAAAATCTGCGCATTGAAACGCTCACCCGTAGTGATGTGACGCGAAGAGACAGGGCCGTTCTGGGTATCACCATGCGGGAGGTTGAAAATAGCTGGGTACGGGATGTGACGGCGCGGTATTTTTCGCGGGCGTTTAATTGGCAACAGGGTACATATTTCGTCACTGCCGAAGATGTGGCGCATATCGATCCGAATTTCGAAGTGGTTGGCGGTAATCACTATGCTTTTGATTTTGGCAGTGGTGGCATGAATCTGTTTCAACGCTGTTACTCGGATAAAAGCCGCCATGCCTTTACGTCTGGCTCCACGCCCGTCGGGCCGAATGTCTTTCTCGATTGCTTAGCCGAAAATGGGGCGAATGACTCCGGTCCGCATCAACGCTGGGCTGTCGGTACTTTGTTCGACAATACAAGTGATGACCTCATTCGCATTCAAAACCGTACTGACTCAGGCTCTGGTCATGGTTGGGCGGGGGCGCAGCAAATGATCTGGAACGGGACTTATGACGAGATCGTCGTGCAAGCGCCTTTTGGAGCAATGAACTGGTCTGTAGGGGCGGTCGGCACAGTCATCCAAGGCAGTTTTTCTCCGAGCGAACCCAATGGTCTCATTGCGTCAGAGGCCATTCCGGTGTCACCGCGCAGCCTCTATCTTCAACAACTTGAAGATAGGCTCGGAACCGCTGCGGTTGAAGCCGTGACAGTCACACCTCAGAGAACCCGAACAGTCTATTCGGATTTGAGCCATTGGGGCGGCGAGGGGGCGTTAGACTTTTAGCCGAGCGCCGCCGCCGTCATAACTAACTCAGTCGTTTTTTTAGGGCTTTGGCGAGTTTTTGCGCGCCTTCATTCTCTCCGCCTTCACCTTCAGCGAAAGGCAAATAGAGATAGGGCTCGAGCATTTCCAACTCAATGAGCTTTAATTGTCCGTCTCGCCCACGCAGCAGATCAACGCGCGCATAAAGCGGCGTGAAGTCGAGCGAATCCAAAACGCTCCGCGCTGAGTCGCGTTCGCGGGGCGTCGGCGTGTAGGGCGTTTCTTTTCCGCCATAGATAGACTGAATACGGTAATCACCTGCCTTGGGCGTTTTATTCACTGCATGAGAGAATTGGCCGCCAAAATAGAGGAAACTATATTCGCCCTCGGACTGCACACTGGGCAGGAATGCTTGAATGAGGGCGGCTTCGGGCGGGAGTGTGTCTTTGGCGGGAAAAGGGTCGCCTTGCTTGTAAAGCACTTGTCGCCAGGCCCCACCGCCGACTTGCGGTTTAATGACAAGTGTATCGGTTTTCAACGTCTCGAAAGCGGCCGTGATGTTGCGCTCGCTCACGCGTTCAACTGTCAAAGTTCGGATCACGGGCGCGCCTTGGCGTTCCAGTTCTTCGAGATAATTCTTCACCGCATTCCATTTCAAAACGCTGTAGGGATTAAACAAATTGGTTTTGGAATCGACTTTGGCCATTTCGTTCAAGAAAGCCTTTTCATTGCCTTCGAAATAGTCCCAGACAAAGAGCGGTAGCATGGCGCTGTAATGTTCGGCTTTGTCTGCGGCCTCGCGCCACCTGACCAAATCCAGTTTCATATCATGAGCGGCGAAGGCAGGGACGAGCTTTCCCATTTGCTCTTCTAATTCAAAGAGGTCTGTTCGCGCATCCTCACTGTCGGGGAGCATATTATCAGAAACTAAAATCGCGACAGAAAGCATAAAAATCCGATCAATAAGTCAGTTTAAACGGGAATGAGAATTGAGTTCTCACCTTTTATCCGATAACGGCTTGCCCACAAGTGAATTTGAACGCGTTTTAAAGGATTGCGGCTGTGAAAACTGAATTTGATGTATTGGGTATCGGGAATGCTCTGATGGATATCATTGTGCCCGTGGATGACGCCTTTTTGGCCGACCACAGTCTTGAAAAAGGCAGTATGGCGCTTATCGATAATGACCGTGTTGGCGTATTGGGCAAAGCCTTTGACGGCTTATCCGAAGCGCCTCGCGAAATCGCCGGTGGCTCTGCGGCCAATACAATGGTGGGCATTGCTGAATTAGGCGCGAAAGCGGCTTATTTCGGTAAGGTCGGCACAGATGGCGTTGGTCAACGTTTGGCTCAGGGGTATCGGGATGCGGGTGTTGATTTTAAATCCGTCCCATCCACGTCCGGCGCACCCAGTGGACAATGTTTGATCGCCGTCACGCCGGATAGCGAACGCACAATGAGCACATGTTTGGGCACATCAGCAGAATTTTCAAAAGTGGATATTCTCGAAGACGACGTCAAACGCTCCGCCATCATTTATATGGAAGGCTATTTGTTCGACAAAGACGAAGCCAAAGAGGCCTTTATCAAAGCCGCTGAAATCGCCAAAGCCAATGGCCGCGAAGTTTCGCTAACTTTATCAGACAGTTTCTGCGTGGGGCGTCACCATGAGAGTTTCGTCCACCTCGTACGCAATCACATCAATATCCTATTCGCGAATGAAGCCGAAATGCTGGCTCTGGCCGAGACTGATGATCTGGACGCTGCGATTGACGCCTTTGCGCGGGATAATCTCGTGCTCTGTATTACGCGCAGTGAAAAAGGTTCGCTGATTGTGGACGGCCAAACACGCCACGAAATTCCTGTCGTCGCGGTAGAAAAAGTCGTCGATACAACAGGGGCCGGAGACCAATATGCAGCGGGCGTTTTGGCGGGCCGGGCTTTGGGTCTCTCTTGGGCGGATTCAGGTTATCTGGGGTCTAAGGCTGCCGCAGAAGTCATTTCACATTATGGCGCGCGCCCTGAAACATCCGTTATGGATATGTAGGTGCGACAACTAGGCTGCGACATGCAGACAGGTATTGCGAGGTCGGCTTTAACCGCCAACACATAAAATTGATGCAAGAGGTAGGAATATCTCTTGCGCAAAATCCAACATACTCCCAAATAACGTATATTATCAGGCGTGATGATGGAGAGTGAAATGTCCAAACGTCGTAAAAAAGTTCGCGAAATGATGACCTCTTTTGATGAGAGCGGGTCTTACGCGCCGTCTTATGTCACGGATAGCGGATTAAAGGGCAAACGCCCCAAAAACAAACGCCAACGCGGAAGTAAACCTGCTTATTGGGACTAAACCCCTTGTGAGGGCTTAGATTTAGGCTTTGGCCAGACAAGTCTAAATCCGACACGTTTTCGTTTTTGCACGGACAGATTTTACCCGCTGTCCGTACAGGGTTTTTCTTTTGACTATGCCTTGTTTTCGTTAGCCATTGGGTCAGCCATAGACCCCGTGAAGAAAGAGGTATGACATGTCAGAGCAAGCATCCGAAAAAGGCGAAAAGAAAAGCGAACGTCTGGAAATTCGTCTTTCCTATACTAAGAAACAAGCGTTCTTAGAGGCCTGTGAAACCCAAGGCGATCAACCCAGTGATGCGCTAAGACGTTTCATCCAAAGTTATACGCGGCGTGCACAGGCTGACCATGTCGACTTTACAGTCAAGAATGTGCTGTCCCGTTTCCGTTGGCCCTTGATCGGGGGTGTCTTGACGATGGCTATTTTGACAGCGGCCCTTTTGCATAAACCCTCGGAACCTCTGGTACTGCCCCATAACGGCCCGATCTTATCGGCCAAGTCCGGTGATTTCCCGCCGATCAATTACAATCTGTTTGCGCAATATGACGCGAATAAAAACGGTGTTCTGGATTTAGGTGAAATCGGTGAGCGAGATACCCACCTACATCGCGTGCTGAATTTGGACGGTGAAGCCGGCATCGCGCCTTCGGAGTTCTTCGGAAAAGGTCGCATGCAGTGGAATTTCGTTAAGCCCGGCTCCATTAAGACCCATGAGGAGGGAGACCCCTCTTATCAGATAGAGGGTGATTCGCTCTTGGTCACATTTGATCTCAGCCAGCCTTCTGATCCCATCATCAATATTGAGAAACCGAAATCCGCGCTAACAGATGAGACGATGTCGGTGGAAAAGGGGCCTTTTAAAACCAAAACTCAAACAAAACGCACATTCACGAGTGAGGCGGTGGATAGGAGCATTGTCTGGGAAGCAGGTGATACGACACCCAAACTCGTCTTTACCTCTCATGATTACCGAGTTCGCCATTAGCGTGCGCATAACCAATTTGTAATTAAATCCACCTGTATTGTTCAGCTTGGATTTAACGCCGACGCACTATAGAGGGGTGAAGAAACGCCCTCTATGGAGACGTAAAATGAAGAAATTGATCTTTGGCGCCGCCGTCTTGGCGCTCTCCGTGCCCGTGCTGGCGCAAACCGCGAGCACAGTTCTACAGGCTCAAAATACAGCCCCGCAACAAATGGCGGCGTTTACCGACCCGGCCAATGTTCGCGCTGATCTGACCCGTATTGACGGTGCGATGAATGCGACGAAAAGTTTCTCAGGCAAATTTGTTCAATATTATTCGGACGGGTCTGTGACCACAGGGCAAATTTACCTGCGCCGTCCAAAGAATTTGCGTTTGGAATATGACGCGCCAAACCCGCTTTTGATTGTCGCCGATAACGGCATGTTGGTTCAACATGACAAAGACCTTGAAACCTATGACCGTATCCCTTTGTCCTCGACACCTGTCTCTTATTTCCTGTCGGAAGATTTGAACCTGGCCGAAGATACAGAGGTCATCGCGCTCCAAAAAACGCCGACACAATGGCGTGTCACTGCGCGCGATGGTTCGGGCAATATGGAAGGTGCCATTACGATGGTGTTTGATGCGCGGACTCTGGCCTTGCAGGAATGGATTATTGCGGATGATTTTGGCGGGGAAACACGTGTTGTGCTGTCAAACCTCCGTTATAATGACAGGCTCGACCCGCGCTTATTTATTCTGCGTGATGACAGCAGTCGCCGCGGCCGCTGATAATTCACTGATTTTGAGACTTTTTTGTAGGCGGGACGTAACTATTCCTGAAAGGAATCTTTATGTCCAAAAAACCTGCCATTGTCTGGTTTCGCCGCGATCTCCGTATGGGGGATAATCCTGCTTTGATGGCGGCAGTCCAAAGTGAACGCCCTCTCATTTGTTTATATATTGATGAAACTGATGTGTCCCGCCGAGAGGGTGGGGCCAAGCAGGTTTGGTTACATCACAGCCTCAAATCATTGGAAAAAGATCTGAAAGCCTGCGGCGCTTCACTCGTTTTGAGGCAGGGAGAGGCGCAAAAAATCTTGAACGACATTATTGATCAAACAGAGGCGGAAGCGGTTTTTTGGAACCGTCGTTACGAAGAACATGGGATAGAGACTGACAAAACCATAAAATCGGATTTGAAAGATCGCGGGCTGAAGGTTGAAACATTTAATGGCTCACTTCTGACCGAACCTTGGGAAATTTCGCCAAAATCAGGAGGCGATTATTACAAGGTCTTCACGCCTTATTGGCGGGCAGCCTGCCAAGTGATCGGCCCGCGCGTCTCAAACGAACCTCCTTTGGAAGCCCCCGATAAAATTCAAGGCTATAACGGCAATCTCGGTTCTGATGATTTATCGCTCCTACCCAAAAAGCTGGATTGGGATGGTAAAATCATGGCCGATTGGACGGTTGGGGAAAAAGCGGCTTGGGATAAATTTGAAAGCTTTATGGATAATTCCGTTTCCGATTATGCGGACGAACGCAATATCCCGTCCAATAAATCAGGCACCTCACGCCTGTCCCCTCATTTAGCGGCGGGTGAGATTTCCCCGCGACAGATTTGGGCGGCGGCGCGAGACAGCGATAAGAATGTTGATGTCTTTCTATCAGAAATCGGATGGCGGGAATTTTCCTACGTCTTATTATTCCACAATCCCAAACTTGCTTCGGAAAATTATAAGCCCGATTTCAACAATTTTGATTGGGTCAAAGATGATGAGTCTCTCGAAGCATGGCAAAGAGGGCAGACAGGATACCCGTTTGTCGATGCGGGCTTGCGCGAGCTCTACCAAACAGGGTGGATGCATAATCGCGTCCGCATGGTCGTGGCGAGCTTTCTTGTCAAACATCTCCTCATTGATTGGCGTAAAGGTGAAGATTGGTTCTGGGATTGCCTTTTAGAAGCCGATCCGGCGTCAAACGCGGCAAGCTGGCAGTGGGTGGCGGGGAGTGGTGCGGATGCTGCCCCTTATTTCCGGATATTTAATCCGTTTAGCCAAGGCGAAAAATTTGACAAAGAGGGCGACTATGTCCGTGAATTTGTACCGGAGCTAAAAAAACTCCCGAAGAAATATATCCATACACCATGGAAAGCGCCGCAAAATATATTGGATAATGCCGGGGTGAAACTCGGGAAAACCTATCCTAAACCGATTGTCGATCACAAATTCGCCCGCGAACGCGCCTTATCAGAATATAAAAGCAGTCGAGGTGACTAGGGTCGGATTAGAATGAATCGCATAAAACCCCCTTTAATGGGCGTTTCGTTTAGAGTGTCACTTTATGGGTGGCGTTCTGTCATCAAAATCCATAATCATGGCTCATGCTAAATCGATACGCGTTTCTCTCCTTCTGTCTCATCTCTCTATTTGTTTTACCTTCCTGCTCACAGCCATCGGAACATGCAGAACAGGAAATAAGCGCTGCACCGTCTTACTTATATGAGCAGAAAAACGTCATTCAGACGATTGATGACCGTGACCTTATATTTTTCGTTGATCGTCCAGAGATATCCCAAAAAGTGCCTATACTGCTCTCTGTCGATGGGTCGAGTTGTATCGGTCAATTAAGGCCGGGCGTGAAAGACATGTATAAGCCCAATGGTGATAGCCCCGTTCACTATGCACGAGTGATGGTTGAAAAACCCGGTGTTGACCCCGAAGCGGGATACCCCTCTGAATGTTCCGATGATTTTCTCAAATATTACACGATTGAGCAAAGGGTCATTGATCACCTGCGAGTGTTGCAACATTTAAACAGCCAAGCCGACTGGTTTAATGGCGAAGTGTATATTTGGGGCTGGTCGGATGGTGGCGACATTGCTGCGCAACTGGTCGCGTATTATCCAAATGTGGAACGCGCAGTTTTGGGAGCGATGGGCGGCGGATATACTATGGCGGAACATTTCAGAGACTTTTGGGTCTGTCCCGCTGATAAATTGGAAGGAGAAGACCGGAAAGCCTGTTTGGATAGTTTAGAGAGCCAATTCCAAGAAATGTTCGATAACCCGACTTGGAAGAAGACTTGGTCGGGCCATGATAATTCGTGGAAAATTTGGCCAACGCGTTTGAACTCACGTCTGAGTAATGTGTTGAAAGATAATCAAACGCCGATTTTAATTGTGCAGGGCGAAGCTGATTTTAACTCGACACCCGCGGCGAGTGCCAGAAAACTGATCAAGGATTTAGAGGCGGCTGATAATCCCTATTTTACCTATTGGGAAATCCCCGGAATGAAACATAGTTGGAAAAGCTTGCCCGAGACGCAATATAAATCTCTTGAAGATGCGATGTTGATATGGCTCTTTGATTTACCGCTTGGCGAATATGGGCCGCCTCATTTCGGCGTGCCCTCTGAAACGGATGCAGAGCCGCACGATAATGATGAGTGATGGGAGCGTGGCGTAATCTATAAGCCGTCGCGGTTGGGGCGCTTGGATTTACTTATCTTTGTAAACTACGCCGCCTTTCATCACGAAATCAACATCCATTAATTCTTCTATATCATTGAGCGGATTGCCGTGCACGGCGATAAGGTCGGCCTGTTTTCCGGCTTCTAGTGTCCCGATTTTATCTCCCATTCCTATATGGTCAGCCGCGATGACTGTGGCCGAGGCGATGGCTTCTTGGGCGCTCATCCCTGCATCCAGCATATATTGAAATTCTTTGGCGTTTTCGCCGTGCTTAGACACGCCTGTATCCGTACCAAAGGCGATTTTGACGCCGTTACGATAAGCAATACTCGCCATATCCTGCATTTGTGGCCCGACTTCGAGGGCTTTTTTAGCCGAATTAGGCGGGAGCCAATCGGAGTTTTTGGCCCAGTCGACCACTGTCATACCGGCCAGAACCGTCGGAACTAATGTGGCATCATGTTTTTTGAACAAACGCGCCGTATTGGCATCAAGATAGGTGCCATGTTCAATGGATTGCACGCCTGCTTTCAGGGCTGACTCAATCCCATCCTTGCCGTGAGCATGTGCCGTAACCTTACGACCCATTTTAGTGGCGGCTTCGACAATCGCTTCTAACTCATCATTGAAAAATTGCTGACCCGTGCCGGCATTCGTATTGGATAACACACCGCCCGTTGCGGTGATTTTGATAACATCAGCCCCGTTTTTCACGGCTTGGCGTACCGCGCGTCGGCAATCGGCAGGGCCGTCACAAACGGTTTCGGAGCGCATCATCTCTAGCAGATCATCTTTGAATCCATGCGCGTCGCCATGCCCGCCGGAAATAGAAATAGACGAGCCCGCCGCCTGAATATGCGGGCCGGGGACCCAGCCTTTATTGATAGCGCGTTTAAGCGCGAAAATCTCTTTCGGGCCTCCCACGTCCTGAACGGCGGTAAAACCGGCCATTAAAGTTGTTTTGGCGTGTTTGGCAGCTTGGAAGGCATAATCGCCGGGCTCTAAAAGGACACTGTCCCAACGGGAATTGGGCGACCATTCTCCGCGTAAATGGACGTGGCTGTCAATCAATCCGGGGAGGACGAACATATCCTTTTTGTCCAAAATAGTGGCTTGTGGATCAGTCAGGAAGCCGCTTCGAATATCTTTGATCTTACCGTCATGGATGATGATGGTCGCATTACGCATCGGAGCTTTGCCGGGCACCGCCAAAACCTGTCCGGCATGGATGAGGGTATGGTTTTGATAAGTTGATACAGTCGTGTTATCTTGCGCGAAAGCATCAAAAGCGACACCAATCCCCCCGATGAAAAAAGCAATGGCAGCGGCAGAAGTCACAAGGGTACGATAGGTCATATGACCTGTTAACACATTCTTAACCTTTGCGAAGCCTCTTCGCGTGAAAGATGTGTAGGAATTCTATTTTCAAAAATGCCGAAAAATATTTGTAGGATACACGCCGTACTTTCCTAAGAGTGTAGATTATGTAGAGTCAATGAGATGGGGTGTTGCCAAAATTTTCGAATGGGGAATCAGTTTTGCGGTTTGTAGAAAGACCGAAAGGTCAACCATAACCCGAACACAATCTCAATGAAGGCAATCAAGGCGGCTGTCCCGATAGGTAGAGTGAGATTTCCAAACACGCCCATTGCCCCGATGGCTGTCATCAATCCTCCCAATATCCAATAGGTACTGTCGCCATAGGCCGTTCGGAAGCTGAAATAATGCGCGCCAACAGCCATAGCCGCGATGGGGAAAACAAAAGCGGGATTTATGTCAATGAAAAGATAGGCGATGAATAAACCCACAAACATCGCCGGGAGGGTTTCGATGACAATCCGTCCTCCGGGGTTAGCCGTGTCGGGTCGCTTACGCTTGAAAAGGTAACGACAAATAGCTGTTCCGAGAGGAAAGATGAGCATTCCCCCGATGAATAATGTTGCAAAGCCCGTGGCAATATCCGTGCGTGCTGTCACGATAGCGGCCAATGCCCACACGATCCCCGAAACAATCGCGCCCGGTCCGCCGCCGACATAGCTCTGCCTGAGCTCAGCTTGAAAATCGTCTAATGTCATGGTTTCACGATAACGGATTCATCCGACCCGTCAAAGCTCTATTGCAAACCCTTTATCATTGGGGGCCAAAAGACAGGTGAAATAGATTTGTGACCGCAGGTTTTTCTCTCCGGAAGTAGACGGTAACCTAAAGCGCGTGGTGCGCAATATCGCGGCGGCAAAAGCCGCCTTTCCAGTCTATTGTGTCATCAATCACGGCATAAGCCGCCTTAACGGCTGCCTCTAAACTTTCGGCTTGTGCGGTGACGTTTAAGACGCGACCGCCTGCGGACTTTAATTTTCCGCCCTCAGATTTCGTACCGGCATGGAAGACGACAATGCCGTCCGCTTCATTCGCCGCTTCGACCCCTTTGATTGTTTGCCCTTTTTTATAGGCGCCGGGATAGCCTTGAGATGCCAAGACGACATTGACGACGGGTTCATGGAACCAAGCGGGGGCTTCAGCCTTGTCCAATGTGCCGTCTTCCGCCGCGAGAAACAGCGGCATCAAATCACTTTGCAGGCGCCGCATCACGACTTGGCACTCGGGATCACCAAAGCGAACATTATATTCAATCAATTTAGGCCCTTCTTCTGTCATCATCAGTCCCGCAAACAGAACTCCAACAAAAGGATGACCGTCCTTAGCCATGCCATAGACAGTGGGCTGAATAATCTTATCCATGACGATTTCCATCATGGCGTCATCAAAAATAGGGGCAGGGGAGTAAGCGCCCATGCCGCCCGTATTTGGGCCTTTATCCCCGTCAAAAGCGCGCTTGTGGTCTTGTGCCGCGATTAAGGGCATAGCGGTTTTTCCGTCTGAAATTGCGAAAAAACTGGCTTCCTGTCCGGTCATGAATTCTTCGATTACCACCTTGGCTGAGGCGTCTCCGAATTTGCCGGAGAAAAACTCTTCCAATTCGGCCTCTGCCGCTTTGCGTGTCTCGGGAATGACCACGCCTTTTCCGGCGGCCAATCCGTCCGCCTTTAAAACATAAGGTGCTTTCATGGTTTTGAGATATTTTTTCGCCTCGGCCAGATCGGTGAAGACGCCGTAATCTGCGGTAGGAATGTGATAGCGCTTACAGAAATCTTTGGTGAAGGCTTTGGAGCTTTCCAACTGCGCGGCGGCTTGTGTCGGGCCAAAGACTTTAACGCCACGCTCCTGTAACGCATCGACAAGACCCAAGGCTAAGGGCTGTTCCGGCCCGACAATCACAAAATCATAGGCATCGCGTTCGACCAAGGCCAAAAGGCCAATTACGTCATCGGCGGCGATATCGACAATATTGGCCACTTCGGCAATGCCCGCATTCCCCGGCGCGCATGTCAATTCTGCGACTAATGGACTTTGTGATAATTTCCACGCCAAGGCATGTTCGCGCCCGCCGGAACCGATAAGCAATACGTTCATAATATCCCCCATATTCGCGCGCTCTCTACCCTATACAAGTCTCGGAATCCATTCTATTCCGATGCTTATATGCGCGCCAATACACCTGAATATTCCGTTTCCGAACTGGCTTACTCGCTCAAGCGCAGTATTGAAGATCAATTCGGCCATGTGCGCGTGCGCGGCGAATTGGGTCGCGTGACGATTGCCCGTTCGGGTCATTGCTATCTGGATGTCAAAGACGACAAAGCGGTTATTAATTCCATTATATGGAAGGGCGTGATGGGACGTCTCTCTATGCGACCCGAAGAGGGCATGGAAGTGGTTTGCGAAGGCAAGCTTTCGACCTATCCCGGACGGTCTAACTATCAACTTATCATTGATAAAATGGAGTTGGCGGGCGCCGGGGCGCTCATGGCGCTCTACGAAAAGCGCAAGAAAGCCTTGGCCGCAGAAGGCTTGTTTGACGAGAGTCGCAAAGTCGCTCTGCCCTTTATGCCAAAAACGATTGGCGTTGTGACGTCCCAAACGGGCGCGGTTATTCGCGATATTTTGCACCGAATTTCGGACCGTTTTCCGAGCCATGTCATTGTTTGGCCTGTCCTTGTCCAAGGGGATAAAGCGGCGGAACAAATTGCAGGAGCCATTACGGGTTTTAATCATGCCCAAGGCTTCCCGCGTCCTGACGTTTTAATTGTCGCACGCGGTGGCGGATCCATGGAAGATCTATGGTGCTTTAACGAAGAGAATGTCGCGCGAGCTGCGGCGGCCTCTTCCATTCCACTGATTTCTGCCGTGGGGCATGAAACAGATTGGACATTGATTGATTATGTGGCGGATTACCGTGCTCCCACACCAACAGGGGCGGCTGAGGTCGCCGTACCTGTTATGGCCGATTGGGTGGAAACCTTGGCGGATTACGGCCTGCGTTTAGGTCGAGGCTTACGGCGCTCTGTCATCGAACGCGAAAACCGTTTGAAAGCTGCGCGCTTGCCACGTCTTGAAACGGTTTTAGCGCCAGCCCAACAAAGACTGGATTTGGCGGCGGCGCGTCTGCCGTCTGCGCAACGTTTATATGAGCCACAGCGCAATGCGCTTGCCTTACAAAGGCTGCCTGACCCGCAGCGTTTAATGACCGAGAAAAAGCGCACATTATCCACCTTGCGTTTGCCGACAATGGCGCGTCTTTTATCCCGCGCCTCGGAACGATTAGAGCAACGTGAAAAAGCTCTTTTGGCGGCCATACGCTTTGCCAAAACGCGTCATGTGACACAGCTTTCGCAACAAGCTGAGCGGGTTAGCCGCTCAAATGATGCGGCCGAACGCGCGATTAAACAACACTTACAGCAACAGAGCCAACGTTTGGCCAGAGCCGGTAAATTGCTGGATGCTTATAGCTATCAAGGCGTTCTGGCCCGTGGCTATGCTCTGGTGCAGGATGAAACGGGCAAGGTCATCAAAAGTCAAAAGGCCGTAAAATCAGGTCAAAACGTCTCCCTTACATTCGCTGATGGAGAAAGAGAGGCGGTGATTGCGGGGGCACCCAAAAAAGCCGCTATTGCGCCAAAGCCAAAGAAAAATCCCGAAAAAGAGAGTACGCCCCAAGGCGATTTATTTTGATCCTCTCTGACCATTGAGAGGTATGGGGTTCCGCAAGAATAGCATCCGCGCGGTCCCTTCGGGCAGACCCTATCGGGTCACATTGGTGGAATAATCCACATTATTTATCACGTAAGAGTGGAGGGTGGTTTATCCCCAAAGCGGACATCCCGTGAGTGTCTTACTTTGCTCGGTTTTAGCTTGCTTTGGGGCAAAAGCGGTCATCTTCAATTCGAACCCAATCAGAGTAAAAAGAATATTCGCGCGTAATTTCTGAGAAACATGTAAATGTAGTTATTGGATTTCAGAAAACTCATGACTAACATTGCAACATATATTGATGTATCTTGCGGCATTCGTCCAATATGTTATAAGCCTGGTCTGCGCGAGGGCTGATTTTGGACAATATCACAGACCTTTCTCTTACCGAATGGGCACTGTTTTTTAGTATCGTCGCAGGATTAGCGACTGCTTTAACACTCCTATTTACAATCTATCAACATTTCTCAAATAGAAATTTTGCTAATCCCAAACTTAAACCCATTGCGCACACGCTGGATAAAGCCCTAACTGGGCGCGCGGATGATATCAAAGCCATTCGCAAACATTTCGAGTTCTCGCACAAGCCTCTTACTATTCACGGCGGTCCGGGAATTGGCAAAACGGTCTTGGCTCGTGAACTAGCACAACAGCATTACATTGACCGTTGGGTAATGTTGCCTCTTAGCTCTGAATCTGGAATGAAAACATCTTTGGAGCCAATCGCCTCACAATTAAAAATAGAAGATAAGGATAATATTGAAGCGTTTATTCGCAATACATTAGAAGCAATGCGTAAAGATAAATCGCGCTGGCTAGTGATTTTGGATAATGCTGATACTTCTATCGAAACAGAACGCGCCCGCAAATATGCACTTAATACAAATGACCTCGATTTTATTGTAACTTCACAACTTGGCGTTTGGCCCGAAAGCTTTCAATGTTATCCACTGGCCCCATTACTAATTGAAGACGCTACTGCATTATTATCAAAACTATCAGGTCGTCCAGCTGACGAAAATCTACGTTGTTTAGCAGAGAATCTAGATCGTTTACCGCTTGCATTGACGTTGATAGGTACCGATTTGGGTCATCTTCCCTCCAGCGTCTCAGTCAAAGACTATGCGGATAGCTTTACGAAAAGACTGCTTAAAACTCCCGTTAACGAACGCTATAGTAAATCTGTTACCGTTGCTGTTTCGCTAGCTGTTAAAAGACTCAGCGATAGAGAGAAGAAAATATTATATTTAGCGGCATTTATGGACCCCAACGATATCAGTGCGGAGCACTTCTTACGTGGCGCTGAAAGCACTGAGAAACATGACCACACCTTACTCGCATCAAATACTTACGATCTTTGCTCTGATAAAGTGGAGTTAAATCTAGCTTTAGCAGCGTGTGAAGACCATTCTTTACTCTATCCCAACAAATGGAGAGGTGTACCAACTCGAAGGATACACCGAACCACACAATGGGTGCTGAGACAAGGTATGTCCGACGACACTATTTCCAAATGGGTGGTTTCCGCAACTCAACTTAGCCTTGCTCAAATAGAGGAAAATCCGCAATTAAACACAAAAAGATGGCTAGCCTACCATCGCCTTGCACCCCATTTGCAACCGCTCTTGTTTTTTGCGTCAAAGATCAAAGGCGAAAACGTACAACTTCTTAATTTGTTAGCAAATCGTATAGCTCAATTTTTATCGCACGCCACTACTGATCAAGTTCGCGCCATGGAAATTCGACAAAGAAACATCGAAATTTGTGAAGCAACATTTGGTCGAGACTCATCCGAGTACGGAATAGCACTCGGAAATTTGGCGCTCTCACAAGATCAAATTGGACGAAATATGCAAGGCAGTAATAAAGAAATCTTTGACATGGAAACAGAAAAAAACTTTCTGTTAGCTGCAAGAATCATTAAACGTTTCCCCGATAAAAATCTAGACTTAGCAAACTATATTGATGGGTTAGCAAGTTTTTACTGGGCAAGAGATAACCTCGAGAAAAGTGAGCTTAAGCACAAAAGAGCGCTAAATTTGAGGGTGTCTAATAATGCTACTTCTGCTTGCCTTGGTACAAGCTATGATAATCTGGGGACTGTATATCATCGCCTAGCTAAATCTGAGACTGATAAATCAAAGGCTAAAGAGCTGTACCATAATTCCACTAAATATATGAAAAAAGCTCTCTTTCATATTAGGTCTCATTGTGGTGAGTTACATTTTGACACCGCAATTTGTTTGAATAATCTGGCAGTGAATTGTTTTTCCTTAAAGGATTATAACGCTGCATTAGAATTTAGGCTTAGATCCGTTGCCATTGTGAAACTCATGTCAGACAGAGGGATTATTTCTTGTGACCATCCTCGACTTGCTTTGTACAATGAGCGATTACTTGAAAATTATGAGATGATTGGTTTAGAAGCTCGCGAGACGAATGACCTTATTGCAAAAGAGATTGCAAAAGTTCTTAAGACTTTACCGTAATTTAGATATCATTCTCGTCTTTATCCTTTCACCTAAGTCTGCTTTTGGGGTTTCCCAGAAATCGCGAGTGTCCTACTTTGGGCGGTTTAAGTAACTCACAGGATGTCCGCTTTGCCCCCAAAGCAGAATAATCCGCACTTGGTGTTCTGAAACCCTCAGTGAATTCAGCCTCTTGTGAGAAAATCAAGAGAATGATCCACGGTCTGTGACCCTAGGGTATAGTGAGTTTGTTCTTCACGACGGGCCTAATCG
>CAZEFT010000009.1:0-120538 GCA_964511495.1 uncultured Algimonas sp. | reverse complement strand
GCCCTTTGCTGTTGCGGGCGGGGTTCCAAAGCGATAGGTTCCGCCGGAATTTCAAACAGAGTCCCGACGGAATCGGGGCCATGTGAGCTTAATCAGTAGAGAACAGGTCGCCGTGGTCGATTTTATCAATGAAGTTGAAGAAGAACTTCGCAAGGATGATTATAATAAGCTGCTAAAGCGCTATGGCCCGGCCATTGGCGTGCTCATCTTTTTAATCATTGCGGGAACAGGCTTTTACGAATGGCGAAAGTCACAGGATGATCGCACAGCGCGTGCGGCATCGGCCAGCTATATCGCGGCGGCAGATTTGGCGCGTGAGGGTGATGCAGACAAGGCCGTGGCCTCATTCTTGGCGTTGGCGGATAAAGCGCCTGCGGGATATTCCGGTTTATCTCTCATGCGGGCGGCGGCGATTGAATTGGAACAGGGTAATCGGGCCAAAGCCGTCGCTTTGTTCGATCAAGCGGCTTTACAATTTGAACAGCCGCGTCATGCGGATTTGGCGAGCCTCAAAGCCGCCTATGTTTTGGCCGATAACGGCGCTTATGCAGAGGTCAATAACCGTTTGGATAGCTTAGCGGCGAAAGATGCACCTTATGAATATTTGGCACGAGAACTGGCCGGTTTTGTGGCGTTTCAATCCGGCGATATGGATACGGCACGTCAGGAATTTACCTATTTAAAAAATGTCCCGGGCGTGCCCCAAGGCATCGCCCAACGGGCTTCGCAATATCTCTCTCTTGTCCCTGCGAAAGCGGAGGTCGAACCTGTTGCGCCAGAGCCGATTTCAGGGCCGATTTCAGAACCAATTTCAGAGCCTTTAGAGACGCCGTCTCAGGAACCGATAAGCACTGACAACGATGAAACCGAAACGGAGACATCCCTTGAGCCGAATTAATATGAGCCGAATTAATATGCGCCTGATCAATATTCGTGACATTCTTGCGGCCCGTCGCTCCTTTGCGATTGGGGGGCTGGCTGTATTGCTGAGCGGTTGTTCAACTCTGTCCAGTGTAACGGACGCGATCAATCCCTTTGATAAAACCGAAGCCGAGCGCTTAGCGGAGCAGGGCGATGTGGCCGGAGAAAGTGACCGTATCTCCATCTTGGAACTGTCTGAGACTTTGCAGGTCGGGCAATTGCTGACCACTGACGATATTGTCTTGCCGCCTGCCTATGTGAATGTTGATTGGCCTCAAGTAGGTGGCAACCCGACCCATGTTGTCCAGCATACAGGTGCTACCGGCCCGCTGGAAATCCGGTGGTCTCGGGATATTGGTAAAGGCTCGGGTCGAAAGTCGCGGGTTTTAACGCCTCCTGTTATTGCTAACGGAATTATCTATGCGATGGATGGCGCGAATAATGTTGTAGCTTTGAGTGAGTCAACGGCGTCAAAATTTTGGGATTATGGCGTCTCGGTCGAAGAGCGTGAGAAAACGCGTCAGGGCCGTGTCGGTATTATCGAACGTATCCGCGACCCGCTCTCTTTCACGGATGGTTCCGGTACGGATAAGGAAGGCGTTGGCGGTGGACTCGCCTATGATAATGGTACGCTTTATCTCTCCTCGGGTCTCGGCGTTATGGCCGCGCTCGACGCCGTGACAGGCGAAGAAAAATGGAAATATGAAGGTCGCACTCCGATGCACAGTGCCCCCGTCGTCTCCAATGGACGGGTTTTTGTGATTTCGGACGATAATGAACTTTACGCCTTTAATGCCAATACGGGCGAAATTCTTTGGACCTATCAGAGTATTGTTGAATCAGCGCGTATGCTGACATTGCCGGCTCCGGCGATTGTTGACGATGTTATTATTGCGCCGTTCAGCTCTGGCGAGATTGTCGCTCTGCGCGTTCAAAATGGTGGCGTCTTGTGGCAGGACGCCCTTAGCTCTTCAGCCCGTTTAACCCCTTTGGCCTCTTTGAATGATGTGGCGGGTGGCCCTGCCGTGGCGGATGGCTATGTTATTGCGTCTGCTCAGAGCGGTGTGATGAGTGCTTTTGATTTACGTACCGGACAGCGGATTTGGCGACAGCCCGCAGGCACAATCGGTATCCCTCTGATTGTGGGGGACTTCGTTTATGCGGTCACGACAGAAGGTCAGCTCGTTTGCATGTCCAAATTGGACGGCGCAGTGATCTGGATTCAACAGTTAGAGGCCTTCGAAAATGCAAAAAAGCGTAAGAAGCGCATCGTTTGGGCCGGTCCGATTTTGGCGGGTGATCGCCTCTTCTTGGTGTCTTCCAAAGGCCGTACTGTGATTGCCTCGCCGAAAACCGGTGAGATTTTATCCGAAGATAAGGTCGGCCAAGATGTGTTTGTGCCGCCTGTCATCGCCAACGAAACCATTTATTTGATAACGGATGAGGCTCGCCTCGTTACGATCCGCTAAGTTCAATGGGGCGCCGTAGCAAAGAAGAGTCCCTGGAGGACGGCGTCGAAGGCGGCCAAGATGAAACCCGTCAACGTCCGGCTCGTCTGGCTATTGTCGGGCGACCTAATGTCGGGAAATCGACTTTGTTCAACCGCTTGGCCGGAAAACAGCTTGCCATTGTCAATGACACGCCCGGCGTGACGCGCGACGTTCGCGAAACGAAATCCAAAATGCGCGGCCATGATCTGACCTTGATGGATACGGCCGGGTTCGAAAATGCCAAGGGCGACAAGATTGAGACACGTATGCGCGCTCAAACCGAAGCAGCCGTAATGGATGCGGATGTTTGTCTCTTTGTTTATGATGCCCGAGAAGGTGTGACGCCTTTGGATAGGATTTTTGCAGAATTTGTTCGGCGGAGTGGCAAACCCGTCGTTCTGGTCGCGAATAAATGCGAAAGCCGAGCAGGGGATGTCGGAGCCACGGAAGGCTATTCATTGGGAATGGGCGATCCGATCGAGGTCGCAGCCGAACATAATATCGGGATTGTCGATTTGGACGATGCCATAGAAATGGCTCTACGCGATGTCGTTCTGGAAACGCCGCAAGACGTCATAGACACGACTGAAGCTCCCGTTCGAATTGCCATTGTCGGGCGTCCTAATGCCGGTAAATCAACTTTAATCAACACGCTGATTGGTGAAGACCGCCTTCTGACAGGGCCGGAGGCCGGCGTTACGCGGGATTCTATTACCATTGATTTTGTCTGGCAGGGTCGGCGCGTTCAATTCCATGATACAGCCGGCATGCGTAAAAAGGCAAAGGTTCAAGAAACTCTGGAACGCCTTTCCGTTCAGGACAGTTTACGCGCCATAAAATTTGCACAGGTCGTGGTGCTTTTAATGGATGCGACCAAGCCTTTCGACAAACAGGATTTGCAAATCGCAGATTTGTGTGAACGCGAAGGTCGGGCCTTAGTCATTGGCGTGACAAAATGGGATTTGGTCAAGAATAAGTCAGAAAGCGCGAAATGGTTGCGGGACGAAGCGGCTCGCCTTCTTCCGCAGCTCAAAGGCGTGCCGGTGGTGATGTTTTCGGGACTGACAGGTAAAAGCGTTGACCGTCTCTTGCCGGCTATTGAGCGGGTTCATATTGACTGGTCGGCTAAGGTGAAAACGTCTGAGCTAAATGACTGGTTGTCTGAAAAAATTCAGCGTCATCCGCCTCCCGCCGTTCAAGGGCGTCGAGTGAAACCGAAATATATCAGTCAGACAAAAACTCGCCCGCCAACATTCGTTTTGAAATGTTCACGCGCAACCAAATTGCCTGAAAGCTATAAGCGTTATCTGGTCAATGGATTGCGTGAGGATTTCGACCTGACCGGGATTCCGATACGCCTTTATGTCAAAGCGGATGAAAATCCTTATGATAATATCAAACGCATAAAAGGGCGGGAGCCTTTACGCGATAAAGAGCGCTAGTTCTAAATTTTGTCGGCATCGCGCCGAATTCCTTTAATGCCAAGATAAAGCCCCAAGCTGACTAAAGCGATGAGATTGGAAAGCATAAAAGTTGCCGTAATCAAATCATGCCCCAGAGCGGGGATGAAATCTCTCAGTGAAATCATTGAAGCCACAAAGAGTGAGGCGAAGACACCCCACGCCGCAATCACTTTCGGGATGTAGTTTGATTTGAAGAATAGATAGAAAAACCCTGCATTCGAGACACATCCGATAATCAAGGCCAGATGGAATGAAGTATAATCAGATGCGGCTTGCAGCGCTGTTATCAGGACACGCTGATCAGACGTGACAACTTCAGAAAAACTGGAACTCCCGACGACCAGTGCTGCATTCATGGTGAAGACGGCGCCCATCACGACCATGAAGCAGGAAGCGATGCCGATAAACAGGCTCCAAAGCGCCAAGACTTGTCCCTGTTTACGCAGGAGTACGTAAAAACCAATCGTAATGAAGACTTGGATTATTAATGTCAGTAAAGTGAGATAGGCTTTCGCCCGCAAACGCATTTCGGCGTTCAACATGGCTTCGGCTGTTCCGGCAATATCAGCCGTCATATTTACATCTATACCGGAGGAGAGGGTCAAAGCTATCACAACGCCAAATATGATGGAGCCAATGAGGGCCCACCCTACGGCACGGGCCAAGGAGCGCGCAAAAGTAAATTCCGTATCAGACATGACATAATCCCTCCTATTGAAGGGATACATACAGTAATTTATTGAAAAAAGTAAAGAAAATATTGTTTATCAATAAATTTCTGATTGTTATTCCGGTGCGATCTTCCAATCACATTCACTTTTATCAGCGATAAGCTTTTCAAATTGATAGTAAAATCTGTGGCTGGAACGCCGCATGATTTCCCCATCCGCATGTTTGAGATAAGTGATGCCGCTATCCGGTCTTGAGACAACACGACGCGTCACTATGCGGTCAATAATTTCGGGGGCTTTTAAGCTATAGCCGCCTTCGGAATCGCAAGAAAAATGTCCGTTTTCTTGTGCCTCTCGTTGTAAACTTTCAATCGTTTCGAACGCGTAAGAACCATCGAAATATGTGCAATTCGGAGCAGCTGTTATCCGTTTTTCCAATGCCGCGCGTATATCCGCCTCCAAACTATCGTCCTTTTTTTGACGTGACCAAATATGAGTTTTGTCTTGCCCGTTTTCTAAGGTGAGATTGGCTTGGGTTGATTGCTTTGGCAGGGCATCACCCTTTTGGAGAGGAACTCCGGTGACTGTCACGAGGCGATCACTTTCATCAAGAAAAGCGATATATTGGCTAGGGGCAGAGCGCCGTTTTATTTCTGGCTGCCTTAAGTCAGGTACGGGTCTTTCTATCGTTTGTGCCGGTACAATCGTCCCATTCTTATCTCTGTATTCGGGGATGTAAATATAGTCTGTTCTCGGATGAATATAGGGTAAGTCTTCGACATAGGTTTCATATTCACGAGGAAAGATGACGGCGCGTAGGCCGTAGCTATCGTCCGGGTCAACTTCACAAATTTGGGGGTGAAAGGCCTGCCAGTTTTCTAAGGTCGGCGGGCCGTTCGGGGGCGGCGTTGTCTCGGTGGCAAAGGCGTTGAAGGGGAACAGCAATCCCAGAATTGCCGCTGTTAAACCATTGCTGAGCTTTGGAGACACGCGCCTAAACCGCTTATAAAATACTCTGACCTGTTGCTTCCCAATCTTTCATAAAGGCCGCGAGTCCTTTATCTGTCAAAATATGCTTGGAGAGATTTTCAATGACAGCCGGTGGAGCCGTCATGACATCTGCGCCCACAAGTGCGCATTCTTTGACATGGTTCACGCTACGGATGGAGGCTGCAAGGATTTCTGTCTCAAATCCATAATTGTCATAGATGGTTCGAATGTCTTCAATCAGTTCCAACCCGTCCAGCGTAATATCATCCAAACGCCCAATGAAAGGCGAGATGTAAGTCGCGCCGCATTTCGCCGCGAGCAGGGCTTGATTGGGCGAGAAGCAAAGTGTGACATTGGTCGGAGTGCCTTCGCGTGAGAGTGTATTGCACGCTTTCAATCCGTCCATTGTGAGCGGTAATTTTACACAAACATTCTCCGCTATTTTGCGCAAGTGACGCCCCTCAGCGATCATGCCCTCTGCATCGGTTGCAACGACCTCGGCACTGACATGTCCTGTTGTGATTTTACAAATCTCGGCAATGACCTCTTTGAAATCGCGGCCTGATTTGGCAATGATGGAAGGATTGGTTGTAACACCGTCCACCAATCCGATTTCATTCAAGGCACCGATGGCCTCCAAGTCTGCACTGTCTACAAAAAATTTCATGACTTTATGTCCGATTTAAGGGTGATAGGTTCAAAAGACCGTTATCACGAATCGTAGTCATGCCCAATATTCAAAAGCAAAACGCACAAGTTTTATTTCCGGTGAATGTCCCCGGCGCGTTTGATTATGCGGTGCCTGAAGATATGGCTCTCAATGTGGGTGACTTCGTTTTCGCGCCTATTGGCAAACAAATGAAATTAGGGGTCGTAATTGGTTTGGACGATGCGGAAGAGGGGCGGGATCTCAAAGCCATAGCGGAGCGGAAAATGACCCGTCCGCTTTCGGAGGAGATGATTAAATTTATTTTGTGGACGGCCACTTATAATGTCGCATCGCCGGGACAGGTTTTGCGCATGGTGATGCGATCCTATAAAGCGCTCGATCCCAGTCCTATTGTGTCACATTATCAACCTACTGGTGAAGCTCCGCGACAATTGACGCCGTCTCGCCGCGCCGTTCTAAACAATGGTGGCTCATTCCCGGCAAGGGCGAGTGAAATTGCGGCGCGCGCGGGCGTAAGTGCTGGCGTCGTTAAAGGTTTGGTTAAAGTGGGGGCCATGTCTGAACTGGCTCTGCCTGTGGACGCTCCATTTGACGAGCCTAATCCTGATCACCCCGGAATGGACTTAACCGATGGGCAAGAGGAAGCGGCAAAGGAATTGGTCGCACAAGTGGCAATGGATGGCTTTTCTGTGAGCTTACTCGATGGAGTCACAGGGTCGGGCAAAACCGAAGTGTATTTTGAAGCTGTGGCCGAAGCGCTCCGTCAGGGCGGGCAGGTGCTCATCCTTGTGCCTGAAATCGCCTTGACCCAAGCGGGTATGGCACGGTTTGAGCAACGTTTCGGCGTTGAACCTGCGGCATGGCATTCTGCTGTCGGGGAGGCCCCGCGCCGCCGGGTTTGGCGAGAAGTGGCTCAAGGGCGTGCGAAATTGGTCGTCGGAGCGCGGTCGGCTCTTTACCTGCCCTTTGCAAATTTGAAGCTCACCGTCGTGGATGAAGAGCATGACACGTCTTACAAGCAGGAAGAGGGCGTCATTTACAATGCCCGTGATATGTCCGTCGTGCGGGGTAAGCTGTCCGGGCATGCGGTCATATTGGCGTCTGCCACACCGTCTTTGGAAAGTTTACAAAATGCGCGAACGGGGCGTTTTGCTCATATTATCCTGCCCGAACGTCCCGGCGCAGCCGTTTTGCCGGATATTGAACTGATTGACCTCAAAGACTCCCCGGCGGAAAAGGGCGATTTTTTATCCGCCCCCATCATTGAGGCGGTTCGGGATGGTCTCGCTCGTGGTGAGCAGTCCATGCTTTATTTGAACCGTCGGGGGTATGCGCCGCTGATTATCTGCCGTTCTTGCGGCGAGAAACTTAAAAGTCCTGACACGGATAGCTGGCTTGTGGAGCACCGCGCGAGCGGACGGGCTATGTGTCACCTCACCGGTTTTTCGATGCGGATGCCGACGCAATGCCCTAAATGTAAAGCCGATGACAGTCTCACACCCGTCGGGCCGGGCGTTGAACGTGTGGCGGAGGAAGCTGCGCGGCACTTTCCCGGTGCCAAGATTGAAATATTCAGTTCTGATACCGCCGGCAACCCCCATGCCATTCGGGATCGTATGGATCGTATGGCCAAGGGCGAGATTGATATTCTGGTCGGCACCCAAATGGTCGTAAAGGGACACAATTTTCCTCATTTGACATTTGTGGGTGTCGTTGATGGAGATTTAAGCCTGGCCGGCGGAGACCCGCGTGCCGGAGAGCGCACTTATCAAACGCTTGTGCAGGTTGCGGGGCGGGCAGGGCGCGCTGAAAAGCCCGGTCGCGCCTTTATTCAAACGCATCAACCCGAGCATGAAGCTTTACTGGCTTTGGCAGCGGGCGACAGAAATCTTTTCGTGGATGTGGAACTGGCCATGCGTGATATGTTGGGATTGCCACCTTTCGGAAAGCTGGCTGCTGTTATTATTTGGGGGCCGGACCGCGAGAAAACGCAAAGCTTGGCCAAAAAGATGGTTAGCCTTGCTCCTCGCGCTGATGGCATAGAAATTTTAGGCCCTTCCGAGCCACCAATTGGGCGATTGCGAGGACAATATCGCCGCCGATTATTTGTACAAGCAGACGCAGGCGTGAATGTATCTCGATATATGGCCGTTTGGCGCACAAAAATTCGCCCTCCAGCTAAATATAAAATTCAGATCGATATTGACCCGCAAAGTTTTATGTAGGGATTATAAGTCTTTAAGCTGCAATTAAGCCTCCACTCGGATTTGACCATAATTTGGGCGAGAAGCAGCAGAGCGTGTTATTTTTACAACAGTTGCATCAAAAAAAACAAGTTTTTGTGAAAAATGTGTCAGAATCGCATTGCCCTTCCTTGCAGACATACATAATGCCAAGGCCAGCCTCCTCGCTCGTGCGGGGAGTTTCATTTTGTCGTGGTAACGGCAAAGACTAACACAAAAGGGAAATTATTGTGAAAACAACTAAAAGAAACCTTATGATTGGGACACTCCTGTCAAGCGCTTTGCTTGCCTCTGCTGCTCCATCATTCGCGCAGGATGCGGATCAAGATGAAATCATTACAACCGGCTCACGGATTGTTAGTGAAAACATCGTTGCTTCGTCTCCAGTGACAACATTGAACGAAGCGGCTTTCGAACGTACAGGCGCGATTGACGCTGTTGACGTTTTGAATGCCTTGCCATCCGTTACTGCGGCGCAAGACTCTAACGTTTCAAACGGTGCGACAGGTACATCATCTTTGAACCTTCGTGGTTTGGGTACAACACGTAACCTTATCTTGATCGACGGTAAGCGTTTAGGGCCAGGTCGCCCAAACATCGCTTCTGCTGACTTGAACCAAGTTCCTACGCCAATTCTTGAGCGTGTCGAAGTTGTAACAGGTGGTGCTTCTGCGGCTTACGGTTCTGATGCGATTGCCGGTGTTGCTAACTTCATTCTTCGTCGTGATTTCGAAGGTGTTGAGCTAAGCGGTACTTATGGTTTCTTCGTCGATAGCAACAGCAATGACTTTGCTCAATCTGTCACAGATGACTCTTCCACAGACGGCATTACACCAAGCGGAACAGAAGTTGACGGTTATACAACTGATCTATCCGCCGTTATCGGTACAAATTTTGCTGACGACAAAGGTAACATCACAGGTTACATCCGTTACGTAAACCAGGAAGCTGTTCTTCAAGGTGACCGCGACGTATCTCGTTGTGCGATTGTTGACTTCGGTTCAACAACAGACGACGTTTTCTGTGTGGGTTCCAACTTTGGTCCAAATCCAACAACATTGTCTTTGCCAACAATTCTTGAGCGTGATGCCAATGGCGACCTCGTTCAGTTCCTGACAAACGCCGATGGCGACTTCATTGATGCCAATGGTGACGTCACAGACCGTTTCGGTGCTATTGTTGCGCCAATGGGTACAGCTGCTGATCGCCAACGTGCGCGTCAAGCTTTGGGTACAACAGCCGGCACGATTTCACTTGATGCCTCTGGTAACTTTACACTCGGTGCCGATAATAACGGTCAAGGTGCAACCAACGCGTTTAACTTTAACCCAACAAACTTCTTCCAACGCCCAACAGAGCGTATTCAAGGTGGTTTCTTGGCGAATTATGAATTGAACAAGAATGTTGAAGTTTATTTGGATGCTACTTTCTTCCGGAACACAACAGATGCGCAAATCGCGCCATCAGCGACATTCGGTGAAATTCAGTCCATCAACTGTGACAACCCATTCCTGACTCCTGAACTATTGGAAGCCATTTGTACAAATAACGGTTTTGCTGGTTCAGACTTAGCGCCTGTTCAAATCAACCGTCGTTTTGTTGAGGCCGGTGGTCGTAACTCTTTCATCGAACTTGACAACCTTCGCTTGGTTGGCGGTGTTCGCGGTGAAATTGGTGACTCTGGTTGGGATTATGACGTCTTTGGTCAGTATTCCACAACATCGCAAACAGATACAAACTCCAATGATGGTGACATCAACCTGTTGACTGAAGCCCTTTTGGTTACAGAAGATGCCAATGGCAACTTGGTGTGTACATCCGGTCGTGCAGCCTGTCAGCCTTTGAACCTCTTGGGTACAACGCCTGTTGATACAGTCGCTCTGAATGCTATTTTGACCCCAACAATTTTGGCGGGTGAAACAAAGCAAACAGTTGTTGGCGGTACAGTTCAAGGCGAAGTTGCTGGGATTTCTTCACCATGGTCAGAAAGTGGCTTAGCCGTTCTTGCTGGTGTTGAATATCGTAAAGACGAGCTTCGCGGTCAGCCTGATTCCATCCTTATCAGAGGTGGTTCTACGGGTCTCGGCGGTCCATCACGTCCAACAGATGCTGAGTCTGAAGTTAAGGAAATCTTTGCTGAAGTTGGTCTTTCTCTAGTGGAAGACATGCCTTTGGCGAAAAATTTGTCTGCAACTGGTCAGTTCCGTTACTCCGAATATGAGTATCAGAACAATCTACCAGGCGCTCAAGAAGCTGATGGTGTTTCAACAGAAGCCTATTCTGTCGGTCTATCATGGACGCCTGTTGACGATATTCGTCTACGTGGTCAGTATCAGCGTGCTGTTCGTGCGCCAAATGTCTTTGAACTATTCTTGCCACAAGGCTTGGCTTTGTTCTCTGACAGTGACCCATGTTCAGGTAATATCGGTTCTGACAACTTGTCCGCAACACGCGATCAGTGTGCGCGAACAGGTCTTAACCCAGCGCTTTATGGTGCAGTTACAGAAGATGCCGGACAGTTAAACCGTTTGACGGGTGGTAACCTTCAGCTTCAACCTGAAACATCCGATACATTCACATTGGGTGCGATTTTGCGTCCGTCAATGATCTCAGGCTTGGTTGTCTCTGTTGATTACTTCGACATTTCTGTCGATGACTTCATCACAGGTATTCCTGCAGCGTCAATTCTTGACGGTTGTATTGATGGTTCACAGCCACAATTCTGTGCGTTCATTAACCGCGATGCAAACGGCTCACTTCAGAACGACGGTTTCATCACAGCGACATCTCAGAATGTTGCGGAACGTGTTTCTAAAGGTTTTGATATCAGCGCGTCTTACAACTTTGATCTGGCCGATACACCTGTCGGTGATTTCGGTAATATCAACCTGAACTATGTTTCAACTATCTACACGGCTCTGGAGCAAACAAGCTTCCCAGGTGCTGCAATTGATGACTGTCGTGGTTTCTGGGGTGGTTCTTGCTTTACTGGCGATATCACACCGAAATATGGCCACAATTCATCAATGACTTGGGACTCCAAGTATGATGTTGACCTGACATTGTCATGGCGCCACGTCGGTGAAGTTCGTAGCCAAGGCGACGAAGTTCCTGTCGGTGGTATCGGTAATGTCTTTGAAGCTGAGAACTATTTCGATCTCTTCGCTTCATATGACCTGATGGAAAACCTGACATTGAATGCCGGTATCAACAACTTGACGGACAATGATCCGCCAATCTCTGACTTCCGCTTCACTGCAAACGGTAACACATTCCCGTCAACATATGACTCAGCGGGTCGTTACATCTTCTTTGGTGCCAAGCTTAAGCTTTAATCATAGAATATAGACTTGAGAAAGGCGGTCTTCGGGCCGCCTTTTTTGTTGGCTTAACCTCTTCTGGGACTGTGGAATTTAAGGTTCGGCTCTGGCCCTTTTCACGGGATATGTAGACAAGCCAAATTGTCCATGATTCACCACTTGGCAGGGCGTTAGACCCATGCTAAAGGCGGCGCGAGTTTGGCGGAGAGGCCGTGTGAGAACTTATGTTTTCGTGTGATTTGCTCCGCTGTATTTATGTTTAAAGAGATGCTTTTGCGTCTCTATCCCAAGAGACGGACCTGATACGTGTCAGAGACAGAAGTCATTACCGGCGAAGCCCCTTTGCGTTATGCGCAAGCCCTTATTGAGCTTGCAGAAGATGCTAAGTCTTTGAATTCTGTAGAAAAAGATCTGAAAAAGCTGAGTGCATTATATGAAAATAATGATGCACTTAAAGCCGCTGTGAACTCACCCGTATTCGCTACATCGGATAAGGTGAACGCTTTGGTGGCGATTGCCAAAAAGGCCAAATTGAAAGCGCTGACTATTCAGTTCATTGGTATTGTCGCGGAGAATCGCCGTGCGGATCAGATGCCAGCCATCATTCGCGCCTTTAATGATATAGTCGCGCGTCGCCGTGGCTCAGAAGTGGCTAAGGTCACAAGCGCAAAAAAGCTGACAGCTGCACAAGTGACGTCACTGAAATCAAATTTAAAAAAATCGCTGGGCCGACCGGTTGAGGTTGAGACATCTGTCGATCCTGAATTACTGGGCGGTTTCGTCGTACGCGTTGGTTCGCGTCTTTATGATAGCTCCCTCAAGACAAAACTTGAGGACTTACGTTTGACCCTCAAAGAAGCATAGAGGTTACATAATGGATATTCGTGCTGCGGAAATTTCCAGCATTCTGAAAAAGCAGATCAAAGACTTCGGCAAAGAAGCCAAAGTCTCTGATGTTGGTCAGGTGCTTTCAGTCGGTGATGGTATTGCTCGTATTTACGGTTTGGACAATGTCCGTGCCGGTGAGATGGTTGAGTTCCCCGGTGGCATTAAAGGCATGGCGCTAAACCTTGAAAGCGACAATGTCGGTGCCGTTATTTTTGGTGATGACCGCGGCATTAAAGAAGGTGACACGGTTAAGCGTCTTGGTGAAATCGTTGACGTCCCTGTTGGCAAAGGCTTGCTCGGTCGTGTCGTGAACCCACTTGGCGAACCGATCGACGGCAAAGGCCCGATTGAAGCCTCAGAGCGCCGCCGCGTGGACGTCAAAGCGCCGGGCATTATGCCGCGTAAAGGCGTGCATGAGCCAGTTCAAACAGGCATTAAGGCGATTGACGCGCTCATCCCTGTTGGCCGTGGACAGCGTGAATTGATTATTGGTGACCGCCAGACAGGTAAGACGGCCGTTGCTGTTGATGCGATTTTGAACCAGAAAGCAGCCTTTGACGAAGACCGCGAAAACGACAAACTTTACTGTATCTATGTTGTGATCGGGCAAAAGCGCTCAACAGTTGCGCAACTTGTCAAAACGCTCGAAGAAAACGGCGCGATGGATTATTCCATTATCGTTGTGGCGTCTGCATCAGAGCCGGCTCCGCTTCAGTATTTGGCTCCTTTCGCCGGTTGTGCTATGGGCGAATATTTCCGCGATAATGGCATGCATGGCCTGATCATTTATGATGATTTGTCTAAGCAAGCTGTGGCTTATCGTCAGATGTCACTGCTTCTGCGCCGCCCTCCGGGCCGCGAAGCCTATCCGGGTGACGTCTTCTACCTTCACTCCCGTTTGTTGGAACGTGCGGCGAAACTGAACGAAGATAATGGTTCAGGATCATTGACGGCTCTCCCGATTATCGAAACACAAGGTAACGATGTGTCGGCCTTTATCCCGACAAATGTGATTTCGATTACAGATGGTCAGATTTTCTTGGAAACAGATTTGTTCTTCCAAGGCATCCGTCCTGCTTTGAATGTGGGTCTATCCGTGTCCCGAGTGGGCTCCTCGGCTCAGATTAAAGCCATGAAACAAGTGGCCGGCCCGATTAAAGGGGAATTGGCGCAATATCGTGAGATGGCGGCTTTTGCTCAGTTTGGTTCAGATTTGGATGCATCAACACAGGCTCTCTTGGCTCGCGGTGAGCGTTTGACAGAGCTTTTGAAGCAACCTCAATTCTCTCCTCTCCAAGTAGAAGAGCAGGTTGCGGTTATTTATGCGGGCACACGAGGTTACCTTGACAGTATCGACGTGAAAGCTGTCCAGAAATATGAACGTGAGCTTTTGGCGCATTTGAAAGCTGATCATAGTTCAATTCTGTCTGACATTGCCTCAGAGAAGAAGTTGACGGACGATATTGAAGGTCGCCTGAAATCAGCTTTGGACAACTTCACTTCCAATTTTGTCGCTTAAGGACGGGAGAGGACTGAGCAATGGCCAGCCTTAAAGACCTCCAAAACCGGATCAAAAGCGTAAAAAATACGCAGAAGATCACCAAAGCTATGCAAATGGTGGCTGCGGCTAAATTGCGTAAAGCGCAAGAGGCGGCTGAGAGCGCGCGTCCTTATTCCGAGCGCCTTGGCTTGGTTATTTCTAACCTTGCCAATTCTATGAGTGGTGCGGGTGATGCGCCTAAGCTTCTTGTCGGCACCGGAAAAGAGGATACGGTTTTATTGGTTGTCGCAACAGCCGATCGCGGCCTTTGTGGCGGGTTTAATACCAATATCGTTCGCAAAGCGCGCGAAGAAATCGTTGCGTTGGAAAAAGCCGGAAAAACAGTCAAACTATTCCTTATCGGTAAAAAGGGATATGATCAGTTAAACCGTCTCTATGCGGATAATATAGTTCAATACATCTCTTTGAAGGAAGAGCGTAAATTACATGCAGGCATTGCCCAAAACATTGGTGAGAAAATCACCGCAATGTTCGAGGCGGGTGAGTTCGATGTATGTAAATTGGTCTTTTCGAAATTTGTTAATGTGATGCAGCAAGACGCTTTGGCGAAAACAATCATTCCGGCTAATGCGTCGATTGAGCAAGTCGATGGTGATGATGCGGAAACTGTGGATTTGAACGGTGCCATTTATACTTATGAGCCTGATGAAGCTGGAATTTTACGGGTTCTTTTACCGCGTAATATTAACACACAGGTCTTTACTGCGCTTTTGGAAAACCAAGCCGGTGAAATGGGCTCTAAGATGACAGCGATGGATAACGCCACACGCAATGCGGGCGATATGATCGACAAACTCACTTTGACCTTTAACAGAACACGTCAGGCGCAGATTACATCTGAACTGATCGAGATTATTTCAGGCGCGGAAGCGCTTTAAAAGAGCTAGAGGAACACACTCATGGCGAAAGCAGCTACAAAAACAGCGGCCAAAAAGCCCGCTGCCAAGAAAGCCCCCGCGAAGAAAACTGCGGCTAAAAAACCAGCGACACGACGCGCGGCGACAAAGAAAGTTGTCGCAAAAGCAATGGGCGGCGGCAAAGTCAGCCAAGTCATTGGTGCCGTTGTTGACGTGGAATTTGAAGGCGCTTTGCCGTCCATTCTGAATGCGTTGGAAACAGACAATAACGGAAACCGTTTGGTTCTCGAAGTGGCGCAACATTTAGGCCAAAATACAGTCCGTACAATCGCCATGGATGCGACTGAAGGTCTGGTTCGTGGTCAAGCCGTCAAAGATTTAGGTGCTCCGATTACTGTCCCTGTTGGTCCTGAAACACTCGGTCGTATCATGAACGTCATCGGCGAGCCGATTGATGATCGTGGCCCTGTAAAAACAAAAGCTATGGCCTCTATTCACAAAGAAGCGCCGGCCTTTGTTGATCAAGCGACAGATACAGAAGTTCTGGCGACCGGTATTAAAGTTATTGACCTTCTTTGCCCTTACTCGAAAGGTGGTAAAATTGGCCTCTTCGGGGGTGCCGGTGTAGGCAAGACCGTTTTGATTATGGAATTGATCAACAACATTGCGAAACTCTTCGGCGGCTACTCAGTCTTCGCGGGTGTGGGTGAGCGTACACGTGAAGGGAATGACCTTTACCACGAAATGATCGAATCCAATGTGATTAACCTTGAGGGTGAAAGCCGTGCGACTCTCGTTTACGGTCAGATGAATGAGCCTCCCGGAGCGCGTGCTCGTGTTGCTTTGACAGGTCTATCCCAAGCTGAATATTTCCGTGATGAAGAAGGTAAAGATGTTCTCTTCTTTGTTGATAATATCTTCCGCTTTACACAAGCTGGTTCCGAAGTGTCCGCGCTTTTGGGTCGTATTCCTTCGGCTGTGGGTTATCAGCCAACATTGGCCACTGAAATGGGTCAGATGCAGGAACGCATTACCTCAACAACAAAAGGGTCTATTACCTCTGTTCAGGCAATTTACGTCCCTGCCGATGACTTGACTGACCCGGCACCTGCCACGTCATTTGCTCACTTGGATGCGACAACTGTTCTGAACCGTGCAATCTCCGAAAAAGGGATTTACCCTGCGGTTGACCCGCTTGACTCCACATCGCGTATTCTGGAGCCCCGTACTGTCGGGACAGAGCATTACGAAGTTGCGCGTAGAGTGCAGGAAATCCTCCAGCGTTATAAAGCTTTGCAAGACATTATTGCGATTTTGGGTATGGATGAATTGTCCGAAGAGGACAAATTGACAGTGGCGCGTGCGCGTAAAGTTGAGAAATTCTTGTCACAACCATTTGATGTCGCGGAAATCTTCACAGGCTCACCTGGTATTCAGGTGCCGCTCGAAGATACTGTCCGTTCCTTTAAAGGTTTGGTGGAAGGTGAATATGATCATCTTCCAGAGCAAGCTTTCTACATGGTTGGCGGTATCGAAGATGTTATCGAAAAAGCCGCCAAAATGGCAGCGGACGCAGCATAGGCTCTTTGAAAAAACCTTTGTCTTTGGGGGCTTTCCGTAGCCTCGGAGGTGAGGGTTTTTCAGGAGTAGGAGGTATCTCTCATGGCTGATAAATTACATTTCTCTTTGGTGTCACCGGAACGTGAATTGTTTTCCGGCGAAGTCGACCAAGTTGATATTCCGGGCTCCGAAGGGAATTTGGGTATATTGCCTAAACATTCGCCTCTTATGGCGGCCATTCGCACCGGGGCCATAACCGTTCTGGATAATGGCCAAACAACGCAATTTTTCGTTCAGGGCGGGTTTGCTGATGTGACACCGGCGGGTCTCACTGTCTTAGCGGAGCGTGCAGCGCCTCTCACTGATATTGACCGTGATAGCCTCTCCGCAGATATTGAAGCCGCTCGTGCTTCTCTTGAAGGACTTGAAGGCGATGTGGCCTTGGCAGGTCAACAAAACCTCGATGGCTTAAATGCCTTATTGGCGTCACTCTAAAGTCAAACCCTTGCCATATCATTTTTTAAAACCGAGCCTATGAGAGCTCGGTTTTTTAATGTCTTCTTTGCAGCTTGCGCGATTGCCGCTTTGTGCTTGCTATATGGTTTCTTTATTGAACCGCGGCGACTTATTATACGCGATATAACGATAGAGACTCCACTTTACGAAGGCGACCCCATCAGGATTGCCCTATTATCTGATCTACATATCGGGGGAGCGCCTATCACGCCTAAGCGCGTGCAACGCATTGTTGAGAAGGCTAATGCGCAAGCGCCGGATATAATCTTTTTGGCGGGCGATTATATAAATGGGCATGAAGAACGAAGCGCACATAGTGAGGTCTTTAACAAAGACATTGAAGAAGGTATAAAATCACTTGGCGGGCTGGAGGCGAAACGCGGTGTCTTCGCTGTCATTGGCAATCATGATAATTGGTATGACGGCCCTTGGGTTGCACAGGCTTTGCGAGATCAGAATATCGAAGTTTTGGACAATGATGTTTCCATGTCGGGTGAGTTTTGCGTTATTGGCTTGGCTGATTTCGACACAGCAAAACCGTCGTCAGAACCTTTCGATTTATGTGAACCGGGGACATTGCCGCTCGTCATCACACATTCACCGGATGCTTTTCGTTATTTAAGGACCGACACGCTTCTAGCTGTGGCCGGCCATACCCATGGCGGGCAGATAAACCTGCCTTTCATTGGGCGACGCGTGACGGCGACGCAAGCGGGGGAACCTCTGGCCTATGGGTTAAAACAGGTTGGAGACACTCCGGTGTTTATTACGGCCGGTATTGGCACGTCTATTTTGTCTGCACGGTTTCGTGCTCCGCCTGAGATTGTCGTTTTGACACTGCGTCCTGCGTTTTGAATTTAGTCCTGAGGTGTGTTTTGAGGTGCATCAGGCGACGTTTTCGAGGCAGAGCTACTCCCCATTTCTCCCAAATTGCGACCATATATGTTCGTCCACCAAGGCTCGATTGAGGGTTTGTCTATGGCGTGTCTAATAACCTGCAGTGTTTCATCTTCAGCGTAGAGGAAGTCCATGAATGAAACGCGGAGGAAATACGCAAATTGATTAGGGTTGGAAGAAATTTCCGATATTTGTGAAAAAGCAGCGGAGGAATAGCGTTGATGTAAATCCCGCACGCCAACGAGGCTGCTATAGGCTGTGGCAATTTTTTTAGCGTCTTCGATTGGCATGTCTGACAATATGGCGCTTTGAATCGCGATGTCATAGGCTGCTGTCTGGACACGAGGGGGCTTCGTGCCTCGAAATTTTTCTCTCTGAAATTCGGCAATGTCCGCATCTTCGCCAATGATTGCCAAGATATCAGGGTAGAGATCTAAATGATAATTACGTGAATCCAAAACGCGATCATAATTTTCACTCAATTCTTCTTCAATGGCGGCGAGACTGCGCTCCACGAAAGCGTCACGCTTCATATCAACGCGCCATTCATTGAGCATGAAGGCGAGTATAACACCGAATGTGATAGCGAGCATTTCCATAAGGAATTTCGGCAAGGCCCGCCTAATAGCGTCGTCTGTCGGCTTTACATTCTTATCGGTATCCTTGGTAGGGCGTGGCGTCTCAGTCATAATCCACATAAGCGCAAATCAATTTCCTAGGCAATATGAGAGTTTTCGGAAGATGGGTCTCATACTAACAATGTGTAGGATTGTAATATTCTTTGCGGCCCGTATCTTGATGGTTGAGAATTATTTTAAAGGAGAGTGTCATAGCCTCTGATACACCATCAGAAATATTCAGCTTATGGGCTGATGACAGCCATGCAGAAGCTGTGGACCCCGCTCTGCGAAAAGCGTTTAAAGCTCACTTTTTTCTCAATTATATTTTGAATGACCGGATTATTCTCTCCGACAGCCAAGCGATTACATGTCGGAATTTCCGTCATTTGGTAAGATATGACGCTGCGGTCAGTCACGTCATTAAAGAGGGCGGTCTAGGCATTGCATCACGGACGTTCGGCGAAAGTAAGGAAGGCGTGAAAAGTCTCTTGGATTTGGAACGGGAATTTAGAGAGGGCGGTAAAATTCGAGACACGAATAAGATGCCTGATAATCGTGTCGAAGAGTTAGAGTTTATTGAAGACCACGCTTTGATAAAGCCTTGGGAGATATCTCAAATTGGAAAAAATTACGCTCAGAATTCGAAACGCATTTTGTTTGAACATTTTTGCGCCGCACTGAACGACAGCGACCGTCGGCTAGCCGAGTCTCTCGTGGCCGAACAGGAAGAGAAGAAGCCTCTGGATCGTTTTTTCCTTCAGGAAGAGTTCTTAAACCTACTCATGCCCAGACTCATGGGTCAATATGATATGGAGCGGATTTCGAGCTTGCTGCAAGAATGTTATATTGCGCCCTATGTGTCCAACTTACCAAGTATTCTCGACCTGACACCGATTTACCTCCCCGAACATAAACGTTCTTTTCAGATATTGAGAGGGGTATCTTTTGAAATGGAAGATGTGGGTGATCCGATTGATTTGCGCCCCCAACTCGACCATGCCCACTATATCGAAGGTATTTGTCGGCTGGATATTGACGATGTTATGAGTTTGAAGCGCGATAAAGCCGTGAATAATTACAAACGCTTATCTTCGCAGGCTATTACAACCGAAAACGATCATGAGGCTCTTCAACACGCTTATATGGAAGCAAATATTACGATTGAGCATAAGATGATTAACCGCTTCCCGGAGTTAAGGTTGTCGACGCAGGAGCCAGAGAAAAAATTCGTCAAACGACAATTTGCACGAGACAAAATGAATGTCGGCGTCGCTCTAGATTTATTGGGATTATGTGTCTCACTACCCGGAATAGGCACGCTGACGAGCGCTCTATTTGACGTTTATGAAAAAAAGAAGTTCGGAACGGCGGATGAAAGAGACCGAAAGACCATTGCTGAATATCAGGCGGATATGAAGAAAGTTGAACGCTACCTCAAGCAGACCAACCAGATTGGAAAAATTGAGACGCAGGTAGAGTTACGGGATACCAATAGCTTTAAAAAAGAGATTATCGCGCAAGTTATTGAATGAATTTCAACAAACAGATCTGCGTTACAGGGTCAAAAATATTCAATTCAACGAATGGCGTCTCTTTTAAATCTTTTTTCGAATATTTTTTCACTTCCGTAATGCTTTCAGTGTCTTCCGCGGCGTCGAAACACGGGGAAAAATCAGATGGCAGATCTGCCCGATACAAATAAGTTATATAATCTTTCCCGGTCTGTCCGATGAGGGTCAGTTCCACTTCGTGCGCTCCGATTTCTTCAAATAATTCTCTTCTCGCATCCTCTTCAGGTGAATTTCCGTCAGTGCCAAATCCTTGAGGGACTTCCATAGAATGACTGAGTTCAGAATAGCGGTAATTATCAATCAATAGAACGTCATCATTCAAAACAGGAAGCATAGCGACGCCGTGGGGAGCTTTCCAACGGGTTCGAATATATCGTCCTTTTTTACCAGAAGGGAAACGTACATCATTATCAAACACATCCATAAAGTCATTTTCATAAACTTTATTGATGTTGAGCGTTTCTATGATCTTGGGTTTTTTCATGTCTCTGGTTTCGCTGCGTCGGTCGGTGTTTCTGCAATTGGCGTAACCTCATTGACCACGGCTTGCTCTGCAGGGTTTGGCGTATATCGCGCGTTCCGGTCTTCTTTCGTTGTGACAATGACAAAAAGAACGAAACCAATCAGAGCGAAGGTTGCGGCTCCAAGGAATGGTGCGCCGGGAATATAAGGCAGCGGGCCGTCCATAATAACATGATTTATCATGCCGATAACGTTCTGGGGAAAGGTCACAATGCCTGCATCCGTTTTGGCGGTAGTGTCACCAAAATACCAAAACAGGCCAGCCATAGCGAAGGGGCCAATCATAAGCGCTAGGCCTTGCGCGGCTCCAATTGCGCCTTGCAGTTCGCCTTGTTCAGACTCTGAGACACGCGAGCTCATCATATTGGTCAGGGCAGGGCCATACAGTCCTGCAAAAGCCGCAAAGGGCCCTGCGGCATAGATAATCCACCCCTTATTGGCGCTCCCCATCATGGCGTAAGCAATAATGGCGGAAACAATGCCAATCACGCCCGCCCAAAACAAACCAACCTTGGGAATGATGACACGGATTAAACCGCCTTGAACAATCATACTGGCAATGCCGAAAGCCCCGAGTGACAGACCAACATCCCCAGCTGTCCATCCTAATCCCTCTTGGGTCGAAAAGGTATAAGTGGTCGGATAAACTGTGTGGGCTGTCGCGAGTAGGAAGAGGATAAAGATCAAGCTCTTTACACCTTTAATGCGCCCTAAAGCGATAACTGACCCCAATGGGTTTGCGCGCTTCCAACTAAAGGCTCGTCTTTTATCAACGGCTAATGTCTCTGGTAAAAAGATAAACCCGTAAACCACATTTAGTAGAGATATAACGCCTGCCGCAATGAACGGAGCACGAGGGCCGAATTCATTGCCGATAAGACCGCCGATAACAGGCCCGAGCATGAAGCCGACACCAAAGGCGGCTCCTACCAGGCCAAAGTTTTGCGCCCGTGTCTCAGGCGGGCTTATATCAGCGATATAAGCGTTTGCTGTGCTAAATGTCGCGCCAAAAGCACCCGCAATAATGCGGCCTAAAAAGAGAAAGGCAACAGTGGGGGCAAAACCCATAATGAAGTAGTCAATGCCCAGACCGAAAAGCGATAGGAGCATGATAGGGCGGCGCCCGAACCGATCTGAGAGGCCGCCAACAATCGGCATACAGATGAATTGAAAGAGCGCGAAAACAAAAGTCAGCCACATGCCGTAAAGAGCGGCTTGATTATTCGGTAAATTGGTCAGAGCCTTTAGCAAATCGGGTAAAACAGGTATCATAATGCCAAAGCCAATCGAATTGATCATCACAGTAATCAAAACGAAAATAATGGCATTTCTGCCCTGTTTTTTGGGGCTTGATGAAATGGGTGTGGCCGCCTTTGTCATAATCAGTCGCGATCTTCCTGCCCGTGTGATGTCACGGGGACGGCAAATTTAGAAAACTCTTCTACTAAGCGTTCATAGACGTCGCGTTTGAACGGCACAACTGTATCCGGGATTGTGGCCAAATCTGCCCATTTCCATTCGGAAAACTCCTGTTCTCCATTGGTGGTAAGGTCAACTTCCTGTCCGTCACCATAATATCGAAAAGCGAACCATTTCTGCCGCTGACCGATATAATTCCATTTCTTGCGCTTACTTTCTAACGCCTCGGGTGTGAAATCATAATAAAGCCAGGGTTTAATCTTGCCGATTTTCTGGAGACAATCGCCTTGTAGTCCCGTTTCTTCGAATAATTCGCGGCGCGCGGCTTCTGAGGGCTTTTCACCCTCATCCATACCGCCCTGCGGACATTGCCAGGCATAAGGGCCGTCTTCGCCAAAGCGTTTGCCCAACCAGATTTTACCGTCCGTATTGAAGATAGCGACGCCAACATTGCGCCGATAATGTTTTGGGTTGCGTGCCATAATGCTTTGTTATTTCAGGCCCGAAGAAGCCGGAACGAGTTGAAGGGATTGTGACGGGAGAGACGCTATCCACATAGTTACCGCATCCAATGTTTCTGGATAAGCAAACCCGATGCCGGCGGGGGCGCTTCCCGATGTGGCTTGTGCGGCCAAGCGGGACAGTTCAATCTCTATCAAAGCGGGATTGGGCTCAGGATCAATCAATCCAAACCCTTGTTTATATGGCAGGCCGACAGATTGGGTAAGGGCGTTCAGACTCGCTGTGCTAAAAGCTCCATCCGTAATAAACCCCAACCCTGATTTAGACAGCCTATCCAATGTCGTCAGGCTCGCATCCGCTCGGTTTAAAAAAAGATCACCATTATAATTTGTAACGCCAAAATAGCCCTGCGCGCGACTTAGAAGCCAATCCAAATGTCTTTGATTTGTAGCTTCTTGTCCCGCTTTCAGAGTACGGTCTGCGCCCGGTTCATTGGGATTAAATCCTGCCGAATTCATCGGTATTTCAATCAGCACTTCGTGACCATCGGCACGAGCGCGGTTAATCCAATCTTGTAGGCCAACACTATGTGCGGCGAAGGATAGGGTTACGTCGGCGGGCAAGCCATCAATAGCTTGTTGTGTGAGTTGTTGATTGACACCTAAGCCACCAATGATGAGGGAGACGGGCTGTTTGCCGGATTGTAAACGCGTTACCCGCCGATAGGCTTTTAACGCTGTTTGTCCATCGGGTGCGACGGTTGGGAGTGGACCGAAGCGGCCTTGGCGGGTCAATTTTGGGAAAAGTGTAGCGGAGCCCCCATCCAGAGCTTTCCCGTCAATCAGAATTGTTTTCGGTTTCGGGGCGGCTGCCTGTCCCGAGGGAGTGCGGCTGACCTGTGAGGACGAAGAGGTCTTTATTGGGTTACCGAGAGCGTCCACTTTGGGGTCATTTCCATTAGATTTCGATCTCGCGGCCGCAGCTGTCGGATTTTCGCCTTGGGGAACATCCCCCGCCAAGAGATCAGGTAATGCGTCACTTTCGGCTTCTAAGTGAGTGGAAGGCAAAGGTTGGGGGATAGCGTCTAAGGCAATTTCACCCGTTACATTTGGATCTTTATCTAAAACAGGGGAAAGGGCGACACGGGCGAGGGCCCCTGTGAAAAAAGCTAATACCAAAATTGCACCCAGAATATGCCATCGGCGTTTAGGCAAAACAAACCGACGGCGTCTGTTAACGACGGTATTTGACGCGGTTTGTGATTCACGGCTCATAGTTCCGCGTTAAATTGTTTCGCGGCTGAGGTCTATATGCTTACTGAAGCGTAGTTTCTACTGGAGCGTTGAGGCAGATAGATCATTGGACTTTGGAAAATCGGCTTGAGCCTGCAAAAGTGCCTGATAGCGAGATGTTTTTAAAACATCGATAGCCTTGCGGAGCTGAAAATCTACCCGCTCGGCTTGTTCCTCAGTAGGATACAAAATCGAGTCATGATCTTCTTCGTAATCTGTATCATCCGGGTTGATCAGTGAGTTTGGCAGGCTGTCTTCGCGAAAACGCTTGCGGATTTCCCCGCTATCCGGTTGCGCCGCAACGAGGAGGTCGGGCATGATACCTTTGCCCTGAATGGAATTGCCGGAAGGCGTGTAATAACGCTGCGTTGTAATCCGCAAGGCACCCCCATTATCGGGCAGAGGGATAACGGATTGGACTGAGCCTTTACCGAATGTGCGGCGCCCGACGACAACGGCGCGTCCGCGGTCCTGTAATGCGCCCGCAACAATCTCTGCGGCGGAGGCTGAACCGGAATTGACAAGCACCACAATAGGCATGTCAGGATAAAGCTCACCCGGCTTTGCATGATAACGCTGCGTATCTTCATTGGTGCGCCCGCGTGCTGAGAGGACTTCGCCGCCATCTAAAAACAGGCCTGAAACACTCACAGATTCGGTTAAGAGACCGCCGCGATTACCACGCATATCAATGATAAGACCCGGAGGAGGGTTCCCTAATTCGGCTTCGAGTTCTTTCAAGGCCTTTTCTAAATCCGATGTCAGTCGATCATTATTGAAGGTCTCGATAAAGACATAACCAAGACCTTGTTCCACTCGATGACGAACAGCGCGACCTCTAACCTGTGCCCGCACGACGACGACGTCACGCGGCGCGGCATCACCGGTTAACACTGTTACGGTCACCGGATCTCCCGCCAGACCGCGCATATTTTCCACGGCGGCATTAAGGTCTTTTCCTAAGACAGAGTCGCCTGCAACGGCTGTGATATAATCACCGGAACGAATTCCCGCTTTGTAGGCAGGGCCTTCTTCAATTGCATAGTTCACTTTGACCAAGCCGCCTTCCATAGTGACTTCAATCCCGAGACCACCATATTCACGTTTGGCGGCTTTGCGTTGCTCTTTAAATTCGGCAGGTGGGGCATAGCTTGAATGCGGATCCAAAGAAGATAGCGCGCCGTTTAAGGCCGCTTCGATTAATTCTTTATCCGTCTTCTCGATAACGTGGTGATCGCGAACGCGGGCTAGAACCTCGGCGAATAATTCCATTTTCGCCAATATTTCAGCTTCTGAAGGGGCGTCCGTTTTTTTACTTTTATCCGCGTCTTGCGAAAGAGCGTTCGGAGCCCAAGCAAAACTCGCTAGTCCGAGCGCTAGTGCGGAAAACAGACAGAATAGATAGGATCGAAAGACACGCATAGGCATGGAGTGAAGGCTTATCCTTGAGATTCTGCTAATTTTGATGCGTATTGACCACCTTTCAAAAGCTCAATGGCTTTTTGAAGTTGGTAATCGTCTTCAACAACAAAATCTTCGGGTGGATAGTCTATAACCTGTTCTTCTGTCTCGGCTTCTTCATCTTCATTTTTGATGGCGTTAGGTAAATCCGCCTCTCGACGTTGCAGGCGTTTTTTACCATCATCAGGAACGGCGGAGATGGCGATATCCGGGTCAATACCTGTCCCTTGGATAGAGCGACCTGCCGGAGTGTAATAACGCTGCGTTGTCATGCGCAAACCGCCATCACGACCACCGCGTAGGGGGATAATTGATTGTACGGAACCCTTACCGAAAGAGGTCATGCCGACGACCAGAGCGCGGCCTCGATCTTGTAAAGCTCCGGCGACAATTTCAGACGCCGAGGCCGATGCGCCGTCGATTAACACGATAAGTGGTACATCTTTGGCCAACTCACCAGAATTGCCATTATAGCGTTGTGTATCTGAGGCAATCCGCCCGCGTGTGGAAACGACTTCGCCGCCATCCAAGAACACGCTGGAGACCTTCACAGACTGATCCAAAAGTCCTCCGGGGTTACCGCGTAAATCGAGGATTAATCCTGGAATTTTTCCGCCAAAGTCTTTTTGCAGGGCTTTGACCGCCTTAACAACGCCTTCTTCTGCTTTGTCGTTGAATTGAGCCAAGCGAATATAACCAATACCCTCTTTGATTTCATATTTCGCGACAATACGTTTGATAACTTCGCGCGTTATGGTGATTTCTTTAGGGTCTTCATTTTCGCGCACAACGGTGACTGTAATGTCTTCGCCCGGTTTGCCCCGCATCTTTTTCACGGCTTCTGTCAGGGTTAAACCCAGAATGGATTTACCGTCAATTTCCGTCAGATAATCACCCGCTTTAATGCCTGCGCGTTTGGCCGGGGTCTCATCAATAGGAGCAATGACTTTAACGAAGCCGTCCTCCATGGTGACTTCCATGCCCAAACCGCCATATTCGCCACTGGTGGTGACTTGCAATTCTTTAAATTGTTCGGGCGTGACATAGCTGGAATGAGGATCAAGAGATTGTAACATCCCGTTCAGAGCATTTTCAATCAGATCAGCGTCATTCACATCGACGACGTAATCTGTCCGGACACGAGCCAAGACATCGGCAAACAAATCCAACTGTTCGAATGTGTTGGTATTTGAACCCGGCTCAAAAGCGATAGCGGACTGATTGGTCGAAGAAAAAGCGAAAAGCGCGATGGCTGCTACAGATCCGATAGCCGGGAGAATATATTTCATCGTTTCACCTTTTAACGTCATACCGATTTACGATGCAAATTTTGCGCCCGCTTCAGGGTCAAAGACCGATTTAGCGAGTTTCATATCCTCGGTCTTTCTGTTTAGGAGGCAAAAAGAGGAATGCAAAGTCAAAAAGCTGTAATAGTTCAGTGGATTGTGGAGTTTTTAACAGATTGATATTGCGTTCGTTTTGGTACGTGGCTGTACTCTTTCTCTCTCAAAGCGACAACCAAGGCGCAGGATCAACGGTACGGCCATTTTTCCGTAACTCTAAATATAACTCGCCTGACCCTGAACGGACAAAAGGCATGGTGCCTACGGGTGAGCCTTGTTTAATGACTTCACCTGTTTCCGCGAAAATATCGCCCAGACCGGTCATTAAAAGGAAATAGCCATCTCCGACCGCCAGAATAATAACTTGGTCATAATTTTTGAACGGCCCTGCAAATTCTACGCGACCCGCATAAGGGGCGAGAACTTGCCCCTCCGAAGGTGTTTCAAAGGTCAACCCTTTCTCTCCGCGACCAAAGCGTTTTAGCAGAGGCCCTGATACCGGTAAGCTGAGTTGCCCTTTCGCTTTGGCGAAGTCACCCAAATTGCCGGGCAAAGGAGGTACGATACGACGTCCTGTCGATTGTCCCTTTTTGGGCTTGATGCGGGGTTTAACGCGTAGAGCCTCTGCCTCTAATTTTTCGACGAGTTCTCGAAGTGTTGCGGCTTCTGCTGCGAGGCGATTAGCAATGGCCTGTTTCTCAGCCCGTTGGGTGTCTATCGAGGCGCGAAGCGTAGATTTTTCTTTCACGATATTGCGAGTTTCGTACCGACGACGCTGGAGTTGTTTTTGGTTGGCGAGAATTTGACGTTGATTGATTTCTGCCCGGTCTTTTTCCTGAGACAGAGTCTCAAGTTGGGCGCTAAGAATTTTTGTGCGTTGGTCGAGTTGTTGGGTCAGAGCGGCGATTAATTGCGCGGCTTGTGCCGCTTCAATCGCATTATCCGGTCGCATCACCATTGCGGGCGGCGGGTTGGCTTCAAGCCTTTGCAACGCTGCCAAGAGTTTTGTGAGCTCAGCCCGATCGGACAGAATATTGCCTTCGATCTGAGAAATAGTGGCTTCAATGTCTTGCTGCTTTTTCTCAAGGGCTAACGCATCGCGTTCAAAAACTTTCACTTCGCGGGACAGGGCGCGCAGTGAGTTTTCCAGCTTGGTAATTTCCGCATTGACCGCATATCGGCGTCTATCTAGCGCTTCGGCTTCGGCACGCGCATTCTTTTCGGCCTGAGTCAGCGCATCAAGGTCTTCAGGCGCATTAATTTGCGAGAAAGCGGGCAGGCTTGTGAACAGCATTGCCATCAAAATAACTATGACTTTTAGATCAAACACATTTTGGCTTTAGCGCAGGCTTAATCACGATGATAGGGGGTGCCTGCAAGGATAGATAATGCCCGATAACATTGTTCGGCAATCATGACGCGAACCAATTTATGCGGCCAAGTTTGTGAACCTAATGCCCACCGTCTTACTCCGGTCGGTATTGCCTTTGGTTCAAATCCGTCAGCCGCCCCTATAATGAGGTAGACTTCACTTTGTCCTTCGTCACGGAATTTAGCGAAGTCGGCCGCTATCTTTCGAGAACTGGGTGTTTTCCCTCGCTCATCCAGAGCGATAATGACGGCAGAATTCGGTAATCCGTTAAACAGGCGATGCGTTTCTTCTTTACGGTTTTTGCAATTCCTGACGTCAATGGCTTGTTCTTCGATAGACAGAAATCCCGTTTGACGCGTCAGTAAAGCTGCGCGTTTCAGATAGTCATCTACCATATCACGTTCAGGGCCAGACTTCATGGTGCCGCCCGCCCGTAGGATGAGTTTGGTCGCCATGAAGCTTTATTCGTCTTCGGCAGGGGCTTCCTCAGCGACGTTCTGCAAGCCTTCGGGCAAGGGAACAGACCAAATCTTTTCGATATTATAGAAGACCCGCACTTCTGGACGGAAAATATGCAAAATCACGTCACCAACATCGACCAGGACCCAGTCACAGCCTTCCTGACCTTCGACCCCTATGTCCTTATAACCTTCATCTTTGAGGGCACGGAGAACATAGTCGGATAAGGCGCTGACATGGCGATTTGAACGCCCCGAAGCGACCAGCATATAATCAGCCACGGAAGATTTTCCGCGAATATCAATTTCAATAACGTCTTGGGCAGAATTTTCGTCCAACACATGTTGGATGAAATCGGACAAGGCTTTGGCCTCTTTTTGGCTTTTAGCCGAAGATTTAGACGGTGAGGGTGCGCTCACAACAGTTTGGGTGCTCAGAAGGCTCTCCATTTATCGGGGCGAAATATCTCGCCGATCTTCTCTTTCAGAATCACATATCATAATTACGGGACAGACGCCAGTTTTGCCCTGATGGCTGTCGATGAGCTGTTATCTAATGGCAATGTAAGATATGTCCAGCACGGGGCTGTCATTTCTGCCAAAGCAACGGCATAAAGCTCATTCAAGCGGTCATCCCCATATTGCCGTGCTGTTTGGCTGAGGCGAGACCGTATTGTTTCACCGGGACGTGCGATAACGGCAATCGGTAAAAGAGCCATGATATCTCGCCATCGCCGCCATTGAGGTAATTGCCCAAAATTATCGGCTCCCATCATAAAAACAAATCGTGTTTTAGGGTGCCGCTGCTTCAGCGCTTCTAATAAATCGATGGTGTAGTTCGTGCCGCTCTTCTGTTCAAAGTCGCTAATCCTCATGCGAGGGGGCAGGTTTAAGGCTCTGACTGTGTCTACACGGCTTTCATAGCTGGGTTGGGTAGGTTTAAGTGGGTTTTGTGGACTGACGAACCACCAGATTTGATCAAGGCCCAATTCGCGTAATCCCGCTTTAGCGACATGTAGATGCCCTTGATGGGCCGGATTAAACGAGCCTCCAAACAATCCAATTTTCATATGGGCATAATCGGTCATGACGCCTTGCACATTTACTGTGATCTGTTCTTCATGACGAGGTTGTCCCGATGGATGAGCGCAGCGCCATTCGAATATCCCAACAAGGTCTCAATTTGATCACTGTGTCGACCCATAATTTTCACGGCATCTCCTGAGTCATAATTGACTAAACCCCGGGCCAGCTCTTTCTTATCATTATTGACAATCTTTATGGCATCGCCTTTTTTAAAGACCCCTTCGATTTGTGTCACTCCGGCCGCGAGGAGGCTCTTCCCGTCCATCAAAGCACTGCGAGCACCATCATCAATGGTGAACGTACCTTTGGGTTTTAATGACCCGGCAATCCATTGCGCCCTCGCTTTGCGGGGGTTTGTTTGTGCTATAAATCGGCTGTGACGTTCGCCTGCGTCTAAGCGCGATAAAGGAGCGTGAGCCTCTCCGTTCAAAATAAATATGTCACATCCCGCATGGGTTGCGATTTGAGCCGCGGCTAGCTTGGTCGCCATGCCACCTGTTCCCACCGCAGCAGAGCGGTTGGCGGAACCGCCCATGGCCATTATCTCAGGAGTGATAACCTGAATTTCCGGAATATGCTGAGCTGTTGCAGCTTGGCGCGGATCAGCATCATAGAGACCGTCAATATCCGAGAGTAATATCAAACCGTCAGCTCCCACCATTTGCGCGGTACGGGCAGCAAGACGGTCATTATCACCATATCTAATTTCGTCAGTCGCCACCGTATCGTTTTCATTGATGATTGGAACCGCTCCCAATTCCAAAAGCGTATTGAGGGTTGATCGGGCGTTCAACCACTTACGCCTATCTTCTGTATCAGTCAGTGTGAAGAGCGCTTGAGCCGATTTCAGGCCCTGCGCATTTAACGCCTTGTCATAAGCCTGTGTGAGAAAAGCTTGTCCTGCGGCTGCACAGGCTTGTTTTTCTGATAGGGATAGAGTCCTGCCTATCAGCCCCAGTCTTTCGCGGCCCAAAGCAATGGCTCCGGAACTAACGATGAGGGTTTCTAATCCTGCCACTTGTCTTTGGGCAATGTCTTCGCAAAGGCTGTTGAGCCAATCTTTGCGAAGTGAATAGTTTGCACTGTCAACCAAGAGAGCTGAGCCGATTTTGATGACCAGTCTTTTGTAAGCCTTAAGCGGCGCGTTGCTGTTATTCGATTGATTCATCACGAAATTAATTAAGGCGACCAGCCTTTTTGTTCTTCCATTTCGCCACGTTCTACCGCCTCAGCAATGCGTTTTTCCTCACGTTGGGCTTCTTCTTTCGCGCGGCGTTTTTCGACATGCTGATATATAGCGGAAAGAACGGGCTTTAAACCTTGATTGGTCACACTGGAAATGATGAGAGGTGTTTTCCCGCAAGCGGTTTCGACGTCTGATTTAACAGTTTCAAGTCGTTCAGATGTGATGATATCGGCTTTGGACAAGACAATAATTTCAGGTTTGTCTTCAATTCCCCCGTCATAGTCTTCCAATTCTTTTCGAATAGTTTTGTAATCTTGTGCGGGATCTTCCGTTGAGGCATCGACGAGATGCAAGACGGCCGCACAGCGTTCCACATGCCCCAAAAAGCGGTGGCCGAGACCGGCTCCTTCGGAGGCTCCTTCGATGAGGCCAGGTAAATCCGCCAAAACAAAGCGTTCTGCGGGGCCAAGATTTACGACGCCTAAATGAGGATGAAGTGTTGTAAATGGATAATCCGCCGTTTTGGGGGTCGCGGCGGTTACGGTTGATAAAAATGTTGATTTTCCGGCATTGGGCAGGCCAACTAGTCCTGCGTCGGCAATCAGTTTCAACCGTAGCCAGACCCATCTTTCCTCACCATCTTCACCGGGATTAGCTTTCCGTGGAGCTTGGTTGGTGGAAGATTTAAAGCGGGCATTGCCCCAGCCGCCATTCCCGCCTTTGGCCAAGAGGGCTCTTTGTCCGGCTTCGGTCATATCAACCAAGATTTCATCTGTATCAGCATCAATGATTTGTGTGCCGACGGGGACTTTGATGATAACGTCTTCTCCGGCGGCTCCGGCACGGTCACGGCCCATACCGTGAATACCTGTTCCGGCTTTGAAATGCTGCTTGTAACGGTAATCAATTAGCGTGTTGAGGTCGCGAGAGGCTTCGGCCCAAACATCGCCACCACGGCCACCATCTCCGCCATTCGGCCCACCGAATGCAATATATTTCTCACGTCGGAATGAAATACAGCCGCCGCCGCCATTGCCGGATTTTACAAATATTTTTGCTTGGTCGAGGAATTTCATATCTTACTTTCGCGCTATGGCCTTAGCGCACATAGGTGTTTAAGCGTTTCGTCCGGATTTGGCTAGATGTGAATAAAGCTGTGAGAGCGATGACTGCATTCCGACATCGGTTTTATCTGACGGACGAATATCAAAGCCAAAGCTTTCATAAAAGGTGGATTGGCCTTTTGCGGCCATCAACCCGACGGAGCAAGTTGGCGGAAACCTCTCGCCTAAATCGGCGATAAGTTGTTCTATAATTTGTTTGCCGACACCCAAACCTCGATAAGATTTAGCGACGATGACATCTTGAATATACAAGTTAAGGATTCCGTCACCAATGACTCGTGCCATGCCGATAAGCATATCCCCATCAAAGGCGGTTACGCCGCAGAGAGACTGCTCCAAGGCCCCCTCCGCCTGATTACGGGAGATATTGCCCCAATCTGCCTGCTTTCGCAGAGCAACAAAGCCTTCTGAAGACGGTAGGGTCGAATTAAGCCTTACAGTGTTCACGACATTGAGAGGGCATCTGCCCCCGCTTTTCTCTCAAACTGGAAACTTTGGGCTTTCTTTAGGCGGGCCATTGAAAAATAATTCTCGGATTGCCCAGTGCGGGTGAAACCCATCTTTTCTAGGACTCGGTGACTGGCCGGATTATCAGCAAATGCGCCCGCTTTAAATGTTTGTGATCCGAAAGCCCGTTCCGCTTCGGCAATAATGGCGTTTCCTGCTTCACAAGCATAACCTTTGCCCCATACGGGTTCTGCTATCCAATAGCCGATTTCGAGCGTGGCACCGGGTTTGCCGCGAAAGAGGTCCATAATGCCAATCATGGCGTCATGACCTTTTTCAGTTATCGCGTAAGGGTAGGCCAAGTCTCTTTCTCGCATGGACTTGAGATGCATGATTTTGAACTCGGCGGAGATTAGTGGGAAGGGGTGAGGGAAACTGCCGGTCATACGAGCGATGTCGAAATTACTGCCATATTTAGAAAGTGCCGCTGCATCATTCAGTGTTAATTGGCGTAAAACCAGTCTTGGCGTTTCGAGTGTTTCTTTCATGCTCGCCTCCTCATATAGGGCGCGCAGGGATAAGATCTTTTTCAGGTCTAACCAAAAAAAGAGGGAAACCGGAGACCCGATTTCCCTGCAAGATTTTTATCGGGTCACCTTATGGTGGGGACCCAAATAAGTTTGGGCCTATTCAGCGGCGTCTGCGAGAGGTTGGACGGACACAAATGTACGGTCATTGCGTTTCGTCTGAAATGCGACGCGGCCTTCTGTCAATGCGAATAGCGTATGGTCTTTACCCATGCCGACATTGGCGCCGGGGTAATATTTCGTACCGCGCTGGCGAATAATAATATTGCCGGGGATGACCGCTTGGCCACCTGACTTTTTCACACCAAGGCGACGGCCGGCACTATCGCGACCGTTATTGGATGAACCACCTGCTTTTTTATGAGCCATGAGTTACTCCTGATCCAAAAGGCGGGCGCGGGGCCTAGCCTTTAATTCCTGTGATTTTTACGGCCGTTTCGTTTTGACGATGGCCTTTCTTACGACGGTAGTTTTGACGACGCTTCTTTTTGAAAACCAAAACTTTGGCGGCTTTACGCTGTTCCAGAATCTCACCTGTTACAGAAGCACCCTTCACAAGAGGGGCACCGACTTTGACGTCTGTACCCGCACCACTGAGTAATACGTCACCAAAGGACACTTTGTCTCCGGCTTCGCCGTCTAGTTTCTCTACGACGATGATATCGTCTTTAGCGACTTTATATTGCTTGCCGCCTGTTTGGATCACTGCGAACATGATCTTTCCTTCCTCAGGGAAGACGAAGAGGTCTTCCTAAAATTCAAAAGCCGCCCTTGATTAAGCCCGTTCTCTTGTTCCGGTTACAAACCGAGAAGAATCGTAGGACGAAAGGCGGCGGCCAATTCGTTGCGCCTTATACAGTCAGAGCCGTTCCTGTCAACGCATAGCCACATCTTTTACACGATTTCCAAAGAGAAGGTAAAGGGCGTCGCGCTAAACGAAGGGGGCCGTTCTGCATAAAGAAACCCCGCACAAATTAGATTGCGCGGGGTGAAACTTGGTCCGGGCCGCGAAGCCCGGGAAAGCGTGTCTTAGTTGACGCGACCGATAACACGGCCTGCGGCGTTGATTACGTTTCCGCTATCATCAACACGACCAATTACGGCACCTGTTGAGCGGCTGACAACCATGCCGTCTGCACGGACTTGGAAATCACCCACTGACAAGCCACCGGAGGTGCTTGATGATGAACCACCGGAAATGGTTGATGAACCGCTAGTGATTGTTCCACCAATTGTTCCGGAAGATCCGGATGTCGTTGATAGACCGCGAAGAACAATAGTTCCTGCTGAGTTCACAACGTTACCGTTTCCGTCCAAGCGACCGATGACACGGCCAGAGCTGTCACGGACAGTTCCGTCAGCACCGATGGCGTAACCGCCGGCTGAACCACCTGAGATGACACCAGAGCCACCTGTGACAAGACCTGAACCGGAGGTAGATAGTCCGCGAAGGACGATGACGCCTGCTGAGTTCACAACGTTACCGTTTCCGTCCAAGCGACCGATAATCGTACCGGAGGCGTCACGGACAGTGCGGTCTGCACCAATCGTATAGCCGCTGGTTGTTGTTGTCGTAGTCGTGACAGTTGTACCAGTCGTAAAGCCTGTTGTGCTTCCTGTAGTCGTACCGCCGGTTGTGAAACCGCCAGTCTGGATGCTTGTTGCACCGCCGACCATTGAGCGCCAGTCAACACCGAGGGCGTCAACCGTTGTCAATGTCAGACCACCGGTAGACAGGCCACGTGCTGTTTGGAACTGCTCGACAGCGGCGTAAGTCATACGACCCAAGCGACCGTCAATGGCACCATTATAGTAGCCTTGTGTCCGTAGAGCACGCTGGATAGCGGAGATAACCGTGCTGTTCGCATTGGCTTCACAGAGAACCTGACGCCATTCGGCTTTCTCAGGGCTTGTTTGCGTGCGACGCTCGATTGTACCGAATTCAGCCGGGATAGCGATCGTTTCAGTGCGTGGTGCTTCGACCATACGCTGGACTGTCACAGTATCGTAGCGAGCTGGGATAACGCGGCGTTCGATACGCGGTGCACCTGCTGCGACACGACGTGTCACTTGCTTCGTCACAGCCGGGATAACGCGTTCTTGCGTTGTCGCCGGTGTTCTGACGACGCGACGTGTGACCTGCTTCGTGACTGCCGGAATGACACGTTCTTGTGTCTGAGCCGGAGTTTTGATGCGACGACGTGTTTCAGTCTTAGTGACCGCCGGAATGACACGCTCTTGTGTCTGAGCCGGTGTCCGCATGACACGACGTTGTACAGTCTTGCTGACCGCCGGGATGACACGTTCTTGCGTCTGGGCCGGAGTTTTCACAACACGACGTGTGACCTGTTTCGTGACTGCCGGTATCGCCCGTTCGATTGTCCGGGCCGGTGTTTTCACAACGCGACGTGTGACTTGATTAGTCACAGCCGGGATTGCGCGTTCACGCACCTGAGCCGGAGTTTTCACAACCTGACGAGAGACCTGCTTTGTGACTGCCGGAATGACACGTTCTTGTGTCTGAGCCGGTGTCCGCATGACACGACGTTGTACAGTCTTAGTGACCGCCGGAATGACACGCTCTTGTGTCTGAGCCGGTGTCTTCACGACGCGGCGTTGAACCTGCTTCGTCACAGCCGGAACTTGACGTTCAACAGTGCGGGCAGGTGTCTGTACGACACGGCGAGTTTCCATTTTGGTCACAGCCGGGATGACACGTTCTTGTGTCTGAGCCGGTGTGCGAACAACGCGACGTGTTTCGGTCTTCGTCACAGCTGGGATAGCCCGTTCAACAGTGCGAGCTGGTGTTTTTACAACACGACGCTCAACTGTTTTTGTGATGGCCGGAACAACGCGCTCAGTCGTAGCTGCCGGTGTGTTCACAACGCGACGGGTCACCTGCTTCGTTACCGCTGGTACAGCACGTTCTACCGTGCGAGCAGGGGTCTTGATGCGACGACGTGTTTCCGTCTTAGTGACAGCCGGGATGACACGTTCCTGAACCTGAGCCGGTGTTTTGATAACACGACGAGAGACTTGCTTCGTCACAGCTGGGATAGCCCGCTCGACAGTCTGCGCCGGAGTTTTCACAACACGGCGTGTTTCCATCTTTGTAACTGCCGGAATGACACGTTCTTGTGTCGAAGCCGGTGTTCTTACAACGCGACGGCTGATCTGAGCCGTAACGGCTGGGATCACACGTTCAGCTGTAGAGGCCGGTGTTCTGACGACACGGCGTGTCTCCATCTTTGTCACAGCTGGAACGACACGTTCCTGAACCTGAGCCGGTGTCTTAACAACGCGGCGGGTAACTTGTTTCGTGACAGCCGGTACAGACCGCTCAACAGTCCGCGCAGGCGTTCTAACGACACGGCGAGCTTCCTGTTTCGTGACCGCAGGAATGACGCGTTCGCGAACAGAGGCTGGTGTTTTGACAACACGGCGAGACACAGTCTTCGTGACAGCCGGAACAGACCGTTCAACGGTACGAGCCGGAGTTTTCACGACACGGCGCGCTTCCATCTTAGTGACAGCCGGAATGACACGTTCCTGAACCTGAGCCGGTGTTTTGACAACGCGACGGGTGACCTGCTTTGTGACAGCTGGAACAGTACGCTCAACAGTGGAGGCCGGTGTTCTGACAACACGACGTGTTTCCATCTTCGTGACTGCCGGAATGATACGCTCTTGTGTCGAAGCCGGTGTTCTAACGATGCGACGAGAGACTTGCTTCGTCACGGCCGGAATGACACGCTCAACAGTTTGCGCAGGCGTCTTGATAACACGACGCGCTTCCATTTTTGTGACTGCCGGAATGACACGCTCAGTTGTGGCCGCAGGTGTTTTCACAACACGACGCTGAACTTGCTTCGTCACGGCCGGAATGACACGCTCAACAGTTTGCGCAGGCGTCTTAATACGACGACGTGTTTCAGTCTTCGTGACTGCCGGAATGACACGTTCTTGTGTCTGGGCAGCTGTTCTGACGACACGGCGTTGAACCTGTTTCGTGACAGCCGGAACAGTCCGTTCAATAGTCCGTGCCGGTGTTTTAACAACACGACGTGTTTCCATTTTAGTGACTGCCGGAATGACACGTTCTTGTGTCTGAGCCGGTGTTTTGACGACACGACGCGTGACTTGCTTCGTGACAGCCGGAACAGTGCGTTCTGCCGTAGCAGCCGGTGTTCTGACAACACGACGTGTTTCCATCTTTGTGACAGCAGGAATGACGCGCTCTTGTGTAGACGCTGGCGTCTTCACAACACGACGTTGAACCTGTTTCGTCACAGCAGGGATAGACCGCTCAATTGTCCGTGCAGGTGTCTTGATGACACGACGGGCCTGAGCTTTCGTTACAGCCGGGATGACACGTTCTTGAACCTGAGCCGGAGTACGGACCACGCGACGAGACACTTGTTTTGTGACAGCCGGAACAACGCGCTCAACAGTAGAGGCCGGTGTTCTGACGACACGGCGTGTTTCCATCTTTGTGACCGCCGGAATGACACGTTCTTGTGTCGATGCAGGCGTTCTGACGACGCGGCGTTGAACTGTTTTTGTGACGGCAGGAACCTGACGCTCAATAGTTTGGGCCGGTGTCTTGATGACACGACGTGTTTCCATCTTTGTGACAGCCGGGATGACGCGTTCCTGCGTTGAGGCAGGGCGGTCAACAACACGACGTGTGACTTGCTGTGTTACAGCCGGGATGACGCGCTCTTGCGTAGACGCAGGTGTTCTCACAATGCGGCGTGTACGCTGCTTTGTGACCGCCGGAATGACACGTTCTTGTGTTTGAGCCGGTGTGCGAACAACGCGACGAGACACTTGCTTTGTCACAGCTGGAACAACACGCTCAACAGTCCGTGCCGGCGTTTTGATACGACGACGAGTTTCAGTTTTTGTGACCGCTGGAATGACACGTTCTTGTGTCTGAGCCGGAGTTTTAACCACGCGACGTGTAACTTGTTGTGTCACAGCCGGGATTGTGCGCTCCTGCGTACGGGCCGGTGTTCTGACGACACGACGTGTTTCCGTCTTTGTCACAGCCGGGATAACGCGCTCTTGTGTTGACGCAGGGCGATCAACAACACGACGCGTAACCTGTTTTGTGACAGCTGGAACAACGCGCTCAGCTGTACGGGCTGGAGTTTTCACACGACGGCGAGTTTCCATTTTTGTAACAGCCGGGATGACGCGTTCCTGCGTTGAGGCAGGGCGGTCAACGACACGACGTGTGACTTGTTGTGTCACAGCAGGGATTGTGCGCTCTTGTGTCTGAGCCGGAGTTTTCACAACACGACGTGTAACCTGTTTCGTGACAGCCGGGATGCGGCGTTCAGCGACACGGGCTTGTTCGTCAACAACACGTTTGGAAATCGTTCCCAATTGCTGACCAAAGCGACCAGAGCCTCCGGCAGATGCACCGCGGCGTCCGCCACCGGCACGGTCTGCATTGGCAGCGGCTGTACGAGACAAGCCATCACGGTCATCACGACCGTCGCTATTAGCATCAACAAAGCCGGAATATCCGCCAAATGCCTGACCACTCAGTCCGGCGCGTTGGGCTTCAGCACGTGTCATAACACGAGCGGCTGATTTCACGACGCGACGTGTAATCGTGTCTGTAACGGCAGGAATAACAGTCTCACGCGTGGTCGCCTCACGGTCAACAACACGTTTTGTGATCTGCTTAGTGACAGCTGGAACCGGACGCTCAACAGTGCGTGCAGGGCTAACCAATACTTGCTTTGTGATTGTTTTGTACTTCGCAGGGATAAGAACACGACAGAGGATTTCACCAGTCTGGTTCACGATAGTCTGCGTGGACTCAACAACTTGGTTAGACACGCCGTTAAAGACAGTGAACTGTCCACGTGTCGATGTGTTGATTGTTCCGCTAGCACCGAGTTGAGCCGCATTGATAGCTTGGCTACCGGGCTTCCACTCTTCACGCGCTGGTTCGATAAGAACGCGCTCAGAGCGTGTTTCATATCTTGCAGGAATGACTTCAATATCAACGCGTGCAGGTTGAACAACGATGCTTTCCTGTACGGTTCTGTAAGTTGCCGGTACAACGTCAACACGTGTACTGGCTTCTTGAACAACGATAGTTTCTGTCACGTTTTCATAAACAGCCGGGATAACAACCAACTCATCGGCTGCATCTTGCTGAATGTATGTTTCTTGCTCTGTGCGGAATGTCGCAGGAACAGAGACATATTCAACAGTTTCGGGCTGAACAACGATTGTTTCAGTCACAGTTTCGTAAGTCGCCGGAATAGAGACAAGCTCAGTAGAGGCTTCTTGTACGACAACTGTTTCAGTTACATTTCTGTAAGTCGCTGGAACGACAACCAATTCGGTTGAGGCTTCCTGAACAACAACAGCTTCCTGGTAAGTTTCATACTCAGCCGGGATTGTGACATATTCCACAGTTTGCGGTGTCACGACAACTGTATCAGAGACTGTTCTGAAGGTTGCTGGGATAGTGACCAATTCTGTCGTTGCTTCTTTAACAACAACAGTTTCAGAGACAGTTTCATAAACAGGTGGAACAGAAACCAATTCGGTTGAGGCTTCTTGGACAACAACTGTTTCCGTTACAGTTTCGAATGTGGCCGGGATAGTGACCAAATCTGTAGAGGCTTCCTGAACAACAACTGTGTCCTGATAAGTCTCATATTCAGCCGGAACGACGACATAATCGACGGATTGTGGCTGAACAACGACTGTTTCCGTGACTGTCTCAAAGACAGGCGGAATAGTGACGAGTTCTGTTGACGCTTCTTGAACAACATAAGTCTCTGTGACGTTCTCATAAACCGCAGGCACTGTGACCAGTTCTGTTGTGGCTTCTTGAACGACGACTGTGTCAGTCACAGTTTTGAATGTCGCAGGAATAGTCACGAGTTCTGTTGACGCTTCTTGAACAACAACAGGCTCTTGAACGGTTTCGTAAACGGCTGGGATCGTCTCGTAAGTGACGGTTGCCGGCGTTACGACTACAGTTTCAGACACTGTTTCGAATGTCGCAGGAATTGTCACCAATTCTGTCGACGCTTCTTGAACAACAACAGGCTCTTGGACTGTTTCATAAACAGCAGGAACAGATTCATAAGTTGTTGTGGCTGGTGTTACGACAACTGTCTCTGTGACAGTTTCGAACGTCGCCGGAATTGTGACCAACTCCGTTGAAGCTTCCTGAACAACAACATTTTCTGTCACTGTCTCATATTCAGCCGGAACAGACACATATTCAACACCCGCAGGCTGCACAACGATAGTCTCTGTGACTGTTTCGAATGTGGCCGGGATTGTGACGAGCTCTGTAGAGGCTTCTTGGACAACAACAGGCTCTTGGACTGTTTCATAAACAGCCGGAACGGAAACATATTCAGTCGTTGCAGGCTGAACGACGATAGTTTCAGTGACTGTTTCGAATGTCGCCGGAATGGTCACAAGTTCTGTTGACGCTTCTTGAACAACAACAGGCTCTTGAACTGTTTCGTATTCAGCTGGAACGGAAACATATTCAACACCAGCAGGCTGGACGACAACAGTTTCAGCAACTGTTTCGAACGTGGCCGGAATAGTCACCAACTCTGTAGAGGCTTCCTGAACGACGATAGTCTCTTGGTAAGTCTCAAATTCAGCAGGGACTGTGACATAGTCGACAGTTTGTGGCTGAACCACAACTGTATCTGTGACGGTCTCATAAGTGGCCGGGATTGTGACGAGTTCTGTTGAGGCTTCTTGAACAACAACAGGCTCTTGAACTGTTTCGTAAACCGCAGGGATCACTTCATAAGTGACAGTTTGCGGTGTGACGACGACAGTTTCAGTGACAGTCTCGAACGTGGCCGGGATTGTGACGAGTTCTGTTGAAGCTTCTTGAACAACAACAGGCTCTTGGACTGTCTCAAAGACAGCCGGAACTGTTTCATAAGTCACAGAGGCGGGTTGTACGACAACTGTTTCGCTGACAGTCTCGAACGTAGCCGGGATTGTGACGAGTTCTGTTGACGCTTCTTGAACGACAATAGCTTCTTGAACCGTTTCATATTCAGCTGGAACAGACACATATTCGACGCCAGCGGGCTGGACGACAACAACGTCAGTGACTGTTTCGAATGTGGCCGGAACAGTGACGAGTTCTGTTGAGGCTTCTTGAACCACGACATTCTCTGTGACTGTTTCAAATTCAGCCGGAACGGAGACATATTCGACGCCAGCAGGCTGAACGACAACCGTGTCAGTGACAGTTTCGAATGTCGCAGGAATAGTCACGAGTTCTGTTGAGGCTTCTTGAACGACAACTGGCTCTTGAACAGTTTCATAAACAGCAGGGACAGAAACATATTCAACTGTCTGTGGCGTAACCACGACAGTTTCAGTGACGGTTTCAAAAGTCGCCGGAACAGTGACGAGTTCTGTTGAGGCTTCTTGAACAACAACAGGCTCTTGGATTGTATCGAAGACCGGCGGAACAGTGACATACTCGACGCCAGCTGGCTGGACGACGACCGTGTCTGTGACTGTCTCGAATGTGGCCGGGATTGTTACCAATTCTGTTGAGGCTTCCTGTACAACTACTGTATCTTGATAAGTCTCATATTCAGCCGGAACGACGACATAATCGACGGATGCAGGCTGGACAACGACTGTGTCAGTCACTGTTTCAAATGTTGCCGGAATAGTCACAAGCTCTGTTGACGCTTCCTGAACGACAACGGTTTCGCGGACAGTATCAAACTCGGCAGGGATTGTGACGAGCTCTGTAGAGGCTTCTTGAACAACAACAGTCTCAGAGACTGTTTCGAATGTTGCCGGAATAGTGACAAGCTCAGTCGACGCTTCTTGAACGACAACAGCTTCTTGTACCGTGTCATAGACAGCCGGAACAGTTTCATAAGTCACAGTGGCCGGCTGAACAACAACAGTCTCGGAGACTGTTTCAAATGTTGCCGGGATGGTCACCAATTCTGTTGACGCTTCCTGAACGACAACTGTGTCAGCCACAGTTTCGAAAACAGGAGGGATAGTGACGAGCTCAGTCGACGCTTCTTGAACGACAATATTCTCTGTGACTGTTTCGTAAGTCGCAGGGATAGTGACGAGTTCTGTTGAGGCTTCTTGCACGACAACATTCTCTGTGACCGTTTCATACTCAGCAGGGACGGAGACATACTCAACGCCTGCAGGCTGGACAACAACAGTGTCTGTGACTGTTTCATAAGTCGCCGGGATTGTAACGAGTTCTGTTGTTGCTTCTTGAACAACAACTGTGTCTGCCACTGTTTCAAAAACAGGGGGGATTGTGACAAGCTCAGTTGAGGCTTCTTGAACAACGACAGTGTCGGTGTAGTTTTCGTAAACGGCTGGGACAGTCACATACTCGACTGTCTGCGGTTGAACGACGACAGTTTCTGTGACTGTTTCATAAACAGGTGGAATGACGACGAGCTCAGTAGAGGCTTCCTGAACAACGACTGTCTCAGAGACTGTGCGGAAAGAGGATTGACCGCTGGAGGCTGTAGCAGTTGTTCCGCCGCTGTAAGAATTGACGATGTTACGAGTGATAACATTGCCATTTGTGCCGACAAGACCACCATTGCGATCAATACGACCAATACGACGACCTGAAGCGTTTGTAACGCTCATGTCAGATGCGACAAGGTAACGTGAGTTGCCGAATGTCAAAGATGTCGTTGCCGAACCGCGACCAATCAATGTCAGTGGGTCGACAGCATTGCGGACGATAACACGACCATTTGAACCAACAATATTACCATCGCTGTCAACAGAACCGATAGCAGCGCCACTGGCGTTGGTTACCGTGCGGGACGAGTCAATGTTGTAGTCAGTGCCGTTGATCGTAACAACGATGACGCCGCGACCGGGAACAATTGCTCCACCGGCACCAACGACGACAAGCTCATAGCTTTCTTCTTGAACGAGAACACGTTCAGTGACGGTTTCGAAACGCCCCGGGATCTTTCTGATCTCCTCGCCTGCTTGACGCAGTACGATTTGCTCTGTGGATGTCTCGTATTGCGCAGGCACAATCACCCGAGCAAAACATTCACCGGGCAGCGGATTACCTGGTGGTAATTCCTGCGCGATGGTTGGTGCGGCAAGCACCGCGGCCGAAGCGGCCATTAAAAGAGTGCGTTTCATTTCGAAAACCCCCAAGTTCTCCAGTATTATTCATCTACCAAACGTAGATTCCTCTATAACCTAACCAAACGTAAACGCTATGGCTAGACGTTAATTCCCTCTTAAGAGGAAAAGCTGCAAATATTCAATGCCAAAGACGGCTACAGGCGAAAAGGTCGGAAGAAAGACACCTCAGCGGCGTTTAATAGTTCACGATCCCCTTCTGTATCACCATATGCTTCTCTGATATGAACACTGTCTGAATGAAATGCGTCAAAAATACGGCGGACTTTGTTCGGACCCCAAACGTTATACCCATCAATATACCCCGTGAGTATATCTGACTCTTGTTCCAATTCTACGGCCAGCACATGTTCTTTGGGAAGGCCTTGAGCCTCGGCCCAGTGACGTAAATAGGGCGTTATGGATGCGCTGCATATATATAATGACTCAATATCCTGTTTTTTCGTGTCGAAACAGCTTTGTGCCTGTGGTCTAATGAGGGGCGGAATGACCTCTCGCGCAAATTTTTTAGCTTTGGCATCAACTTCGCTGGCTGAATGCCCTTTGAAAAAACGATAAATGACAGCGGCTTTCACGGCATGCCGGTCAATTCGACCCAGCTTATAGGCCATAAATGTTGGCAGGAGCCTTAATATCTTGAAAAACCAAGATATAACCCCTGAATGATAACGTAAAAACAGTGCAAAGGTATCTTTGGTTGTTATTGTGCCGTCAAAATCAAAGACAATAAGCCCCTGATTCGGTTCAGTCATTTTCTTGTTATCGGTGGAAGATTTCACAATTTGCCTCTGCCGCAATCATTATCCCGTTTCAAGTCCTGACACACATCATGGTTAAAACCGTCTTTATAGCTTGCACTTGCCGTCTAGGCGTTACAAAGCGAAAGAGCAAATTCAACACATATTCGGATAGTGCAATGGCTGTATTTGGACATCATCACCGCCTCATAATGGGCAGTTTATTGGCGTTAGGCTTGCTGGCTTGTAGCGATAACTCGACAAAAAATGAGGCTGGTTCATCATATGATTATGTTCATGAAGTCAGCGACCTACCGGTTGATACCGATATTGAATATGGCAAGTTGGAAAACGGGTTGCGTTTCGCTGTTCGGTCTAATTCGACACCGACAAAGACGGCGACCTTATTGATGCGTGTTGATACGGGATCCATAAACGAAACGGAAAACACGCTAGGGCTCGCTCATTTCCTCGAACATATGGCCTTTAATGGCTCGGAGAATATTCCTGAAGGAGAGATGGTCAAGCGTTTGGAAAAGTTCGGTTTGTCTTTTGGGGCCGATACAAATGCGTCAACCGGGTTTTTTGAAACGACCTATCAGCTCGAATTGCCTGAAGTTGACGAAGCCATTTTGAACGAGACGTTAATGATCATGCGTGAGACGGCTTCAAATTTAACGCTTGATCCGGGCGCGATTGATCGTGAGCGGGGCGTTATTCTGGCCGAAAAGCGGGCGCGGTCAGGCCCCGCCTTTGATGCCTTTATCGACAATTTGGAGTTTTATTTCGGCGATACCATTATCCCTGACAGATTGCCTATCGGGACGGAAGAGACGATTGCCACCATCAAAACTGATGATTTCAGAGCGTTTTACGAGGGCTATTACAGACCAGAAAATACTTTCATTGTATTAGTGGGTGATATTGAGACAGATTATGCGGCGCGCAAAATAGAAGAATATTTCGCAGATTGGCAGCCTAAAGGTGATGCCTTACAGTCCGTAAAATTAGAGCCGCTTACAGAACGTCGTGCGAGAACGCATTACTATGTAAATCCCGAAATTCAAACGACCTTATCATTGTCAGTTCTTCATCCTTTTGAGGAAAGGGCCGATACACAAGCTAACCGTAAAGCTAATTTCATAGACAATATCGGAAACCGCATTTTATCGCGCCGGTTAGGAGAATTATCTCGCACGACACAAGCCCCCTTTATCGGCGCTTCCGCAGGCACAAATGGCGTTTTCGACGCTGTAAAGATCAGCACATTGTCTATTCAGCCCGAAAAAGGGAAGTGGGATCAGGCGCTAAAGGGCGCGGAACCTCTCTTGCGACAGGCTTTGCAATATGGCTTTTCACAAGCTGAGCTTGATGAGCAAATTCTCAATACAAAAAAGAGCCTAGAAGTCGCTGTGCAAACGGCACCCACACGGCGCACGCCCGGACTGGCCCGACGGATTTTATCAGCCTTTGGGTCCAAAACAGTTGTCACGGCTCCTGAAAGTAATTTGAGCCGTTTCTTGGCCTACGCCGATGAGATAACAATCGAAGAGGTCAATTCTGCTTTTCGAAAGCAATGGGAAGGCATCGACGAGAGTCCACAGCTTTATCTGGCGACATCGGAAGTCATTGAAGACGCTGAGGCCAAATTGAAACAGTCATTGGTTGAGTCTAGGTCTATCGTAGTAGAGCCTCGCGAGGAGATTGAAACCCTAGAATTTGCCTATTCCGATTGGGGCCCGGTGGGAAAGGTGCGAGAACGCAAAAAAGTTGCCGACATCGATTTTGAGCAAATTGTTTTTGAAAATAACGTTAGATTAAACGTCAAACAGACCCCTTATCAGAAAGATGTTGTTTCGATAACTGTCACTCTTTCGGGTGGAGAGCTATTCCTCCCTCGCAGCCAGCCCGGCTTGCGCGTGTTTGCACCGACGGCTTTGAGCCTTGGTGGACTGGAAGCGCATAAATATGACGACATCCGCAAAATCATGGCCGGAAAATCTGTGGGGGTGAGTCAATCAATCGGGACGGACCGTATTTATCTTAGCGGGACAACGGTACCTGATGATTTGGATACACAACTCAACCTTATGGCGGCCTATGCGACTGCGCCGGGATTACGTCCCGAAGCGAAGGCGCAATATGATAAGTATATAAAATCGTTTTATCCGACGCTCGACTCAACGCCAGGCGGCGTGGCTTCGCGTGACATTCCGAGGCTTTTACGCTCCGGCGATACACGTTACGGTTTCCCTGCCGAAGATGAAATGTTGCGCGTAAACATGAGTGATGTTGAAAATTGGCTAAAGCCTTTTCTTTCAAACACGGCGGTTGAAATTGGAATTGTTGGGGACATAACCCCAGAGGACGCGATCAAAGCTGTGGCCCGAAGCTTCGGGGCTTTCCCGGAACAGGAAGAGCGTTTCCAAAAGCCAGACCCCAAAAACCTGCGTCTCACATTCCCGCAGGGTAGCAAACGTCCAGTAAAACTGACTCATGCCGGAGATCCATCCACGGCCTTATTAAGAGTTTATTGGCCTGCACCTGATGGGCGAGACGCGCAAACAGCACGTGAGATTTCTATGTTAGGTACATTGTTCCGTTTGCGTCTGACAGATATTTTACGGGAAGAGGAGGGGGCCAGCTATTCACCCTCGGCCTTTACCTTTACGCCGCGAAGCTTCCCGAATTATGGTTATTTCGGTGTGTCATTAGAAGCTTCGCCCGATGATATTGACCGCATCAGTGTCAAAGTGGATGAGATTGCGGCTGAATTCCGCGCAGGCAATATTGATGCCGATTTGTTTGAAAGAGCCATAAAACCGGCTCTGGAAAATATCGAAACATCATTAGAAAGTAACGGATACTGGATGGATGTCATTTCACGAGCACAAACTGATGAAGAGCGGTTGTCCCGTCATCGGTCACGATCTGAGATGTATCAAAATATGACGGTGGTCTCACTCAAGGCGCGTGCCAAAACATTGCTGAGTCCCGAAACGGCATATCGTATTCAAATATTACCCGGCGAATAAGGTAGAGTTTGAACCTCATCACAATGACGCAGTTACATTCGACCATTAATGGCGTTGAATTTAGTCTTTAGTTAACCATAACTTTCTTTCCATTGTTCCGTAGTGGAGCATTCTCACCTCTTGGCAGAGTATCTGCAAAGTCTTTCCCATCAAGATTGCACGGAATGTGCGTGGTGGAGACTTAGGAATGGCTTTTACAGAAAAACTATCGAAGACGAATAGTCTTAAAAGAGAGATATGTCGGTTCAATCGGAATGAAGAAGGTAATTTCGCGATTTTTGCGGCTTTGGCTCTGACAGTGCTGATCGGTGGTCTGGCCGTTGGTGTCGATATGGCCAATGCCTATGCGGCGAAGACCCGCCTTCAGGATACAACCGATGCTATTGCTTTGATGGCAGCGAAAAACACGACAGCGACCCAAAATGAGCTGAACAAAGCTGCGAAAGACTACTTTGTCATGACTTATCCAGGACAGTCTGGAGACCGTATTGAGATTAAAGACGTCAGACGCGAAAATGATGGTGTAACGGTTGTCGCCGAAAACAATATTGATGGATATTTTACACGTATTTTCGGTAAAGAAAATTTGGACGTTGCGGCACAATCCAGTGCGATTTACTCGAATAAAGCTATGGATGTTGCCCTTGTCCTCGACACGACCTTTTCAATGAATGGATCAAAACTCAACAATTTGAAGACCGCCTCGACAAACTTGGTCAAAACCATTGAGGATCAGAAAAATGATAATGTCCGCCTCGCTGTTGTGCCTTTTGCACAATATGTGAATGTCGGAACATCACGACGCAAAGCTGTTTGGCTAGACGTAGAGCCTGACCGCGTCGAGAGAGGTGATAAAGTTTGCAAGATGCGCCGTGACGTAACAGGGACATCTAATTGTCGAACAATTCGCCGAACATGTACGAATGATGGCGTGAAATATGACTGTTCTTACAAAAAATGCGATAAGACTTACGGTCCGGAATATCAGAGCTGCTATATCCCAACTAAAAAGACGACTTGGAATGGCTGTGTTGGCTCGCGTCGCTCTCCGAACCATTTAGAAGTTGCTTATAATGGCAATAAAATTCCCGGCCTCGTTAACATTAAATGTGGCGCTGAAATCCGTCCTTTGACGAAAAATCTCTCTGAAGTGAAGAAGACGATCAAGAGCATGAATGCGCGCGGCGAAACCTATATGCCTGCTGGTCTTGCTTGGGGATGGAGAATGTTGGACGGTCGTGAACCTATGACAGAGGCCTCTGTGACAACAAAAGGCGTCAAAGCTTTAGAAAAAGTATTGGTTCTCATGACGGATGGTGAAAACACAAAGTCCAAAAAAGGAGAATTTCATACCGGATCTGACGCCAAAGGGTCTAATGCAACAACAACTCAATTATGCAATGCCATTAAAAATGAAGATATTACTGTTTACACCATTGCCTATGATGTGAGTGATAAACAAACGAAATCCCTTTTGCAGGGCTGTGCATCGGATAATGCAAAATATTTTGATGCCAAAAATGCCAAAGACTTGAATGCTGCTTTTGAGGAGATTGGACGCGCCTTGAACGAATTACGTATTACAGCCTAATTTGACTGCAAACGGCCGTTTAAAAGGCCCGTGAGTTAGATGCAGTTTTAGACAAATTGTACAAGCCTTAGTTAACCCTGTCTGAGCGCGTAAACTCTATTCAAAGCTCCACCACGACCGTCCCCTGTTTTAAACAGGGGACGGTTTTTTTTGTGTGAGTTTATGAAGTCAAGAGTCTACTGCGTTGCGGCAGGTGTCACGCCGATTAACTGCATTTTGAACAAGAGTGTGGCATTGGGTGCGATTGGTCCACGTCCTTGGGGGCCATAGGCCAGGTCGCCAGGTATGTAGAGGATGCGGGCTTCGCAGACTTTCATGTCGTGCAGGCTTTCAATCCATCCTTTGATGAAGCCTGTTGCCGGATAGGTAATTGTCTCACCCCGCTCATAAGAGCTATCAAACTGTCTCCCATCCGGATAATAGCCGTGATAATGCATAGTCACTTCTTGGTCGCCAACCGGCTGCGCACCATCGGAGAGCCCCGCTTGAACGACTTTATATTGCAGACCTGTTGTACTGGTCATGACATCGTCACGCTTACTGTTTTCAACATGGTATGAGGTGAAATTTGTTCCCATTTCGGGTGCAGCCGTGTCTTCACCATAAGGCGCGATTGTGGTGAAAACCTTGTCCGTGGGACAGTCATAGACAATATTCTCTGACTTAACCGCTTCAGTTGAATTGTCAGCATTTTGACATGATGCCGCGAAGATTACAGCGGATAAGGCTATCGCCGTGAGAGCTAAGGGTGGCCGTTTAAAGGTCATTTGAAGTTTCCTTTTGGAATATTGAAAGGGCGGAAGTTTTTCATGATTTCGGATGATAAAATTACCGGGCTAATTCACGCATGGCCTCTTCAAGGCCTGAAAGAGTCATCGGAAACATCCGTTCAGCCCCTATAATTTCTTGGATCATTTGCGTGCTCTGGGAATATTGCCAGTATTTTCCCTGTGTCGGGTTGATCCAAACCAGATGTGGGTAAATATCGACGAGACGCTTTAGCCACACACCGCCCGGTTCATCATTCCAATGCTCAACGGAGCCTCCGCGTACGGCAATTTCATAAGGGCTCATGGCGGCGTCCCCCACTATGACAACACGGTGATCAGACGGGAATTTATGTAAAACATCCCAAGTGGGTGTGACCTCGTTCATACGGCGCACATTATCCGTCCAAACCTGCTCATAGAGGCAGTTATGGAAATAAAAATATTCCAGCCTTTTGAACTCACTACGTGCGGCAGAAAAGAGATCTTCAACTTGTTTGATATGGGCATCCATAGAGCCGCCAATATCAAAAAAGGCGAGAACCTTGACTGCATTGCGCCGCTCGGGCCGCATTTTGATGTCTAGCCAGCCTTGTTTGGCTGTTCCTGCAATCGTACCATTTAAATCTAATTCTTCTGCGGCTCCTTCGCGGGCGAATTTACGGAGGCGACGTAAGGCGACCTTGATATTGCGTGTGCCGATTTCTTTATCGCCGTCTAGGTTTTTAAACTGACGCTTATCCCAGACTTTTACCGCTTTGCCGTGGCGACCTTCTTTTTGACCGATGCGCACACCTTCAGGGTTATAGCCATAGGCTCCGAAGGGTGACCGGCCTGCGGTGCCGATATTCTTATTGCCGCCTTCATGCCGTTTATCCTGATTTTCCAGACGCTCCTTCAAAGCCTCCATTATCTTTTCAAGGTCACCTAACTTTTCGATTTCCGCCATTTCTTCTGGTGACAGATGAAGTTCCGCCATTTTACGCAACCAGTCTTCGGGTATCGCATGGGCGTCTTGGCCGAAAATATCTCCGACATAGTCGAGACCGCGAAATACATGAGAGAAGACCTGATCGAATTTGTCTAAATCGCGTTCATCTTTGACCAAAGCCGTACGAGATAGATAATAAAACCCGTCCAAGCTTTCAATAGCAACGCCCTTATCAACGCCTTCTAATAGGGTGAGATATTCACGAATAGAGACGGGGACTTTCGCCGCGCGCAGTTCTGAGAAAAAATTATGGAACATTGAGTACCCAGACGCCTAATATTCTAATTCTTCGGGCAATTCAGGATTCGGGTCGACGGACGGTATTGAGTCACGACCTGAATATTTGAACACAACAAATTCAAGAGGGCTGTCATCGGCGGCTTTGACGCCGTGATAGACCCATGAACGCGCAAACAGGATGTCACCCTCTTTGGCAGGTGTTTCCTTGCCGTTTAAATACCATGTCCCTTTGCCTTTGGTGATCATCAAATATTCTTCATCAGCATGACGATGGGGCGGGTGAATTTGTTGCCCGGCGTCAATTTTTGCAACACCTACGAGCACGGGGTTCAGAACCTCTGTCGGGTTCGTGAAATAAGCATGAAAAGTGCCCCAATCCGCTTTTTCTCTAGGGATACTTGCTTCGGACTTAATGGCCGAGGCGTCCGCACCGTCAATACCGTTTTCACCGCCTGCGCCCATTGAAACACAAGCGGAAAGTAAAAGCGCTGTCGTGCTTACTGCCAGAGTTGCTAATTTCATCGACATTCTCCTTTATAACTTGCGCTTACGCCTTGGCCATTAGCCGTGCATTCATTGCTATAGGTTTTCCCGTCACACCCGCAAACGGGGTCATAGTTTTGAGGGCAGACTTCGGGCAAAGGACTGCATCGGCCCGGTGCGTCTGCTGCACCGCACATATCACCAATCGTCCGGCGACAAAATTGGTCGATCGGACATTCTTGAGCCTGCGTTTTTACCATGCCGCCGCAAAACTTAACATCTGTAGGCGCTTCGCCGATCGGAAAATCCGGTGGAGGAAGGTGTGATTGATTATTACCATAATGCGGCGAACCCTGATGGGGCGGCAGGCAGCAATCTTCGGCAGGAGCTGCGCAGGCCGAGAGAAAGAACAACGTGACAATGGACAGAGTCAGAGTGTAGAAATAGCGCATTATCCTGTCCTTACCTCGGTCTCTACCTGTGCGGCCAATTCGGGATCTAATCTCAAAGACATAGCCAAGCGATCAAGATAGTCTCGCTCGCGCGGGTGTAAGCCATTGGCAATGCGGCAGGAGACTGCATAAATTTCGAAAGCTGTTTGATCACTGTCAGCAAGGGCTGCAATGTCTTCTGGTTGCGTGGGATTATCCAAGGCGTCACGAAGAGCGGCCTCACTCGCACCGTCATGGGCTTCAATTAGCGCTTTTTCTTGAGGGCTAATCTCACCATCAGCCTGAGCGGCGGCTATCATGGCTCTGAGTAAGATATCTGCGCGCTTATCGGCTTTGTCGCCTTTTATAAGCCCGATTACATCGTCAATGTCTTTCGGCATCTGCCCGGCTTTATGCGCTTTGAAAGCGATCATTCCTAATGCGCCAAGACCGCCAAGTGTAGCCAGTTTACGACCAGAACGAGAAGATAAGAGTAGAGCCAAACCTCCGGCCCCTGCCGCAATGGCGGCTTTTTCGCGTAGGTCTTGGCGGCTTTCTTCATCCACGCCGACGCTGAGTTTGTCTGCCAAGTAATCTTCGCCCTGTTTGTAAAGTGCCTTACCTTTTGCCGTCATATCTCTTCGGCCTTGGCTGTCGGGGTTGATCAACTCTTTACCTTGAGAAAGCAGTTGATCCAAAAACTTCTGAATATCAGGGACTGTCTGGTTCATATCTTACCTTTCTAAGGGGGCCGTCGAAAAGGTCTTGATAGGATAAGTTCAAAGGAACGACAAACATCAAAACACAGTTTCCATTTTAAAAGACTTTAAAAACAGATGAAGGCGTTGCACAGAGTAAATATGAAAACAGTTCTCAAACTTATTAGTGGGTTATTCCTTCTCTTACTCTTGGCTGCGGCTCTTTATTTACGAACACCCGCTGGTCCGAATTTCAGCAAGGCAGAGATTAAAGCGACCGCCGCCCAATATGAGGCGCGTATAATTCGCGACGCATATGGCGTCCCACATATTTTTGGAAAAACAGATGCGGATGCAAGCTTTGGGTTTGGCTACGCCCATTCCGAGGATGATTTTGAAACCATTCAAGACGTGATTATCGCCGCGCGCGGCATGAGTGCACAATATAAGGGCAAATCGGTCGCTCCACAGGATTATCTCTTTGATTTGTTTAAAGTCTCGGAGACAATTGAGAGCCGCTACGCATCAGATGTCAGAGGGGATATTAAAGCGATTGCTCGCGCCTATGCAGACGGGCTAAATCTTTATGCGATTGAAAACCCGGAAAAGGTTCTGCCCGGGGTTTTGCCTGTTACAGAACAAGACGTTCTCGCTGGATTCACTTGGGCTACGCCGTTTTTTTATCGGCTCGATGGCTATTTGGAAGACCTATTTACCGCCAATGATAAGCCTAATGTCTCGCCTTGGGCCCAAACCAGTGCCTTGGATGTGATTGGGGATATTCCTGATGCGGTCAGGGGCTCCAACGCTTTTGCTGTTGCGCCGGCTCGAAGTGAGGACGGTAAGACTCGCCTGATTGTCAATTCTCACCAACCTATGACAGGGCCTTATGCGTGGTATGAGGCCCATATGGTGTCAGAGGAGGGTTTGAATATGACGGGCGGCACTTTTCCCGGTGTTCCGATCATTGCCAATGGCGTGAACCCGAATTTGGGGTGGGGACAGACCGTCAACCGCCCCGACTTGATTGATATTTATGCCTTGACGGTTGATGATATTGATAAGCCTGAGCGCTATAAATTAGATGGCGAGTGGGTGGCGTTTGAACGGACAAAGTCGAGATTCCGAGTCAAACTTTTCGGGCCGTTCTCTTTACCAATTTCCCGTCCTCTTCTCTGGTCAGAACACGGTCCCGTCCTGTCAACCGAAACAGGGCATTATGCCATCCTTTTTGCCGGATTACAGGGCATGGGCGCTTTGCAGCAATGGTTTGATATGGGCAAGGCCCAGACGATGGAAGAGTGGCAGGCTGCTGTGTCGCAAAATAAGGTGCTCTCCTTCAATATGATTTATGCGGATAAAGAGGGCAATATTGGTGCCGTTTATAATGCGCGTATGCCGGACCGTATCGAAGGGCCTGATTGGGAAGAGGTGTTGCCCGGCGACTCGTCAGAGTTGATTTGGAAAGGGTTTCGTCCCGTAAGTGAGATGCCCCAAATCTGGAATCCTGATTGTGGTTGGGTGTTCTCCGCAAATGCGACGCCATTTAATATAACAGATCCTGAGTGTAACCTTTCACGCGAGGCTTTTTCTGAGACTTTCGGAATTGAAAAACGTATCACTAATCGAAGCCGTCGGGCTTTGAAACTTCTTACACCGGACAAGGCGATTTCACGGGAGGAATTGCTGCGTTACCGCGCCGATACACGCTATGATCCTGAGTCTAATTTGATGCAGCTAGTCGTGGACCTTGTCTCAAAAAACTATGATGATCCGCTCCTGATTGATGCCAAAGATGTCTTACGAAATTGGGACGGAAATACCACACAGGACAATCGTGGCGCGGCCCTTGCCATTATCACGGGAACGCGGGCTTTGGGCTATGAGTTTATGGAAGAAGAGATGGATGCCGTTGAGGCTTTACGGCAATCGGCGCAAGATTTGCAGGCAAAGTTTGGTCGGCTTGACCCTGAATGGGGGGCCGTGAATCGACTGCAACGTGGTGAAATTGATCTCCCTCTGGATGGCGGCCCTGATATTTTAAGGGCGATTTATGCTGATCGCGATGGTGTGGTCAAAACCGGAACTATGGCGGCCTTTGCCGGCGATACACATATCATGGTTGCGGAGTGGGGCGAGAATGACCGTCTCACTCTTGATACGATTCACCAATTTGGGTCGGCGACACTCGATAAGAACTCCCCGCATTATGCCGATCAGGCTGGCATGTTTGCCAAAGGAGAATTTAAGCCTATCCCCATGACATTGGAAGAAGTCTTACCTTTGGCGACACGCGATTACAGGCCGGGACAGATAGAGGCTAAATAAACTGACCGCTGTAGTAAGTGACATGACATTTTGTTTAACAGCAAGCGCTTGCCCTTGAAGGGGAAGCTCGGTAGCGTCATTTCATGCGAAACATTTATAGATGTCTTAGCTTTTTAATTTCCATCATTTTGACGGGTCTATTTCTTGCGTCTTGTGCGACAACAAGTGAGAAAAGTTTGGGGCTTCGCGCCGCTCTTAAATCCTCTGATACAGTTATATTGCCCGTCCATAGGCAATCTGGAGGACTCCTCATTGTGAAAGATATTGAGATTGAGGGTAAGCCCATGGCGCTGCTTTTGGACACAGGAGCGACACGCAGCTCATTATTTAAATCAACTGTTGCCGGTTTGAATCAAAAGGTTGTCTATGACGGTGGAATTAACATCCACGGCATTACAGATATCGGCAAAGGTGACCGTATTGTCATTCCTGAAATGCGTATGGGAAAGCTGGATTTTCAAAATCAAGTTATGGTTGTTTTGGAAGACCGCGAAATAACGGATAATCAACCCGTCAATGATATAAAATATGACGGTTTGATTGGAATGGATGTTCTAAAAGATTATCATTTATTGATTTCAAAACAAAATAAGACCCTCAGCCTCATTCCTCGCTCCTTATCCGTCAGTATTCCGGCCTCATGGCTTAGAACGTCTCTTTATCCCAATCCGTATATTGAGGATGAGCGGCATTTACATTTCTTGCCTTTGAGTTTTTCTAATCAAACAATCCCGGCCCTGTTTGATACGGGCGCTGATATAAATATTATGAACTGGAACGAAGCCCGCTATCCGGCCTTAAAAGAAACGCGAAAGAAATTGCTTGAAGATTGGGAGTTTCAGGGGGCCATCGGTCTTTTTCAACCCAAGGCGAAAACGCAGATTATCAATCTTCTGTCAGAGCAAATTTCATGGCGCCGGAAAGATTTTATCATTATGGAGTTAGATAATTTGGCCGTTTTAGGGGTGGGTGAATCACCCTTTGCGGTGGCAGGCATAAAGCTCTTTGATCAGGATGAAGTCTTCGTCAATTTTGATGCTGATATTTTGGCGGTCAAACCCAAAAGAGATTTCCGAAGAGTACGCTCCGTCCAATCGCCTACGAATGACATCCCCTTTGATCGTTAATACCTTTTGAGCGCTGATGGGAGAATGAGGATTTCACCGTAATCAAACATCAGTCCTTATCCTTCTTAGGCTTCCAATAATCGCGACGGCAGCGCTGGCCGAGACGAACGAGAAGCTCATAATTCAAGGTTTCACCGACCTTTGCCTCTGCTTCGAGGTGTGAGCCGCGGAAAAGGGCGACGCCTCCGGTCTCGACGGTTAAGCGGGCTTCGGTCACATCCAGTATTGTTAAGTCCATACTGACGCGCCCGACGATCGGCACTTCCATATCGTGCATAATGGCTGTGCCTTTATTGGATTGTGCGACAGGGATGCCATCTGCATAGCCTGCGCCTACAACGGCAATGCGCATGTCATGCGGTGCCGTGAAGCTGGCATTATAACCAATGGTTTCTCCGGCTTTGATGTAACGTACCTGCAAAACTGGCGCGAGCAAGGAGACTACGGATTGACTAACTTCCTGTTCGGGACGCGTTGTTGCCATGCCGCCGAAAAGACCAATGCCGGGACGTACCATTTGGAAGTGATAAGGTTTCCCCAAATATATTCCTGCCGTGTTCGCCAGAGATAAGGGGGTTAAAGGGAGTTGAGCCGCAGCTTTGCGAAACGCATTGAGCTGCGTCTTATTCATAGGGTGTTTTGAATCAGGGGCACAGGCGAGGTGGCTCATGACCCATTCGGGGTTCAAAGCTTGCCAAAGTTTTTTGTCGCGGGATAGCTCTGTCAACTCTTCTGGGGAAAGGCCTAACCTGTTCATGCCTGTGTCGATGTGAATGGCCGTGTAAGGTGGATCGTTCACATCGCGCGACACCCCCGCCCAGAACAGGGCTTGTTCCATGGAATTGATAACCGGTTTGAGTTTGGCCCCTAATAACACCCCTTTGTCGCGCGGGGCAGGCCCATTCAGAACATAAATCGCCGCGTTTGGCCCAATGCCATCGCGCAGTAATTTGCCTTCTCCAGCAGTCGCAACGAAGAATATTCGACACCCTGCGCCATAGAGCGCTCTGCCGACAGGAACAGCGCCTAATCCGTAAGCATCGGCCTTCACTGACGCCCCGATTTTCGCGGCTCCGACCTTATTTTTAAGCGCCGTATAATTTGCTTTGATGGCATCCAAATCGACACGCAAAGTCGGGCGAGTTGAGTAAGAGGGTGTATGCGAAGGGATGGACATAGGCCCGCCCTAAAGCAGGAATGGGGCAGTGAAAAGGCATAAGGCTGAAATTCTGATTTAATCCTTGCCTGTCAATTCGATAAAACATGGGAACGAATGCGGGCCATTACCGTTTAATCAGCACAACAGGAGAATTATTATGTCAGCTTATAGGGAAGGCACCCAAGTGAAATGGAATTGGGGGAATGGTGAGGGGAAAGGTGAAATCGAGACTGTCTATGAAAGGAAAGTCACCCGAAAAATTGACGGCACAGAGGTGACCCGCAATGGCAGTAAAGATGAACCGGCCTATTACATTAAACAATCAGATGGTGACGCAGTTCTGAAATCTCATAGCGAGATTGAGTCTGTCTGATGATGCAGGATAACCAAACGAATGAGGCGGGAAATAAAATTGCCGCAGATAAAGCGGGTGAAGTTGATCTCAACCCCAAGATAGCGCTTGAGCAAATTGATAGTTGGCTCGACGGCTTTGTGAAACTCCTGCCAAATATTGCCGTGGCATTAGTGTTGTTCATCTTATTCTGGATTGCGGCCAGAGTAACTCAGACGATACTCCAAAAAGGCTTCAAATCCCGTGGTCGTGGTAATTTGGGCGAAGTACTCGGTGGATTTGCTAAATGGGCAATTTTGCTCTTTGGGGGCGTCATAGCCTTGACCATCATAATCCCTAGCCTTGAGCCCGCCAACATAGTCGCCGGTTTAGGTGTGAGTTCTGTCGCTATCGGTTTTGCGTTTAAAGACATTTTGCAGAATTGGTTGGCAGGTTTGCTGATCTTACTGCGTCAACCTTTTGAAATTGGCGACCAAATCGAAGCATCAGGTTTTGAAGGCACCGTGGAGCATATTGAAACGCGTGCCACAATCATCAAAACCTATGACGGTCAAAGAGCCGTCATTCCCAATAGCGAAATTTATACGAACGCTGTTTTGGTGAAGACCGGAGAGGATGTTCGTCGAACACATTACGATGTAGGCATTGGCTATGCAGATGATATTGACGGCACGTGCGAAATACTCTCAAAGATTATGACAGATCACTCTGAAGTCATGACCAACCCAGCCCCGCAGACACTTATATGGGGGTTAGACGCAAGTTGGGTAACAATTCGAATGCGTTGGTGGACAGATAGTCGGAAGAGTGATGTGGTCGGTGTAAAATCCGATATCCTACGTGCTGTCAAATACGCCTTGGATGATGCAGGAGTAGATATGCCCTTCGAAACACAAGTTCATCTCTTCCACGATCAAACCGAAGACGTGGACGGTAATCGAGATGGTCAACGAGAAGGATGGCCCGCGCCAAAAGAGGGGGCAAAACCCAAACCCCGCTATAAAGTCTCCGGATCAAAAGGTTCTCCAAAAAGCTCGGAGGAACGTGCATGAATGCTAGGTTCATAAAAGTCTGGCAGGATTTGCAAGGCAGTTATTATTTTATCCCGAGCCTGATGGGGCTCGGGGCTGTTGTTTTAGCCTTCCTCACTACCTATTTGGACAAGCATTATACGTTGGACATAGCGACAGATAGTCTGTTCTTTTCCAGGGAGGCGACTGCTGCGCGGACAATATTGGCGACGATTGCCGGGTCTATGATTGGCGTCGCAGCAACAACATTTTCGATTACGATGGTGGCCGTTACGAGCGCAGCCGGTCAGTATGGGCCGCGGCTTATCGGCAATTTCATGCGCGATCGTGGCAATCAGATCACCCTCGGAACCTTTACCTCGACATTTATCTTCAGCCTTCTGATTTTACGCATGGCCCGTACAGGGCAGGAATTGGAAGAGGCCACCGTGGAGGCCTTTGTCCCGAATATTTCGGTGTTGGTTGCGCTTATTATGACATTGATGAGCGTTGGCGTGTTGATCTACTTCATTCACCATGTGCCGGAAACGCTTAATGTAGGGAATATTACGGGGCGTGTTGGGCGACGTTTGCGGCGGGACATTGAAGGCCGTTATGCAGCTGAAATCGGAGAGCCTATCCACACCGATGCTGTGAATACGGATTTTTATGATGTTTTAAAAGCAACGGAAGTGCGGGCGGAAGCGGAAGGTTATATTCAAGCCATTAATCACAAGGCACTCTTGTCGCGTGTGTCAGAACGAAATTTAGTGGCAAAAATTGAGTATCGTCCGGGTGACTTTGTCACGCGCGGCGATGTGATATTGCGCCTTTGGTCTGACAAAACTCTGGACGATAGCTTTCTGAAAACACTTTTGACAACTTTTGCCATGGGTCGAGAAAGAACGGCCCATCAAAACACGCTCTTTTTGGCCGATGAATTGGTTGAAATTTTGGCGCGGGCTCTATCGCCGGGCGTTAATGATCCGTTCACAGCCATCAACTGCATCAATTGGTTTCACAGTGCTTTGAAGGCCTTCTTGTTAAGCGAGGACCCAAGCCCTTTCAGAGCCGATGAAGAGGGCAAGTTGCGTATTATTGCTTATCCCGTCACATTTGAAAGGCTTATTTCTGTACTTTGCGATCAATCTCGCGCTTATATAACGAGTGACCGAAACACGACCTTGAAAATGATGGGGGTGTTAACTGAATTAGCGGCGGAATGTGAAGATGAAGACCGCAAAGAAGTGCTGAAAACTTATCTAACTTCCTTCAGAGATGCAGCCAAAGAGGCGCTGCTTTCGTCCGTCGATACAAAGGCGGTGGAGGATCATTATGCGAAGTCGCTCTCGGTTCTGAACGACCCTAGCGCATATAAGCGCGCAGCATCGACCCAAAACTTTGTTGGGGGACGCGGTTAGTCGTCTAATAGCCCATAGCGTAATGCAAATTACCTTCAGAGGGCTTGTTCGGAATACTTGTCCAGCTTTCGGCCGAGGCGCGATTCCAATCCTTTTTCCAACGCTCTGGAAGAGTTGAGGGGGTCAACAAGGCACCATTTGGAAGATAATCATAAAGCTCTGCAAAAGTCTGCGTATCATGGCTGCCGACCCGGTGGCAAAGGTGATGCGGCATGATTTCAGAAGGGCTGTCTAGCCCGGCCCCTGCGACGATCTCCAGCAGGTTATGGATATTTGCGGTTTGGTAATTGGCAACGCGTTCGGATTTCAAATCTACATCCAATGCGTTGAAGCGGGATGCTTTCTGCGTGGCAATGCCTGTTGGGCATTTGTCATTATGACAGCTTCGCGCTTGGATACACCCTAGAGCCATCATCATTGCCCGGGCAGAATTGATAGTGTCCGCACCCAAAGCCATTAAGCGTATCATATGAAAAGCCGAAATCGATTTGCCTGAAGCAATCAAGCGGACGTCCTGACGAAGACCTATGCCTGTCAATGCATTATGCACAAAGAGGAGTCCTTCGCGCAGAGGCGTTCCAACCGAGTTAGTCATCTCAATCGGTGCTGCACCTGTGCCGCCCTCTGAGCCATCAATGGTAATAAAGTCGGGCGTTAGACCTGTTTTGAGCATAGCCTTACAAATTGCGAGAAACTCTGATTTATTGCCGACGCAGAGCTTAAAGCCGACAGGTTTACCGCCCGAAAGTGTTCTAAGTTGATCAATGAATTGTAATAGTCCTTCTGGTGAAGAAAAGGCAGAATGCCCGGCCGGAGAGATGACATCTTTTCCCATTGGTACATTGCGTATTTTTGCAATCTCGGGCGTGAGTTTTACCGCGGGTAAAATACCACCGTGACCCGGCTTAGCGCCTTGAGAAAGCTTGACCTCAATCATTTTAACTTGTTCAGAAGCAGCCCGAATGGAGAAAAGGTCGGGATCGAAGTCCCCTGTTTCAGTTCGGCACCCAAAATATCCCGTTCCAATTTGCCATATCAGATCGCCGCCATAGCGTTTGTGATAGGGGCTAATTCCGCCTTCACCTGTATTATGGGCGAACTGACCGATTTTCGCGCCTTTATTGAGTGCCAAGATCGCATTTTTACTGAGCGCGCCATAGCTCATGGCTGAAATATTGAGGAGCGACGCGTCATAAGGTTGCGTACAGCGTGGCCCGCCGAAGCGCACCCGCGGATTGTGATTGGTAATAGGGCGTGGCGCGACCGAATGGTTCATCCATTCATATCCCGCACGGTAAACATCAAAGAGAGTCCCGAAGGGACGTGTGTCGCGGGCCTTTTTGGCGCGTTGATAGACGAGGGCCCTGAATTCACGACTTATGGGCATGCCGTTCGTGTCTGATTCTACAAAATATTGTTGAATTTCAGGGCGAATAGCCTCGAATAAATAACGCATATGCCCAATCACGGGATAAAGGCGAAGAACTGTCTTTCGACGTTGGAAAATGTCGTAGAGACCCAGGCCCAAAATCATGACACCGCCGATGAAGCCCCAGGCTGCAGGTGGCCAGACATAGCTCCATAACGCCAAACCGCAGAATAATACTGTCATCAGGGTGAAAAAGAGAATGCGTGCATTCAGCTCGGAAGGTTCTAGGGCAAGCGTTCCGTCGACTCGATGCCGCTTCTCCATGGCAGGGTCAAAAGAGTGGTCTGATAGGGTCTCATGCGTGTCGAGCATTGTGCCCTCCATGGTGTTTTAGTTTTAACACACCATTTTGTTGCACGACATGGTTGAGATTTCGCTAATGCGGAAAAGCGCGGATTTACAAGGCTAACTGCAGAAGGCCTTAAGATTAAAATGCCGCGCCTTCATAGTCTTCGGGAGCCAAATTACCGAATTTTGTCAAATCGGCGTTAAATGACAGTTTCACTGTGCCAATCGGGCCGTGACGTTGCTTGCCGACAATGACTTCGGCTTTGCCATAAAGTTTTTCCATGTCTTCTTGCCACTGAATATGCTCTTCCGTCCCTTCGGATGGTTCGGTTCGGGCAAGGTAATATTCCTCACGGAAAACGAACATCACGACATCTGCATCCTGCTCAATCGAGCCTGATTCACGCAAATCAGAGAGTTGCGGGCGTTTATCATCACGCTGTTCGACTTGGCGTGACAACTGAGCCAGCGCCAGAACAGGGACATCCAGTTCTTTGGCAAGGGATTTGAGGCTTTGCGTAATCATCGACACTTCTTGAACGCGATTGGTCTGGCTGTTCATGGAGTTGCCACCGGTCAAAAGCTGTAAATAGTCGATGATCAAACAATCCAGGCCGACCATGCGTTTTAACCGTCTGGCGCGTGCGGCGAGGGCTCCGATAGAAAGTCCGCCCGTATCATCAATATGTAAAGGGATACGACTGATTTCATCGGCACTGTCGCGAATATGTTCATATTGTTCCGCATTAATGTCACCGCGGCGGATACGATGTGAGGGCACGCCGGAATGCTCTGCGAGGAGTCGTGTGGCTAATTGCTCCGCTGACATCTCCAATGAGAAGAACGCTACAACGCCGCCATCAACTGTTTTCTCAATGCCGTTTTCATCGCGCTCCATGCGGTGCTTTTTTGCCATGTTAAAGGCAATATTTAGAGCCAGAGACGATTTACCCATAGAGGGGCGACCCGCGAGAATAATCAAATCTGAATGGTGAAATCCGCCTAATTGTCGGTCCAGATCGACCAGACCCGTAGACATACCTGATAGATTACCGTCCCGGGTAAAGGCGGCGCTCGCCATTTCAATGGATTGGATCAGAGCATTTTCAAAACTGACAAAACCAGATTGCGTACCACCAATTTCGGCCAAATTGAACAAATGGCTTTCTGCTTGTGTGATTTGGCTTTGTGCGTCGAGATCACTATCCGGATTTTCAGCATTGTTTTTGATCTCATCACCGAGACGGATCAACTCGCGTCTCATGGCCATGTCAAAAATCAGTTTGGCGTATTCAGGGGCCGTTACGCCTGGAGGCGCTGAGTCGAGTAGAAGGGCGAGGTATTCTACACCGCCAATATCGATTAAGGTTTCATCTTGGCTGAAACGGTTTTTAAGAACAATCGCATCCGCCAGCTTGCCGTGCTCAATCAATGTCGAGATAGAGTCGTAAATCCGAACGTGAATGGGATTGTAAAAATGCTTGGCTTTTACAATGCCGCTGACTCGGTGATAAACTTCATTATCATAGAGCAAGGCACCTAACAGCGCTTGTTCGGCCTCAGATGAGTGAGGGGTGGTGTCCAAATTGGCATTTCCGCCGACATCGGTATCGTTATCTACTGTAAAGACCATATGTCCTGATTACTCTGATTCCTAAGTTTGTCAGTTCAAATTATAGGAACATATTCCTGAATAGGCAATGAGTTATACACGGGGATAACTTATGGGGATAGTGGGGATAAGTCTGAGTTCAGAACTTGTTATTATCCCTCACGTCGCGTCAAAAAGGCCAGACGTTCGAATAGATGCACATCCTGCTCATTCTTGAGCAACGCACCGTGAAGGGGGGGAATCATCTTTGTCTTGTCGGTTTCACGCAGGGTTTCAGGATCAATATCCTCGACCAAGAGTAATTTCAGCCAATCTAAGAGCTCTGACGTGCTTGGCTTTTTCTTGAGGCCCGGCATATCGCGCACTTCGAAGAAACGCTTTAGAGCGGCGGAGAGCAGACGAGACTTTATATCCGGGAAGTGAACTTGAACAATTTGTTTCATCGTCTCTTCATCAGGGAATTGAATGTAATGGAAAAAACAGCGACGCAGAAAAGCGTCGGGCAGGTCTTTTTCATTATTTGATGTGATAATGATGATGGGGCGCTCTTTGGCGGTCACTGTCTCGCCCGTCTCATAGACATGGAAACTCATTTTATCGAGTTCGTGTAAAAGGTCATTCGGAAATTCGATGTCGGCCTTGTCAATTTCGTCAATCAAGAGGATAGGGCGCTTTTCCGCCGTAAAGGCATTCCAGACCTGTCCGCGTTTAATGTAATTTTGAATATCATGAACCCGGTCATCGCCGAGTTGCGAGTCTCGAAGACGGGCAACCGCATCATATTCATATAGCCCTTGCTGCGCTTTGGTCGTAGATTTGATGTTCCACTCTAAAAGAGGTGTATCCAGTGCCTCTGCAATTTCATGTGCCAGAACGGTTTTACCTGTGCCGGGCTCGCCTTTGATCAGAAGTGGCCGCTGTAATGTAATGGCCGCATTAACCGCCATTTTAAGGTCTTGCGTTGCCACATAGTTTTTCGTGCCGTCAAATTTCATCGTCGCCTCTTATTGCTGTGGTTCATACGTTCAGCATCACACGTTGGTCTTATCCTGCGCGATGTGCTGACACAATGCGGCAAGGGCTTTTGAACACTTATATGTGACATAAAGATATGTATTGCGTGATTGCGAATCTGAATGACTCGGTCTATGTCGCGCTTGATTATCGGGACACGTCGAAAAATCGATATTGATAGTCTTACACAGGTCACACGTGTAGCCGGGGAGTTTAAAATGGCCAAAGCAAAGAAACCCGTCAAATTAGCAGCAAACTATGTGCCGTCTGATGACGAAGAATTTATGAATCCAATGCAACAGGAATATTTCCGCCAAAAGCTTTTGGCTTGGAAGGCAGATATTGTTGCGGAAACACGTAACACAGTAGAATACTTAAAAGGCGAAAACGTTTCTCATCCGGACCCTGCGGATACAGCGGCCGCGAATGCGGACCGTCAACTGGAATTACGGACAAAGGACCGCTTGCGCAAACTCGTCAATAAAATTGATAAAGCCTTGCGCCGTATCGAAAACGGTACTTATGGCTATTGCGAAGAGACCGGTGATCCTATTCGGTTAAAGCGTCTAGATGCGCGGCCTATTGCGACATTGTCTATTGAAGCCCAGGAAATGCATGAGCGTGGAGAACGCTTGCAAGCGGGTTAAGCTTATTGCGCGAAATTGATTACCAAGGCCGTCTCAGTGAGGCGGCTTTTTTATTGTACCCGCCCCCCTCGCGAAGGATTTTCTCTTTTGTCGCGTTTAAGCTATGAGGATTTGATAATCTGAAAGGTCATGCAATGAGTTTAAACGGTGCGATTGCGTTGACACGCTTTGGAATGGGGGCATCGCCTGAGGAAATAGCTTCCGTTAGCGCCTCACCAAAATCTTGGCTCTTAGGTCAGTTAAACTCTAAAAATGCGCAGTCTTTTGATACTCAAGGACTGAAACCCTCATCCGAAATTTTCAAATTAGCCCGAGCCTATCGTCAGGATAAGAAAAACCTGACAGGTATGGCGGCGCAAAACGCGAATAAGGATTACAGCCAGGCTATTCGTAGAAATTTTCAACAAGAAATTTTGCGCAGAGAAGCCCATGCGACGAAGACCGCTGCGCATTTTCATGAACGATTGACGCGGTTCTGGTCTAATCACTTCTCCGTTTCCAATCGCAATCGTCAGACCCGTCTTTTCGTCGGTGCTTATGACCGGGAGGCAATTCGGCCTTTTATTATGGGCAATTTTCAGGACTTGGCAGAGCGAGCTATTCTTCATCCGGCCATGCTGTCTTTTTTGGATAATTATAACTCCATCGGGCCAAATTCAAAGGCAGGCCTAAGACGGGAGAGGGGATTGAACGAAAACCTCGCCCGAGAGGTGTTGGAGCTGCATACGGTGACCCCAGCAGCGGGATATTCACAAGCGGACGTCACGGAATTTGCAAAAGCCCTCACGGGATGGACGATTGGACGGCGTGAACGGGAACCCGATAAAATTGGGAAAACCGTTTTTGAAGGCCGGGCGCATGAGCCCGGGACACGCAAAGTTTTAGGGCAATTATATTCGCAAAAGGGCGGTAAACAGGCCTTGAAAATTCTAAGCGAGCTCTGCCTTCGACCTGAAACAGCGCAGAACATTGCTTTAAAACTCGCTCGGCATTTTCATTCCGATACGCCGCCAGACAGCCTTATATCCGCCTTGAAAAATCGATTTATGAAAACCGGAGGGGATTTAAAAGAGGTCTATAAAACGCTTATTCATGCCCCCGAAATGTGGGATGCGCCGCTGCGTAAAGTGAAAACGCCGCAAGAACTGATAATATCGACCGGACGGATGATTGGTTTAGAGCGCGTTTTTCCACGTCGATCGCGGGATAGTTATGAAAGCTTGGCTCAAATGCCCTTCAGCGCTCCGACGCCGGAAGGTTGGCCCGATAATGCCGACGCTTGGCTTGGGCCCGACTCTATGATGAAGCGAATTGAATGGGCCAATGAGTTGGCCGGTCGTTTGCCTTCAATGGACGCGCGTGTTTTCCTAAAATCAGCTTTGGGCGCGCGTTTATCGGAAGACACATTGCGGTCTGTGTTGCGGGCTGAAAGCGGGCAGCAAGCGATAGTGCTGGCTCTGATGAGCCCGGAATTCCAACGGAGATGAAGATGACGATATTATCCAGAAGACAGAGCCTCTATTTGGGCGGTGGGTTTTTAGTGTCATCTGTCTCAGGATTGAGCTTTGCTAAAGGCGTCGACTCCCGAAAATTTATCTTCGTTATGTTACGTGGCGCTATGGATGGATTGTCTGCTTTGATACCCGATGATGAAAGATTGGACGCCTTAAGAGGGGATATTCTTCCCGCGAAAAACGAGCGTCTTGATCTGGGAAATGGGTTTCGCCTCCACCCTAAATTGGAGGACGTTCATAAATTTTATAATTCAGGCGAAGCCGCTTTTATTCCTGCTTGCGCGACATCCCACCGAGAACGATCTCATTTCGAAGCGCAAGATAAGTTAGAGTCTCTTGGCCAAGCGGGAGCGAAAGATGGTTGGCTAAATCGGGCTTTGCAGGTGTCGGATAAAGGGGGGCTGTTTGTGGGGCGTGCTGTTCCTTTGGCTTTCAAGGGTGAAGCTCCCGTTAGGAATTGGTCGCCGCCCATGTTTGATACGCCGCCTGACCAACTCTTGGATCGTTTATCGAACCTGTATCAAGAAGACCCTTTATTCTCCATGTCGCTCGAAAAGGCTCGAAATGCGGAGGGCTTCGATATGGAAACAACAAAGCGGGAGTCACGACGATTTTCACGGGAATATACCGTTGCCCTGTCATCTTTGGGAAAAATGATGTCAGTCGAAAACGGTCCGGGCGTTGGTATGGTCGCTCTGGATGGATGGGATACTCATGCGGGGCAAGCGAATGATTTAAACCGTAAATTCGCGGCGTTGAATGAAGGCTTAGCGGCCCTTAAGTCCTCGCTCGGGCAATCATGGAACCAGAGCTGTATAGTGGTGTGCTCTGAATTCGGACGCACAGTGGCGGCAAATGGAACCAAAGGAACGGATCACGGAACAGCTGGGTTGATGATGCTTATGGGCGGCGCTGTCAAAGGGGGCGAAATTCATGGGGACTGGCCCGGCTTGAAAAAGGCAGACCTTTTTGAGGGGCGAGATCTTTTCCCCGCCCATAATGTTTCCGATGTTTTGAAGAGTGTTTTACGCGATCATCTCGGCCTCGATAAACGGGCATTAGATAAAGAGGTTTTCCCCAATTCAGGACGTGGTTTTGATGGATTAATCCGTAGCTAAATCAAAGCTGACTTAAGATCGTCCGATCAGTAATTTTGTGGTCATCGACCAAGAGGAAGGCTTTTGACAGAATTATCGAAAGAAGATTATCGCCCGCAAAAGGGAGATAGACTTTTTCGCTCGACTTATGCTTGCCGCCTTTAACAATACAGAGATAGCGATTGTCAGGCATAATCATAATATTGCCGGATCCGAAGTGAATTTTATAACTGTTCCGCTTGCCTCGCACGACGAGATATTTTTCTTCAATCTCGCATTTATCGGCAATCGCCAGTTTTGGAAGAATAGTTTCAATTAGTTCTTTGCGAACCTTGGCCGTTTGTCCCAATTCACCAAAAGCATGCTCTCGCCAATATCCTCCAAATCTGCCTTCGGGGCCGCCATCCGCCCATGTCGGATCATTAGCGACTGAGGTTACAGAGACGAAGAGATCAACATCACGCATGATTTCTGAGAAAACGAGCGGAGGGACTTGTTCAATCGGTAGCGGGTTCTGTTCGGGCGATGAAAATCTTACTTGATCAGATGATAGGTAGAGTGGAATCCAAGCATCAGTGCGATCATCCTCAGAAATGATTTCGACAGCAAATTCAGCGGTTATATTAAAGGCAGGTAGATGCTTATTTGGCCGGTTCCAACTATCCCATAGCCCCTGCAAAGTGTAGCGCCATTGCTTGGCGTCACAAAGAGCCTTGAACTGATGTTGCCGCAAAATATGAGCTGCGAAACGGTTGGAATAGACGTCTGTATTCCGTTCTGCGTCAGTCACCACATAAATCTCTCGGTGCGCTTGTTTGAAGGGTTGAGTAAGCCGGAGGTCTTCAATCCGTTTCCGCCAAGAAAGAATAGTGTCGGTTGTTTCAAATAGGGGGTGCCATAACCTTACAGCCGCAGTTTTTGAGGGCTTAACACTTGTTCCGTCAGCGGTTTGAAGGCCTGTCTTTGTTGGTAAAACGGCATATGAGTCAGGTCCATCCGTGATAAACCATATCAGATTTTCGCTGATCTTGACCCGTACGGGATGATCAACATAGCGGCGTTTCCAAGTTGCAAATTCCCATGATCTGTCGGCTAAATAGCTTTGTTCCAGCGCGATCGTTTGGCCGGAAATCATTGCTGTCATGTTTTTAGTTTTTTGTTTCAAGTCCTCTAACTTGGTTTTGAAGTTTTTTCTGATGTCAGTCGGAACCGTTTTACGGACCTTTCCGTCTTTATCGGACCATTCAAGGTTGGCTTTTTGCGCGAAAAGATGGATGGTCGCCGTGAAATCACCCAGTCTCTGCACATACACTCCATTTTTGAAGCCAAAATCCGGAAGTGAGCTATCCTCTAATTCCGCGCTGGAAACGCCTTGCTTTTCCGCAATATTCTCAAGTTTCTTTTGGATGCTCTCCTTTACGCTAGGATATTTTATTTTACCCCTCAAGCGCACCAATTCTGCAATGGCAGTACCGTTTTCGGCCATATTCATCAAAGACACGCAGCATGCATTACCCAGTTTTTTGGACCTCGCGCCGATGCCCGCCACTTTAACAAAAGAGACTTCTGCTAAGCGGCCGATGGCTAAAGCGATGGTGTCGTTTGGCTGAGAGGAGGCTATCCAGACTAAGCCTTTTAAGATTTTCAAGCTATAATCCACATCTGCGGGGTCAGGTTTTACATCTGACGCCCAAATGATGAATTGTGTTTGGAATGCTTCAAGCCCTATTGCTTCGGTAAGAGGTTTGGCGTCGTTCAACCATTTTTTGGAAGGTTTAGAAGCCGAAGCCGAAAATGCATGCTTCATCAGCTTAGACCAATTTATTTGCTCTTTTTCGGTTAGGGCATCCAGATCAGTTTTGACTCGATTTGAAAAGGCGCCCTTGGGGAAAGAGAAGTCATGCCCACGTTTTTTACCTTCCAAAAGAGCGTCCACTCTGACCTTTATCTTGCGAACGTTGTCGGTGTCCGAATATTGAGAGCGCTTATCACACGCCTCTAAAAGTTTTAGCAAAGCTAACTTCAATTCTCCGTCGGGCTGTTTATCGCCAATATGTCGTTCGACTGCTGACATGACTGAGCGTATGGGGTTTTCCCAATCCAGGCTTCTACGTTTTGTGCAACCTGCAATCATTCTAGCCAGTTGCGCGTCGCTAAAGGAAAGTTTTGAGCGCATCAAAGTGCTGGCGAGTTTGACCTCCGTTGAGTTGGTGACCCAGCCAGATTCATTCGTTTTACTGCGTCCGATTTTTTCATTGATATAATCACGGGCGAAAATATGGTCGGCGGCATAGACGCAAATTTCGGTTTGTACAGCTTTACTCTCCGCTTTGATGGCCTGCCAATGCTCTATACTTGATAGCTTTAATTGACTGCCATATCGTGGGCCGCCCTTCGAAATATATTCGCGCATAAAGCCCATACCTAAGCGATAAGCTGCCGAGTCATTCGGCGTTTGTTTGTGAGTCTTAATCGGCGGAATGGGCGCGCTTATTGGTCGCTCAGAACGGTTTGGTTTACCTCCGAATAATCGCTTAAAGATACTCATTATCAACCACCAATGAGCGGCGTCAGTTGAACGAATATGGCTTCGCTTTCAGGTCGAAGTATCAAAAGATCATCCAAGTTTTCGACCTGTTTATCATTGAACAAAAGAAAATAATGCCCTGCTCTGAAGGCTGACAAAGCTGTTTTAATCGCTCTGTTTACGTCAATCGCTTTGATACGATGGAAGCTTTTCGGCGAGTTGTTTAGAAAAACTTCAGGAGAGGTTTTCGTCAGGCCCGCCAGAAACATACGATGTTGGGCTTTTATACGTTGTGGGTCTTTTTGTTTTTCTTGGATTTGGGCGATTTCTTCTTCGACACGGCGCGTAATAAATTCACGCGCCGTAATCGTTTCCTGAGCATAGATGAGGTCGAATATCGGTGTTTTAGTCTTACCGAATTGTTCATCGATAATGCGAATGGAAATACCCATGGGCCGCCCTATTTTTACTTTGCCTTTTTCGAGGCAATATAGCCGTCTACCTGATCTTCGAGCACGCTAAGAGACACTGGGCCATTGCGTAACACGACATCGTGGAACTCGCGAATATCATAATCCTCGCCGAGCGCTGTTTTGGCTTTTTCGCGCAAATCCAAAATCTTATTCATACCAATTTTATAGGCGGTGGCCTGTCCGGGCATCACAATATAACGCTCAATGGCTTTGACACAGTCCCCTTCCGGATTAGGTGTATTGGTGACGAGGTAATCAATCGCTTTTTCGCGGCTCCATTTTTTGTCATGCAAGCCGGTATCGACAACCAGTCGGGCGGCACGCCAAAGTTCCATCGCTAAGCGTCCGAAGTCTGAATAGGGGTCTTCATAAAAGCCCATTTCTTTCGGCAGATATTCAGAATACAGGCCCCACCCCTCTGAATAGGCGGTGTAACGGCCATATTTACGGAAGTTCGGAATACCTTCTAATTCCTGAGCGATAGCGAGCTGCATATGGTGACCCGGAATACCTTCATGATAGGCGAGAGCCTCCATTTGGTAAATCGGCATATCTTCCATGCGGTAGAGGTTCGCATAATAATAGCCGGGACGGGAACCATCCGCGGCGGGGCGTGAGTAAAAGGCTTTGCCGGCACTTTGTTCGCGGAAAGCCTCTACAGCGCGGACTTCCAATTCAGCTTTGGGTTTCTGAATGAAGTAGGAATCTAGTTCGCCTTTCATCACATCGATAAACTCTGTGGCTTCACGCAAATAACGTTCTTTTCCGCCTTCTTCGGTATAGAAGAATTGATCATCGGTACGGGTAAATTCGAAAAAGTCTTGAAGCGAACCTTTGAAGCCGACCTGTTTCATAATGTCCCGCATTTCATTGTGAATGCGCTCGACCTCAGACAGACCCAAATCGTGAATTTCAGTCGGGCTCATATCCGTCGTAGTCATCATACGCAGGCGGTAGGCGTAAAAATCATCCCCATCGGGCAATTTCCATGCGCCATCTTCCGTGGTGGCTGCGGCTTGTTGACGTTTGAGCTCTGCGCTTAGCTTGGCATATGTTGGGCCGACAACGTCTTGCAGAGCTGTGATAGCTTCTGTGTAGAGCTTTTCGCGCGTGTCTTCAGCCAAATCGAGTTTGTCGACTTTGGTTTTGAAATTGGCGAGCATCAAATTCAGAGAATCTGAGTCATCAAAAGGTGCTCCACTGACAATATTGCCGATGTCACGCAGAACATGAGGATAGACAAAAGCGGGTGGGGCAATGCCTTTATCAAAACTGGCTTTTGACATCTCGATGACGGGACCCAGCTTTTTATCGACCTTCTGCAAACGCGCAATATAGGCTTTCGCATCGTCGATATTTTCGATTTTGTGCTGGTTCAAAAGAAATGTCGGGATACCGGAATGCACACCGAACATCTGATTGAAGGGATATTGGTGGTAATACCAATTCTCACCTTCGAGGGTGCGCTCAGTTTGATCGATAAAAATATCATAAGAGAGCTGGTTCTGAGCGTTCAAATCTTCTCGATTGAAAGTTGTCTTTAACTCCTCCATGGCTTCCCGACGTAAGGTCAACTCTTTAAGGTAGAAGGCCTTCGACATATCATTCCATTCATCCATGCGCTCTTTGATACCGCGGGCGGCTAAAGTTTCGGGATAGCGGCGCAGAACGGATTCATCATAATTCGCAAACCAAGCTTGAATGCGCTCATTCACATTGCTCTCTGCGGTCATCTCAGTCTTGGCTGAGTTTCCGTCAGAAGATTTCGTGCTCGATGTGACATCACCTTGGCAGGCGGCGAGAATGATAAGGCTGCTGCTGAGGGCAAGAATGTGTTGAATTTTCATAGATGTTTCCTGTGAGCTATCCGTTGAAGTAAATATTGCGTGCTTAAACCAAATTGAAAGGCACGTGGCAAATCCCGACTTATTTTGTCTCGGTGATCCAATCGTCGACTAATTTTTCCAATATCACCAAAGGGACCGAGCCATTGGCGAGAATGACATCATGGAATTGTGCAACATCGAATTTGTCTCCCAATTCAGTTTCTGCTTTGGCGCGTAATGCCTGAATTTTCAGCATACCGATTTTGTAGGCTGTGGCCTGTCCAGGCCAGACAATATAGCGATCAATTTCTGCCCGCACATCGCCTTCGGGATTCGGGATGTTGTCCAGATAATATTGAACAGCTTGTTCACGCGTCCATTTTTTCGCATGGATACCTGTATCCACAACCAAGCGAGCGGCTCGGAAAATTTCCATCGAAAGCCGTCCAAAATCAGAATAGGGGTCTTTATAAAGGCCAAGCTCAGCCGGAACGCTCTCGGCATAAAGTGCCCAACCTTCGATATAGGCTGTATGCCCTCCAAGCGTTCGGAATTTCGGTAGGCCTTGTAATTCTTGGGCCAAAGCAATTTGCATGTGATGCCCCGGAATACCTTCGTGATAAGCCAGCGCTTGTAAGAGATATTTCGGTTGTTCTTTTACGTCTTTCAGATTGACGTAATAAATGCCGGGGCGGGAACCATCTAATGCGGGGCTATTATAAAATGCGCCAAAGGCTGTGTCTTCACGAAAGGGTTCGACACGTTTGACGACCATATCTGCTTCGGGTTTCGTGAGGAACAAAGCGTCCAAACGGCCCTTCATGTCGTTGATCACCGCCGTGGCTTCATCCATATAGGCTTGGCGTCCTTCATCCGTATTGGGATAAACAAATCGTGGATCACTTCGCAGGAAATCAAAAAACTCTTTTAATGTACCGTCAAAGCTGACCTGCTCCATAATCTTGCGCATTTCACCTTGAATTCGGTCAACTTCAGCAAGTCCAATGTCATGAATTTCGTCGGCGCTCATATCCGTTGTTGTGTAATGGCGCAGGCGCGCGGTGTAATAGGCTTGCCCGTTTGGAAGTTTCCAAGCGCCATCATCATCATTGGCTTGGCGTTCATGAGTGTTAAACATCGCAATCAGATTTTTGTAAGCCGGTTCAACAGAATTGAGCAAAGCGCGCTCTGCCGCTTCGACCAATTTGTCTCGATTGTCGAAATCAGCGACTTTGGATTTGAAATCTGAAAAGAGAGGGCTATCTGTCCGACTGGCATCGAATGGCGCCCCTTTGATCACATTTTCAGAGGCCGTGCGAATTTTGTCATAAACGAATTTTGGCAAGATAACGCCTTTTTCGAACTGACTTTCTGCACGCGCTTGGGCCTGACCCAGATAATCGTCAAATTGATTGAGACGAGCGATATAGGCTTTGGCGTCTTCCTCTGTTTTGATGGCGTGAAAGTTGATCATGAAAGAGGGCAGTTGCGTATGCGGGCCACTCATATGTTGAAAAACATAATCATGATCAGCAAAGGCATGAGTGGCCAATTCATCTTCGACATCAAATTCGAAGAGACGATAAGACAGTCGCGTTTGTTTATCCAAACGGTCGATGTCGAATTTCTCTTGCATCGTATTCAATCGAGATTGTTGAATGGCAGCGGCCTCATCCAGAGCCATCGCCGAAATGTCATCAAGCTTGTCCTTATTCGTCTCGCGACCGAGATAAGTTTGTGACATGGGCGACCGCGCTAAGTCGTCTTCATAACGGGCTTCAAACCAATCGTTTAATCGAGTCGATTCTTGTTCAACTAATGCCTCACGAGATGGGGTATCCGTGGAAGGAACACAGGCAGTGGGACCCAAACATATCGTTGTGAAACCAAGCGTAAGAAGGGCGGTTTTGAGAGAGAATTGCATATATTTCATCATAGCTCTGACTAACATAAAGTTTACAAAAACCTATAGCCGAACCCAAAATTTTATCGCATGAAAGAAACGAAGCAGGCAGCCGACACACTCTTGATAAATGAACCATGGATAGCGTGATCCAAAATATAGATAGTGACGTCCTTGAGGCGATTGATGAAAGCTCTTACCGTCAGCCGTCTCCGGCTGATGCGCACGGTCTGTCGACTTGGGCTTTGTGGGCTGTGGTTTTGCTCTTGTCTCTTATCATTATGGCGAGTGCAATTCTGGTTGGGTTTCAAGTCAGAGAGTTAGGGTGGACAGCTCTGATATTTTTCGGCGGCTTGGCCGTCCTCGCGTTTTTCGGTGTTTTCGGGTTGCTCTTTGGCGGGCGCTCCCGACGGGGTGACTCCGAAGCGGCTTTGTTGGAAGATGTCTTCATTGATAATTTGACGCCTTCGATTTTGGTGAAGCAAGGGCATCCTGTCAGGGCGAATGCAGCTTATAAAAGCTTGTGTCGCGAGTTGTCGGGAGACTTGACCGAAAATGACATGCCGACTGTTGAGCGTTTATTTTCTTCTGCGGATGATGAAATGGCCGGGGCTCTGTTCCGATTGCATCACTTGAATTCAGGGCAGAAAACTGCCGGTGAGGTTTTGGATTATATCAGCCCAGAGGGTGATTTAAGACGGTTTAAAGTCTCGACCCATGTTATCGGGCGTCATGGGGAGTGCAGGCTTTGGCAAATATTGGATGTCACCCCGACGGACCCGATTGCTGATCGGCTCATGACACATGCGCCCGTGGGTTTGTTTTCCGTGTCAAAAGAGGGTCGGGTGTTATCCATGAATGCGACCTTGGAAAAATGGCTTGGTGTTGATGACAAAGCCTCGCCCGAAAATATGCGTGAATTTATTGAAGCGCCAAAAGCCTTACTGGAAAGCAGCGCTGTGCCGGGACGTTCTGTTCGTACGGATACCCGACTGATTACACGTAAAGGCGTTGTTACTCCGACGATTTTGGTCGGGCGTTGGGAGGCTTTGAATAATGGGGATCTTGTTTGTAATGCAGCGCTTTACGGACATTCTAGTTTACCGAAAACCGTATCGCCTTCGACCTCGCGTTTTGGAGCTCTGTCAGGGCAGGCAGATAATGCCCATCTGAGTGAAAATCAGTTGGCGGGGTACGCTGCGGCTCCTGTTGCGATGTTGGAACTGAGCTTGTCCGGTACAGAAGAGGCAATCGCAGACGCGAAGATTATCAGCGCCAATCCGGCCTTTACCCGAATGAGTGGCGGCGTTGAAGCAACAGAGAAAGCCTTTGGGGAGATATTTGCTGTCAAAGATGGTGAGCATCGTTTTCTTGAGCTGACATCCGGACAATTTGATGCGGATAAGCCGTTTGACGCCACTTTAACAGGTAAGCGAGCCTTGCCAGTCAGTGTCTATGTTCTTGTCGATACGGCGCCACCTATTCTGGATGCTGATGATAATCCGATTGTGAAAGTTTGGGCCTTTTTGGTTGATGTGAGCGCCAGAAAGTCTCTTGAAGATCAATTGGTTCAAAGCCAGAAAATGCAAGCCATCGGCCAATTAGCGGCGGGGGTTGCGCATGATTTCAATAACCTTCTGACAGCCATCCGTTTGAATACGGATGAATTGTTGCAACGTCACCCCGTCGGTGACCCGTCTTATCCTGAATTGCAAAATATCAATTCCACAGGTGCGCGAGCCGGCTCGCTCGTGAAGAAATTGTTGGCGTTTTCGCGCAAACAAACTCGGCGGATGGAAGTCCTATCCGTGACTGACTCTCTCTCCGATATGGTGGTTACATTACGCCAGACATTGGGGGAGAAGGCGAAGCTCGAGATTGTTCACGGGCGGAATTTGCCGCCCATTATGGCGGATAAGAGTCAGATCGATTCTGTTGTTATGAATCTTTGCGTCAACGCACGCGATGCCATGGCCGAACAGGGCGGCGGGACGATTACCGTGAAAAGTGCGCATGTCGAGCGAGATAAGATTTCGGATGAGAGCTTGCGAGCCGCTGTGCGAAACCTCCCGGGTCAAGATTTTGTGACGGTTGAGGTTTCTGATACCGGCACAGGTATGGACGATGAAGTTAAGGCCAAAATCTTTGAACCTTTCTTTACCACCAAAGAACAAGGCAAGGGTACGGGTCTGGGGTTGGCTACGGTTTACGGCATTGTTGAACAGTCAGGCGGACATTTGGATGTGGAGAGTGAACTGGGCGTCGGAACGACTTTCCGTATCGTTTTCCCGGTGGCCGATCCGAAAACCATTCAAGCCCAATTGGAAAATGCAGAGGCAGATAATGCGTCCGGCGACGGCGTTACGCCTACGAAGAAAGAAGCGCGTAAACCCGCCGATCTCGCCGGGCAGGGCACGATCCTCTTTGTTGAAGACGAAGCCAGCGTGCGTCTCATCGCTGCGAAAACTCTCCGCAAACGCGGTTATACGGTCATTGAGGCCGAGGATGGGGAAGAGGCTCTGGAAATTCTCGAGGACGATGATCATGTCTTCGATATGATGATTTCAGATGTAGTCATGCCGAGCATGGACGGTCCGACTTTGTTGGAAAAAGGACGAAGTCTTTTGGGCGATGCGCGAATCGTGTTTATTTCCGGATATGCGGAGGAGCAATTCTCTGATCTCTTGTCCAAAGAACCGGATGTAACTTTCCTGCCAAAGCCATTTACATTGGCGCAACTGGCCGAAAAAGTGAAAGCGGAAATTGGGGACGCGAATTAGCTCTTTGTTTTCAAGGAGTTATAAAAAATGAAATTTGTTCCATTTTTGTTCTTGTCAAAACGGAACAAATATGGAACATAAAAGTCACGGCAGTCCGTTAATAGCCGTAACTTTATTTGGAATATCGAAGGGCTCCGATATTCTGCATTGGAGTTTAGCAATGGCCAGAAATTCTACACCGCTAAAAGTCGTCGGAAAAGCTGACGAGAAAAATAAATCTGCTGCTTTGGATGCAGCGCTCTCACAAATTGATCGTGCCTTTGGGAAGGGCTCTGTCATGAAATTAGGGCAAAAATCTGCAATGGATGTCGAATCCATTTCGACAGGGTCTTTGGGACTTGATATTGCCCTCGGCATAGGCGGTTTGCCAAAAGGGCGTATTATTGAAATTTATGGTCCGGAAAGTTCCGGTAAGACGACTTTGTCACTACACTGCGTAGCTGAAATGCAAAAACAGGGCGGTGTTGCTGCTTTTATCGATGCTGAGCATGCGCTTGATCCCGTTTATGCTGGAAAGCTTGGTGTTGATGTAAATGAATTACTGATCGCTCAACCTGATACAGGGGAGCAAGGGCTTGAAATTGCTGATACACTTGTTCGCTCTGGTGCGATTGACATCTTGGTTATCGACTCTGTTGCTGCCTTAACACCACGCGCCGAACTGGAAGGTGATATGGGCGACAGCTTACCCGGCTTACAGGCTCGCCTCATGAGCCAAGCCTTGCGCAAGCTTACAGGCTCAATTTCAAAATCGGGCTGTATGGTTATCTTTATCAACCAAATTCGTATGAAGATTGGTGTTATGTACGGTTCACCCGAAACGACGACAGGCGGTAATGCGTTGAAGTTCTATAGCTCCGTCCGTCTCGATATTCGTCGTATCGGTGCAATTAAACATCGTGATGAAATCGTAGGAAATCAAACCCGCGTCAAAGTTGTGAAGAACAAAGTAGCGCCACCTTTCCGTCAGGTTGAATTTGATATCATGTATGGTGAAGGCATTTCCAAAACGGGTGAATTGATTGATTTAGGCGTAAAAGCCGAAGTAATTGAAAAATCAGGCTCGTGGTATTCTTATGGAGATGAGCGCATCGGACAGGGTCGCGAAAATGTGCGTCGTTTCCTGAAAGACAACCCCGATATTATGAATGACGTCGAAAAGCGTATTCGAATGAACGAAGGTCTGATTGAAGAAGAATTGCTTATGCCTAAAGATGAGCAAGTCGAAGATGACGGTGATGCCGCAGCATTGGCCTAAGCCTTTCTGTTTAAGTCTGCCATCGTGGGCAGGTCTGTAACCTTATAAAATTTGTTTTCTTTGCACATCCCGTATGCAGAGCAAAGAAATGGCCGAGTTTTCCCGATTAGCTCGGCCACCCTGCAAAGGCGATTGTTAGACGATGAGCCCCGGGAGTCCTGACTCCTTCTGTCAAAGACCCTATCCCTAATCTGTGGTTTTTGATAAATTTAGTAATCGCTTTGCATAAAAGAGCGCTTGGCACTGCCGAGCGCTCTTTCTATAGGAGCGTGTAGCATTACGCTCATTGTTTAACCCTATCACTCTTGCGGACATCCGAATGGCCAGTTTGAACGATATACGTCAGCAATTTCTCACGTTCTTTGGGGAAAATGATCACGCTGTCTTACCATCCAGCCCCTTAGTGCCCGATAATGACCCGACATTGCTTTTTGTGAATGCGGGTATGGTGCAGTTCAAAGATTATTTCACGGGCGCTGTCACGCCTGATAACCGCCGTGCCACCACGTCACAAAAATGTGTACGAGCCGGGGGCAAGCATAATGATTTAGACAATGTGGGCTATACAGCCAGACATCACACATTTTTCGAAATGCTCGGTAATTTCTCTTTTGGTGATTATTTCAAAGAACATGCAATTAGTCAGGCTTGGGAGCTTATTACGAAGGATTTTGCTCTGCCCAAGGACAAGCTTTTGGTCACGGTTTACCATACAGACGACGAAGCTTTTGATCTGTGGAAGAAAATTGCCGGCTTGTCTGAAGATCGCATCATCCGCATTCCGACATCTGATAATTTTTGGGCCATGGGCGATACAGGGCCTTGCGGGCCTTGTTCGGAAATTTTTTACGATCATGGTGAAGGCATTCCGGGCGGTCCTCCCGGTTCGCCTGATGAAGATGGTGATCGTTTTATCGAAATCTGGAATCTGGTTTTCATGCAATATGAACGCTTTGCTGATGGGCGGGAAGACTCGCTGCCGAAACCTTCCATTGATACAGGTATGGGGCTAGAGCGTATTGCAGCCATTTTGCAAGGCCAGCATGACAATTACGATGTTGATCTTTTTAAAACTTTGATTGGTGCCTCTGTTGATTTGACGGGTGTAGAGGCGGAGGGAAAGGCGAAATTTTCTCATCGTGTCATAGCCGACCATCTTCGTTCTTGTTCGTTTCTTATGGCGGATGGCGTGTTTCCGTCGAATGAAGGGCGAGGCTATGTGCTGCGGCGTATTATGCGCCGCGCGATGCGCCATGCTCACTTATTGGGGGCTAAAGACCCTCTCATGCACCGCCTTGTTCCGACTTTGATTCAGGAAATGGGCATGGCCTATGATGAGCTTAACCGCGCAAAAGCCTCTATTATGGCAACGTTTGAGCAAGAAGAAGAGCGTTTTCGCCGTACTTTGGGCCGCGGAACAACATTGCTCGAAGACGCAGTCGCAGGATTATCAAAAGGGGACGATCTTGATGGTGAAACAGCGTTCAAACTTTACGATACCTATGGTTTCCCCATCGACCTGACGCAGGATGCGCTCCGGGCAAAAGGTTTGGGTGTCGATTTGCAAGGCTTTGAAGCGGCCATGGAACGCCAAAAAGCGCAATCCCGAGAGGGCGGATTTACGTCGGGCGACCAGGCAACAGATGACGTTTGGAATACGGCGAAAGAACAAACGGGGGATAGCGAGTTCACGGGCTATGACGATTTATCGGATGAACAACCTGTTGAAATCATCGTTCAAGACGGCGTCATCGTTGATCAAGCGAAATCCGGCCCAGTTATGTTCCTGACATCCAGCACGCCTTTTTATGCAGAAAGCGGAGGACAAGCTGGAGATAAAGGTCGCGCCACATTCTCAAGTGGCGCAGAAATTACCATAACGGATGTTCAGAAAAAGGCGGGCGGACTTCATGTTCATATCGGAACGCTTAGCGGTTCTGTTTCAACGGGGGATAAGGCTCGTATCTCGGTTGACCCTGACAATCGTGAAACAACACGACATAATCATTCTGCTGCGCACCTTCTGCATGAAGCGCTTCGCCGTGTATTAGGTGAGCATGTCGCACAAAAAGGGCAGATGGTTGATGGTGAGCGTATTCGTTTCGATATTTCGCATGGCGCGGCCATAACGCGCGAAGAATTGGCCAAGGTCGAAGATGAGGTGAATGCGATAATTCAGCAAAACACGTCGGCTAAAACCGAATTGATGAGTCCGGATGCGGCCATGAAGGCCGGCGCACTGGCCTTGTTTGGAGAAAAATATGGCGATGAAGTGCGTGTTTTAACTTTGGGTGTTGATCCTGATGACGCGACCAAGCCTTATTCCGTGGAATTATGTGGGGGCACCCATGTGCGCCGTACAGGAGACATGTCTCTGTTCAAAATTATCAATGAAGAAGCCGTGGCCGCTGGCATTCGTCGCGTCGAGGCCGTAACCGGGGAAGCGGCGCGCCTCTATTTGGAAGCGCAAGCTGGGCTGGCGAGGCAGGCGGCCGATACGCTGAAAACACGTCCCGAAGATGTGCCCACCCGTATTGAGGGGTTGCTGGCAGACCGAAAGCGCCTTGAAAAGGAATTGGCTGAAACCCGAAAGCAACTGGCTTTAGGCGGCGGAGGCGGTGGTGCCTCTGCGGAAGAGATTAACGGTGTGCAGGTAATGGCGCGTGTTTTGGAGGGAGTTTCGGGTAAGGAATTACGTCCGATGATGAATGAACAACTGGATGCGCTAGGGTCGGGTATCGTTGCGTTTATTGCTAAAGACAGCGGAAAAGTCGCTGTCGGCGTGGCGGTGAGTGATGATCTTACGAGCACCTATTCTGCGGCAACATTGGTGAATGCGGGAGCCCCCTTCGTTGACGGTCGCGGTGGCGGTAAACCCGGAATGGCTCAAGCCGGAGGTTCGAAACCCGAAGGCGCAGAGGAGGCGTTAGAGGCGATAAAAGAAGCCGTAAAAGCTACATAATTTGCCTCAAAGGTGATTAAAGGCGAGATGAGTGACGCACTTTATATCCAACCCGGTCTCGTCCTGCCTCTGTCAGAGATTGAACTTACGGGTACGCGGGCTTCCGGCCCGGGCGGGCAGCATGTCAATAAAACCTCGTCGGCTATCCAGTTAAGGTTTTTTATTCCGGCCAGTTCTGCTTTGAGTGAGGTTCAAAAATCCAAACTTTTTGCTTATTCTGACAATCATATCTCTGAAAATGGGATGATTGTTATCAAAGCGCAGGATCACAGATCTCAACACCGGAATCGGGCAGAGGCTTTAGCCCGATTGAAAGGTTTGATTAAAGCCGCGCTCAGACCCAAGCAGAAGCGCAAACCGACTCGCCCGACTCGCGGTTCTGTAAGGCGTCGATTGAAGGCCAAAGCCATTCGAGGAGAAAAAAAGGCCTTTCGGGGTAAAGTTGACCGCGATAGCTTGGACTAAAGTCTAACTTAACCCAGCATTTTGTATGAAATTCTGTAAAAGCCGCGCTCAACACCCTCGCCAAGCTGCAAAAAGACTTGCTCAAAGCGTAGGGAGTCGCTACATGCGCGTCCAAACACACGCTCCTCTTCGTGACGGAGCGTTTTTAAATGATAATACAGGAGGCCCTGATGGCTGTCCCTAAGAGTAAAATTTCAAATTCACGTCGTGGCATGCGCCGCGCACATGATCGTCTGAACGCCGTAAACTATGTCGAAGACAAGGATAGCGGTGAATTACGCCGTCAACACCACATCGACCTGAAATCAGGCATGTATCGTGGACGTCAGGTTCTGACACCAAAAGACTAAGTCTTTCCTTTTATATTATAACTGACCGGAGCTACCCATGGTCGAGATCGAAACTATCTTTGCCAGGGAAATCCTGGATAGTCGTGGCAACCCCACATTAGAAGTCGACGTTACCTTAAGTGACGGCGGCTTTGGTCGCGCAGCCGTACCAAGCGGTGCCTCGACTGGCGCACATGAGGCTGTTGAGCTGCGGGATGGCGATAAATCCCGTTATGGCGGAAAAGGCGTTCAAAACGCCGTAACAAACGTCAATACTGAAATCGCGGATACGCTTTACGGCCTCGAAGCCGATAATCAACGCGGTATCGATCAAATCCTTATCGAATTGGATAGCACAGAAAATAAGAGCCGTTTAGGGGCGAATGCCACTTTGGGTGTTTCATTGGCTTTGGCGAAAGCTGCAGCCGACTCCCAACAAACACCACTTTATCGTTATGTTGGCGGAGCCAATGCACGTGTTTTGCCTGTGCCCATGATGAATATTATCAATGGTGGAGAACACGCTGATAATCCTATTGATGTGCAGGAATTTATGGTCATGCCTGTAGGCGCATCCAATTTCCCTGAAGCTTTACGCATGGGCGCTGAGATATTCCACGCGCTCAAGGCGAAGCTGAAATCCGACGGACATAATACCAATGTCGGTGATGAAGGTGGATTTGCTCCGAACCTGGCCTCAACACGTTCGGCATTGGATTACATCATGTCAGCCGTTGAAAGCGCCGGGTTCAAACCGGGCGATGACGTCATGTTGGCTTTGGATGTAGCTTCGACAGAATTTTTTGAAGACGGGCAATATAACCTGAAAGGGGAAGGGCAAATACTCTCCTCCGATGATTTTGTCGATTACCTCGCCAACCTAACAACGGCTTATCCGATTCTGTCAATCGAGGACGGTATGGCCGAAGATGACTGGGATGGTTGGGTGAATTTGAACGCAAAAATTGGTAACAAAGTACAACTCGTCGGTGACGACCTGTTCGTGACCAATCCAAAGCGTCTTAAGACGGGCATTGATAAAAAAGCGGCTAATTCCATTTTGGTTAAAGTCAACCAAATCGGAACTTTGTCAGAAACTATGGATGCCGTTGATATGGCACATAGAGCTGGTTTCACCTCCGTGATGTCCCACCGCTCAGGTGAAACAGCTGATACGACCATTGCTGATCTGGCTGTTGCCCTTAATTGCGGTCAGATTAAAACAGGGTCATTGGCACGTTCAGACCGTTTGGCGAAATATAATCAACTTTTGCGTATCAATGAGCAATTAGGCGCTATGGCCCATTACGCAGGGCGGTCAATTTTACGCGACTAATTCAGTCATATTTCAAAGTTGAATTGAGAAAGCGCGAATCGTTCGCGCTTTTTTTGTGTGATTTTGAAAGAGTCTTAATAACGTTTTAACCGTAATTCGCGATAGCGTGATATGCGATACACGCCGCCCATGGATCAACCGTCTGAATCGCGCTTCGCCGTGATAGGGGGCTTTATACGCTTTATCCGCAATATCCGCTGGCCTGTTCTCGCGATTATCATTCTCTATCTATATCTCGCCTTTCATGCGTTCTCCGGCTCTCAAGGCTTATTTAATTGGGCCAGCAGTGACATCAAAGCACAGAAGCTGCAAACTCAACTGGATGAGTTAACGGCGACGAAGCTAGCGTTGGAGTCACGTGTTGATGCCTTGGATACAAAAAATCTGGATATTGACGCCTTAGACCGCGTCGCGCGCGAAAAACTCTTTTATTCGGATACGAAAGATTTGACGATTTGGCTTGACCCAACCGACTGATTTTGGTGTTTAGGGACCGAGAGAGCGCAATAATATCAAGACTATTATTTCGTATCCAAACTATCGACTCCAGCATTCGAGATGTCCATGGCTACCAAATCGCGTAAAACGGCGAATAAGAAGAATACTCACAAAACCAATGCGGATGAATTACTCGGTTATTACCGAGAAATGCTACTCATTCGACGTTTTGAAGAAAAAGCGGGTCAGCTTTACGGCATGGGTCAAATTGCCGGGTTTTGTCATCTTTATATCGGTCAAGAGGCTGTTGTTACGGGATGTCGTGCCGCGATGAATGAGGGGGATCAAATGATCACGGGCTATCGCGATCACGGGCACATGCTTGCCTGTGGTATGGAAAGCCGCGGTGTCATGGCAGAGTTGACCGGGCGGGAAGGCGGCTATTCCCGTGGTAAGGGCGGCTCCATGCATATGTTCAGTACAGAAAAGAAGTTTTACGGCGGACACGGTATCGTCGGCGCGCAAGTCCCTCTCGGAGCCGGGTTGGGCTTTGCAAATAAATATTTGGACAATGGCGCGGTAAGCCTCGCCTTTTTCGGCGATGGGGCTTCAAATCAAGGCCAAGTCTATGAGACATTTAACATGGCGAAGCTCTGGGATTTGCCCGTCGTCTTTGTGATTGAGAACAACCAATATGCCATGGGAACATCAGTTGAAAGGTCATCGGCCGAAACTGAGCTTTATAAGCGCGGCATCAGTTTTGAGATTGAGGGCATCCAAGTGGACGGCATGAATGTGCTGGAAGTTCGCGATGCAGCGCAAAAGGCTATTGATCACGCGCGTGGTGGCAAGGGGCCGATGATTTTGGAAATGAAGACTTATCGTTATCGCGGTCATTCTATGTCTGATCCCGCGAAATATCGCTCGCGTGATGAAGTCACAAAAACGCGGTCAGAACGCGACCCGATTGATGCCGTTCGCGCGCGCCTGCTCGATGAGAAATGGGCAGATGAGGCGAAACTGAAAGAGATCGATAAAGAGATCAAAGAAATCGTCAAAGACGCCGCCGAGTTTGCGCAAACTTCACCAGAGCCCGATCCGAAAGAGCTTTGGACTGACGTTCTTTTACCTGTTGAAGGCTAGTCCCTTTGCACCTCGTCCAACTCAATATCGCGGATGCGCAATATGCGACGGAAGCCCCCGAAATGGTGGGTTTCACGGGGCGTATTGAAGCGATTAATGCTCTGGCTGATCGTGCAGATGGCTTTGTCTGGCGGATGACCGATGATGGACCGGGTGATGGTGCGCTTGCCCTACGTCATGAAGGCTTTGGACCTGATACATTGGTGAATATGAGCGTTTGGGAAGATATTCAGAGCCTTTATCATTTTGTCTATAAAACCGCCCACACCAAAGTTATGCGGGAAGAGCGTCAGAATTTTCATCGCTTGCCGACAGAACATATGGTGCTGTGGTGGGCAGAAGAGGGCCATGTTCCGACACTGGACGAAGCTTATGCAAAATTATCGCTGTTAAGAGAGAACGGGGCGTTACCCGCAGCCTTCTCCTTCGCGCTTCCATTTGATGAGACGGGAAAGCCCGTTAAACCTGCCTTTCCGAAGAAGGATTGCGCCTAATGGCTGTTGAACTCAAATATCTCTTATCTGCCGTCGGATTATATTTTGTAATGATTGTCATGCAGGCTTTGAGCGCGACTTTTTCAAAAAAAGCGACAGTGGGCGAATTATTAGGGGCACGCGACGATATGCCGGCAACAGGTCTTACCCCCTTACACGCGCGAACAAAACGCGCTCAAGCTAATATGACCGAAGGGATGATGATATTCATCCCTCTTATTTTTGCGGCGCTTTATTTGAACGATTTAAGCTCTAAAACAGCGCTCGGTGCCGCTATGTTTTTCTATGGGCGGTTGGCTTTTGCCCCGCTCTATTATTTCGGCGTACCGGTTGTGCGGACGCTTGCTTGGGCCGTGTCCATAATCGGCCTCATACTCATTTTTGTGGAGTTACTGACCTAATGGCGATTGATATTAAAATGCCCGCCCTCTCTCCCACTATGGAAGAAGGCACCTTGTCAAAATGGCTTGTAAAAGAGGGCGATACCGTCACATCCGGCGATATTCTCGCGGAAATCGAAACGGATAAAGCGACGATGGAAGTTGAATCCATCGACGAAGGTGTTGTTGGTAAAATTATTGTTCCTTCGGGCACGGATAATGTGAAGGTCGGTGAGGTTATTCTCCAATTGCTGGAGGATGGAGAGACCGAAGCCGATTTAGGTAAACCTACTTCTGCCGCTGCGCCGAGTGCAGAGCCTGTCGTAGCCGAGCCTGCGCCGCAAACAGCCTCTGCGCCAGTTTCTCAGACAGTGCCGAATGATCCGGATATTCCGACGAATATCAAAATGGTCGAAACCACTGTTCGGGATGCTTTGCGTGATGCTATGGCCGAAGAAATGCGCCGTGACGAGACTGTTTTTGTGATGGGTGAAGAAGTCGCTGAATATCAGGGGGCTTATAAGGTAACTCGCGAACTCCTACAGGAATTTGGCGCGCGTCGTGTGGTGGATACGCCGATTACGGAATATGGCTTTGCCGGTATTGGCTGTGGCGCGGCCATGGGCGGTTTGAAGCCGGTCGTCGAATTTATGACCTTTAATTTCGCCATGCAGGCGATTGACCATATCATTAACTCCGCCGCCAAGACGCTTTACATGTCCGGCGGTCAAATGCGCTGCCCGATTGTCTTCCGCGGCCCAAATGGTGCGGCGTCACGCGTCGGCGCGCAGCACAGTCATGATTACTCGTCTTGGTACGCCAATGTACCGGGATTGAAAGTCGTCGCGCCTTATGATTCTGCGGATGCGAAGGGCTTATTGAAGGCCGCTATTCGCGACCCGAACCCCATTGTCTTTTTGGAACATGAATTGATGTATGGTGAGAGCTTTGACGTGCCGGATATGGATGATTTCCTCATCCCGATTGGGAAAGCCAAAGTCCGTGTCGAAGGCACAGACGTCACACTCGTGGCGCATTCTCGTATGGTCGGACGTTGTTTAGAGGCGGCGGAAATTCTGGCGAAAGACGGCATCAGCGCCGAAGTCATCGACTTGCGGACACTCCGTCCATTGGACACAGACACGGTGATTGAATCGGTTAAGAAAACCAATCGTATTGTCTGCGCCGAAGAAGGTTGGGGCCAAAGTGGTATCGGCGCGGAAATCGCGGCTGTGGTGACGAACGAAGCTTTCGATTACCTCGACGCGCCACCCGCTCGTGTCTTCCAAGCTGACGTCCCACTGCCATACGCCGCGAATTTGGAAGCGCTCAGCTTGCCGGGAACCGAGGATGTCGTGAAAGCGGCGAAGAAGGTTTGTTATAAGTGAGAAAATTTACGCTATTCATAGTGATACTGGTCGCTCTTATTTTAGGAGCAGTAGTTGCTTGGTGGGTGAAAAGTTTGGATAGCGTAGGATATAACTACATTGAAGAAACAGTCAGAAACCTATCTCAAAGTGAGAAGAATCTAGAGGAATACATAAAGAACCGAAGGGGTTATAAAACCGACATTGAAGCTTTTGAAACACTTGATATGATTTTCGAAGATCAAAAAGGAGATAAATATGCTCCCTGGTTGGTTACCAAATTAGGTCTAGTTAGGTTTGACGATAGCGGCTTCATAGAAAAAATTTGTTTTTTGCCTTCAGGCCTAAATGACTCAGATTGCCCGCCACAGCTATAGATATGACAACATCTACTATGATAATAATGAGTTTAGAGATTTAATAAAAATGAGTGCCATCATTTTACCATGTCACAACAAAGGAGACACGGCATGAAAACATTACTGACCACTGCCTTACTGGCATCTGCTATGAGCCTTACAGGCTGTATCAGCGTGATAGATTCCGGCAATAATGACGGAGCCTATTCTAATTTTGACGGGGTCAGCGCCTCTGATAAGCGCAAAATTGAAGCGGCCGTTTATGATTATTTCGATGGGCAAGGCGAAGCGGATTTTACGCGCTTATCGCGCGCCTTTGATGACGGGGCCGCCATGTTTGGTGTTCGCGAAAATGACCAAGGTGAGGAATATCTTCGCGTTTGGCCCGATATGAATAAGGTAATTGAACGTTGGGGCAATAACCCCAATCCTCACGGAGAAAGAGACAGCGCAATTTTAGATATGAAAGTGACGGATGGTCGTATCGCCACGGTGCATTTCAAATCTGCAGATCGTTTTTATGATGTGCTGACGCTTGTCAAAATTGACGGCGATTGGAAAATCGCCTCGAAAGTATTTGTCAGCCAATAAAACGGCCTGACACATAGTATAAAACAAAAGGTCCCTAAGATGCCGATTGAAATTCTCATGCCTGCTTTGTCTCCTACAATGGAAGAGGGGACTTTGTCCAAATGGTTAGTCAAGGAGGGCGACACGGTCTCCTCCGGCGATTTGCTGGCGGAAATCGAAACGGATAAAGCCACGATGGAAGTCGAAGCCGTTGAAGAGGGCACTTTGGCGAAAATATTGGTAGAAGCGGGATCAGATGGCGTGAAAGTTAACGCTCCGATTGCGCTTCTGCTCGAAGACGATGAAGACGCAAGCGCTTTGGACGGGTATGAAGCGGGTAACTCTTCCGCCCCGTCATCACAACAATCCGAACCTGCCGCTGAAAAATCGGCTCCGTCTCCGCAATCTGCATCAAATGCGAAAGAATCGAAGACAGAGTCTGTGGCTCATCAAAGTGAGGGCGGCAATCGCATCAAGGCGTCTCCACTTGCCAAACGTTTGGCGAAGGAAGCCGGAATTGACCTCGCCTCTGTTAAGGGCTCAGGCCCGAATGGCCGCATCGTGAAAGCCGATATTGAGGGCTATGAACTGCCAAAAGCGGCAGCGAAACCCGATACGGCCTCCACCACACCCACAAGCGAGTCTCGCGAAGTCGGGGCTGTGCGAAGCGGCGGCGCGGATTATCTCTCCAAGCTCGGTATTGAACCCGGGACTTACGATCTCGAACCGCTGGACGGAATGCGCAAAACCATTGCGAAGCGCTTGTCTGCTTCCAATAGTAATGTTCCCGATTTCCCGCTCACCATTGACTGTGAAATTGATGAATTACTGAAAATGCGGAAGGAATTGAACAGCCAAGCACCGGAAGGTGTGAAGGTGAGCGTCAATGATATGTTGATTAAAGCTTCCGCTTTGGCCCTCAAACATTGCCCGAAAACCAATGCGAGCTTTACGCCCGATGGTATCGCCTATCACAAACATGCCGATATTGCTGTAGCGGTTGCCATTGACGGTGGCTTAATCACGCCGATTGTCCGCGAAGCTTGTAATAAAGGCTTGTCGAGTATTTCCGTCGAAATGAAAGATTTAGCAGGTCGCGCACGGGACAAAAAGCTCAAACCACAAGAATATCAGGGCGGAACATTCTCTATTTCCAATCTGGGTATGATGGGTATCAAAGAATTTGGCTCCATCATTAATGAACCGCATGGCATGATCTTGTCTGTAGGCGCAGGTGGTCCTCGTCCTATTGTGAAAGACGGTGCGCTGGCGATTGCGACAGTTATGACCGTCACGCTAACCTGCGATCACCGTGTTGTGGATGGAGCTTTGGGCGCCGAATGGCTTCAGCACTTTAAACGCTATGTCGAACAGCCCATTACTATGATGCTCTAAACGGATGATCCTTGTGCGGTTTCCCTCATTGTTTGAGGAAATCAGTGCACTGCCATTCCTATTCGCTTAACAGGGGAGCGCTCTTGCCCAAACGCTAAGGCGGCGTTAGCTTTGTCCAAGAATGGATGAGTGGGGCAATAATGTTCTGGAAATCTCTAATAACAGGTACGGTCTTGGCGCTGATGGCGGGAAGCGTCGTTTATTTTGGCACGGGCGGAGAAATTGCGCAGGCCGATATTCAACGCGCCATGGATAGCACCCGATCTGCTACGAAATCCGTTGCAGTGACTGTGAAAGAGACGATTGATGATTTCAAACAGGGCGGTCCTGATGATGTTGATGGGCCAGATGTGAGGGAGGCCGTGTTGGAAAGCTCAGTTCCCGCAGAAAAACCAACGGAAATTTTCATTTTCACGGAAGACACACCTGATTTAAAAGACGAGAAGATTATTGATGACAGTAAAGAAAGACGTTGGCTGTCACGCTATCTCACGGCTCTAAAGACAGAAAAAGAAAATGGCCCTGTTAAAAAAACAGATGCCATGATCTGGCAGGAAAAAGTAAAAAAAGGCGATGTAGTGCCGTCTCTTTCCGCGCCCAAAGATGTCGAGTTTGATGATGTCTATAAAACCGTACTGAAACAGACTGCGGCGTTGGAAATTCCTGAATTGCGTGATCGCGCTTATTTGAGTTTGATAGATTATATTATTCGTCATGAGGCTTATGAAAATGCGCCCACGGTAATTTCCAAAATCAGCCAGCCTGAATTGCGTGATACGGCGCGCAGTAATTTGGCAGTAGGGTTTGCCCGAAAAGGGCATAGAGAGCTAGCCTTTGAAATTTTGGAAGAGGTTGAGACACGCGCGCTTCAAGATGTTCTGCGTTTGCAGGTAATTGAGGCTATGACCATTCCGGAACCTTTGAATGAAAGCGCCCAATAAAGGGGCTCAAAACCGGGGTTATACGAAATTAAGCTGACAGCTTTTCGGAAATAGCTGTTCTAATTCGAACATTTATCTGCCATAAGATTTGCAACGAAACTCCCATTTCAGAAGCAATGTAAAAGGCAAGTTTATGGCGGATTCAACTTTTGACGTAATTGTAATCGGCTCTGGGCCGGGCGGCTATGTGACGGCTATTCGCGCGTCTCAATTAGGGTTCAAAACCGCGATTGTTGAAAAAGAAGATTTGGGCGGAGTCTGTCTTAATTGGGGCTGTATTCCGACTAAGGCTCTGCTCCGCTCTGCCGAAGTTTATCACAATATGCAACATGCCTCGAATTACGGCTTATCAGCCGAACCGAGCTATGATTTGGCCAAGATTGTGCAGCGGTCCCGTAAGATTGCAGGTCAATTATCCGGCGGCATCAAGCATTTGATGAAGAAAAATAAAGTCACCGTTATTGGTGGTTTCGCCTCTCTGAAACCCGGGAAAGAAGCTCCGACCGTTATGATTGATGGGCAGGACTATCATGCAAAACATGTTATTCTGGCCACGGGCGCGCGAGCACGAACCATTCCTCAAGCGGGCCTTGAACCGGATGGGAAGTATATTTGGACAGCCCGTGAAGCCATGGTGCCGGATACGATTCCGAACAAACTTTTGGTTATTGGTTCCGGGGCAATCGGTATGGAATTTGCCAGTTTCTTTGACGCTTTCGGCGCAGATGTGACCGTTGTTGAAATGATGGACCGAATTTTGCCGGCAGAAGACGCCGAAATATCGGGGATGGCGCGCAAGGCTTTCGAGAAGCGGGGCGTCACCATTAAAACTGAGACTCAAGCCAGTGTGAAATTGGGTGCAAATGGCGTTACGGCCACTTTAACGAAAGGCGGAAAAGAAGAAAAAGCGGAATTTGACCGCGTTATTCTGGCAATCGGCATTGTCGGGAATACCGAGGATATGGGGCTAGAAGAGCTAGGTGTAAAAATTGATCGCTCACACATCACAGTAGACGAATATTCCTTCACGGGGGTCAAAGGCCTCTATGCGATTGGTGATGTCACCACGCCGCCTTGGCTTGCACATAAAGCCTCACATGAAGGCATTATTTGTATTGAGAAAATTGCGGGTCAGAACCCGCATCCTTTGGATGCTAACGCCATTCCGGGCTGTACTTATTGTCACCCGCAAATCGCTTCTGTCGGACATACAGAGGCGCAAGCAAAAGAGGCGGGACATGACATCAAAGTGGGTCGCTTCCCTTATATTGGTAATGGCAAAGCCATTGCTTTGGGCGAACCTGAAGGTCTGATAAAGACGGTCTTTGATGCCAAAACGGGTGAGTTGCTTGGTGCGCATATGATTGGGGCTGAAGTCACGGAGCTTATCCAAGGTTATACGATTGCGCAGAAATTGGAGACGACGGAACATGAGCTGATGGAAACCGTCTTCCCGCATCCGACATTGTCAGAAATGATGCATGAGGCGGTGTTAGACGCCTATGATCGAACCATTCATTTCTAGGACGACGTGAGCATGTCGAGATACTTAATTCTAATCTGCTAGAACAGGTCTAAGGTCTTGCTTGACGGTTGTTTTCCCGAAACGCAAAGCTTGCGCAAAACGCGACTTTGCTTTCAGTGAAGGCTTCTCAATGAAGTGCCAAGATAGGGCGGAAAGTCCCCATATGGCTGGGGCCGTCGCAAGCAATAATGTCCACATATCCATGTCAGGAAACCACTGAAAGACGAGCTGCAAGACACACCAATGGTAAATGTAAACGCCATAAGAAATGTCTGAAAACGACTGTAGCCAATTGAACTTTGGCAGTCTCACATAAGCCAAGAACATAACCATATAGGCCAGCAAAATATTCGTACTGATTTCAACAAATTCGCTCTGACCCACAAGGACAGCAAACAACCCTGTCAAAAGCAAGCCTCCAAAACTGAGTGAAATCCTGTCTTTATAGGCGAAGAATGTTGCACCCAAGCCATAAGCAATGGCGAACCTTAGGACATTTTGTGCGGTGCCCGGCAGATCTTCAAAAACCCCGAGCTCTCTCACAACGAGCCATGTGATTGAGGGCACAACAAATTGGGCGAGTATCATCCATTTCTTGCGCATCAGACCCAATGAAAAGGCAATAGCCGTCGCGATATAAGCAAGAAATTCATAGCGTAATGTCCAAAGCGGTGCAGACGCGAACTGTTCATCGTTCGCGGTGAAAACGCCTGGCAAAAGCACATCTGTATTGAAAAAGCTCAGTACCAGAGCGGGCTGCTTCCAGACGTCAAAATGAGTGAGGTATTCCCAGAGGGGTAAAAGGGTCGAAAGCGGCCCAATGATCAACATAACGAACAGGATGTGGACGAAAAGCGCAGGGAAAATCCGTAGGAAACGCGCTGAACTGTAATCGGCTATATTCCGACGGTAAGCGATGCTCTTTGTGACCAGAAAACCTGAGGCAATGAAAAAGGCATTGACCGCCAAATAGCTAAAGCCATAGTCGAAAAATAAATGTGGTTCGGCTGTGATATCCCGATTGGCAATAACACTGGCATGGCCAACCACGACTAAACAGGCGAGTATGAGACGGATGGGTGTGAAAAAATTATCATGTCCGTCCCGAATTAGTACAGGCGAAAATAGGCCACGCCAAAGTTCTGTGCCTGTCCACTGGGATATATGTCTGTTTTTACTCATAAATCTTCATCACCATAAGGGTACGAAGTTAATATAAGCAAAAAACAGTCCAATATGTCGCATCTCAACTGATTTGCAGCAATTAAGGAGGAGTAAATTGCATTTTCTCAACAGAGCCTTGCATTGTATTGACTGAAATTAGGCTTGCCCCGAAGCTCTAAAACCCCCATTTAGCGTCTATGCCTACCTTGATTGACACTGCTAATAATTTGCGTCCGAAACCGGCTCTTCGACATCCGGAAAAGGCAAAAAATCCTGAAACGGAAGTGTTGCGCAAACCATCTTGGATTCGGGTCAAAGCCCCGACATCCAAAGGTTATGCCGAAACGCGTAAAATCGTCAAAGATAAAGGTCTCGTCACAGTGTGCGAAGAGGCGGGTTGCCCGAATATTGGTGAATGTTGGGAAAAATCACATGCTACCTTTATGATTTTAGGCGAAATCTGTACGCGTGCTTGTGCTTTCTGTAATGTCGCGACAGGTTTGCCGCAGGATGTTGATGCTTACGAGCCATCGAAAATTGCGGATGCGGTCAAAGAAATGGGTCTCCAGCATGTTGTGATTACCTCGGTCGATCGGGATGACTTGGCCGATGGCGGCGCACAGCATTTTGTCGATGTGATTGAGGCCATTCGTGGCAAAGCCCCGAAAACGACCATCGAAATTCTCACGCCTGATTTCTTACGCAAAGCTGGAGCCACGGAGACAGTGATTGATGCGCGCCCAGATGTCTTCAATCACAACCTTGAAACCGTACCGCGTCTATATCTCTCCATCCGGCCGGGGGCGCGTTACTATCATTCTCTGCGTTTACTGGAAAAGGTAAAAGAGCGCGACCCGTCACAATTTACCAAATCTGGACTTATGGTTGGTCTTGGCGAAACCAAAGAAGAGGTCATGCAGGTGATGGATGATATGCGGAGTGCAGGCATCGATTTCCTGACCATCGGGCAATATTTGCAGCCCACGCGCAAACATGCGGCAGTCAAGCGGTTTGTGACGCCAGAAGAATTCAAAGCCTATGAAACGATTGCGAAAGCCAAAGGGTTTCTTTTGGTCTCCGCCAGTCCTTTAACTCGTTCTAGCTATCACGCTGATAGCGATTTTGCGAAACTTCAAGCGGCTCGAAAGGCGCAACACGCTTAATGCCGTCTACAGCCTTCACGAAACACATTCGACATGCGCCGGGTGACTTACTAGCACTCGTGTCTGATGTGGAAGAATATCCAAAATTTATCGATTTGATTTCCAATCTCCGCATTACCAAACAAATCAGCGAGACGGATTTCGAAGCCGAAGCCATTGTGGCCTATAAGGCAATCCGCCAGACCTTTAAGTCGCTTATCCAAATCGACCCCGACAGACGTCGGATCAGGGTCACCAAAGCTGAACGAGGCGGGGCGGTTAAGAAGCTTGAAAATCGATGGGTGTTTCATGAATTATCAGATGGAACCACACTCGTTGATTTCTATGTCGATGTGACCTTGGCGGCCTTTCCGCTTAATATTCTCATTCGGGATAAATTTGCGAAAGCCAGCCAAGACATTATGGCTATGTTTGAAAAGCGTGCGGGTGAAGTGTGCCCGCCCATAAAAACAAATTCAGATCTGAATTTGGCTATGGAAAAGTCACGGCTCGGCTTAGCATAAATTTGTGGGTTAATTTATTTTAGGGCTTTGCGCAGCGTCTCAAGGGCCTCATAACAAGTGACATCACGAACTTTATTGCGGCCAATCTCTCCAAAATTATGTATAATGGCTTTTGGGGATTGCCCGCGTACAGCTAAACCGATCCAGACAGTGCCGACGGGCTTGTTTGGGGAGCCCCCGCCCGGACCCGCAATGCCAGTCACGGAAACGGCGATATCCACATCAAGCGAGGCCAAAGCGCCACTCGCCATTTGTTCTGCCACGGCTTGGCTCACGGCGCCGTAGCGTTCCAAATTTGCTTCGGACACACCTAAATGGTCTCTTTTGATGGCATTATCATAGGCAATAATGCCGCCTTTAAAGGGAGTTGAGGAACCGGGAATGGCTGTAATTGCCGCACCAATAAGCCCTCCCGTACAGCTTTCTGCTGTGGCGATGCGCTTGCCGCTATCGGTCGCGAGTTTGACGACGTCAGCAGCCAGTTCAAATATCTCTTTCAGCGTCGGATGGGCCATGGCTTAATTCTCTAAAGCCTCATCCTTTAAGAGAAGGGTGACTGTCGCTTGTGCCGCCAAGCCTTCTCCTCGACCGGTAAATCCCAATTTCTCAGTCGTCGTTGCTTTCAAACTGACTCGATGAAGCGGCAGATCACAGAGTGCGGCTAGACGTTCCCGCATGGTTTGCCGATGGGGTTTAACCTTCGGCTTTTCGCAAATCAATGTGACGTCGATATGTTGCAAGGTGCCTCCGCGCTCGCGCATCGCATCCAGAGCAAAAAGCAAGAATTTATCCGAAGATGCCCCTTTCCATTTCGGATCAGAGGGGGGGAAATGATCACCAATATCTCCAAAGGCGAGCGCACCTAAAATGGCATCGGTTAAAGCGTGTAAGCCAGCATCAGCATCCGAATGGCCTTTTAGAGAATAACCACATTTAATCGGCACACCACAAAGCCATAATGTCCCGCCATCTTCAAATTGGTGAACGTCAAAGCCTGAACCCGTCGCGATATAGGAGTTATGATTTATCATATCTTCTGCCTTAGCAAAGTCAGCCGGATAGGTCAGTTTGAAATTGCGCTCATCCCCTTGGGTGAATGCAATGGAAAGACCATTATGGTGGGCAATGGCGATGTCATCAGCATAGCTTTCTTCTTCCCCTAATGTTTCGAACGCCCCTAAAATGGCGTCATAGCGAAAAGCTTGTGGGGTTTGAACGCGCAGAATTGTGTTTCTGTCAATCGCTGCGCCTTCAAGAGACTTGCAGGCATCAACAATTTTAAGGGAAGGGGCCGCTGCTTGATGGGTTATGAGCGCGTCGCGAAGAGCCTTTATCAGAGCGAAGTCGATGAAAGGACGGGCAGCATCATGGATGAAAACATGATCGATAGCGTCATTTACCAAGGCCAACATACCATTTCGCACAGAATTTGTGCGCGTTGCGCCGCCCGTGACTATTTTCGCGTCAAAGCTCATTTCTTTCAGAAGAGGGACGATAAACAGGTCGTTTTGAGCTGTTACAACACAAAATACATCGAAATTATGGGCCTTTCTAAGATTTTTGAGTGTGTGCTCAATCAGAGGGCGTCCGGCGATAGGCTGATATTGCTTTGGAATGTCGCCTCCGGCCCGTTCCCCTTTACCTGCAGCGACTAAAATTAAGGCGGAACGGGGCATAGTGGCTCAAATCGTGTGGTGAAATATTGTGCGTTTGCAAAGATGCGCTTATGGCATTCTACATGGCAAATCCTATCCATATCGGCAAGGTCGAACTCCGTTCGCGTGTATTGGTCGCGCCCATGTCCGGTGTGACGGACTTACCCTTTCGAAAAGTCTTAGCGAAATTCCAACCGGGACTGGTGGTGTCCGAAATGGTCGCCGGAGACAGATTAGCCAGCGGTGAAGCCGAAAGCCTCGCGAGAGCCGCAGTATCAAATGATATTTTCCCCATGGCAATTCAACTGGTCGGGCATGATCCCGAATGGATGGGCGTTGGGGCTAGGCTCTGTGAAGAGGCCGGGGCTCATATCATTGATATCAATATGGGATGCCCGGCTAGAAAAGTTGTCGGCGGGCAATCCGGTTCGGCTTTGATGCGGGATCTAGATCACGCAATGGCGATGATTGAAACGACGATCGCCTCTACGCGTTTGCCCGTGACGTTGAAAATGCGATTGGGATGGGATGAGGACAGTTTGAATGCCGCTGAGTTAGCAAAACGGGCCGAGACAGCGGGCGTAAAAATGGTTGTCGTTCATGGACGAACCCGATGCCAGTTTTACGAGGGAGAAGCCGATTGGGGCGCTGTGAAGTCAGTGAAAGAAGCCGTGTCTATTCCTGTCATTGTCAACGGAGATATTGAGAGTGGAGAAACCGCCAAAGCGGCCCTGACAGAGTCGGGGGCTGATGGTGTGATGATTGGACGTGCGCTGACAGGGCGGCCTTGGTTGCTCAGGGATATCATTGAAGCCGTGGATGGCCTTAAACTTCCATTAGTTACGGCGGAGGAAAAAGCCGAAAGTGCCTTAGGCCACTACAAAGATATTTTGGAATTTTATGGTGAGCGTAAGGGCTTGCGCGTCGCTCGAAAACATGTGGCGGGATATTTAGAGCATGGGCCTAGGAAAATCGACGAAACGTTACGTCGGGATGCGCTATCCACTCAAGATACGCAGCGTGTTAAATATTATCTTAGAGCGGCCTTTGTGTCTGATGCGGAGCAGGCGGCATGAACGGATATAATCTGACTTTACCGTTAGGGGCGTTATTTACTGAAGACGCGCCTTTTCCCTGCTTTTTAATCGATCCGGAAACGCATGAAATTCGGTGGTTCAACGAAATGGCACAGAACTGGACGGGTATGTCCAAGAGACGTTTAGAACGTGAGACTCTTTGGGCGCTTTTATCAATTGATGAGGAGTCTCAAAACTCTGTGCTTTCGGCTTATGCCAAAGGCGCGGCTGTGACGGTACGTGACGCAGAAATCTATTTGCCAAATGCCGCAGAGGATGAAGCGCTAATCTGCCATATGAGTGCCTTTCCAACGCAAGGCCATATTGGTGTGGGTTTCCGTTTTGCCAAGAAACACCCTCGCAAGGCAAAAATAGGTGGGCAAGTGGTTTCCGGTATGGGGCGTTTGATTGCGCATGAGCTCAAAAACCCGCTTGCAGGCATTAAGGGCGCCGCGCAATTGCTCAGTGATGATGTCAGCAGTGATGAAGGGCAGGCGCTCATTAATCTCATTGTCTCTGAAATTGACCGTATTCGTCGATTAGCAGACCGAATGGAAACTCTGGGCGACCAAGACCCTGAAACGACGGACCGTGTGAATATTCACGAAATTCTCCGCCGCGCCCGTCAAATTATTCAATCGGCTGATAATCAACTCGCATTTACCGAGAGCTATGATCCGTCCCTCCCGCATGTCGCCGGGGATGCGGACACGCTGATGCAGGCTATTCTAAACCTTATTAAGAATGCTGGTGAGGCGGGGCAACAAATCACCCTAAAAACAAAATTCAGAAGCGGCGTCTCAGCACGTGGTGAGGGGAATAGCGTCAGCTTGCCGGTCGAAATTCAAATTATTGATGATGGTCCTGGCATCCCACCGGATCTTATCGACCAAGTTTTCCAACCCTTTATGTCCACCAAAAATGATGGACAGGGATTGGGTTTGGCTTTGGTGTCAAAAGTCGCCTCAGCCCATGGAGGGGTTGTTGAAGTTCAATCGCGCCCTGGACACACAAAATTCTCTCTCCTTCTGCCCGCGCCAACAGCCTTGCGGGATGATGAAGCGGCCCGATAGTCAGGAAAAATGCTATGAAATATGAAGTCTTACTCGCCGATGATGATGACAGCGTTCGTCTTGTTTTGTCCAAAGCGCTCAGCCGTGCCGGTCATTCCGTCAAAGCGACTGATAATGCTCAAACCTTGTTAAAATGGGCGCAAGCCGGGCAAGGGGATATTATCGTGACGGATGTGATGATGGGCGGACGAGAGGTTTTTGAAACGCTCCCTGAAATTGGGGCGTCTCGTCCTAAAATGCCAATCGTCGTGATCAGTGCGAATAATACAGTGAATACGGCGCTCAAAGCCGGGCAGCATAAAGTCTTTGAATATGTACCAAAGCCCTTTGATCTTGAAGACGTTACAAATGCTGTGAGCCGAGCCGGTCAATCCGTCAATCCACGGCGTGGTCGCCAAATGGCTAAGACCAAAGGCTTACCTATGATCGGGCGCAGCCCCGCCATGCAGCCGGTTTATCGTGCCGTTTCCCGCTTTTCTGACAGTGATCTTCCCGTGCTTATTCAAGGGGCTGTCGGCACCGGGAAAGATTTGGTTGCGCGTCTCTTACATGATGGCGGCATGCGAAGGGACAGACCTTTTCTTCGAACAAATGACTTTGAGAATACGTCTTTGACCCTCCAAAAAGTGAATGGTGGCGATATTTATGTTGATGAGATCGCAGAGCTGAGCCTGTCTCAGCAAGAGCGACTTTTAGCGGTCATGACCGAAGCCGAAACTATCGCGCCATCTCTTCGCCCACGGGTTATTTCCGCCACGCGCAAAGACCTTCGAAAACTTGTCGAACAAAACGCATTTCGGGATGATTTGCTCTTTCGGATTAATGTGGCCGAAATCCGTATTCCGCCCCTTTCAGGCAGAGATCGCGACACTTATGAATTGGCGGAGAATTTCTTATCCCAAACCTCTACGGGTAAGAACAGGCGGTTCGAAACAGAAGCACTCGATGTGCTTCATCGACATGATTGGACAGGCAATGTGCGAGAATTAGAAAACCTCGTCAGACGCTTGGCCGTTCTTTATTCTGATGAAATTATCACTGCGGAAATGGTGTTGCAGGAATTTTCGAAAGACATTCGTCCTCGCCATCACGATGATGAAAGCCAAGTCAAATTCGAAAAACGTCTCGAAGAAGCCTGTCGCAGCCTGCTCAATGATGAAGAGGCAGAATATGATGACTCACTCTATCAAACAGCTTTGTCATGGGTTGAAAAACCACTCATCATCGAGGCCCTTCGTCTTACAGGAGGCAATAGAGCGAAGGCCGCCGAACGTTTGGGAATTCACAGGAACACATTGCGCACACGGTTGAAGACACTCGAAATTTCGTAAAATGCCTCTTCGGCCTTGGTGTCGACTTATGTGCAAGAGTGTTGATTTCATGCAACAGTGATGTATTGCGGTAACAGGTGATGCCCTGTCGGGCCGCATACGGGGTAATGTGTGGATGCACTAAAAGCATTGTCGGAATTTGATGCCAGAGCTAGAGAGCAGCAAACTCACGCGGGCGAAAATCTTCTGGACGGCAATAACCTTATTAAAGTGGTTGATCCCAAGGCAGAAAAGAACCCCTCTCAAACTTTCTCTAAAACGCCTGAGCCCTTTATTAAGAGGGCTCCGCGGATTGCGCGTTCGGCGCTTTTCGGTGTCGCCTTCGCCGCGGCTGTTTTCATCACAGTCTTAGGATCGCTTCTATCATTCTCAGATTTAGAGGCGCAGATTGATCGGTCTTTCGACCTTTTGCGGGGTAACCTTATATTGATTGCCATTCTGGCCGTTTATTTGGGTTATCGCGTTTGGGGGACATTATTCTCTGTGGCCAGCCGTCGCACGGCTCCCTTCCTACATCGTCGTTTTGTTCTGATTTTTAGCCTCGCAGCACTCCTTCCGGCCATTGTTGTGGGGGGCTCTTCTTTCTCTTTTATCAGCCAAAATATTGACGATATTTTCGGTAATGATGTTCGTGATAATATGAGCCAAGCGGGTGCTATTCTTGAAGACTATGTGGATCAGGAATTAGCCGACCTTGGTGAAGATATTTCGGATTTATCGGCTTCTATTAATGCCAAGCCTCGCGATATTGAAAACCGGATATCCCTGACAGCAGAGTTACAAATTCAAGCCCGTGTCAGGGATTTGGACTCAGTCTATGTCCTCAGCGACCAAGGCGATGTTTTAGCGAGAGTCGAGAGCCCGTTTGCACCAACTTTCCGCGTGCCTACTGATGAAGTCTTTCAAAGCGTGGCGCAGGGCGGTGTCGCCTTTAATAAGCGTGATGATTTGGACTATTTGATAGCCCTTACGCCTTTGCCGGGCTTCGCCAATGCTTACCTCTATGTCGGCCGCGGTTTGCGGTCTGAAAGTCAGGTTTTGTCCAGTATCTCAGGCATTGAAGAAGCGACAATCTCATTACAGAGCTTTAACCGCAAACAGGGCAAAATGCGCTCTATCTTTGTTCTCACCCTCATGGAAACGGCCTTTTTGATTTTGATGGCCTCGATTTGGCTCGGTCTGTTTCTAGGGAACCGTATCATTGAGCCTCTAGGGCGTTTGATTACGGCTGCAGAAAGGGTGCGTGCCGGAGATATGAGCGTCCGCGTGAATGTCGGAGATGATTGGGGGGAAATCTCCGATTTGGGCGGCGCGTTTAACCGTATGACGCAACAGCTAGACTCGCAAAGAGATGCCTTGGTGAAAGAGCATGATATTTCGGAACAGAGGCGGCAATTCTCCGAAGCTGTTTTGTCTGGTGTTAGGGCCGGAGTTATCGGATTGACCCAATCCGGTCGGATTACTCTGGTCAATAATTCAGCGGAACAATTACTGGGTGTGAATGGTGGGGCGTTATTGGGCGCGCCGATCGAAGATGTGCTGTCACCTTTTGGAGTCGCTTTCAAAAAAGCGCGCGAAAGTATTCAGGCCTCTGCCGAAGATCAGGTGAGTTGTGAAATTGACGGCCAATTACGCAATTTCGATTTACGCGTCTCGGCCTATCAAGGCCCACGCGAAGATACAGGTTGGGTGCTGACATTTGATGATATGACGCGCTTAGTGGCCGCTCAACGCCATTCAGCTTGGCGGGAAGTGGCCCGCCGTATCGCCCATGAAATCAAGAACCCTTTGACACCGATCCAACTCTCTGCCGAGCGATTGGAACGCAAATATCGCGATGAGATTAAGACAGACCCAGAAACCTTCGCCAATTGCACACAAACAATTATCCGTCAGGTCGGGAGTTTGGAGCAGATGGTGAATGAATTTTCGGCTTTTGCCCGCATGCCCGCTCCTGAACCCGTCGAATTCGATCTGCAAGAAATTCTGGCTGCAGTGTTGTTTGAGCAGGGCGTTGCATTTCCGGACATACGCATTTCTCAAACCGCGCGACCCGTCAATGATTTGATGGTTTGGGCGGATCCGCGTTTGATTACGCAAGCCCTCACGAATATTCTTAAAAATGCAGGGGAAGCGGTTTCTCGCGAAGGCGATGCGAATGGTAATGAACATTTTTCCGGTATTATTCAAATTGAACTTTTGGCCGATGAGGGAATGGCGTTGGTCCGGGTGACGGATAATGGTGCTGGGTGGCCGGTCAAAGACAAAACACGACTTTTAGAGCCATATGTCACTACACGCGAAAGCGGAACTGGGCTTGGTTTGGCTATCGTTAAACGCATTGCCGAAGATCATGGCGGCACATTGACACTGACAGATTACCGCTTTGCCAAGACGGGTGCGAGTGTTGAACTTCGCCTGCCGAAATGGGCCGAAAGGCCCGCTACCGAGAATAATCCGGATGTTTCGGATAATGAAAGGGCCGCAGAATGATCTATGATATTCTGATTGTAGAAGACGAAACGGATATTCGCGAAATGATTGCGGGTATCTTGGAAGATGAAGGTCATAAAACCCGTCAAGCGGAAACCAGTGAGGTCGCTCTGGAGTTGGTGCGTAAACGCCTGCCGTCTTTGGTTGTTTTGGATGTTTGGCTGAAAGGCAGTCAAATGGACGGGATAGAATTATTGGCGGCCTTGAAGTCTTCCTACCCTGAATTACCCGTCATCATCATCAGCGGCCATGGAACGGTCGAGACGGCGGTTTCAGCAATTCGTAAGGGGGCATATGATTATATCGTCAAACCATTTAAATCGGAAAAATTGATCGTAACTGTGTCTCGGGCACTGGAAAATGCGCGCCTTAGGCAGGAAAATGAGGAGCTGAAAGGCCGTACTCAGACTGAGACAAAGCTCATTGGGTCTTCTGCGCTAGTGCAACAATTACGAGCGAAAATCGAGCGGATAGCCGCCACAAATTCACGTGTGTTAATCACAGGCCCTTCGGGCAGCGGTAAAGAACTCATTGCGCGCTTACTCCATCAAAATTCCAAGCGCGCCAATGGCCCGTTTAAAGCCGTAAATGCGGCCTCTATGGTACCCGAACGCGTCGAAGAAGAGCTTTTCGGTGTAGAATCTGAAGCCGGAACGGTTGTTAAAAGCGGCTTACTAGAGACGGCACATAATGGAACACTTTATCTGGATGAAGTCGCGGATATGCCATCAGAGACACAAGGAAAGCTTTTGCGTTTACTTGTCGAGCAGAGATTTCACCGCCTAGGCGGGAGTGAAGACGTGCAGGTGGATGTCCGCGTGATTACATCAAGTTCCCATGATTTGGTCAAAGACGTCAAAAGCGGAAAATTTCGTGAAGACTTGTTCCATCGCCTGAATGTTATGCCTTTGGAAGCCCCGTCGCTTAGTGATCGCCGCGAAGATATTCCGCTTTTGGTCGAGCATTTTATTCACCAACTTGCGGCGTCCACAGGACTGCCAGCTAGAGAAATTGGACCCGATGCTATGGCGGCTTTACAGGCCCATGATTGGCCCGGGAATGTCAGGCAGCTTCGCAATAATGTCGAACGTTTGCTGATTTTGGCGATGGGTGAACCGAGCCAACCCATCACATTAGAAACGCTTCCGCCCGAAGTTTCAGTTGTCAGGCCATCGGGTCATGCAAAAGAATCTGAACGAATGATCTCCATGCCATTACGGGATGCGAGAGAGCATTTCGAACGCGAATATTTACAGGCTCAAATTGATCGTTTTGACGGTAATATTTCGCGCACAGCTAGCTTTGTCGGCATGGAACGTTCTGCCTTGCACCGTAAATTAAAGTCGCTAGGCTTAGGTGCGAGTGGGCGCGAAGAGTCCACATAAGCTGATGCTCCCTTCACTGCGAAGCGGGCGTTTTAAAAGGTAAAACACCATGCGGGTCATTATTTGCGGTGCAGGACGCGTTGGATATGGTCTGGCGCAACGCCTTTCAAATGAAAACAACACCGTTACGGTCATTGATTTGTCCGCTGAACTTATCCGCCAAATTACCACGGATTTGGATGTTCGAGGCGTCGTAGGCAATGGGGCACATCCTGATGTGTTGGACAGGGCAGGCATTCGTAATACGGACATGATTATCGCCGTAACCCATGCGGATGAGGTGAATATGATTGCCTGTCAGGTGGCGCACTCTTTGTTCGACGTGCCCACGAAAATTGCAAGGGTGAGGGCGCAAAGCTATCTCGCGAGCCAGTGGAATGATCTCTATAGTCGCGAAAACATGCCGATCGATATTATTATTTCGCCGGAAATTGAGATCGGAAAAGCTATTTTAAGGCGTCTCAATACGCCCGGAGCTTTTAATGTTGTGCCTTTCGGGAAAGGGCAAGTTTTATTGCTGGGAGTCAAAATTACGCGGGAGTGCCCGATTATTGATACGCCCATTCGTCAAATTCCTGATCTGTTTGAGGGCCTTCACGCCGCAATTGTCGGGATTAAACGTGACGGCGCTGTTTTCGCCCCGACGCCGGACGATCCACTGAATGTGGGTGATGATGCCTATATCATCACTAAACGCGAACATGCGGCACGCTTGCTGGAAATTATCGGCTCCAGACAGCAAAAAGCTCGGCAAGTTGTCCTCATCGGTGCGGGTAGCGTCGGACGCTATGTCGCTAAACAGTTGGAAGATGCGCCCGGTATGCGCGTTCGCATGATTGAACAAGATAAGTCTGTTGCTGAGAGTGCGGCTGAGGAACTCACCCGAACCGTTATTCTCAATGGCGATGCCATGAACGCTGCTATTCAAGACGAGGCGGGGGTCGGCCATTCTGAAGTCGTGATTTCACTCACTAATGATGACAAAATCAATTTATTATCTGCTGTTTTGGCAAAGAAACTCGGTGCGCAGCATACAATCAGCCTTGTGAATGACCTTTCTATGCAAAACATGCAGTCAGAGTTGGGCATCGATATGGTGGTCGACCCTCGCTCGAGCACGATCTCTTCAATCTTGCGACACGTTCGAAGAGGGCGCATTTTGGACGTCTACTCTTTGGATCAAGGGGGCGCAGAAGTGATGGAAGGCGAAGTTCTGGAAACCTCGCCACTCTCGGGCAAGGCTCTGCGCGACGCGGAATTGCCAAGCGATATCACCATCGGTGCAGTCATTCATAAAGGTGTCGTGGAATTTCCACGTGCAGACCTCGTCGTTAAACAAGGCGATAAGGTCATTTTGCTGGCTGAGCGGTCCGCTATGAAGGAGATCGAAGCCGTGTTCAGGGTTAGCTCGGATTATTTCTAGTCACCATGGCTGTTACCCGTATCATTTATTGGCTCGGCTATGCGGCGATGTTTATTGCCGGTCTCTTAGCTTTTTCCGCTTTTATTGCGATATTGCTTTTAGAATTACCAATGGCGGCGGTGATGTCCGGCTCTGCCCTCATAACCTTTATTCTGGGTGCCGTTTTTACGCTCATCACCTCGAAAACACCCGCTTCCGAAACGAATAGCGAAGCTCTTTTGTTTCTTTTACTCTTCTGGATATTCGGCCCTATGCTCGCCGCTATTCCCTTTTGGTTAGTGGTGTCAGACGGTACGTTAATGCAAGGCTATTTTCACACTGTCAGCGCCATGACCACAACAGGAGCTATGGCTTACACTGTAGAGCAATTGCCGCTTACTCTCGTTTTCTGGCAATCACTGTTGCAATTTTTTGGCGGTGTGAGCGTTGCGACCTTCGCAGTGGTGATTTTGGCCGCGTTAAACTTGACCGGTACCGGGGTTCATCGCTCCAATTTGTTTACGCTGAAAAAGGGTGAGCTCTTTCCTCGTCTGGTTGCCATTGGCCGCGTGATTGGTGGTATTTATTTATTGATTGCTACGGTATGCTGTATCTTAATGGTTTTGGGCGGCGCGCCTCTATTTGAGTCAATATGCCTTTCCCTATCCGCCGTTTCAACAGGGGGAATGGTGCCTCGCTCGGAAGACTTGTTCCTCTATATTCCGCGCTTCAGTATCATGATTTTAGTGATTGCCTGTGCGTTCGGGGCCATGAATATCTCCGTCGTGTGGGACGCGTTTCGCGTGAGAGATTGGCGCAATATCAGACGCATATTCACGAATTTGGAGCACAGAACACTCGTCGCCGTGGGGGTGTTTATGACTTTATTGGGATTATTTTACGCCGGATTACAGAACCTGTTCCCGCTTCTGATTGAGACAGTATTTTTCGTTAGTTCAGCCGGGTTTATTTATGACCCCGTCAGTCTCGAGCTAGTGCCCAGTGTCGTCTTGATTGCTGTTGCATTGATTGGCGGCTCGGCGCTCTCAACCGCAGGAGGGCTGAAAATTATCCGCCTCATATTGTTATTCAAACATTTGGGCACGGATATTAGTCGATTGACTCATCCATCCAGGGTTTTACCCGTGAGTTTTAAAAACCGGAAAATCGAAGACAGGGCATTTTTGTCAATCTGGATGTATTTCTTCGGCTATACGCTAGTTTTGGGCGCAGGTGTTGTTGGTTTTGGTGTCGTCGGACTGAATTTCGCTGATGCCACCACGGTCAGTGCGGCAAGTTTGGGCAATATTGGGCCGCTGCTGCCAGCCACCATTCCTGATTCGGGACTGAGCTGGAATGAGATGAACAGCGCCCAACTGGGCTTGAGCGCTTTACTTATGTTAATCGGGCGTGTCGAAGTTTTGGCTGTTTTCGCTCTGATTACGCCTTCTTTCTGGCGACAATAGCGTAAAACTGCCAAAGCCTTAAAAAAGGCTTGCCAGTAGCGCGGCAGGAGCCTTAAAGCACATCCATGGGTTGCGGATGGACCGACTATGTCCGAACCGCCAATAACAATAAAAAGAGGGGAATGCCCGATGTCATCCGATCGCAAACAAAATTTACAGGATACATTTCTTAATTCTGTTCGGAAATCCAAGACAAATTTGACAATTTTCTTGGTCAATGGCGTGAAGTTGCAAGGTGTTGTCACATGGTTTGACAATTTCTGTGTCCTTCTCCGCCGTGACGGACAAGTACAATTGGTTTATAAACATGCGATCTCAACCATTATGCCTTCCGGGCCGGTTCAACTCTTTGATCCGGAACTTGAAGATTAAAACCTTAGCCCTACTGACCTTTTTACACGCAGGACATTGTTATGCTTGAGCGGGACATACCGCGCGAGCGGGCTTTTGTTGTGCATCCGCGTTTTTCTGACGCAAGATCCGATGATGCCGATTACGATTTAGAAGAGGCCATTGGTCTGACTGAGGCTTTGGATGCGGATTGCGTGGACTCACGCATCGTGCCTATCCGAGAGGTCAAAGTTTCTAACTTTTTCGGCTCCGGACAAATAGAGGATATGGCGGCCGCGGTTAAGGCGCATGATGCCACTTTGACAATCGTGAATACGGCTTTGTCACCGGTCCAACAACGTAATTTGGAAAAAGCGTTCAAATGCAAAGTTATTGACCGCACAGGGCTTATCCTTGAAATCTTTGGTCTTCGTGCGGCAACGAAAGAGGGGCGGTTACAGGTGGAACTCGCCCGTCTGGGCTATGAACGCTCCCGTCTTGTGCGCACATGGACCCATTTGGAACGTCAACGTGGTGGCGGAGGATTCCTCGCCGGACCGGGTGAGACCCAAATCGAAAGCGACCGTCGCATACTCAATGATAAAATCACCAAATTACGTCGCGATTTAGAAAATGTAAGACGCACGCGCGGATTACAAAGGAAGAAGCGGGAGCGCGCGCCCGAACGGGTTGTCGCCTTGGTGGGTTATACCAATGCCGGAAAATCTACCTTGTTCAATGCTCTCACGGCGGGAGGTGTCATGGCCAAAGACATGCTCTTTGCGACATTGGACACGACCCACCGCGTTTTGCCGCTTCCGTCCGGCCAAACCGCTATTCTATCGGATACGGTGGGGTTTATCTCTGATTTGCCCACGGATTTGATTACGGCCTTTCGGGCCACACTCGAAGAAGTCAAAGACGCTGACCTGCTGCTTCATGTACGTGATATTTCCGACCCCTTAACCGAGCGTCGTCGCGATGAGGTCTTGGATGTGCTCGATCAAATCGAAGCCGGACCCGAACATGGACAGGCTGTGATTGAGGTCTGGAATAAGGCAGACCTCATCGTCGGGCCCGAACGAGAGGCTCTGAATGAACGCGCCTCGGCAACCCTTGATTTCAATGATATGATGAATGCCTATTTGGTCAGTTGTTATAGCGGGGAGGGGCTGACTGAGTTGGTGCTGGGTATTGAAACCGCTTTGAGCGCCAATGATCAGTTGCTTTCCGTAACAATTGATCCGGCGAATTTCTCGGCCCGCGCTTGGTTGCACTCTCACGGACACGTCTTGGAAGAAGACGTGAGAAAGTCCGGGAATGTAGATATGAGCGTGCGGTTATCAGAATCCGACTTGGGCAAGTTCCGCTCGAAATATGCAAAATTAGTCCGTTTTTAGCTCGAAATCGTGTAAAAACACCGATTTTCAGAGAAATACTACTTTTGAGCGAATTTACTAAAGCGATGAATTTTGCTTAACATGATGCGGGGCTGAACAAAACTTTGAAGGAGCGTCAGCGTGGATAAGGTTTTTGAACAGATGAATTTTATGGATGTCGTTCTGAAGCAGATTGAAATGATTCCGAATTATGTGGTGAAGTTCGCGCCGGGCATTTTACTGGCTCTTATCATATTCATCGTCGGGCGTTTGATTGTGCGAAAGGCTTCCGCTGGAACTGTAAAGGCGACGGAACGCATACCTAATATTGATGCGACATTGTCTCGTTTCTTTGGCTCTCTTGTTTTGTTCATAGGTATGGGGGCTGTCATAATTCTCTCCTTATCAGCGATGAATATCAATCTGGCCTTTATGGCGACAGTCATTGCCGCTTTGGTTGTGGCCCTCGGTTTTGCTTTGCAAGACACACTTGGCGACTTTGCCTCCGGTATTATGCTGGCTTTGTTCCGCCCTTTCAAAATTGATGACCAAGTTGAGGTGGCCGGAGAGACGGGTGTGGTTGTTGAAACCAGTCTGTTCAGAACCAAATTGGTGACTCGTGATAACGTTATTATCAGCGTGGCGAACGGAGATGTTTTTGGTAGCACGATTAAGAATTATTTCCATGACGGTAAGCTTCGCTTAGATACGGATATCGGCGTGAGCTATGATGCTGACTTGAACCAATCCATTGATACAATTCTGGATGCCGTCAAAAGTGATAAGCGCATTTACAATGATCCCCCGCCCTGGGCTAAAGTAACTGGATTGGGGGACTCAGCTGTCAATATTCAGCTGCGCGTTTGGACAGATGCTGAAGACCACCGCAAAGTCAAAATGGATATAAGCCAACCCATAAAACGCGCATTGGACAAGGCGGGTATCGAAATCCCGTATGAACATTGCTCAATTGTGAAACGATAGGGGATGATGATGACTTTAGAGTTTTTCAGAACATTGAATTTTTCGGATTTGTTTATGGCCGTGCAAGCTACAGACGGAACAGAAGTTGCACCGCCTTTAATGAGTGACCCGAACGGCTTTCTTCAACATTACATGAATATCGTGATTGAAAAGTCGGTCTTTTTTGTCCCGAAAATTTTAATCGCGCTAATCATATTATGGATTGGCCTGTCGATTGCCGGACGGCTTTACCGCACCATGTCGAAGCGCGTCATTGATAGCGAACGTGTGGATTCGACGCTCGGAAATTTCGCGGCTACGGCCGTAAAATACGCCGTTATTATCGCAACATTTTTGGCGGCGATTGCCGTTGTTGGTGTGCCGGTTGCGAAAGTGTTTGTTATCCTATCAGCCGCCACTTTGGCGATTGGTTTGGCTTTGCAAGGCTCTATGTCTAATGTGGCTTCAGGTTTGCTTCTTGTCTTATTTCGTCCTTATAATGTCGGAGATTATGTTGAACTGGCGGGTGAGGAAGGCGTGGTGAGTGATTTAAACATCTTCACTACGACATTGATAACATTGGATAATATTCAAGTTATTTTGTCGAATAGTGAAGTTCGTGGGAATACGATTAAAAACTTTACCTCCCAGCCCATTCGTCGAGTCGATATCGATTTTGGAATTGATTATGATGATGATATGGATAAGGCGATCAAGATCATTACCGAGACTGCCTCTAAAGACAGCCGCGTTTTAACTGAGCCTGAAGGACCGTGGGCGCGCGTCTCTTGTTTAAATGATAGCTCGGTTGATATTCAATTACGTGTTTGGTGTAAGCCAGAAAACTATTGGGATGTCCGCTTTGATATGTTGAAATCTGTTAAAGAGGCTTTTGACAAAGGTGGCATTTCTATTCCTTACCCACATGTTGTGGAGATCGAAAAATAAGGAGTGCTTAAAACCTTAATCGGCTTTCGCCTTTTGCCATAATGCTTCCATCTCTTCGAGAGTATAGTCGTCGAGAGATTTCCCTGTGCCTGACTCGGCGGCACTCTCTACCGCATTGAAGCGTGTAGTGAATTTCGAATTGGCTTTGCGCAAAGCAATTTCAGGGTCGACTTTTAATTTTCGACTGAGATTGACGAGAGTGAAAAACATATCCCCAATTTCGTCTTCAATTTCGGTCGGGCTGCCTGATGCAATAGCGGCTTTAACCTCTTCGGTTTCCTCATCGAGTTTATCCCAAACCGGTGCGACATCTGGCCAGTCAAAGCCCGCCTTCGCGGCGCGTTTTTGTAATTTGAAAGCGCGTAGGAGTGCAGGCAATCCCAATGCCACTCCGTCCAACCGACTGGTTTGGCCTTTGGCTTTGCGTTCAGCCGCTTTCATCTTTTCCCAATTAATATCTAAAGCGTCACTTTCAGCATCACCAAAGACATGAGGATGGCGTCTAACCATTTTGTCCACGAGTCCATTGGTGACATCATCCATTGTGAAGGCGTTCTCTTCTTCGGCCAGCTTTGCATGAAAAACGACTTGAAACAGAAGGTCACCCAATTCTTCGCGTAATTCACCCATGTCTTTTCGCGCAATGGCATCGTCCACCTCATAGGCTTCTTCGATTGTGTAGGGCGCGATGGTTTCAAAGCTCTGTTGACTATCCCATGGGCAGTCTCGGCGCAGACGCGTCATAAGCTCTTTCAAACGCTCATATGGGGTTTCGCTCCGAAGCGGAGATTTATCATTTGGAGGGGTCACGTTTTCGGTTTTCTCACAGTCTGGGCTTTTTAAGCGTCCAGATTACCAATCCGGCTAAAGCAATAAAACTCACCGCATAGCTTGCCAGAATGAAAGGGGTGTTATGGCCGTAATCCATGTCTTAGCCATCGCTCAAAGTGATTGTGGCGGGCTTCGTCGCGGGTTTGCGCTTGGATTTTAACTGCGCTAACTCGCCTTCAATGCCGCGAAGCGTGCACCAACCCAGAAGCGCCATATAGCCGATTGTCATAATCGTGAGGGGAATGAAGAACTCTTCGGGCATGCCCGGTGCGCCGGGTTGAGACACGGAGGCCGGTTGATGCAAGGTATTCCACCAATCCACCGAGAATTTTATGATTGGAATATTGATAAACCCGACCATAGCGACGATTGAGGCCAGTCGAGCGGCTCTTTTGCGATCTTCAATTAAATTCCAGAGCAATAGATATCCGGCATAGATAAAGGCCAGAATCAGCACGGATGTCATACGGCCATCCCATTGCCACCATGTTCCCCAAGCCGGGCGACCCCATAAGCTCCCTGTTGCCAAAGCCAAAATCGTGAAAACCAACCCCGGTACGGCAAAGCTCTTGGCGGCACTATCGGCCAGAGGATGCCGCCAGACAAAACTGACGAAACTGGCAATTGCCATAGCGGTATAAGTGAAAAGCGCACACCAAGCGGCAGGGACGTGGACATAGAGCATGCGAACTCCTTCGCCATGTAATTCGGCGCTAGGAGACGTAACGAGCCCCATAAATGTGCCTGCGCCAATTCCAAGCGTGGCAATCATTGCGCAGAGTGGCGTCATCCATTTCGCAAAGCGAATGAAACGAGCGGGATTCGCAAGGTAGCTTATCATGACGGCTCCAAATTAATGCGCAAAGCAGCACTACTGGCGGGTAGTCCTATCGCAATCGATAAGAGAGTTAAACCGAACAGGATGCGTATTTCCGGCGCAGTCCATCCTGATGTCAAAACGGCTTGCGTGGCTTCCAAACCAAAAATCAAAAGTGGAATTAAGAACGGCATCACCAATAAAATAGCAAGGAAAGCCGCGCCTTGTCGCCCACATAAAAGCGCGCCGGCCAAGGTCACATACGCGGCCAATGCAGGGGCGGTTAAGGCGAGTGTAAACATTACAGCGCCTGTGGCATTCAATGACAAACCAAACAAGGTCGCGACGAGGGGGGTGATAAGCCATAAAGGCAAAAATCCGGTCAACAGAAAAGCGGCCCATTTCCCCAAGCACAGTGCCAATGGTGAGACGCCGTGGAGGCGTAATTGGGTGAGGCTTCCTTGTCGAAAATCATCTTGAAATAGGCTTTGGAATGATAGCAACATGGCGAAAAGCACAGCCAACCAGATGAGAGGCGAGCCAAGACGGCGCAATTCCGAGATTTGGCCGCCCAAGGCAATACCGCAAAGAGCCAGAAACGCGCTCATAAATACCGCGCCCATGATCCACTGTCCCCCTGATCGCCAGACACAGAGCAGTTCACGCCTTATGATGACGGAAATGGCGTTCATAAGACGCGCTCAGTTTGTTGAGGTTTTTGTAAATTCAAAATGCGCGTTTTAACGCCCTCCAATTTGACGGGGTCGTGAGTGGCGATAAGACAAAGACCGTTATTTCGAATGTGGTTTTGAAGGGTCTTCCGCACGAAGGCGCGACCGGTCTCATCCAAAGCGGAGAAGGGTTCATCCAATAACCAGACCTGTTTTTGTGCGGCTATGATTTTGGCGAAAGCGAGGCGTTTTCTTTGCCCCAAAGACAGGTTCTCTGTGCGGACATCAGCCGCTATATCTAATTCGGTATGGTCGAGTAAGCTTTGTTCCTGATCAGATCTTCCGTGAAGGCAGAGATAGATTCGAAGGTCTTCTCGCGCCGTTAAACCGCGTGAGGCACCGTCTGGTTGAGACAGTAGAGAAACATAATTTTTAGAGTCAACAAATGCTCCTTCGTCTTGGAATAGGATTTCGCCTTGTGTGGGTTTCAGTAAACCTGCGAAAGCGAGTAAGAGACTGGTTTTACCGATACCGTTTTCTCCGGTGATATAGAGCAACTCTCCCGCTGACAGAGTGGCGCTTAGTCTGCTCATGAGCAGGCGATCACCACGAGAGAGGGATATGTCGTCAAGGATGATGCGGAAATCCGACGCAAACCCTGAAAGTGGGAGCGTATTAATAGGCAGGTCTTTCGGCGCGTTAGCGGTCATGCTTCGCTATATGGCTAAATTGCCGCGTCCTGTCACCCTGCATTGCGTGTTTGTCCCATCATGTTATGACGCGGGTCTATAGTCAGTTATGAGCCTGTTTATGAATGATGAACCTGTAAAGCCGAAACGTATCAAACCGCCTCATCGTAATCGCCGTTTGCGTACGGTTATGAGTTTTGGTTTGCTTTCTCTGGCTGGTCTTTATTTGATTTTTTCGGCTTTGGGCAAGAATACGGAATTTTTCTATAATCCGAGTGACATCGTTGCCGACGGATTTGTTCCAGGCTCCGAGATTTACCGTATGGGCGGCCTCGTTGTTGACGGTTCTGTCAAACGTGGTGACGGCCTGCTGACGGAGTTTTCTGTCGCGGATTTTGAACGCGAAATGGACGCGCCTATCACTGTTATACATGACGGTGTCTTACCTGACCTTTTCAAAGAAGGGCAGGGAGTGGTCGTGTCCGGTAAGATGAATGAGAACGGCATATTTATGGCGCGTGAGGTCTTGGCCAAACATGATGAAAATTATCAACCGAAAATCAATTATGAGGATGAGAAACCCTCTTAACGGCTCGTGTCAGGATGATAGGCAACCGAATTATTTACTTGAAATAGTTTAAAAATAAACGAGTATTAGAACAACGGGTGACGTCATTGATGTGGGACAATTTTGTCACCCGTTGACTCCGTCAGTGACGGATGGGGGCTATAGACGGCTGCGTCATGCCTTGAAAAGCTTTAAAATCAGATATTCGGCGTTTTAAAGCAGTATTTAGTATCGTCTTCTAATATCTAATTGGGCTCTAAGCGTTATCGAATATTATGCTCAAAAAGTCTTAAATAAGGGAAAATATTGCCTCAATTCTACTAAGAGGCGAGTAGGTTAAGCCGATGTGGGCCAGCCTTTCCTACCCGCCTTCCACCAGGTAGTGGAATTTTGACTACCATTATGGAGACACACTGCACCATGTGGTGACTTGCCACGCCAATATTATGATGATTGCAGGGGCAAATTTTCTATTATGCTCAAAAATTAGCGTTGAGGGAAAAGCGCTGTAGGCATCGCGCGACTTATTCCCTAGAAGGCGATATGGTAGCGCAACCGGATATGATCATTGTCGGCGCAGGCCTTTCCGGCTTGCTGACAGCTTGGCGTTGCCTTGACGTGAATCCGAATCTGAAGGTTTTGGTTATCGAAGCCTCTGACAAAATAGCGGGTGATCATACTTGGTCATTTAATTTGACGGATGTAGGTGAGCACTTGCGCGATTGGATCAAGCCCTTCATCGCCTATGAATGGCCTCGCTATGATGTGAAATTTCCGAAGCGGGAACGGACGCTCGCAATTCCTTACTGTACCGGAAATAGTGAGACGCTCCGCGCTTGTGTGCAGCCCCATATTCAGAGTGGGCGTTTGCAGCTTTTGTTAAAGACAAAAGTAGTGTCGCTTGATTGCGATAAGGTCGTTTTGGAGAACGGTGAAACCCTCAAAGCGAATTGCGTCTTGGACGCGCGTGGTTTTGAGCCGAATGAGAATGTCTTTCTCGGCTATCAAAAATTTGTCGGGCGCACGATCCGAACAAAAGAACCCCACGGCTTGAAACACCCCATCATTATGGATGCGACGGTGGAGCAACTCGGCGGGTATCGCTTTGTTTATTGTCTGCCATTCACAGAACACGAAATTCTGGTCGAAGACACCTATTATACAGACGGGGCAGGGTTGTCAGAGAACGAAGTTGCCGCACGAGTGGATGATTATATCAATGCCAAAGGGTGGGGCGATCACGAGTTACTGAGACAAGAAAAGGGGGTTTTGCCCATTACTTTGGCTCATGAAGGTTTAGTCAATAATCCTATAGCTATTGGTATCAGAGGTGGTTTTTATCATGCTGTTACGGGATATAGCTTTCCAGACGCTTTGTTGACTGCTGACAACTTGGCCCGTGAAATTTCTGAGCTTGAAGCATTCGAGAATCCAACATCTGATTTAAAAACTAACGTCGGTAGTGATCAGCAAGGCCATCATGAACGGGAATACTTCCTTCGCCTACTTAACCGTATGCTCTTCCGGGCCTGCGCTGCGGATCAGCGCTATAAAGTTCTACAACGTTTTTACGGCCTGCCGCGCGGTCTGATTGAGCGGTTTTACGCTGGACAACTCACATGGCGCGACAAAGCGCGCATTCTCATCGGAAAGCCGCCCGTGCCCGTACATAAAGCACTCTATAATTTCAGCGAAAAAGCCTTTATCAGGCGGGAACGCCAGACACGGAATCAGTCCTCATGAATGCTCAAATCAATCCGTCCGAGATTAAAAAAGCCACGGGCGAAAAACCGACAGCTATTGTTGTGGGGGCAGGGTTTGGCGGCATTGCGCTTGCCATTCGTTTGCAAACGATGGGGTTTCAAACCTCACTTGTCGATAATCGAGACAAGCCCGGCGGTCGCGCCTATGTTTATGAGGAAGACGGTTATAAATTTGACGGCGGCCCAACCGTCATTACCGATCCCGATTGTTTGAAGGAGTTATTCGACCTCTCAGACCGTAATATGGACGATTATGTCACGCTTCTACCCGTGGATCCGTTTTATCGTCTACAATGGGAAGACGGCGATGTGTTCGATTATAATAATGATGATGCCTATCTTGAAGAGCAAATCAGACAACGTAATCCTGATGATGTCGCTGGCTACCATAAATTCTTGAATTATTCCAAAGAGCTTTACCGAGAAGGGTATGAAAAACTCGGCACAACGGCATTTCTAAAAGTCGGGCAAATGTTTGCCGCCGCGCCTCAACTCATCAAGTTACGTGCCGATAAATCTGTTTACGGCATGGTGTCGAAATTCGTTAAAAATGAGAAGGTTCGGCAGCTTCTTTCCTTCCAATCCCTTTTGGTCGGGGGCAACCCTTTCAAAACTTCCTCCATCTACGCACTTATCCACGCTTTGGAACGCAAAGGCGGTGTGTGGTTTGCCAAAGGCGGTACGGGCGCATTGGTGCAAGGCCTGATCAAACTTTTCGAAGATTTGGGCGGAGAGCTTCGCCTTTCCACAGAGATCACAGATATTCATTCGGACGGCAACCGCGTCACGGGTGTGACTTCTGCCGATGGTTGGACGATGGAGGCTGATCTCGTCGCGTCAAATGCAGATGTCGTGCATACCTATAGTCAACTCTTGCGCAAAAACCCGCGAGGCAAAAAATATGGCAAAGCGTTGAAGAAAAAATCGCATTCCATGTCGCTTTTCGTAATTTATTTCGGACTGAAAACGACCCATCCGAAAATGAAACATCACATCATTTTATTGGGTAAGCGCTATAAAAATTTGATTGCAGAAATTTTTGGCAAAGGCCGAAAACTTCCGGATGATTTCTCACTCTATCTACACGCGCCTTGCGTAACTGACCCAAGCATGGCGCCGGAGGGGTGCTCCTCCTATTACGTCTTGTCGCCTGTACCGCATTTGGGACACGCCGATGTTGATTGGGATGAAGTTGGCCCGAAATATACGCAAAAGATTTTGGATTATTTGGAAAAGCATTCCATCCCGAATTTGAACCGCGATTTGACGGTGCTCAAAACGCTGACGCCATTCGGTTTTCGGGATGAAATGAACAGCCATTTGGGCAGCGCTTTTTCAGTCGAACCCATATTGACGCAATCGGCTTGGTTCCGTCCGCATAATCGCGATGACGTGATCAGTAATATGTATATCGTCGGAGCCGGTACCCACCCCGGAGCGGGCGTGCCGGGCGTGGTTGGAGCGGCCAAAGCTACGGCAGGCGTTATTCATGATGATTTTGCTCACGCTCTTTCATCCGAACCATAAAAACAGGTCAAATCATGTCTGAATTATCAATGTATAACGCCGTAGACGCTTTGCCGCGCCTACTCAGCAATCTTGAGCATGTCTTAAAATTGGCGGAAAAAAATGCGGAAGAACGCGGCATTGAGCCTTCAATTTTCCTTCAAGCACGATTGGCCCCCGATATGTGGTCTTTGGCCCAACAGGTACAAGCATCAGCGGAACTCGCCAAAAATGCGCCCTACCGTATCGCAGGGCAAAAACCGCCAAGCTATGAGGGGCATCCTGAAAGCTTCGAGGCATGTTATGCCGTTTTAGAGCGGGCGCGAACCGATATTAAAGCCGTCCCGCGTGAGGATTTGGATGGCAAAGAAGGTCGCGAATTCACGCTTAAAATGGGGCCGGACCAGTTAGAAATGAGTTTCACCGCCATCTCTTACTTGTCAGGCTTCACACTCCCCAATGTCTATTTTCATGTGACAACAGTTTATAATATCCTGCGCCATAATGGCGTGCCCTTGGGTAAAAGAGACTTCTTTGGCGGTGTGCTGAAATAGTCAGCGCGGAACTTCTTCATTCACGCGCTGAGTGCGCCGCGTTAGGGATACCCTGATGGATATTCCTCTCAGCAGAATTTAGCATAATCCCCGCCAAAACGAAATTTTTGATAATGTGTGAGCATCATCAAAATGTTCTAGGGCTTTATCAAATTTGTCGCGACAGCTGGTGTTGCAGAACCCGACGACTTTATCCTTATACAGGGTCAGAGAGTCTTCTGAAACAGGGTCACCGGACCAGGGACAAATTTCATTCACACATTCTTCTAGCTTTAAGTCTTTCATCATAAAATCCTTCCCTAACGGCTTGTACAAGAGAGCGTATTTATTCTCACTGTGAGCGCCCATGAATGAGATGGCTATTTCGCCACATTTGTGACCCAAGTCATTTTGAAAGCCGCAAATAAGAGGGCTGACCCTGCGAGCACATTGATTGTTTTAATCACTCTTTGCTTCACGCCGCTTTTTATGAGCCGATGTGCCAAATAGGCGTAACCGGTGTAAACGGTGAGATCTATCACCACGGTGACGCCGCCCATGATGAGAATTTGGGGTAGGATGGGGTCTAGCGGGTTTACGAATTGTGGTAATATCGCTGCAAAATAAAGTAAGGCTTTCGGGTTCGCAAACTCGACAATGAACCCTTGCAGGAACAATTTTTTACGCGGCATTGAAGCCCCTCGCGCGATTTTCAAACCGCCCGCCGTGCCGAAAATAGCCCCCACGCCAAGATAGACCAAATAAATCACACCGACCCATTTGATCAGATTGAAAATCTGGTGGGACGCGATGATTAGGGCGGCAATACCGGTCGCAGAAAGAGCGAAATAGACCACATTCGCGAAGGCAACGCCTGTGATACCGCTCATGGCTTTGGACACCCCATTGCCTGCGCCCTGAGAGGCAATGCAAATCGCTGCAGGGCCAGGCGAGCAGACAACCGCTAGGGTTGCGCCAAAGAATAACCAAAATACGGATAGTTCCATCTTGTAAAACTCCAATTCACTGAATAATATATGGTCATAAATTAGATATGACTTATGTTGTTCATCTAAAAGAGGATTTTATCTTATGAGCAGAGATACGAATAATGTTTCGCAAAAAGGCAAATCGACCCGACCTTTGGATGATTTTGACCGAAAAATATTAAGCGCTTTAACCAAGGACTCGCGCTTGAGTTATGCTGAAATTGGAAAACAGGTCGCTTTATCTGCGCCGGCTGTGCATGAAAGAGTGAAGCGATTGATTGCCTCTGGCACGATAAAACATATGGCCGCGCAATTAGATGGCCCCAGTATTGGCAAGCCCTTCTTGGCTTTCGTGCATATCATTTCAGATGTCTGGAACAGAGGTGAGCAGATGATGCGCCTGAACGAAATGCCTGAGGTCGAAGAAATGCATTCCGTCGCAGGCGATAGCTGCTTTATACTGAAAGTCCGGACACAGGATGCGGCTTCAATGGAGAGCTTCCTTGGCAGTATATATTCTATTCCGGGTGTTAAAAACACGAAAACCTATGTGGCTTTGTCAACATTTCTTGAACGTCCGGTTCAAGCGGAAATCACGCAAAACTGGCAGAAAACCAGTGTCAGCTAACTGTCTTGGAATCGCTCCAAAATGACGATTGATAATGTTCGTGATTACGCATGTATTCACTCCAGTATAAAACTGGGTGATGTTTTCTTTATCCCCATAGCGGAACAAATGCGTGAGTCCTAAAACGCCTAAAATCAGCCGCTTGATCCAATCAAGCTCTAGTATTTTTATTCAATCACAGGTTCGATATCTACCCGGCTTATACAAGCGATATATCCATTTTCGTTTGTGTAGGTCGTATTAATCGAGAGATTGTGCGTATTAGCTACTCGTCGAACAGCAGAATATGTGAACTCTTTTCCTTCTTTGTAGGTCGCATATTGAGATGATGCCCCAAAGTCGCTCTCACTGCGCAATCGCGACCACTCCGTCCAGCGTTTATCTGATAAAAGAGTGCCGAATTTTGCTTCAATTTTACTAGCTATTCCTACGAAATGGGCTTTGCATTCCTTGCGCCTAACATCATAAAGTCGATTAACGAGAGATAAACTTGCAAGACTACCAATGCTCTGAGAATATGTGAGATCAAAACTAGAATCTACGAGCTTGAAGGCGTTGGGAATATCGATCCATTCCTGAACCATTCCAAACTCCTCATGTGATTGGCGTTTGTAGGTGGTATTATCAAAGCTTGACAACGGATCGGAAGGCTCTGACATGTTGAGTTTGAGGTCTGAAAGTGAGGCTTCGAATGCGTCGATATTTTTTTCCAAACAGTATCGATTGAAACAAACTGGCATGCCCGGTCTCACTTCGATGAAGGTCGATATGTTGTAAGGCCGAAAGCCTTCAGGGGGCGCTGCCTGGCTAATCTCAAATGTGTAAAGATGGGAGGCTGACTCAGGCACAGTCGTTTCGAAGTCTACACTTTTGTCCTCTAAGGATTGCATATCCTGACCAGCAATTGCGGGAACTGCGAACTCTGAAACAACGACAAAACGGTCAGCCGAAACATCGAAATAGAAAATGCGTCCACGTGCAACCCCACTGAGAAACCAATCTGATGGTAGTGTAGCTTGTATACGAAAAGTCTCGCCTACAATTTGTGAGTTGGTTGGCGATTGGATAGTTGCTTGTCCCGTTAAGGGTGCAAATGGGAGCGGCTTGGGTAAATTATCGCGTTTTGAAAGCATCGGGCGCATCTGGATATGCGGGGGGCCGACCTCAGAAGTTTCGCTTTCTGTATGGCAGCCTGCTTTCACACATGGCTCTGGCGGTTCGGCAATTGCATTCGTGAAACTTAACATTGCAACACTGATAAGTGTCATCACGAACAAATACTCTATCTTGTTAATAGCAATAGGCATATTTTGAGGGCGTCGCGTTGCTTATTATTGGCAAAGTACCTCAATTCAAAGCTTAGTCAAACATTCGATGCGGGTCGGACTCAGCTTCCTAGTAGGGTGACCAAAAATCGCCACAAAACAGTCATTGGTTTATGTCTCCTAATCCCCCAAAGCAGAATGATCCGCACTTAGCGTTTTAGAACCCTCAATAAATTCAGTCTGTTGTGAGAAAATCAAGAGAATGATTCCCACATGCTGAAGGTGCGGTATAGTGAGTTTGTTCTTCACGACGGGCCTAATCG
>CAZEFT010000008.1:0-123595 GCA_964511495.1 uncultured Algimonas sp. | reverse complement strand
ACTTTGACCAATCCACCGGACTTCAACTTGCCGAACAATATCTCATCCGCAAGCGGCTTTTTGATATATTCTTGGATAGTGCGGCCCAAAGGACGCGCGCCGTAGCGCTTGTCATAGCCTTTACTGGCCAACCACAAATTGGCCCCTTTGGTCAATTCAAATTCAATCTTACGATCCGCCAGTTGGGCTTCCAATTGGATAATGAATTTGTCGACAACTTTGGCAATATCTTCCGGTGTAAGCGGAGAGAAGGCCACAATTGCGTCCAGACGATTACGGAATTCAGGTGTGAAACGACGTTTAATCGCTGCATCCTGCTCATCATCTTTCATGCCACGACCAAACCCGATTTCCGCTTTCGCTGCATCGGCCGCCCCCGCATTCGTAGTCATGATAATAATGACGTTGCGGAAATCGACTTTGCGACCATTCGCATCCGTGAGAAAGCCATTATCCATGACCTGCAAGAGGATGTTGTAAATGTCCGGATGAGCTTTTTCGATCTCATCCAACAATAAAACCGAATGTGGGTTTTGATTGACAGCATCCGTCAATAATCCACCCTGATCATAACCCACATAACCCGGAGGCGCACCAATCAGACGCGACACAGTGTGGCGTTCCATATATTCGGACATATCAAAACGCAGCAATTCCAAGCCTTGCGTCATGGCCAATTGTTTCGCGACTTCTGTCTTACCAACGCCCGTAGGCCCAGCAAAGAGATAGCTACCAATCGGCTTATTAGGCTCTCTGAGACCCGCGCGAGCGAGTTTAACCGCAGAGGCTACTTTCTCGATGGCTTTGTCTTGGCCAAACACCATGCGCTTCAAATCCATCGGCAATGACTTCAACGCTTTCTCATCATCCCGTGAAATAGACTTCGGCGGAATGCGTGCAACTTTAGCGATGACTTCTTCAATCTGATGCGTGTCGATTTTCTTACGACGCTTCGCCTCTTCGACGAGCTTGGTCCGTGCCCCGGCCTCATCAATAATATCAATGGCTTTATCAGGAAGCTTGCGATCCGTAATATGGCGCACTGATAGATCTACGGCACTTTGCAAAGCCGCTGCCGTATATTTAACGCCGTGAAATTCCTCAAAATAAGTCTTCAAGCCTTGGAGAATTTTGACGGCATCTTCCGCCGTCGGCTCGCTCACATCAATTTTTAGGAAACGCCGCGATAACGCGCGATCTTTCTCAAAATGCTGACGATATTCTTTATAAGTCGTGGAGCCCATACAGCGAAGCTTTCCGCTCTGGAGTGCAGGTTTCAATAAGTTTGAAGCGTCCATTGCGCCACCCGATGTCGCACCTGCGCCAATAATGGTATGAATTTCATCAATGAACAGAACCGCACCCGGTGTTTCCTGTAATTTATTTACAACAGCCTTGAGCCGCTCTTCGAAATCACCTCGGTAACGCGTGCCCGCAAGCAACGCCCCCATATCGAGCGAGTAAATCGTCGCGTCCAGAAGGATATCCGGCACATCATCATTGACGATGCGGCGTGCAATACCTTCGGCAATCGCTGTTTTACCCACGCCGGGATCGCCCACCAGAAGCGGATTATTTTTACGACGGCGGGAGAGCACCATAATGCAACGTTCAACCTCTTCATCACGGCCAATCAGCGGATCAATATCGCCCTCTTTGGCTTTCTGGTTCAGATTAACCGTATATTCCTGCAACGGATCTTTTTGCTTGGCTTCATCACCTTCGGTTTCTTGACCTGCGCCCAAAATAGGCTTGGTCACACTCGCCTCACCATTTTTTGAAATGCCGTGGCTTATATAATTGACCGCGTCATAGCGCGTCATATCCCGCTCTTGCAGGAAATAAACCGCGTGGGATTCACGCTCGGCGAAAAGTGCAACAAGCGCATTAGCGCCTGTGACCTCTTCGCGGCCAGAGGATTGTACATGAATAACGGCGCGTTGTATCACGCGGTGGAACCCCGCCGTCGGGCGGGATTCTTCAAAATCATCAATCGTCAATGTCGTCAGGTCTTCGTCAAGATAGCGCGTCACATCGGCCCGAAGCGAGTCGATATCAACATCGCAAGCCGTAATCACAGCTGCGGCATCTTTGTCATCCAATAAGGCCAAGAGCAAATGTTCCAATGTCGCCAATTCATGTTTGCGATCAGTGGCCAGCGTCAGTGCGCGATGGATGGTGTCTTCCAAGACAGGGGAAAATGAAGCCATTTAATTATCCTTCTTTCTGGCATCCAGATTTGGGAAGGAATTACCCAAAATCAAGGCGTATATGTGTCGCGCCTGCATTACATCTGCAAAAGGTTAAAATTTGAGCGACGCTTCTAACTTCTAAACCTTTTCCAATGTACATTGCAGCGGGTGCTGATTGCGTTTGGCCGCATCCATAACCTGCGTGACTTTCGTCTCTGCGACTTCAAATGTGTAAATCCCGCAAGTGCCAATCCCTGTTTGATGGACATTGAGCATAATTTGCGTCGCCTCCTCGGAGGTTTTTTTGAAAATACCCATCAGAATGGACACGACAAATTCCATCGGCGTGTAATCATCATTCATCAAAAGCACGCGATACATGGACGGCTTCTTAGTTTTCGGGCGAACTTTGGTGGCGACGCCGCGTTCAGGGGCATCGTCACCCGTATCGCCCTCTTCATCACCGGTCATGTAGATGGCCCGAGGTAAAATATGAGGAATCAGTGTTTTCATCGTCCCTAATGTAGGCGCTGAACATCATTTGAAAAGGGGGCAGACCATGTCTGTTGGGGATGGCCTTAAGGCGTTGAAGTCTTAATCCTCGCCCGGCGCAATCGTACCATCAATGACCGTTTTATAGTCGTAACGTAAAATCGCTGATACCGTAATGGTTTGCGCACCCGACAATAAAGAGAGGTTTAAGGCATTGCTCGTAGAAACAGGGGCAAAATCATCATCGGTTTCGTCATCAACACGGTTTTGATAAGCCTCATTAGGCGCAAGACGGCGACTGCCGGTCACAACAATTTCGTCTACTGCATCCATATAAGTTGAAGCCTCATGAACAACCACGGATTCAGCATATACGGCACTTCCGCTAAATCCGGCAGAACTCCGCCTGCCGGATTTATTCACGATCGCCGGTTGCGGGCCAAATCGCCCTGTCCTGACTGGTTTTCCGACATTGAAGCCCACTAGACCGTCCAGTTCAGCTTTAGTGATACGAGCAATCATCTCCGCTTTTTGCTTTGCTTGGGCGACTGCTAAGCTCGCAGCTTCTTGATATAAGTCATCGTAATTTTTGAAATCATATCCATAGAGCCTGACACGCGTTGCCCCTGCATTTGAAACAGATTGCAAAACCGCTCCGGCCTTGTCTGGTGGGCTGAGGCGTATGACCATCTTTGTGGAAACCTCAATATCCTGTGCGCGGCAAATACGTTGCTTCAGTCGAGCCTTGGGCTCACGGCGCTTTGTTTTTGTATCCCCCTGATCATCCAAGCGCTTATTAAAGTAATAATCTCGGAAAATTTGCGCATGACGTTGCTGCGCCACGCGGTTTTCATATTGGCAAAGTTCATCGAATTGAGAGGCCGATTTGACAGTGGTGAAGCCGGTCTCGACGCCATAATCTTTTATTGCCGCTTGAATGGCATTCACCGTTTCTGAAACTTCATTAAAAGCCACAGCCTCATTAATGTTTTTTGAGATGATATCAGCCGTGATCACAGCAATGTCAGGTACGGCTTTGACTTTGCCTTTTCCTGTAACCACTAAGGGCTCTGCATCGAAGGAAATAGGCGGTTCTTCATCACGTTCTTCTTCCAGCCAATAAGCGTAATCCTCGGCATCACCGAGATCGATGTAGAGACGATCATCCTTTTGAGACGCAACAGGCTGACACGCGATGAGGCTCAACACCGAAACAATGCCTATGCCCTGTAAAACAAGCTTTGGCGTTATTTTCACGCCCTTACTCACTAGCCCCGTACTCTTAGGTCTCTTACTCATAGGTAAAATCCAGAGCAATCGCCGCCGAGACGACTTGTAAGCCCGCTTTTAAATTCATATCGGTCACATCGACGGGGTCACCACCGGCAACGATTTGTGTTGTTTCCCCTGCCCCGGATGTATTGATGCGCGGCGGCGCAACACTGCGTTGATCATAAGTGGCTCGGTAATTGTCCAAATCAAGTACACCGGTAATCGTGGCCCCCGCTGCAGCGGCTAATCGGTCCGCTTTCTCCCGCGCATTTTTAACGGCCAATTCACCCGCTTGGAGTTCAATCTCGTCGATATTTTTGATGCGATAACCTTCGAGTTTCAATCGAATAGCCCCGGACTCTGAAAAGCGGGCGATGGCGATACCTGCCTCGTCGGGCGGACCGCCGGTAAAGGTAAAAGACAAGGCTGCCTGTTGAGCAATATCCTCACAAACACGTTTTGCGACGCGCTTTTCCCCTTTTCGAAGTGTAGCATTTGTCCGCTCTGCCTCTTGATTATAGAGAAGGCATTCCGGCGCCTTCACACCGATTGTGTTGACTGACGCAAAGTTAAACTCGCTCGTCTTCAAGCTCTCCATGCCTTCAACACTGGCTTGCATATTGTTCACAATCTCTGCGAGCTGATTCATAGCCACCTGCGCATCATCATCACGTTTAATAATCGCGCCAGAGAGAACGAATGTGTCGGGCATGACCTCAACTTCACCAACGCCCGTTACCGCCAAAGTTTTAACGGTGTCCTCGTTTAGCTCTGCATCGGCTTGAGGCTGACAAGCTGCCAGAATGAGGCCACCCAAAACAATTGATGAAACCGTTAAATTCTCGCGCATAACCAACCCCTTGCCGTCTTTTTGGCTACATTTCTCGTTATATTTTAAACTATGCAGAGCGGTAAACTGCGGTCAAGACGAAAAAGTAAGGAAGCATTAACCCTGTTGTAAGGCTTGCCACATAAAATCTGAGTATGCGTGCCTTTTTCGGAATAATCATTTTTGCTTTTGGTTTGACTTTTCAATCATCCATGGCTTCTGCGCAGACGACCCCCACGGGACGCTATGCGTCTATTATTGTCGATGCTCAGAGTCTTGATATTATCCATGCCCGTCAAATTGATGCAGCGCGATATCCCGCCTCACTGACTAAAGTCATGACACTTTACTTAACGTTTGACGCCATTTCATCCGGCCAGTTGAAATTGGATGATCGCCTAACAGTGTCTTCGACAGCCGCAGCCACGGCTCCGACCAAATTAGGCTTACGCAAAGGGCAAACAATCAGCGTCGATACGCTGATACGCGCTGTTGCTGTGCGGAGTGCCAATGATGCCGCTGTTGTTTTAGCCGAACATTTGAGGGGGTCGGAAAGCGACTTTGCCGTCTTGATGACGGCCAAAGCCCGTCAACTCGGGATGCAACGCACAATCTTTCGTACTGCGAACGGTTTACCCCACCCCGAACAAATCACGACGGCAAGAGATATGGCGAAGCTCGCCAACGCCATGCTGAGCCACCATAAAAGATTTTATCATTATTTCGGTTTGATGAGTTTTGAGTATCGCGGACGGACATATAGAAACACGAATAAGCTTTTGCGCCAAAGAGAAGACGTTGACGGGTTTAAAACAGGCTATACGCGCGATAGCGGGTATAACCTAATCGTTTCCGCTGAACGTGATGGCCGTCGATTGATTGCTGTTGTCCTAGGCGGTGCTTCCGGCGCATCACGTAATTCTCATATGAGTGACCTGATTGATCGAGGCTTTGATGTCATCAAATCTACCTCCCCCATTGTGACTTTGGCCGAAACGCGTTCGAAACAAGGCTATAAGGTTGAGGATAATGAGGTCGTTCAATCACAATTACGGACAATACCGGCACATAGCCGGGGTCATCCTTAATAGCGTTCAATCTTAATTACGCTCGATAGCCTTCACGCTTAATCCATTATTATCCCTTTCGCGCTCTTTTCAAAACTGGCTTTATTCGCTTGAATTTTATGGTTTTGAATGCTTGTTAGAGGCCTCAACCTTCAAGGCAGGATAGCTATGGCAAAAGCGCCGGAGTTTTCTAAATCATCTCTTTCTAAATCACCTCAGGATGATCACAGCCCCCTGATTAACCGAACACAAAGAGAGCTGCGTGGACAATTAGCGGAATGGCGCGGCTCAGGCGATCGCATCGCCTTTGTCCCAACTATGGGGGCTTTACATGAAGGGCATTTGACTCTTGTGCGTTTAGCCAGAGAAAAATCCGAACGGGTTGTCGTATCGATTTTTGTAAACCCCACCCAATTTGCGCCCGGAGAGGATCTGGACGCTTATCCCCGCACCGAAAAAGACGATGTTGAAAAGCTCGCGGCGGAAGGCGTTGATCTGATTTACATTCCCCTGCCCGATTCCATGTATAACGCCCACCATGCAACAACCGTCAAAGTTGGAGGCGTGGCACAAGGTCTGGAGACCGATCACCGACCAACATTTTTCGATGGCGTCGCCCTTGTCGTGACGAAATTATTTAATCGTGTGCAGCCGGACATCGCTGTTTTCGGTGAAAAAGATTATCAACAACTCGCCACCATTCGACGACTGGTTGAGGATCTGGACATGCCGATTCGCATCATCGGTGCACCGATTGCGCGGGATGAGCACGGTTTAGCGCTCTCCTCCCGCAATCAATATTTCAATAAGAACGGCCTCGCCAAGGCCCGAACGCTCAATAAAATCATGTTCGCCTGCGCGGCCAAAATGGAAGAGGGCGCCAATGTGGACCATGCGTCTGAAGAGGCTAAAGCCACCCTCATCAAAGCCGGTTTCTCGTCTGTGGATTATGTCGAAGTCCGAAGTAAAAACTCTCTTACCGTCTTGGAAGGCGGGGTTCTGAATAAGCCAGCCCGATTGTTAATCGCCGCCCATTGTGAGGGGGTCAGGCTGATCGATAATTGTGCCGTCAATACAAGAAAATAGACCGTAAACTCATGTTAGAAATGCGTCCGAATTGCGAAGTATGTGATTGTGATCTGCCGGCAGACAGTGAACGCGCCCTGGTCTGTTCATTCGAATGTACATTTTGCGAAGCCTGCGTTTCTGGCCCCTGTCCGAATTGTGGCGGAGATTTACAAAAACGACCCAAGCGTGTCGGCAAAAGCTTGGAAAGATTTCCCGCTTCAATGAAACGTATCGTTAAAAAATAAGAAGCCCCGTTGGTTACGCCCCTATTTCTTCAAGATTAACGGCCACCGTTCATCGGCCATATCAATAAAACTGGCTTTATCGGCCAACCACCGGTCTCGAATCCGCTCATTGAAATTTAGATAAAGCTTACCGTCTTCGACATACCAATGTTTGGGGCTGCCCTTGGCAAGCTTGCCGCGGGCAATGGCCCAGGCACAATATCCGCCATATTGAGGTTGGAAAGCCGTCGGATTCGCAACAAACAAATCCCTATTGGCCTCTGTCTGAAAGTGCCACTCCGCACCTTTATATCGTGTGGAGAATTCAGCGTTGCCTTTTTGAGGAATGCCTACAAAGAAGCTTACCGCATCATATCCGCCCACCGCGACGTTATTGCGCCATGACGTATAAATCGGGTCTTCATCCGCATGGGCTGAAAGGGGGGGCATGAAGGCGACGCCGATTAAAGCGAGGAGTGTTAAAAACGTTTTCATAGCCTTATATAATCCGCCTCACTTGAGCACTAAAATCACGATTATGACAAATTACGTGAAGAGTCGGCGGGGTATGTCCCCAATAGTGTCACGCTCTCGGTAAAGAAGGACAATTCTTCCATCGCATCTTTCATGGCCGCATCATCCGGATGACCTTCGACATCCGCATAAAACTGCGCCGCTTTGAAAGAACCTCCGACCATATAGCTTTCCAATTTCGTCATATTAATGCCATTTGTGGCAAATCCGCCCAGAGCTTTATAAAGAGCGGAGGCCACACTACGTACCCGAAAGACAAAACTGGTCACGACAGGACCGCTGCACTGCTCAGGTATGGCACTATCCGGAGAGAGAACTAAAAACCGCGTCGTATTATGTTTCTCGTCCTCAATATTTTTTTCAATGACCTCCAACCCGTAAATTTCGGCTGATAATGAGGAAGCGACGGCGGCCACGGATTTGTCGTTCATATCCGCCACACGACGGGCTGCCCCCGCTGTATCCGAATCGGCGATTGCCTTAATGTCCCAATCGGCCAAACGTTTTCGGACTTGCCCCAGCGCCATAGGGTGAGATCGCGCCGTTTTGATGTCGGATAAGGTCGCGCCTTTAACACCGAGCAATTGATGGTGGATTGGGAGGTATCGTTCACCGATGATATGCAAACCTCCTTCGGGCAAAAGGTGATAAATATCGGACACACGACCAGCGACCGTATTTTCAACAGGAATCATAGCGAGTTGTGCCGCCCCGCTCCGCACATGAGCAAATGCGCTAGCAAAACTTGTGCAGGGCAAAGGAGAAAATTCAGGAAAATGCGCTTGGCAAGCCAGATGCGAATAGGCTCCTGATTCTCCCTGATAAACGATGACACGCGACATTTTCGGCTACTTTCTTATAAACTGGTCAAGATTCTTGCTTAAACCCTTTGCGACTGTGTGCCGCAAGAAGTTTTCCATTTGCTTTCACGATATATCTTTATAATAAGGCGGCAAAATATGTTACCTGTGCTAAACAGAGAAAATTCAGACTCCAAAAGGAAATCGTCCAATGGATGAACTTGGTTTTAATAAGATTGCCGCCGCAGTTTTGGCGACAGCACTCGGCGTCATGTTGCTCAATGAACTTCCTCATCTCGTGATGCATACAGACGCACCAGATGTTCCGGTTTATTTTGTTGGCCCTGCCCCCGAAGCAGAAGGCGACACCGAAGCTGTTGACCTACCATTCCCACAAGCTGAATGGGTCGCGGCCATGGATGCCGAGCGCGGCGCCAAAGTCTTCAAGAAGTGCCAATCTTGCCATAAGGTCGAAAAAGGCGCGCCAAATGGTACAGGCCCTGGTCTTTGGAATGTTGTCGGCAACACGTCCGGCACACATGCAGGGTTTAACTATTCTGCGGCCATGGCCAATGCAGGCTATGCTTGGGACTTTGAGCAATTAGACGGCTTCCTCGAAAAACCATCGGCTCATATGAAAGGCACGAAAATGGCCTTTGTCGGTTTGAAGAAACCTGCTGACCGTGCTGCGGTTATTGAATATTTGCGGATCAATGATGATAGTCCAGAGGCTCGTCCTGTGCCAATCGCACCGGAGCCCGTAGAGCCTGCCACTGAATTGGCAGAAGAGGCTATTGTTGTAGACGAAGACGGACGCGCCGTTGAGGCAGACATAAGTGAGCCCGCTGTCGATCCGACAGAGGATGAACAGTAGACAGTCCATGAAACGGAATAGTATTTTAAAGCCTCCCTTTCGGAGGCTTTTTTATTGAGCGTTTTAAATTTGAGTTTCTATGAGAAACGCTTGACTGTGCGCGCTTTGCCAATACGGTTAAAGGCCTCTTGAATGGGCTCTTTCGTCGTTTCCATATGATAGGCATTGGCGTGTAATAAAGTTTTGGCGTCGGACATAATGCCGACATGACCCGACCAAAAAACCAAATCACCTCGCTTCAAATCTCCGTTGACGGTAACACCCAAATCACTTTCCTGCATATCGGCATCTCTCGGCGCATCAACACCGACAGCGCAGAGTGCCATTTGCACCAAGCCTGAACAATCCAGCCCCATATGCCCCGTGCCTCCCCAAACATAGGGTGCGCCTAAAAAGCGCTCCGCCACAGAGACAAAGTCGAGATCAGTGTAAACATCAATCTTTTCTATATGACGTTTATGGCAATAATGACCGTCATCAATTTGTACAAAATCACCCATATCTTCCACCACGGGGATATGAGCATTCATCGGCAAGTGATAACGGATAAATGACTTGATATTGCTCTGTGTAAAAACAGGAGCCCGCAACGCGGTCACCTTATGCGTGACGGTTTCGCCTGTATGAGTTAGGTTTTTTCGAGAAATGTAACCGATATATCCTTTACGGGCCGAGCCGCGAATAAGGGAATGAGCTTGCCCCCAAACCCAAAGACGGCTTTGCGCATAGACCGTGAAGGTCTGACCGAAGAGAAGTTCCGTCTGTATGCCCCTACGGAGCGTCTTGTTATCGTAAAGCGCCGTCGAGGCTTTTGCGACTTGCCCCGTAAAGAGAGGTTTTGAAATAGAGGGCGGAAGTGTGATGCGCGGGTCAGACATAAATGTCTGAATATCAGCCTGTTAAGAGAACTCAACTTGAATAAGCCGCGCAAAGTCTCGCAAATAATTAATCCCGCCGGAAGTCCGGCGCATTATCACGGAGCGTTTATCGCGGGGATCAGGCGCGCGCTCAACATAACCATATTGTCCCAAACGGTCTATCGCACGGGAAATGACGGCCTTTGTTACATTCAGATGTTTAGCCAATGAACGCACTGTATGCGGGCCTTCAGACAAGTAAATTGTCATCAAAACGGCCATTTGTCGTGACGTCAAATCTGGAGCTTCTCCTTGCACGGATTGCATCGTCACGCGGTGCCACAAATCTAAGCCTTCGGATAAATTCACCCGTGGGCGGCGTATAGGCGTCGGGGCTTTTCGTGGAGCGGACGGCGATATAGGTCGGGAATTATTCTGCACAGGCGTTAAAAAAACGACCGTATTATCCACTGTATCCACCATAATCGAAATCCCGTTCCCTAAAGCGAATCAATGAATCGCACAGTCGGGATTCTTCGGTCAAGGCGGTTTCGGGGGCAGAAGAGTTCGATAGAGTCTAAGGCCTTATAACGACTCTCTTTTTTCTGTTAAAAAAACCTTAACTATTTCGACAAATCGCCATTCAGGCCGCCAGCCTTCAACCAATGATAGAGTGCACGCACGCCATACATGTCGCCGCCCTTGGGATGTCCGGCTCGTGCAGACGGATTCCAACCATATGTATCCAGATGCATCCAAGGTTTATTCTTCACGAAACGTTGCAAAAATAAGGCCGCAGTCACAGAGCCCGCAAAACTCCCACCCGAATTTTTCATATCCGCAATCGGGGAGTTCAACATGGCGTAATAAGGTGCCCAAAGCGGCATGCGCCATAAAGGATCAAATTGTTTTTGACCCTGTGCCAGAACACCCTCAACAGGTTTATCCCGGTTTGAGAAAAAAGGTGGGATTTGGGGGCCTAAAGCGACACGCGCCGCCCCTGTGAGCGTGGCAAAGTCGATTATTAAAGCGGGATCAAATTCAGCCGCCTTACACAGGCTGTCCCCCAAGACCAAACGCCCTTCCGCATCAGTATTATCAATCTCAATTGTCAGACCTTCACGCGTCTGCAAAATATCACCCGGACGATACGCTCCTGCTGAAATCGCATTCTCTGCGACCGCGATCAGGCAATGCAACCGAATAGGCAGATCATTCGCCATAATCAGCTTGGCCAAAGCCAGAGCATGGGCGGCCCCGCCCATATCCTTTTTCATCAACCGCGCACCCGATGCGCCTTTAATATTCAATCCGCCCGTATCAAATGTGATACCCTTGCCGACAACAGCAAGGCGTGGATGTGAGGGATCTCCCCATTCAAATTCGACCAGACGCGGCGCTTCATGAGCCGCCCGACCAACGGCGTGAATCATCGGGTAGTTTTCGCTCAGCAAGTCTTCTCCCACCGTGGCGGTAACACTCGCGCCATATTCCTGTGCCAAATCTTCGGCCGCTTTGTGCAGGGCGATTGGCCCCATATCCCCGGCCGGCGTATTAATCAGGTCACGACATAAAGCCGTCGCATCGGCAAGTGACACAATTTCATTTACTGCCGATCCCTCCGCCACAACCAGAGTCGGGAATTGCGTGTCTTCTTTCAGATAGGTTTCAAACTTGTAAGCTCCCAGTCCCCAACCTGTTTGCGCCAAAGCCATGGACCAATCTTTTGGAATATGAGCCAGTCGGTAAAGCCCTTGCGGCAAGACACCGGACAACCCGCCTGTGCGTATCGGGCCTGATGCATCATCCTGCTCTGAACCGACACCGTATAAAACGCCTGAAACCTGACCTTTTTCATTGGGAAGTCTCACCCTTTGACCGGCCTCACCTGAAAAACCCCGCGCCGCGGCATAAGTCAGTTCTGTCTCACTCAACTTGGATTTTTGTTTATCCCAATCGGCTGGGCGCAAACAATAAATCGGTATGACAGACGCCTTTTCCTTATCGCTTAATTGGTTCTCGACAATGAAACAGGTCTCGTCTTGCGGGGTGTTTGGCATAGTCTTCTCGCGATGTTCCCATCTGGTTACAAATCCGCAAGTTCAGCGGATACTAACGAAGCGTTAACTGTCTCTGTTTACGTTTGTTAACGGAATCATAAGCAGGTGCAAGCGTGGTCTAAAGACAATACGTTTCACTGCAAGCTGAAAGGGCAAATATGCCTCATACGCAAATACGCGCTATTCTCGCAACAACGGCTCTTGGGCTTTTGTTAACAGGCTGCGCCGCCGCGCCGCAATTTTCTCCTGCCGAACAGGAAATGTCCGAAACAATGGGCAAGGATAGTTTTCAACCTGCTACGCGGGCTCTTCGGGATAGTATTGAGACACAAGAACTTCTGGCACAGGCCGCTTTCTGGATGCGCGAATATGAGTTGAACCCGGCTGATCTGGAAGCCGCCATAAAACTATCAGCGGCTGTGCGTAAAGTTGGCAACCCTAAGCGCGCTGTTGAAATTACACAGACAACGCGCGCCCTTTACCCTCGTGACCCTTACCTCACAGCAGAATATGCAGCGGCGCTTATCGCATCCGAACGCGCAGGCGATGCCATAGACCCTTTGGATGAAGCTCTGGCTTATGCACCAGCTTATGGGCGGCTCTGGTCGCTTAAAGGTGCAGCATTGGATCAATTGGAGCAATATGATCTTGCACGTAAACATTATGCCCAAGCTTTGAAAATTACGCCGAACGACCCGAGTGTGATGGCCAATTTAGGGCTTTCACATGCATTATCCGGCGATCCGCAAACGGCAGAAAGATGGCTGCGTCGTGCGGCATCAATTCCGGGCGCATCGAAAAGTGTTCATCAGAACCTATCTCTGGTTTTACAAATTCAGGGTAAGACTGACGAAGCCGATAAAATCGCACGTGTAGCGGCGACAAAAACATCAGGTCGCCTTCCGAATTTAAATCCGCAACCCGCGCATAGTCTCCGTGGAGCTGTCCCAGCGTCGCAGCCACAGTCATCACGCACAGAGCAAATGCCATCCGCTCCGACCTATTCCGGATTTCGGTCTACGCCGCCACAAATCACAACATCAAACTCGCCCTCTGTGGCAACGCGGCAGCAAGCAAGCACTGCGAACCGCTCTACGGTATCCAGTTCTTCAACGACGAAAACTTCCCTTCAACCACGGACTTATCCGTCACAAAGCACTCAGTCCGCTTCGTCTTACAGTGCCCAAAGAACGGGCTCTTCAACGCCACCATTATCTAGCAGCATAGCCCGACCTCAAAGCCAAGCCCGTATATATCAAGGTGCGCAATCTGCGAGTGAAGCCGCTCGCATGGCCGCTCAAAACTCTAACAGGCGGTCTCAACTGCAAACAATCACACCTGCGCAGAAAAAGGCACAAGACGATATCTTGGCAAAGCTAGCGAGTAATGTCGGGGCCCGTCCCGCCAACCCCGCTTTGGCCCAACAAATGCAGCAGCGTTACGCCCAACAAAGACAACAACAAGCCATGCGTCAGCAGGCCATTCGACAGCAAGGTTTGCAGCGCGAAAGTGTTATGTCCCGTCAAACGCGCATGGCACCACCGCCCGGACAGCAAGGACATCAGCAAAGATCACCATCGTCTTACCAACAACCGGCCTATCCGCAACACTCCGGCTATGCTCCTTATCAACGTCCTGTTGCCACAGCTCCCGGAATGGCTCCGACAATGGCCGCACCAAAAGCGTCTCCTATGATGGGGCAAAGACAAACCATGTTACAGTCACAGGGCTACCCCGCGCAAACCTACCCTCAACAGTCTCAGCAATCTGGACAGACTTATCCGCCGCAAGGCTATGCCCCGGGATATCAGCCACAACAAATGCAGACTTACGGCCAAATCCAAAGCCAAGCCCAAAACCAAGCCCAAAACCAAGCCCAAAACCAAGCCCAAAATCAATCACCACAATTAAGAGGTGCAGCTCGCCAAAGGCGCTAAGAAATATAGTTTTCTATTGAATTAAAAAAAACCGCTGACAGTTCAAACTGTCAGCGGTTTTTTATATCTCATATTTGTTTCGGTAATTCTTAGCCGAGAGCGTTTCCGAGACGCATGGCCGCCGGTGTCAAGATAACGATAAACAAAACTGGCAGGAAGAATAAGATCATCGGCACGGTTAGTTTAGCGGGCAAAGATGCAGCTTTTTTCTCAGCCTGCATAACGCGCATTTGACGATTTTCATTGGCCATTGTGCGTAATGTATCGCCCAAAGGTGTACCATAGCGTTCGGCTTGGATGAGCGCTGTTGAAACCGCTTTAATCCCGGGATGGTTGTTTCGGCGAGCAAAGTTTTCATACGCCAAACGACGACTGGAAAGATAAGACAACTCCGCCGTTGTAAGCGAAAATTCTTCGGCGAGCTCGATGGAGCTTTCCGCCATTTCCTCAGCCACTTTGCCGAAAGCGAGTTCGACTGACATACCCGACTCCACACAAATTAGAAGCAGATCCAAGGCGTCAGGGAAGACAGGAATAATTGCGTTTTGTCGTTTACCGGCAGCATTTTTGACATAAATGCCGGGCAGGTAGAGACCAAACAAAGTCATGCACAATGTCGCGAAAATGTTTTGAACCAATGACCATTCGCGCACGTTCAAGCCCACAAACAAAATGAGACCCACAAACAATAAGACTGTTGGCATTACAAGACGGAAGACATAAAAAGTGTAAATCGGAGATTGGCCGCGCATACCGGCTTGTGCCAATTTATCTTTAATGTCCGACGTCTCGAGGAGTTTTTCGAGAGAGAAACGGTCAACGAGACGTTTCGTGAAACCCTTTCCTTCAGATCTCAAACCGGGATTTCTGTTGAGCTCGGACTGACGCATTTGCTTGAGGTTTTCACGCGCATTCGCGACGGAGTTCATCCGCTTCTTCCGCTTGTCCCCCTCTAATATCGGGGAGACTATCATGTAAAGCGTTGCCACTGTGAGGAGCGAAATGACCAAAAAGGCCGCGTTGCGAAAAAGTTCTATGGATTCTGCCGGCATGGTTCCTCCTAGAACTTGAAGTTAATCATCTTGCGCATCATGAATGTTCCCATGAACATCATCACAGCACCAATCATCAGATTACGTTGACCCGTCGCCGTAAAATAAAGCTCGTTCATATAATCCGGTGACATAATCGTCACCAGGACCATGACGACGATCGGCAAGGCCGCAATAATCATTGCAGACGCTTTAGCTTCCGCAGAGAGTGCTTTGATTTTTTCTCTCAGAATTTTACGACCTCGCAAGACAGAAGACAGGTTTGACAAACTCTCACCTAAATTACCGCCGGTTGTCTTTTGAATATTTAGAACGGTTGCGAAAAAGTTGACTTCGGAAATCGGCATGCGCTCATACATCTGCTCAAGACAAACTTCGATGGGAATTCCAAGGCTTTCGCCTTCTACAACCCGGCGGAATTCTGCCCCGAGAGGATCAGGACTTTCATGGGCAATAATTTTTAAACAGTCGCCCAAGGGAAGACCGGTTCGAACACCGCGAACAATAATATCCATAGCGTCAGCAAAATGCGCCACAAAGTTTTTCTGACGCTTATTAATCGCAAAGTTTAAAACAAATCGCGGAAGGCCAAAGCCGCAAATGAAAGCCAAGCCCAAAACGACCAAGGGCTTCACGCCCATAATAAAAGCTGGAATACCGATGACTGCCGCAATGCCCGCGGAAATCATCATAAAGGTTTCTTTTTTCATTTTCCAATCAGCTTGGACGAGTTTCATTTCCAGCGATTTGGACTTCTTTTTCTTTTGTTTTTGGCGTTCTTCAATCTTTGAAAGCGACTCTTCAATTTGTTTACGCCGTGAACCTGTATCTTCGATTTTCAGACGGCTTAAAAATCCGTTTTTTTTCGACCCGACTTTTCCACCACTAACCGCACTCATACGTTTTTCGCGGCCGCCATTGCCATCCATCAGAATGAAGGCGGCGGCCAGAACGAATAAAATACCTAATGCAACAATGACGGTTGTCTGATCCATGAATTAGCTTCCTGCCTCATCCAAGGCCTGAGCCAGTTCTTTTTCCAAATTAAAATAGCGGGCACGATCCCAGAAAGCCGGACGGGCAATACCTGTGGATTTATGTTCACCGATGATTTTACCTTGGGCATCTTCCCCGTCCATTTCATAAACGAGCAGATCTTGCGTAACGATAACATCACCTTCCATACCGATAACCTCGGTAATTTTTGTAATGCGGCGTGAGCCATCCCGCAAACGTGCCGCCTGAACAATAACATCAACAGAGCCAACAATCATTTCGCGAATAGTTTTTGCAGGCAATGAGAAGCCGCCCATGGTGATCATAGATTCCAAACGAGACAAAGCTTCGCGCGGTGAGTTGGCGTGAAGCGTTCCCATTGAGCCATCATGACCCGTATTCATGGCTTGTAGGAGGTCAAAAGCCTCCGGCCCCCGTACCTCACCCACAATGATGCGTTCAGGACGCATCCGCAGACAGTTTTTCACCAAATCCGACATGGTGATTTTACCTTTGCCCTCAAGGTTGGGCGGACGCGTTTCCAAACGCACCACATGGGGTTGTTGTAATTGGAGTTCCGCCGCATCTTCGCACGTAATGATGCGCTCATCCGGATGGATGAAACCCGTCAAACAGTTAAGCAATGTTGTCTTACCTGAACCTGTACCGCCGGAAATCACGACATTACACTGGCAAGCCCCGATAATTTCCAAAACTTTCGCTCCGGCGGGAGAAATCGATTGAAAATTCACCAAATCGGCAAGCCGTAACTTGTCTTTTTTAAACTTACGAATTGTCAGCGCCGGACCATCAATTGACAGAGGCGGCGCAATCACGTTCACCCGAGAGCCGTCTAGCAAACGCGCGTCACAAATTGGTGACGCTTCATCAACGCGACGACCGACTTGCGAAACAATACGCTGACAAATATTCATCAGCTGTGTGTTGTCGCGGAAGCGAATATTCGTCTTGATCATCTTACCATTGGTTTCAATGAAGACGTGTTTGGCTCCATTGACCATAATATCCGCGATATCATCGCGCGAAAGTAAGGGCTCTAATGGACCATATCCCAGAATATCATCACAGATTTCCGTGATAAGTTGATTTTGTTCGGCAACAGACAAGCGCACATTACGAATGGCGATGATTTCATCGACAATCGTCCGGATTTCCTCCCTCGCCTTATCGGCCTGCATTCCGGCCAGAGCAGAAACATCAATTGTCTCAAAAAGCGCGTTAAAAATCGTAGCTTTTGTGTCATAATACTCGCTGGACGGCTCATTTCGAGCACCGGTATTGGCCGTAGAGGTCGTCGAGACCTTTGTGGGTACAGGCGCTTTTTTGGCCTCGGGGGCTGGTGAGGCAAGAGCCGCAGCATCTGAACGTTTACCGAACATGGGCGCTTACTTTCCTTTTTTCAAAAATGAAAAGAGCGATGATTTTGACTCACTATCGGGCTTAGCTTTTGATTTTGATTTTGATTTTTTGCCTAAACTCAAGCCGCGCTTTGTGGTTTCTTGGGTCTGAGGGAAACGGCCCGTTTTGAGGCGAGAGGCCAAATATTCCAGTCCGCGCACGGTGGCTTCGGCTGACTTTACATGGTCGAGCATTTTGCCTTCATTCGCGGCTTCGAAGAAACTCTCCGGATCAAAACTAATGACCAAAGACGGCTCCAAGCCCACAGCCGAGGCAAACTCCTTCACAGGAATTTCGGCATTTTTCGCCAATCCTGTCTTATTCAAAATCAAAAGCGGATCAGGGTCATTCGGACGTTGTTCACGCAGGAAATCGACCAAGTTCTTTGTATTTCTTAAATTCGCCAAATCCGGTGTTGCCGTAATGACAACGTCATCAACACTCGTCAAAATATTGGTTGTCCAGTCAGACCAAAAATGCGGCATATCCAAGATCGTGAGCGGGCTGATAGAACGCACGCCATTGACCACGGCTTCAAATGCCTCTTCGTCCATCATCGGCTTGCCGTTTAAAGAACTTGCGGTGGGTAGAATGGAGAGCTTTTGCGTATGACGGATCATGATACGGTCAAGCAATGTCTCATCCAAGCGATCCACTTGTGACAGAGCCTCTTCCAGACCTTGAGCATTGTCATAGGCAAAATCGAGTCCCGTCGTTCCGAAAGAACTATCCATATCGACGAGCGATGTCTCTTGCCCCAATGTCTCCGCCAAACTCCAAGCGATATTATGCGCTAGCGTCGAAGATCCTACGCCACCTTTCGCTCCGAAAAATGCCGTAACACGCCCGATAAAAGGGGCTTCGGGGTCCAAATATAAATCGCCGATAGAACGAATGAGGTTAAGCGCCAATAGGGGCGGCACAATGTAATCGGAAACGCCTTTTTCCATCAGCTGACGGTAAAGACGAATATCATTGGCCGCTCCAATAATGACGACCTTTGTGCCTTCATCGCAGACGGACGCTAAAGATTCGAGTTGGGCAAATAATTCGTCCCCTCTCATCCCCGTTTCGACTAAGATTAAACCCGGCGTGTTCTCTTGATGATAAAATTCAATCGCTGCGGATAGACCCCCCATATAAATTTTGGAGTTTGTCCGCTTCATCCGCCAGTCATGCGTCATTTCATTGATGACTCGGGCTGTTTCCTGTCGATCACAAAACGCATGAATAGAAATTTGAGGTAGAGCTTTTTCGCCACCTTCACGCTGGTTATTTTCTTGCGGCGGTGCCATTTGAGGCGCGACGGCTCCCATCATAGGAGCATGCTGCAGGCCCGCTTGCGGCATAGGCTGATGTTGCGGCGCATAGGAGGGCATACCATGCTGCGGCATGCCATGCTGAGCCGGATAAGGTTGCTGCGGCACAACACCCTGTGGACGGGACGGCATTTGTCCGCCATTTTGTTGAGGAGAAACCGCCGGTTGTGCAGGTTGAAATTGCGGCATGCCTTGAGGGTGCGATTGAACGACTTGGGGCATAATCTGTGGGGCTGGCATAGGCCGCGGAGCCATCTGCGGAGACGGCATGACATGCGGGGGATTTGGCATCGGTGTTGGACTTTGTGTCATAGTTTTATCCGGTCATTTCCGTCTCAAAACCGAGAGTCGCTTTATCAAACTTTATCTCGGTAAATTCTCTCAACTTACTCACTCTCAAATTGGGTGACTTGCAATGGCGGGCGTTCAGACGCTGTCGACTCGCCCTGAATATATTTGTCATAAACCACTGTACGTCTTTGAGAATTCGGGCTGGATGTTGCGTAAGGTTCCAAAAGTTGTCTTGGATCGGAAACCATCGCCGCAAGATTGGATGATTGCGAACAACCGAATGATGAATATGGCGTATTCCCACCCGTATGGCTCAAGCTATTCATATATCGGCAATCCGCCGGAATGGCGCGCAAGGTTCTGTAGGACACAATCACTGGTGACGGCACACGGGGCGAAGACTGATATTCGCCTGATTGCAAAGCCTGCGGATTAATACCCGACTGTGCCATCATCGTTTGCAGCATGGTCTGTGTTTGCTGCGCGCCCATTGTGGACTTAGCCACGCTCGGCATATTGATGTAAAGTGGGCCATCGCCATTCACACGATAGGCTTCTAAAAATTGTGACACAGCAAATCTGTCTCTGGCCGACAGCTCCAATCCGTCGGGGCGGGCATAAAGCTCAAGCCTTTCAATACTTTCAGCAACCTTTATCGGATTATTTTCGGTGATCCGATACATTGGATTGGGCTGAGCCGCACAGGCGGACAATGTACCAATTATCGCTGTTCCTAAGGCAAGGTTTCGGAGAAAATTATAACATATCTTCATTTTATCTCTCCTAATCCACCACATGTCCGAAAGGCCCGCCCAAGCCGGGCTGCTTCAAGGGCGATTTTCCGTTTGCCGAATAGACTTCATTTAAACGCCCCATCAGAAGTGAGCTTGCATCATTGGGCGCAACAAACCCGTCCAAAGGTGTCTGTAACTTGTCAGGATGGGTCGCATCGACCAGATAAGGTGTCACGATGACCACTAATTCCGTTTGCGTATTGGTTGTATCGCTATTGCGGAATAAGGCTCCCAGACCCGGAATGTCTTTAACACCCGGTGTTCCGTCACTGGCGCTTCGGCTTTCCTCACGGATAAGGCCGGCAATTACCAGACTTCCGCCCGCAGGCATTTCAACAACCGTATTGGCGCGGCGCACGCGCAGTCCCAGAATGTCTGACGATAAACCACCCGTCTCAAAAGAGCCCTCTGTTGTGGGTTCAGACACTTCAGTTGAGATATTCAATGAGATAAGACCTTCGCTCAAAACAACAGGGGTAAAGCCGAGGGAGACGCCATAAGGCCTAAATTCAAATTCACGTTGTGTTTGGCCAAATTCGTCAATGAAAACATTTGTCAGAAGCGGAAACTCACCACCGATAAGCGTATTGGCTGTTTCACCCGAAATCGCCGTCAAACTCGGCTCGGCCAAAGTCCGGATAAGGCCGACACGCTCCAAGGCCTGCATGGCACCAGTAATATTCTGCAAGTCCCCACCTGCCGGAACAAATGTACCGCTGGCCGTCAAGCCTGTGGCGGATTCGATGGCATTATTGCTGACCAGAGAGACGGTTGACTCGCCCAATTGGGCAACGGCACCAAGATTGAAACCTAATTGCTTGGTAACGGAGCGCTGCATCTCAACAATGCGTACTTTCAACATGACTTGGTCACGGCCTTTAATCGCCATTAAATTGACGATTTCACCGGGCTCATATGTCCCGTTCGCCACTTCATTAAGCCATAATTTGGCGAGTTTTTCGACCATATCAGCCGAGGCTGCATTTTGGACAGATCCGGTCAGTAAAATATTATTATGAACCGCTTGAACTTCGACATCCGCATCGACGGCATGTTTTGAAATAAGACGGGAAAGCTCGGATATATCACGCTCGACGCGGATATTCAGGTTCAGTAATTCCTCGCCATTTTGACCGTAAAAATAGGCATTGGTTTGTCCCGCCTGTTTGCCGATGAGGACTGTCCTTTTCGTTGTATGAACAACCGCCTCGACGACGTCTGGATTGGACACAATAACGTCCTGAACCGCAGACGGCAGTTCGACAACGGATGACTTGCCATATGAGAGGACAATAGAGCGTTCTGTTGCGCTTTGTCCTGGCCCCTGAATTTTCACGCTCGATGCTGAGACTTTACTGATGTCGGAATAAGAGCGTGTGCCCGCTTCCGCAGACATAACCATCGCAGAGAGAAGCGAAAAAGAGACACCGGTTAAGAGGGCAAGTCGGCGCGCTTTGTGCGAAATATGAGAAGTAAGATGTGTCATTTGATGTGTCATTTATTGACCTCTTATCGCGACACGTTGGGGTTGGCCGGAACGGTAAACAACGAGATCGGGCGGTGTAGCTTCTTGTTTGTAAACAGATTTTTTGGCCTTGCTCGGCGCAATGGAGCGTGAGCTATCTACGCCTCGAAGTGTTAAACTAATCTCACCGGAAGACTGTGCTTCTTGCAGCAAAACGGCATCAGACGGGCTGAGTTCGAATGTCGCCGTTGAACCAATGACATAAGGTTCACCTTCGGGGTCGGTGGCAAATGTCTGGTCAATCGCCAGAACCTTCACATTTTCAAACAGGATGTTTGCAATGTGAACTTCGTCACGGACAATACCCGTTGATTGTGTTGCTGTAGATTGGACATCTGTTTGCAAATCAAATTGCTCAGTAATCAAAATATCAACGCGATCTTCGGGTTGAATAAAACCACCTGCGGCAGTTTCGACAGAGATACGCGCCGTGACAGCCCGCATTCCGGGGCTAAGCAAAGCGGCCATAACACCCTTATCACCCGCTTGTACAATTTTGGCGACGTTAATAGGCTCGCCTTCAAAAATCTTGGAGCGCACATGTGCACCCGATAACTCTTCCATCGCCTCAGGGCGATCAGTATCAGCATTGGTAATCAAGGTCGGCATAATACTGTCTTTGGGCCAAGGTACCCATGACATAAGATCAGGATTAAGGCGTGTTCCGATGGGGATATCTGTATTAGCCATCAAGACTTCGACATATTCAACCTGCTCAATAACAGGTTCTGTAGAAACCGTCTGAACAGGTTCAGGAGTCAGAAATGTCTTGTAGACAAAGAATGTAATGATCAGGAGAACGCCCAAAAGCGCAAGTTTCTTGATTTTCCCGCTATCCATAATGCCTCACCTGACCCGGATTGGTCCCTCTCTTCACAGAATCGATAGGCTGTGAATCGATAAATTATGGTTAAGATGTAAAAAAGGACGGCAAAGAATTAGTTAACGCGAGTGTGTTTATCGTGATTTTCATGCGTTTTATGGCATTTAGATTGCAAACGAGGATTTATAACAGCGCTGCGACACTCATGAATTTGGGTTTGATCGCTCTGATATTAAGAAAGTTCGTTCTTTTCTTTGAGTTTGGGCTTTGGTTTACCCGATGACCGCCTTGAAAATAGCGCTGTCAGGGAAAACAATCAAAGCACCGGCGGCTAGAGCCAAACCATAAGGCATTTGTTTTTCTTCCTTGAAGAGTCCGTAGCCCCATGCCGATGTTGCGAGGCGAACCGGAGCATAATGACGCCCGACGACCAAAAGTGCTGCTAATACGCCGCCGATAATGCCGACCCAGAGGATGTATTCAAACGCGTCTGTCCATGTCCACCACAGTCCGGTCGCCGCCATAAGTTTGGCGTCACCGCCTCCGAGCCACCCCAAGGCAAACATCACAAAGCCAGCGAAAAATAAGGTCGCGCCAACCAATAAGTGTTCGCCGAGATCCGGCAAACCCGTCCATGTTAAAGGAAGTGTGAGGATGAAAAGCCCGAGAACAACGAGGCTATTGATATTAGAAATTCTCATACTGGCCGCATCTGTAATCGCAGCCCACATCATGCTGATTGAGAAGCAAAAAAAGACAAAGAACGGTAAAATCACGGCACACCCTCAACATTTCGATCTTTGAGATCGTCATCAGACCTTCAGGATTTTCATCCATCGGAAAATGTAAGTTACCGGAATAATCTTAATATGTGGTTGCCTTGATACGGTTGATTCTGTGCTGAAATGAGAGTGGGGTGGAATTTTGAAACTATTCGGCTTCCTCCGAAGACGGCATCGCCATCTAGATCAACGCCCACTAATACTTTGAAAATACGGAGAGTTTTAGATAACTTTTGCCGTTTCACTGGCGGCAGTTGCAAATTTATTATTGATTGCAAGACCTAAAGCCCCGGCGGCCACAACGATTCCGAGAGCCAATACAGCGACTACAACCCCATATTCTATGGATGTGGCTGCAGTCTCATCCGCCCAATAAGCTGTTGTTATTTTCTTCATCTTGCTCCCCCGATATGAATTTTGTGAGTGTCTGCAATCAGTGCTCTTTTGATTGGCAGAAAAAAAGCCACCGCGAGGGTGGCTTTGACAGTCGCATCGGTCAACCTAAGCTCACCGATGCCAATTTCTGTCCGAAACGGAATTAACCGCCTTTGTTTTCTTTTGCTGCACCAACAGTCGATGCGGCAGTCGTAAACTTGGAAGAAATATTCTTACCAAGAGTTGTCGCGCCACCGATCAAGGCAACAGAAATTAGAGCGGCAATCAGACCATATTCAATGGCTGTCGCACCGGATTCGTCTTCGATAAAACGAGTAACTAGATTTTGCATAACTTACTCCCACGTATGCTAGGTTTCTTGGGTTAATCCCATTCCCAGGGACTTCCCTGATGAAATGACTTATAGGGGGTGCAAGTTACTGTGCTGTTGAGAGACGTAGTAAACATCTGTTTAATTTGTGGTTTTTATGTGATTTCCTGAAATTAATATCTGTCCCTACATTATATAGGCACTTCAAATATCTCGCTATTTCGTCTCTATTGGATAAATAGTTATTTTTCAGAAATTGGTGTTTTAGAACCATTAGACGTCGGAGAAATGATACCCCGACGTCCCAATTTACAAGCGGAATTAACCGCCTGTATTTTCTTTTGCTGCACCAACAGATGTCGCTGCCGCTGTAAACTTGGCAGAAATATTAGTACCAAGAGTTGTCGCGCCACCGATCAAGGCAACAGAGATTAGAGCGGCAATCAGACCATATTCAATGGCTGTTGCACCAGATTCGTCTTCCATAAAACGAGTAACGAGATTTTGCATAATATACTCCCACTTATGCTAGATTTACCGAGATGAAATCCCGGACACAGGGTCAATCCCTGATGAGAATTCACCTAGAGGTAGAATCTTTTCACGATCTTGAGAGATTGAGTGAACAAAGCTTTAATCGCAGAAAATACGCAGTGTTCCGTTTGGATACAGTGTGATGTCCAACCCCCACGGAATTACTGACTTTTTTGCAATTTTTATCAATCGTCAGGTGAAATCATCGGCATTTGTAAACGCTTCATTCACCACATGTCGGTATCACAGGGAGAATACCGGAGAGCTTCATGCGAAAAAAATATTCTTATTTGGGTGGATTAACAGCCGTTATTGCGACGTTATCAGTCGCTCCCATGGCGCATGCAGACCCCGTCAACGGGCAAACCTATGCTGTCGAGCTGAATAAGACCGAAGTTGTCAGATTACCTATGGCGGCGAGCGCAGTCGTAATCGGTAATCCTTCTATCGCAGATGTATCCGTCCATGCCGCAGACACATTATTTGTCGTGGGGCGGGGTTATGGTGAAACGAATCTCATCGTTTTGGGGCCGGATGGCTCCACCATGATGGACGCCGATATCCAAGTTTTGCAGAAGGCCTCTACTCATGGTGTGCGCGTCTTCAATCGCTCATCCAGACAATCCTATAATTGTGCGCCTCAATGTCAACCCTCTCCGGTTTTAGGCGATGATCCTACATTTATCGGTAATTTCACGGCCAGCGAAGCGCCCATCCAATCTTCCGAAGCTTTCGCAGCGACATCCGGGAGCAGTTTTGCAGGAAGTGCCGACTCAAGCGGGACATCCCGTGGGCCGAGCGAAGCAACAGGACAGTTTCCAAACTAATTTTTCTATGAACACCACGTTACCGTGGTCATTGTTAAGTCGGCTTCACCGAGCACATCACTGAATTTAACCTTTCATTAAGCCTAACTCTTACGGCGGATTTAAGGTTTCTTTTGTAATGTCTAGACATATGAATCGGTGGGAAAACTATGCGTGATTTTAGCAAAAGTTACTTTTTTGGACTCTATCAAAGAGCGAAAAATTACAAAAATGATGATGACGGGGTGGCCGCGATTGAATTTGGTATTCTAGCTGTCCCTTTCTTAATGTTGATTTTCGGTATTATCGAGCTTGCCATTATTTTGTTTATCAATTCAACGATGACCTACGCCGTCAGTGAGGCCGGACGACAAATTCGTGTTGGTAACTTCCAAGCCTGTGGCGGGAATACAGCAACCAAGTTCAAGGAATTGGTTTGCAGTAACATGTCCACATTAGGTGATTGCGAAGGTCGAGTGCGCGTTGATGTTTTAACGGGTCAGAACTTCTCTAGTATCGTCCTGCCGGATTTACCTGACGTAAAAAATGATCAGGATGCCCCGAACGGATCAGTCGCCAGCACATCCGGCGGTGACCCTGTCGTTGCAAGGGCCACTTATTACTATAATCTTGCTATGCCAGCCGCTTTGACGCGCTTGGAGACAAAAGAAGGGACAGGTGTACGTATGCTTTATTCGTCTACCGCCTTCCGGAATGAGCCCTTCTCGACCCCCGGCACGTGTCCGTCAACCTAAGCCCAGATTAGGCTTTCGAGCTTGTAACTCTTTTAGAGGATAACATTATGCCTTCGATGACATTATTAAAAAACACATTCAAGAAGCCTGCTTCGCGTTTACGCAATCGATTGGCGAGAGGCACTGTGGCCGTTCAAGAAAACGAGGACGGTTTGGCCGCGATTGAATTCGCACTATTGGCGCCGCTGCTCATCACGATGTATTTTGGCTTAGCCGAAGTGGCTTCGGCGATTTCCGTTAATCGGGCCGTTTCACATTCAACCAATGTGGCCGGCGACCTCGCCACGCAGGTGGCAGATATTGAGAAAGAAGATCTGGAAGATTTGATGACCGCAACACTGCGCGTCATGGCCATTCCCGAACCTCAAAAAGTAACCATCCAACTTGATAGTTGGACACGTGATTCTGCGGGTAAGGATATCCTTGTCGGCTCCGCCACAATGAATGGAGGGGCTTCGAAGCTCCCCAGTTTCAATGTCGCGAAAGTGGACAAAACCCTTCTGAACGAAAATAGCGGCATTGTCGTCGCACGAGTTGCTTATGACTACTCACCTTTTAAAGCGATGTTCTTTGACAGTGACATCACCATGTCAGAAAGCTTCGTGTTGAAACCTAGACGCTCTAGCAGTGTGACATTCGATGGAACCACTGGTAAAAAATTCACTTGCTCCTCTAACGGAACCAGCGTGAAATGCGGCTAATTCGTTAGTTTAAATAATGCTCATGAATATGACGAAGCTCGGTCTCACTCAGACCGAGTTTTTTTATGGCATAATTTTTATAGTCACCCATCGTCATAGAGGCCGCCTTCAGATAATCAGCCTCCACGCCGAACATAGGCCGCAACGCATCAGGGCTGATGTCACGTCCATAGCGTTTTGTGAACATTTGTGCGGCGGGTTTAAGAAAGCTCTCAATATCGACAGCCTGATTAGTTAGTAGATAGTCGTTTTCAATATCACTATCCCCAACACCTAAAATTCCTTGAATAAGAGCAACCAATGTTCCGGTACGATCCTTACCTGCTGCACAATGAATAAGCAGAGGGTTTCCGGTTTCCGCCATATATAAAAGCGTATCCCTGAAAACTGATTGAAACCCGGCATCATCTGCTCGCGCCGTATAGGAGCGCATCATATAATCATAGGCATCTTGGGCCGAATTTAATTCATGCTCCATAAACGCTTCATGCGGTGCCACTTTTGGCCCTTCCGTCACGTCCTGATCAGGATATGTCAAAACAACAGCCTCATCCGCCAAAGGATAACGGGACGGCTGGCGCTCGCGTTCAGGCCGATAACGTAAATCAACGACCAAGCCGATATTCAGATCAGAAATATCTGAAAGCTCCGCATCGGATAAATTGTTTAAATGAGCCGAGCGGAATAACTTCCCCTGAACAACGCCACGCTTTGTATCCGTTTTATAGGCGCCGAAATCTCGAAAATTCAGAATAGTTTGAAACGGCTTTACGCGGTCAGTCAGAGATATCAGAGCCATAAGGAACGCCTAACATGCACTCCCGCTCATGCAAAATAAAATGTCGGGCTGCGACAAGTTGCGTTGCAACAAACAGACCGACACTCAAACATTTAGTTTGTAGGCTTACTTAGCCTATATCTTCGAGGACTTTTTTCGTTTGCATTGTTTCGAAGCGGTCCCAGACGCCCTCTTCACCATGCCAAGAACCTTCTGTCGCTCCTTTGGAATATTCCGTGGCGCGTGCTTCAAAGAAATTGGCATGTTCCACGCCATTGGTGATTTCCGTCAACCAAGGCAGTGGGTGCTCTTTTATGCCGTAAATCTTAGGCAGTCCCAACTGCCCCAAACGCCAATCAGCAATATAACGAATATATTGTTTGATATCTTCCGCCGTCATGCCTTCAACAGGGCCAAGCTCAAAGGCAAGCTCGATAAACTTATCCTCCAATTTCACGACTGTTTTACAGCAATCAATAATATCATCCGCCACAGCCGGGGAAAGCGCCCCGGTTTCACGCGCAAATGTGTGGAAGAGCTTGATCATGCCTTCACAGTGCAGGCTCTCATCGCGAATAGACCATGTCACAATCTGCCCCATGCCCTTCATTTTATTCAGGCGCGGGAAGTTCATCAACATCGCGAAGGACGCAAAAAGTTGTAGCCCTTCGGTAAAGCCGCCAAAAACCGCCATTGAAGTGAGAATATCACGCTCGCTTTCGACGCCGAACTGGCCGAGATAATCATGTTTGGCCGCCATTTCCTCATATTGCATAAAAGCAGAAAATTCAGAATCTGGCATGCCGATTGTCTCAAGCAGTAAAGCGTAAGCAGCGATATGAATGGTTTCCATATTGGAAAAAGCCGCCAACATCATGCGCACTTCGACGGGTTTGAAGAGCGGCATGTAATTTTCCATGTAATTGCCGCCCACTTCAACATCGGATTGCGTGAAGAATCGGAAGATCTGCGTCAACAGATTGCGCTCCTGTTCCGTAATATTGGTCGCCCAGTCTTTGCAATCCTCGCCCAAAGGCACTTCTTCCGGCATCCAGTGAACTTGTTGCTGTTTTTGCCAGAAATCATAGGCCCAAGGATATCGGAAGGGTTTATAGCTATGGCTTGGAATCAGAAGTCCTGATTTGGAATCCTTCAAAAAGTCGATCTTACCCATTTATAACTCCCTGCATTTTGGCCTCTATCTCAAATAAGATGGCCATTTCCCGCGACTCTGTGCCCTCATTATATGGATGAAAAGGCATATGCTGTGTGATGTGAATCTACGGGCACCATATCTAGGGGTAAGGGTTAATCAATCTTTAAAACGGCATATTTTGGGGATGCGTCAATAAGGCCCTGTTTCAACACCGTATTTTCGCCGATTTTTTTGAGGCGATTGCAATGAGTTAGGCAATCCCCGCAAAACGACTTTATCACCATACGACCTAAGATTGGAATCACTGTGTCATTTTCACTCTGACAGGATGAAACGCGGCTTTTTCTCCTTTCGCAGAACTTATTATATACGCCTGAAACGGACTGACCTATAAGCGCCCTATGTTGAAAGCGATTGCAACATTTTTCCGACTATTACGCACGGCTTGGGTCTTGATCCGTCACGACTCGCTGGTGCCGGTCGAATATGCACCACTCGTGCCGTGGCCTGTTCGTTTTATTGGAGCGATTTCCCGAATATTCTCGATCGGCAATCGCAAAGGAAATGCCGGAGAACGCTTCGCGAATGCACTCGAAGACCTCGGCCCGGCCTATATTAAATTTGGTCAAATTCTCTCCACACGCGGAGACATGTTCGATGCAGAATTTGCTGAAGGCCTTTCACGCCTGAAAGACAAAGTTCCGCCCTTCCCTATGGAAAAGGCAGAAAAAATGCTCGCCGAAGAATGGTTGGGCCCTTGGAATAAACACCTTAAGTCTTTGAGCGAACCCATTGCAGCAGCCTCTGTAGCGCAAGTTCATAAAGGCGTGCTGCACGGCGGTGAAGTCGTAGCTGTGAAGGTTCTGCGACCCAATATTCTGTCTCGCATGACCAAAGACATGGACACGATTAAGCTTGTGGCTGATCTGGCGCATACAGCCGTGCCCAAATTACGTCGCCTGCGGCCTCGAGACTTTGTCGCCGAAGCCCGCCGCGCCGTCATGCTGGAATTAGACCTGCGTTTAGAAGCGGCTGCGCAGTCAGAGCTGACCGAAGTTTCAGAAGAGACAGGCCTTTTCCGCGTTCCCAAACTCTATTGGGATTTAGTCGGGAAGAATGTTCTGGTCAGTGAATGGATTGACGGCGTGCATCTGTCTTCTCCAGACGTGTTGACCGATCCGGCGATCAATAAAAAAGACCTTGCGCGACAAGTCATTCAAAGTTTTCTTGCCTCGACCTTTGAGTATGGTGTTTTTCATGCCGACATGCATGAGGGTAATTTGATCGTCGATGAAGACGGCAATCTCGTCCTGCTCGATTTTGGTATTTTAGGGCGATTGGGCGACGCTGAAATTCGTTTTGAAATCGATACACTCTACGGCTTTTTACAGCGGGATTACTATAAAATCGCCAAAGTTCATTTCGATATTGGATATGTGCCGCCACACCATAAAATTGAAGATTTTGCCAGCGCCTTGCGAGCTGTAGGAGAACCTATTTTCGGCAAAAAAGCCGAAGATGTCTCCATGGCAAAGGTCTTATTGCAACTGCTCGAAATCACAGAAATTTTCGATATGGAGTTACAGCCTCAGCTTATTCTTTTGCAAAAAACTATGATGCAGGCCGAAGGCGTCGCCCGTCGCCTCGACCCTGAATTTGATATGTGGGAAGCCGCCCGCCCTGTAGTCGAGAAAGCCGTGCGTCGTGAATTGGGGCCGGAACGTTACATCAATGATTTTCTCGACGGCCTCGACCGTACGCGCAAAACGCTTCAAACATTGCCGGATGCAACTGACAATATTGCAAAGCTTGCCCAAGCTTGGGCGGATGGCGAAATTGATCTCAGCAACATCCAAACGCAACCCAAAGCCAAACCGACCTTACTCCGTCCCGTGGCCTATCTCGGAGCTGGCGCGGTGATCGCCTTAGGCAGTGCGTGGGCCGCCGGCGCATTTTAAAAAGCTGAGACAGGGTAGAAATGTTTGGTTTGGGAAAAAAGAAACGTCACCCTGCCATTCTTATCGCGGAAGCATTAAAAAGCGGGAATGAAGTCGCCATTCACAAAGCTCTTAAAACTCACCCTGAAATTGATCGCCTGACACCGCATGACGGAACATGGCTGCATTATGCAGCCCGTCATTGTTCTGTGAATATTTTGAAAATACTGGTTACCTTCAATTACGACGTCAATGATTGCAGTGTTTTGACAGGCGCTCGCCCTATTTGCGCCGCGGCCGCCACTGCACGAAATGACAATGTCCGATATTTGCTTGAACAAGGCTCAAACCTCGACGTCAGCCAAGCAGAACGCAATCCACTCTTCGCAGCGATAATTGCGGGACGCGGACACAGTGAAAATCTTGTGATGGAACGCGCAATTGAAACAGCCGCAATTTTGTTAGAAGCAGGTATTGATTTTCGAAAAAACTATATCAGGGACGGACAACCCTATAATGCTAAAATAAAAGCCAATGAATGGGGTGCCACAGAGATTCTGGCCTTAATCGAAGAGTATGAAAGAAGATGAGATGATGACGGGCAGAACAGGTAAAGTGGGGATTTTAGTATCTGGCGCCATTTTCATTATCATTGCCTCAGCCTTACTGGCAACCTTCACAGTGCGAGCCAAATTAAGCACGCAGGTCTCGCTCTATAAAGGGTTTGAAGAGACTGAAAGCGGCTGGTTTTATTCAGACCAGATTGGCTCTCCTGCAGCGACCCCTATGATACGCGCCAAAGTGGCGATCAGCGGGCCTCTCGGACTATCATCTAAAGAGGTCGCTTATCTTATCGCAACGAAAGACAATCAGGGTCGCCCTCTTTTGTCTCAATGTGTCTATGAAGTAAGCGGTGGCCCGTTTGACACACGATGGTGGTCGATCACGCTTTATGATAGCGACACGCAAAAATATGTTCCCAATAGTGAAAATCGTTCCAGTTGGAACAGCGTCAACTTGCCCGCGGATATAGACGGGAATTGGTCACTGACGGTTGCCCATGACCGCAAGGGAGACCATTGGCTCCCCTCACAATCCGAAGGAGACAAAGCTTTTGAACTCATCTTGCGGCTCTATAATCCATCACCAACAATAAAGGCGGCCTTGCCGAATATCACCCTTCCCGATGTGGAGCGCGTGTCATGTTAAAACGAGGACCACTTACCTTACTGGCGATGGGGCTCTTATTGGCGCTCATTACCTATTATGTGACCAGCCGAACCATTGTACATCAAGCCCCGAAAACCGTTATGACCAAGATTGAAAACCGCATTGCGGAATTTGCGGGCGGGTGGAATCAGTGTTTCCACAATCGCGAATATGGGCCACGTAAAAACTCCGTCAGGCGCGCCAATCCAGACAGTATTATCAGCTCCATGGCCTATGATCTGTCCGAAGGTCCCGTAAGGATTTCAGGTGAAATATGGCCGCGTTATTGGTCTATGTCTCTTTACCAGCAAAACTCGGATAATTATTTTGTGGTCAATGATAAAGAGCTCCCTAGCGCGGCATTTGATTTCGTCCTTACGATCGACCCGCCGCCACTTTCACAAAACTCCATGCCGGAGACTGGAATCACACATTATATTCAATCGCCAACAAAAAGAGGGGTCATGCTCATTAGGCGGTTTGCCGCTGATGAAACAGATATGCCGGACATCATTGAGAATCAAAACGCTCTCTATTGCGGCCCGGCTTCACGATAGCGCCCCTCTTTATGGTGCGAGGTTTTATTCATAACCTCAGTCGAAAATTTGCGTGACAATGGGCTTCTGATTTTCATCCACCAGTTCTATTGGCCTGCGTTTTCGGTAAAGGGCTAGCCCGCCAATAACAAGACCTCCAAGCATCAGCGCGTTCATGACGATGGCAATGGGGAAAACGATTAATATGGGCAGCATTTCCAAAAAAATCCTACCGCGACCATAAACCATTTCGCCATTGACCATCATTTGCCCTGTCAAAAGACTGACGAGCAGAAGTAAAAAAAGAACAACCCCAAAGAAGAAACCAAATCCATAAATCCAGCCAACCACAACGGCTTTGTAAAGACTGCCAAGCTTTAATCGCCCATTCTCAACGACCATCTTCATAAACGGCTCCTCCAACTCTTATGCTTTTATGATGTAGGACAAAGGCGTGCGTGAAAGCAAATCGCTTCTCCAAACTGTCCTTGATTGCTTATTCCCTTTGCCCTCCTCCTCCCGAGCCTCTAAACTTCATATATGACGAAACGGGTTCTTTTGATTATTGGCGGCGGGATTGCGGCATATAAGTCGCTCTTTCTCATTCGCCTTTTGGCTAAGCGCGGCATTGCGACACGTGTTATTTTGAGTAAGGGCGGACAACAATTTGTTACACCTCTTTCTGCAGGTGGCTTATCCGGCGATAAAGTCTATACGGATTTATGGGACCTGACTGATGAAGCAGAAATGGGACATATTGAGCTATCCCGCTCCGCCGATTTAGTCGTGGTCGCCCCGGCCACCGCCAACATGCTCGCTAAAGCGGCGCATGGACTGGCCGCAGACCTTGCCACAACAACCTTACTGGCCACAGATAAGCGCGTCCTCTTTGCTCCCGCCATGAATGTCCGTATGTGGGAACATCCCGCAACACAGCGCAACATTCAGACTCTGCGCAAGGATGGTTGTCTTTTCATCGGCCCCGATAGCGGCGCTATGGCTTGCGGCGAATATGGTGACGGACGCATGGCCGAACCTGAAGCGATTGCCGATGTGATTGAGGCTACGCTTCAAGGTGTCACGCATATAGACGGCGTCCAAACAGTCCTCCCTTTGAGCGGCAAACATGTTGTTATCACAGCCGGGCCAACGCGCGAACCTCTGGATCCCGTGCGTTATCTCTCTAATCATTCCTCAGGCAAGCAAGGCTTCGCCATTGCTCAGTCTCTGGCGGATTTAGGGGCGGATGTGAGTTTGGTTTCGGGCCCTGTTTCCCTGCCCTCACCCATGGGCGTAAATCGTATTAATGTCGAAACCGCGCAAGATATGCTAAACGCAGTCGAAGCGGCCCTACCCGCCGATGTCTTTATCAGCGTCGCGGCTGTCGCGGATTGGCGTCCGGCCAAACGCGCGGATAAAAAGGTAAAAAAGGCCAAATTGGAAAAGGGTTTGCCGCCCTTAGAGCTTGTTGAAAATCCTGATATTCTCAAAACGATTTGCGCACATAAATCGAAACGCCCGCAATTAATTGTCGGTTTCGCCGCAGAAACTCATGATGTCATCACCCACGCCAAAGCCAAACGTCTGCGCAAGGGCTGTGACTGGATTGTCGCCAATGATGTCTCGGGTGATGTTATGGGCGGAGATCGAAACCGTATGATTATTGTGACTCAAGACGGTGAAACCGAATGGCCGGATTTATTAAAAACAGAAGCCGCTGACCGATTGGCGGAAATAATTGCACGGGCTGTGACATCAGCTCCTGATGACACTCGCGCAGATCAATAGACTATTATGAAAGACTTCTCATGAACTTTCGCGCCCTTACTGCTTCTCTATTGCCATTGGCTTTCTGCCTGTCCCCTAGCGCACAGGCGAGCAATATCGCTGATTGTGAAATCGTCCTGCTCGAATTTATTGCAGACGAAACCGGTCGCGGCGGAGCCAATGTCGCAAGCTATCGTCCGGCTTATGACTTCATGGAATCCGTTTATAATGATGAGGTTGAAACCCTTTACGAAATTGATGGCCTCAACATTCAAGCGGTTATGTGCAAACGCTCTGACGTTATTCCAACCAAAAGTGATTTCAAAATCATGGCGACGGGAATTCCGTTTTTCCTTTCTCAAAATTTTGAGATTCAGGACTCAGACCTTATCACCTATTATTTCAAAGAGGGTGAATTTCGATATGATTATAAGGGGTCCGGTCTGGACGAAGAAACGCAGGCCCGCCTTACAGAACAAATTGCCTCCTTTAACGCCAAAGACCATGGCCTGCATGAGAAGGAAGCGTTGAAGAAAGAGGCGCAAGAAAAAGAAGCTAAAGCGAAAGAAAAAGAGAAACAAGACTCAGAAAAATTAGAAAAAGACGTTGAGGAAGAGAAAGCTCCTGAAACAACACTCTCCGAGCCTGACCCAAAAACTGAAACGTCAGAGTCTGAAACATTAGATACTGACACATCAGCCGCAGAAAACCCTGAGACTGAGACTGAGACTGAGACTGAGACTGAGACTGAAACTAAAACTGAAGCTGAAACTGAAACGCCCGTCGCTGAAACATCAAACATTGAAACATCGGAAACCGAAGCCACTACAGAGGATGGCTCTGGTAATGCGGACAGTAAAAACGCCGCTGAAGACGAGACACTTTCGACAAAAGACAAAAGTGAGACTGTCAGCGCTGCAAGTTCAGAAGCCACAACCGGAGCCACTTCAGGGGAAACTTCTGACGCAAAAGAAACATCCGACTTAGACATGCCTGACGCGACCAATGAGACCAAAAGTCCGTCGCCATCCGTAAGCGATATACCTGCTCTCGATAATTCCATTGGGTACAGCCGTCCTATGGTTGAGCCCCAAAAGGTTGACCAACCATCCACGGTCAAACCATCCACGAAAGAGTCTCAAGAGGCTCTGGAGGATAAGTCCGAGTCAGAATAAGCGTGAGGCAACATGACAAACAAAAGGCCCTGACATGGTTCGCATCGCATTTAAAACCTTAGATCATTTTGGGGATTTGGCTTTACCTCATTATGAAACCGAGCTTGCCGCCGGAGCTGACTTGCGCGCGGCCTTGGATAATGAGGCACCTCTGACCTTAAATCCCGGCGAACGCGCTTTAGTACCGACTGGTTTTTGCATGGCTCTGCCCGCTGGCTATGAAGCACAAATTCGACCCCGTTCAGGACTAGCTTACAAACACGGTATTACGTGCCTGAATACTCCCGGCACAATTGATGCGGATTATCGTGGCGAGGTCAAAGTGTTGCTGATTAATCTCGGGCAGGACGCCTTCACGATTCAAAGAGGGGAACGCATCGCCCAAATGGTGATTGCCCCCATTACGCAGGGTGTGTTCGTCGAAGCCGATAATCTGGATGAAACGGCAAGAGGCGCCGGAGGGTTTGGCTCAACTGGTGTTGCTTAGCCTGTCGATACAGCTCTATTAAACCAATCCGAAAAACCATACCAAAGCAAGAAAGCGAGACACGCCCCCAAGCTATTGGCGATTGCATCAGCAATTGAAGCCGAGCGGCCAACGGCCATCATGCCTTGTAATAGCTCGACAACAACACCCAATATAATCACCGTAATAAGCGTGATCCGTCCTGCTGCTTTTGGATGGGGCCAAAAACGCGATAAGAGCGCTAATCCCGCAATCACAAAATAGGCGCCAAAATGAAGCACTTTGTCCATATGCGGTATGGTGTTTTGCGAAAAAGAGGGAACGATGGATTTCCAAACGACCAAAACGACAGCGAACGCGCACAATCCTCGGGCCGTCCAAACGACTAGAGGCGTGACTAGAAAGTCTGAGAAACGCGTCATTAATTCCATAGAACGTGACCTATCGGCTGATTGTGAAGAAATCACGACTTAATCTGGTTCAGACTGTGATTTCTTGGTATGAGAGTTTCACGATTTGCAAGAATTGCATGGTTTACAGTTCCATCCCGTTTAATTATCAGCACGTCATCGTCACCCCGATATTTCCACACAGCAGGAGCCATGATGATGGACACACTCAATCCGAAAGACGTTGCAGAAGAATTGCCCGGATGGACAGGCGGAGATGATTTCATCACCAAAGTTTTTCGTTTTGATGATTTTGCGCAAGCCTTTGGGTGGATGACACGCATTGCTATTATTGCTGATAAGATGGATCATCACCCAGAATGGTTTAATGTCTATAACCGCGTGGATGTAACGCTCACAACCCATGATGCCGGTGGTGTAACGCAGAAAGATGTCACCCTCGCAAAGGCGATGGAAAAAGCGGCATAAGCCACCCAAAACATTTCCAACCGCTAAGCAAGCTTGTGTTTTCAGCCTAACAACTTACACACTGGCTTCATTAAACATTACATATTTGGATGATTTATGACCTTTTCCGGTTTCTGCATTCGTCTTTCGTCAACAAAAGCTCTCGCGGCGTGTTTGCTCCTCGGCGGAGCCTCTCTTGCCACGGCCCAACAAGCCGAAGACGTTATCAATATCGCTCCGGGATTTTGCACCAATGGACAAATTACGGTCATTGACGGGCAAGCAGAATGTATCATTGCTGATAGTCTGGAAAAGCTGATTGAAGATTATCAGAATACCACGTTGGCCAATAACCCGATTGCAGCCGGGGAACGCGGCGATGAAGAAGCATTACGTCGCCTGCCTGATGTCAGTCTGGAAAACGTAAAAGCTGAGCAGGAAGAAACCAAGGCATTCTTATCGCGTCATGCACAACTCGCCTCTCGTCCTTTTTCTGCGGAAGAGCGTCTGAATTACGATCTTTTGGGATTTGTTTTGCGCCAAAAGCAACGTCTCGCCCCCTTTGATGAAGCCCGTATTCCCTTTACGAATGATAGTGGCTTTTTCAACTCCCTGACTTACATTGCGCGCCAGACGACATTTGAAACAGTATCGGATTATGAAGCCTATGCGGCTCGCCTGACACAATTACCACGATATTTCCTGCAAAACCGCGAAAATATGCAACGCGGTATAGACACAGAGATGACAGCCGCGGCTGAAATTATGCCGGGTATTTTAAAAACCGTCAAAACGCTCGCTAAAGGCTCTGCAAAAGACCACAGCCTTTACGCCCCGTTTAAATCTTTCCCCGACACAATTTCTGAAACCGATCAAAAACGCTTGGCCGCATTGGGCGAAGCGGCGGTTAACAGTGCGGTCTTACCTGCTTATCGCGATCTCTCCGAATTTCTGGAAGAGGATTATATTCCGAAAGCCCGCAAAGTTCCGGGCATTGGGATTAATGAAGAATCGCGAAATTATTACCGCGCCCTGACCCGTTATTTCACAACGCTTGACCTGACACCTGATGACATTCACCAAATCGGCTTGGATGAAGTCGCCCGTATTCGCGGGGAAATGGATGCCATTATCAAAGAGGTCGGCTTCAAAGGTAGCTTCACAGAATTTCTGAACGATCTGCGAACCAATCCAAAGTTTTACGCGGAGACGGAGCAGGAATTGCTCATGACCGCCTCTTATCTTGCCAAGAAGCTTGACGGCAAAATGCCGGAATTTTTCGGAACATTGCCTCGGCTCTCCTATGGCGTCATCCCTGTTCCGGCAGAGATCGCTGCGAATTATACGACAGGGCGATATTGGGGCGGAAATCCCGAAAAAGGACGCGCCGGTAATTATGTGGTCAATACATATGATTTGAAATCACGACCGCTTTATAACCTGCCAGCCCTGACCGCTCATGAAGGCGTACCGGGCCACCACCATCAAATCGCTTTGGCTCAGGAATTGGAAAATGTTCCGCGTTTTCGTCAATCGCTTTATCCCAACGCCTTTGGCGAAGGCTGGGGGCTCTATTCCGAAAAATTGGCCGGAGAAATGGGCCTCTATGAAACACCTTATGAGCGGTTCGGTCAGTTAACCTATGAAATGTGGCGCGCCTGTCGTCTCGTTGTGGATACGGGATTGCATTGGAAGGGCTGGACACGCGATCAAGCCGAAGCTTGTTTTCTGGAAAACTCCGCTCTGGCCGCTCATAATATCAAGACAGAAGTTGACCGCTATATTTCATGGCCGGGTCAGGCTTTGGCTTATAAAATCGGTGAATTGAAAATCTTGGAACTCCGTAAACGCGCTAAGGACTCCCTCGGCGCTGATTTTGACATTCGTGGTTTCCACGATGCAGTACTCGAAGATGGCGGCGTGCCGCTTGATATGTTGGAAAAGAAAATTGATCGTTGGATTAGTCAAGAAAAACGCCGTTTAGCCGGACAAGCCAATGCGGAAAAAGTTGATCTGACATCCGGTAATTAATCCCGCTTACTTGCTGGCTTATGGGCGAGGGCTTCGAAAATATTATTTTTCGGCCTGCCTCATATGATTTGTCTTTTATGACGAGGTTGATTTTTCAGGAAAATCGACCTCATTATCATGTAAAGCGTTGCAGATATTTGTCGGAATAATCCGTCTTTAATTCGACCCAAATCGGCAAATGGTCAGACATTTCAAAACTGGCAAAATAGTTTTGATAGGCTCTATCCCAATCTCCATAAGGTGTTTTGCCTTCTGCTATTCTTTCCGCCTGTATCAACGTTTCATAATGATCTTTATCTGCCTTGCCGAATATATCGCCACGCCAATCCACCGAGCCTGAATTGACAAAATCCGTTCGAACATCTTCGGAGGTAAAAGCGATTTGGTCGTAGTATTTTGTTCCACCTAAATTCGTCGGCCCAAATAATGGTACCGTCATACCATGATCACTCAAACCTTTAAAAATATTGTCTCCGCGCTTTTCAATATTCATATCCCCGATCAGCACATAAACCTCGCCTTCCTCCCGGGAGCACTTGACCAATCGCTCGGCCAAAGCCGAAATTTCTTTTGTCCGTTTCGATTTATCTTTACCAAAGATGATATGAACGCTGCAAAGCGTGAACCGAAACCATCCTGACTGGAATGAGGCAAAAAACGGCGTGCGCGCAATTTGTTCGCCATCAATGAGCGACTCTTGCCCTAAGACAATTTCACCGACCAGATTACGAAATGTGACTTTATTCCGATTATACAGGAAAGCCTGTCTTTCTTTGTTACCCGGCCCGCCTTCGGTGACATCTGTCACAAAATAATCCCAGCTCGGTCCAAGTAAACGCATAAGCCTTTTTAACGGTCCCAGATCTTGTTTGACTTCCTGCACAGCACAAATATCAAAGTGATCGATGATTTCGGCAATGTAATGATAGCTCTCATCACGCCGAGGTTTACCCTCATCAAAAGCCCGAATATTCCATGACCCGATGACAAGATTATCATGATTACGTTGTCCTAATTCAGAGGCTCGAATGGTTTTTCGCAAGGCAATCAGACGCTCCGCAATCCAAGCGGCTTTAAGGTCATCATAGTTTTTCAGTGATTTATAATAGGCCATAGATACCCTCTTTTTCACTCAAACTAACCCAGAGACATCATTTCGACTACCCCTACGATAGTGCGAATAAATTTCAGCACAAAGATTACAAATGAGAGAGAGACACAAAAAACGTTTGACTTATGGTGACATATGTCACCATTTGGCGACATGAAACCTTCCCCATCAGAATTTGTCATACTCAAACATTTATGGGCCCATGGCGCACAAAGCCAAGGCGAAATTCATAAAGGCGTTGAATCTGAGTTAAAATGGTCTCGTTCTTCAACACGTAAAACTGTTGACCGTATGCGGGATAAAAACATGCTGCGGGTTAAAGATGTTCACGGGATAAGAGTTTACGCGCCCCAACTCAAAAAAATTCCAACAATTGCAGAAATGGTGCGCCATTTCACGCAACATGTCTTGGGCTTTACCGGCCCCCTCCCCGTTTCTCAACTGATGAAAAGCGATGTTCTTTCTGACGAAGAATTGCAGGAGTTAGAACACTATTTGGCTAAAACACTCGAAAAGAAAAATGGAGCACAAAAGACAAGGGACAAAACATGAGCATCATCGACATCGTTTTATCTTATCTCGGTCTCTCATTGATTTTTGGACTTATGATCGTTCCGGTCGCATCGCTTTATGCGCGCCTTGATACGCGAACCGAATATTGGTCAGGCTTCTGGCTAAGCACCCTCGTACTGGTGGCCCTAACGCCGGGCGCAGCCCTCCTCTTGAAACTCATAGATTGGCCAAAGTTCATGCCGGTTCTGGTCGATTTACCGACATTGGGCCCTGTCACAAACTTCACGCAACAGCTCAATAGCCTCACCTCTTCGGACCTATTTCCTTCGCCAGATATGGTGACAATCGCGAAGACATTGATGTTTAGCCTTTACGGAGTAGGCGTTCTTTATTGCGGATTTACCCTCTTGATTGGCCGTCTGAACGCTTGGCGCATTGTGAGCCAATCCGAGCCCAAAACTCATATTGATGGCACGCCCTACCGCCTGACGCATTATAACGTATCGCCTTTTACGCTAACCGCGTTCGGACGCCCAAAGAAGGCTTATATCATCATGCCAAAAGAGTTTGAGAGCCAATTAAACCATGTTGAATTAAGTGATATTTTGGCGCATGAAAAAGCACATATAGCAAGGCGAGATGATGAGACCGCCTTACTGCTGCGGAGTCTTCAAATTTTTATCTGGCCGAATATTTTGTACGGATTACTTTTTTCCTGCTGGAAACAAAGTGCGGAAATTCAGTGCGATCAAGCTGTGCTTGCGCGATGCACTGATACGGAACGAAATGCTTATGCCGAAATGTTGGTCAAAGCGCTTCGTATTTTGGCGGTACGGGTACGGCAATACCCGACCGCCGCCTTCTCAACTCAACGCTTAAGGAACGAAAAAATGAGAATTAATTATATTATGACGGGTACAGAGCCTATTTTCAAGAAATTGCGTCACAAATTCATGGGAGGCAGTGCGACGCTCCTCTTGCTTTTGACCGGCTCTGCAACACTCCCGCTTATCGCCAACGCTCAATCGAATACAGCCTTTGAGGCACTCGAGACGAAAGCCGTTCAATCACCTCCTCAATACAAAGCCGTCCTCAAAAGAGAGGTGGATTTTATGGTCAAAGGCCACTTAACGTCCTCCTATGGTCAGGCAAGAGATATCTTTAACGAAGGAAAAGTGACTTACCATCACGGCATTGATATTGGTGCCCCCAAAGGGACACCCGTCCATGCGCCTGCCACAGGTTGGATTGTTGAAGCGACCGGTCTTTACAATAATCAACCCGCTTATGGCAAAGTTGTCGTACTTCAGACAGACGATAATACACTGACGGTTATGACTCATTTGGACAGTTATCCCGTAAGCAGGGGTCAGACCGTCAAAAAAGGAGACATTATCGCCCGCGTCGGCAGCAGTGGGAAAAGCACGGCGCCACATCTGCATGTCGAAACCTATAAAAATAAGAAACGCGTCGACCCGATGACCGTTTGGCCTTTCTAAGGGTTAACAGGAAAACTAGCTCTGTATTTTGCTCGATTAAAGCCTTTTACGCGCTCTATTGCGCTTTGCTCACTATTCAGCGAAGGTTCAGACTGTAACGCCGATGGATGTTACATCAAAACCCAATCATAATAGGAGGACAAAGTGGGTAAAAGAGACGATTTAATTGAAAAATATGCAGAGCAAATGAAAGACAAACTCGGTATGAGTCCGGATATGGATTTGCTCCGCAAAGTCACAATCGGATGTGGCCCCTCTATCTATAACCGCGATTCATCGACAGTCGCTGCAACGGATCCCAGCGAAGTTGAAACCGTCAAAAAGAACTTTTTGATGAAGAAACTTGGATTGGCAGACAACGCAGACACAGACGCCGGATTAAAATCCGTATTGGACAGCTATTCAGAACGCACAAAATACCGTGCGGTTGTCTATTACATGCTGACAAAGCATTTCGGCAAAGAAAGCGTTTACGGTTAAATCTTACACTGAGTAGATATATTCAAGGCCGCCATTTGGCGGCCTTTTTTATTTTCAGAGCACTCACTCACCCTAACTATCAACTTCCGCATCCAATGCGTTGGAGATAATAAATTCGCGGCGGGGTTCAACAACGTCGCCCATCAATTTAGTGAAGAGGTCATCCGTCGCATCGGCTGCTTCGATTTTAACCTGTAAGAGTGAACGCGCATTTGAGTCGAGTGTCGTTTCCCAGAGCTGATCAGGGTTCATTTCGCCCAATCCCTTATAACGTTGGATTTTAAAGCCTTTACGGCCCCCTTCAAAAATCACCTCCAGTAATTCCGCGGGACCGGACACATAAATCGGATCCGATTCCCCTCTCCGGAACGTGGCTGTACCGGAATACGTTTCCGCAAGCGCTGGTGCCATTTTATGCAAGCGGCGCGCATCGGAACTGTCGCGGAAAGCCGGACGCAATATAATGCGGTCCGTAACGCCGCGTACATCCCGCTCAAAAACCAGAGCACCGTCTTCATCATAGCGCCCTGCCCAGCCATCTTCGCCTTCATCGGCCGTCAGATCGAGACGCTTGGATGCCCCCTCTAACAATTCAGGGTGCTCTTCGACATCCAAAATGCCCGAAATCGCAAGCTGTGCGATGGCGCTATCCGGTGCGCGATGTTTCATCCGGTTTAACAAGCTCTGCGCCTGCAGTGCCTGATGGGCAACGCGTTTCAGGTCTTCGCCTGTCAAAACTTCACCACTATCCAAGGTCAGCGTCGCATCCCGCGCCCCCGCATCAATCAGGTAGTTATTTAACTCATCCTGATCTTTCAGATATTGCGTACTCTTGCCACGCTCAACTTTATAAAGCGGCGGCTGCGCAATGTAGAGATAGCCCCTTTCAATCAGTTCCGGCATTTGGCGATAGAAGAACGTCAACAGCAGTGTCCGGATATGAGCACCATCCACATCCGCATCCGTCATAATGACGACTTTGTGGTAACGGATTTTATCAATATCGAAATCGTCTCGCCCAATGCCCGTACCGAGCGCCGTGATCATTGTGCCAATTTCCTGCGACCCCAACATGCGGTCAAATCGTGCCCGTTCCACATTCAGGATTTTCCCTTTCAGCGGCAATATGGCTTGGTTCTGCCGGTCACGCGCCTGCTTGGCCGAGCCGCCCGCAGAATCGCCCTCCACGAGGAATATCTCAGCTTTAGCAGCATCACGCTCCTGACAATCCGCCAATTTTCCGGGTAGAGACGCAATATCAAGCGCTGATTTGCGACGTGTCAGGTCGCGGGCTTTGCGCGCCGCTTCTCGCGCCGCCGCCGCCTCGGCAATTTTTTGTACAATCAGTTTCGCATCACTCGGATGTTCTTCAAACCATTCGCCAAGCGCTTCATTCATTGCACTTTCAACAACAGGTCGGACTTCGGATGAAACTAATTTATCTTTGGTCTGAGAACTGAATTTTGGATCCGGGACTTTGACGGACAGCACACAGGTCAGACCTTCGCGGGCATCATCACCGGAGATAGAGACTTTCTCTTTTTTGGCCGAACCCGAATTGGCCGCATATTTATTAATGGTACGTGTCAGCGCCCCGCGGAAACCCGCCAAATGCGTCCCACCATCACGTTGCGGAATATTATTGGTGAAGCACCGTACATTCTCATGATAGCCATCATTCCACCACATAGCGGCTTCCACCGTAATGCCGTCATCACTCTCTTTTATGACAGTAATCGGCGCTTCGATCAGGCCTTGTTTGTTGGCGTCCAAATGACGGACAAAGGCTTCAATGCCACCTTCATAAAATAACTCCGTGACGATATCATCTTCGGGACGCTCATCCTTTAAAATAATCATCACGCCTGAATTCAAAAAGGCGAGTTCACGTAGGCGGCGCTCCAACGTATTGCGATCAAATTCCACCATGGTGAATGTTTCTTCGGATGGCAGGAACCGCACTTCTGTCCCGCTCAAAACACGCTCGCTCCCGTCGCGTCGCTTATCCATAGGCGCTTCGCCCACAATTTTTAACGGCGCTACAGCCTCGCCATGGGTGAACTCCATAAAATGTTCTTTTCCCTCGCGCCAAATACGTAGCTGCAAAGACACAGAGAGCGCATTCACAACCGATACGCCCACGCCGTGAAGACCGCCGGAAACCTTATAAGAATTACTGTCAAATTTCCCGCCGGCATGAAGCTGCGTCATGATCACTTCGGCAGCCGAGACGCCCTCTTCTTCGTGAATGGCGACGGGAATGCCGCGCCCATTATCGCGCACAGAGACTGACCCATCCGTATGAAGAGTAACCTCAACTCTGTCAGCGTGACCCGCCAGACTTTCATCAATCGAATTATCGACGACCTCATAAACCATGTGATGCAAACCGGAGCCGTCATCCGTGTCACCAATATACATGCCCGGCCGTTTACGAACAGCATCCAACCCCTTTAAAACCTTAATCGAATCTGCGCCATATTCGGCATTATTTTCAAGATTTTCAGCAGGCTCAGACATAAAGCTCCTTCATTCCGCCCAAAACAAACGAATCGGCGGATTTATATTGATTTTATACGGGATTTGCGGGGCGATGGGTAGGGTTAGCTCTCATGATTCGCCACGTTGGTTTTTGAAAATTCTCTCGTTTTCATGCCTACAGGTAACTCAATCATACCCCGATTAAGCCGGCCCCACCCTTAGACAATTTAGAAAAATGATGAAGTCCACTCACCTATCACCTTACCGCTCGCTCCACCGCTTCTACAGCGGCTTCGAAAGCCAATAATGTGGACGCGTGACGGGCGAGGTAAGCTTTGACACCTTGGAGTAATTTCAATTTTTCAAAGCGACCTGTTGGCGGTGGGGCGTCTTCTTTGAGCATAGCCCGAAGCGCGTCTCTGGCGGCTTTTAATTCAGAAAGCGTTGCACCGATTATAGCGTCCTGCAAAATGGCGGCGCTCGCCTGCCCCAAAGCACAGGCCTGAACCCGTAGCGCGATATCAGAGACTTTATCGTTATCAACTTTAACATCGACCTCGACCCAAGACCCGCAAAGCTTAGACAGTTGACGTGACGTGCCGTCAGCCGTCTCCAAGCGCTGATTGCGCAATCCCGCCGACAGGCCCAGAATATCCGTATTATAAAGATCATTGATCATAGGCTTTATATAAGTGCAGATTGCAATTTATCCATAAGCCTTTCACTTTCCGCTCGCTTCCCCATATAGTCAAAAAGACAATAGGAGACCCTCATGCCGGCATCACCCCGCGGACAGATTTACGACTCAATTATGGACACAATGGGCGGTACACCGCTTGTGCGATTCCCCCGCATCAGCGAAGGCGTACCGGCGGATCTGGTTTATAAGTTGGAGTTTTTTAACCCCATTGCCTCTGTCAAAGACCGTATCGGAATTGCCATGATTGAGGATTTGGAAAAATCCGGCAAGCTCAAACCCGGCGGCACGATTGTTGAACCGACCTCCGGCAATACGGGCATTGGTGTCGCCTTCGCAGCCGCCGCCAAAGGCTATAAAGCCATTTTGGTTATGCCGGAACAAATGTCGATTGAGCGACGTAAAATGATGAAACTACTCGGGGCCGAATTGATCCTCACCGAGGCCGCAGGCGGCATCCCCGGAGCCATCGCCAAAGCCAATGAAATCTGTGACGCCACGCCAGGTGCCGTTCAGGCCGGGCAATTCGTCAATCCGGCCAATCCCGCCATTCATTACCAAACAACAGGACCTGAAATTTGGGCCGATGCGGACGGGCATGTCGATGCCTTTATCTCTGGTGTTGGAACGGGGGGTACGCTCTCGGGCACCGGGAAGTTCCTGAAAGAGAAAAATCCGAATTGCCAGATTATAGCCGTAGAGCCTGTTGGCTCGCCTATGATTTCCAAAGGTGAAAAAGGGCCGCATAAAATCCAAGGCATCGGAGCCGGTTTCATCCCGGATGTGTTGAACACAGACTTGATTGATGATGTTGTCACAATAGATAACGATGCAGCGTTTGGTACGGCTAAACATGTCGCAGCGCTTGACGGCGTGCCCGTTGGGATTTCATCAGGGGCCGCCATCGCCGCGAGTTTGATTGTCGGCGCAAGGCCCGAAATGAAAGGTAAGCGCATCGTCACGATTATTCCAAGCTTCGCCGAACGTTATCTCTCTACGCCCTTATTTGATTAGAGCCGTTCATTGCGCCCCGAACAAATTGAACGGTATGCACGCCATCTGGTTTTGAAAGAAATTGGCGGCCCGGGACAGGCCGCATTGCTCAACGCCAAAGTCGCCATTGTCGGCGCAGGCGGATTAGGCGGCCCGGCGGGGCTTTATTTAGCCGCTGCAGGTGTTGGACATATCACCATTATTGATGATGATGTGGTGGAGCCATCAAACCTGCAAAGGCAAGTGCAATTTGTGCATATGGACAGAGGCATGCCCAAGGCTTCGGTCATGGCAGATACGCTGATTGAATTAAATCCAGATGTGAAAGCCAAGCCCAAACAAATCCGTCTGACGGCTGAGAATGCGCCGACGCTTTTGGCAGGGCATGACGTCATCCTTGACGGCGTCGATGATTTCGCAACCCGTTTTGATATTAACGCAGCCTGTTTGGCTCTTGGACTTCCCTTGGTTTCGGGAGCATTAGGGCGTTTCGTCGGACAGGTCAGCCTGTTTGACGGTCAGAAAATCGGCCCTTGCTATCGTTGCCTCGTCCCAGACATTCCGCCCGATGCCGAGACTTGTGCGCAAATCGGTGTCATGGGGGCTCTGGCAGGCGTGGTCGGCAGTATGATGGCCATGGAAACAGTGAAACATATTACCGGAGCCGGAGAAACTCTGGCCGGACGGCTCTGGATTTATGACGGATTGAAAGCCGAAAGCCGAACATTGAAACTCAGCCGAGACCCTAATTGTCTCGCTTGTTCAACGCGTAATACTTAATACGGCAATCTTCAGATTAGCGGTGACGCACGCTCACACGATTTCGCGCACGTTGGAAGCGACTCCTGGCAAAACCTTGTCCGCTATAGGTGACATAACGACGAGAATAAGCACTGCCGCGATTATATCCGCGACGCGTCCGGATCAGGTCGCTTTCTTCTGCGGCCTGACGGCGCTCTTCAATAGCGACACGCCGGGCTTCCAATTGTAAGGCAGTCGCCGCATTGCGCTGTTCAGCACGTGCTGTCGCGGAATTGGGAGAATACATCATTTGCGGTGTCGCAGATTTGGCTTGGTGGCGGTAAACCTGCACACCTTTTTCACAGCTGACAACATAAGATCCATTGCTTTGTCCGCATGCCGCTTGGGCCTGAGCCGGCAGGACAAAGGCTAAGATTGCCGCCGCAACGGCCACACATTTAAAGGTCAGGTTTCGCATTTCAAAACTCCTCTTCGGAGCATTGATGGCAGGGTCATTTAATAGCTTCCAGCGCTTGCACCCCAGAGGCGAGACCGAGAAAATTTTATCTCTTGTCGTTAATCAAACGTTAAAGCGTATTGCGACAGCGCTTCATAATCTCTCTCACAGTCTTTCAAGACTGGCTTTAAGTCGCGCGGCAATTCAGGTCGCGATGTGGGCGGAGGACCAAACCCGGTCGAACGCTCAACAGACGCATACCAATAAGGCGCCCATGCGCCGTCTTCCGCTCTCGGACCCGCAGACCAAGACAGCATGCTCTTATGAAAAGGCATATCAAGAGCGGCACATAAAACACGTAAAGCAGCTTTGGGATCGCGCAAAATATCCTCACTGTGAATGACGGGTGGCCTTGCGCCCGTATCATCCGTCAGTTTTTCAAACAGACGTTTTTGCGGTGCAAACCCCAAATCTTCAGTTTCAAACTCAGCGCGCCCTTTCACATAAGAAGCAATCACACGAATCGGTTCACGCAAAAGGAAAAAATGTTTCGCCGACTTCGCCCAATCCATGGGGAAACCGTCAAACATATGGTGCGGCATATGTTTCTGAAAAACATAATCTTTTTCATTCTGAGGCCGGGCGCAAGATGCAGCAACTTTCAGAGGGTCTGTTTCATGTGTGGCGAGTGTTTCTTCGCGACCGGGATGGGCTTTACCTGTCACAGACAAAAATGGTGCGAAAAAAGGCTCATCCATCACCGCACAATCAGGGCGAGCGCCAAAGCTCCGCATCATAGCGGTAGAGAGGTTTCTCGGCCCCGACCACATGGCGATAATTTGGCTCATGCGGTGACTAGCCTGCTGTGTCTTTGTGAATAAGATCCAGATAGAGCGCTTGTAAGCGTTCCACCATCGGGCCGCGTTGACCATTGCCGATTTTGCGTCCGTCAATCTCACCGACGGGAGCAAGGCCTGCGAATGTGCCGGTCGTGAAAGCCTCATCCGCGCTGTAGCATTTCATCAAAGAAAAGTTTTTCTGAAAGACTGGAATATTATTGGCCCGACACAAGTTTATGATTTTTCCACGCGTGATGCCGCCCAAACAATAATCCCCGCTTGATGTCCAAACTTCACCGTTTCGGACAATGAAAAAATGTGTCGAATTACAGGTCGCAACAAATCCCTGCGGGTCAAGCATCAGGCCTTCATCGGCGCCAGCCTTAATCGCCTGAATACAGGCTGTGATGCAATTAATTTTAGAGTGAGAATTAAGACCGGGGTCTTGCACATCGGACCGCCCTCGTCTCACGGCGACAGTGTAAAGGGATAGAGGGCGTTTTGCCGTTTCGGGATCGGCTTTTTTAAATTCCGGCGCAACCACAATCGTAGCCGGACTGACAATGACGCGCGGGTCTTGATAGGGCGTAGACCGCAAACCACGCGTTAACATCAACCGGATATGGACATCTTCGACCATGTCGTTTTTTGCCAGTGTGGCATACAGACGCTCGGTCATTTCTGTTTGGCTAATGCCGATATCTATATCCAGTGCCGCAGCCCCTTCCCAAAGCCGGTCAAGATGATCTTGTAAAAAGGCCACTCGGCCCTGATGGACGCGCAGACCTTCCCACACACCGTCACCCAGCATAAAACCTGAATCGAAGACATTTACCACGGCGTCCTTTCGCCGTTTCATCTCTCCATTGACGTTGAAATAGACGGTCTCATTCCGAGCATCTGCCACATATGCATGAGAACCGTAAGACATAGAGACCTGCTATTTGACGAATTATTTTTCCAATGATCGGTAAGCTGTGCGTACCATTTTGTCCTGATCGATAAAAGAGGCGAGGCTCTTATATTCGTTTAAAGGCACAGCCTTGGCCGCTTCATCAATCGAAAGTCGGCGCTCTTTTGCGGACCGCACACGCGACAAAATATCGACCAATATATCCCGACTACTTTCGAGATCAGACTTCGTTGCCATTGGGCCATGTCCGGGGATAATTTGAGTGGCCTCATCAGATAAATTAATGGCCTGAGTCTGCGCTTTGATCATGCCCTGTAAGGTCCCACCGCCATCGACATCAATATAAGGGAACATGCCATTGAAGTAATTATCGCCCATATGAATGATATTGGCAGGCGCGAAATGAACAATACTATCCCCATCCGTATGGGCATGCGGCACATGAATAGCTTTCACAGTCTGGCTATTAAAGTGAAGTGTCGCCGTATCGGAGAACGTTAATGTCGGCCACAGCGCCTCATCTACGGCTTCAACTGTACGGCCCCATGTCTTGTTCTCAAATGTCATGCCCATGCGCTTGCGCACATTATCATGCGCCATAATCGTTGCGCCTGTCTCTTTCATTTCGGCATTCGCACCCGTGTGGTCGCCGTGATAATGAGTGTTGAGCACATAACGAATAGGTTTGCCTGAAATTTCCTGAATGCGATAGATGATCTGGTCTGCAAAGCGTGAGAACTTATCATCAATCACATAAACGCCGTCATCTCCGACGCTCACACCAATATTCCCACCGGGCCCGACTAGCATGTAAAATCCATCTGCCAATTTTTTGGTTGAAATATCAGGAGCCTTTTCAGCCCTCATCGTTTCAGCCTGCTCTTTGGCTTTCTCATTTTGATGATTATCGTGACGCGCATGAACCGAAGCGGACAAACCCGCCGTAACCGACAGAGCCAAGGCCAATGTTATAAAACCGGATGAGAAGGATGTAGGCATAAAGTGCTCCTTAAAGTGACCTGTCATTGAGGGTAAAACTTCATTGTGAAGAAGAGGCGGATTAGAAAACGGTTGCCACTTTACCGTCTCTCTTGATATCCTCTTTGGGTAATCTCTATGCCCCGCTAAATAGACTGACAACTCACGAAGGCGTGTAAGTTGCCGGTGATGAGATTTTACGAAGCGAGACTAACACGGGCTCCGGGTGGTAAAACACGGTCTGGACAAGCATGATGGTCCATTTTTGCCTGAATATTTATAAGCACTTTCTCACCCATTTCACGGCGGCTCTCATGTGTAGCCGAGCCGATATGAGGGGCCAGAATCACATTGGGTAAGTTCATCAAGTCAGGGTGTGCATCGGGTTCGTTTTCGTAAACATCTAATCCGGCTCCGGCAATCGTTCCGGTCGACAACGCTTTTGCCAAAGCGCTTTCGTCAATAACCTCGCCGCGTGAGGTGTTCACAATATAGCTGTCAGCGCCCAAGAGCTTGAGCCGTCTTTCATCCATCAAGTGATGAGTTGCGGGAGTCAGCGGGCAATTAAGAGACAGAATATTCACCGCCTCTAACATGGCATCTAAATCATCCCAATATTGAGCACAAAGCGAGGATTCGATACCTTTGGGAATAGGGTGGCGATTATGATAATGCACAGACAACCCAAAAGCATTGGCACGGCGCGCAACAGCCTGTCCAATACGGCCCATGCCGATAATACCCAAAGCTTTCCCACGCACCCGATGGCCCAACATATGGGTCGGCGCCCAACCTTTAAAACCGCCCGCGCGCATTTGCTGATCGCCTTCAATCAGGCGTCGGGGTACAGCCAGAATTAGTGCCATAGCCAAATCGGCCGTGTCTTCGGTTAAAACGTCAGGCGTGTTTGTAACCGTAATCCCTTTTTGATAGGCACTCGCCACATCAATATGGTTTGTCCCTGCCCCAAAATTAGCGATCAGTTTTAATCGCTCAGATGCTGCATTAATCACTTCCGCAGTGATGGCATCCGTCACCGTCGGGACAAAGACATCGCAATCAGCAATAGCCGATTTAAGTTCAGCCTCGGTGAGCGGCGTATCCTCAGTCCTCAACCGTGCATCAAACAAGTCCCGCATACGGGTCTCAATGACATCGGGCAATTTTCGGGTGACGAAAACAGTGGGTTTTTGTTTCATGAGTCTCTCTTTCCGGCATAATAAGCGCTTTAACAGGCGAAAACTCAAGTAAAATACAGCGTATTCTGACCGAAATTTCTTCTCTTTAACCGAAGATTAACACGAATCGCGGCACGTCTTGTCTCATGTCTAAAATTGGCTCTCATAAAGCCGGTCAGCACGGACGTCGCGGCACCCGCAAATCATCCGTTTCTCGCTGGGCCGTCCTCGCCATGGTTGTGACCGCTTCTGTCGCAGTGGGCTCTATCGGTGCGGCTTCCGCTCAATTCCAGTCTGACGCTCAAGGCGAAACGGCTATAGCTGAAAATACCGCTCCGGCACCACGCATCATTCGAAAAGAGGCACCAGTACAAAAAAAAGACACTTATTTTCGGAAAGCGGCAACAGAGACTCCTTCGGGCTTTCCCGTGCCGCGTTATGTGAGTTTAAAATTTGGCAAAGTGAACGGGCGCACGGGCCCCAGTCGCGATCATTCGATTGCGTGGCAATATCGCCGTCGGGGCTTGCCTTTGATCATCGTTGCCGAAACCGAAATGTGGCGTAAAGTCAGGGATGTGAACGGAGACGAAGCTTGGGTCAGACGCCCGGCCCTCTCTGGTGAACGCTTTGTACTGACCACATCGGAAACAAATTTGCGGTCTAAACCAAAAGACAATGCAAAAATCGTCGCGGCAACGGATGCAGGAGCTTTATTAAAGCTCGAAGAATGCAACCAAAATGGATGGTGCCGCGTTACTTCAGGGAATGGAATAAGGGGTTGGACATCAAATCGCCATCTTTGGGGCGCACAGAATCTTTAACTAACAACTTTGATTCGGTTTGCACTTTAGGGCGACATTGAAAGGAGACGAGACATGTTAAGTCTTGTATTTCTGACTGCCGTATTAAGCATTATTGCGTCCATTGTTTTTGGCGCAATGGCTTTATAATCCGTCTTATTTTAAGACGCGGCCCGCCACGGCATCCAACATAGCGAGACGTTTTGGGTCTCTGGCTTCTGGTGCCGTAATGATGGCGACATCAAGATTTGTCTCAATCCCTTGTGGTGAGGGCGTTCTCTTTTGCTGAGACAGCATCGTGATTAAAGCCTTCACTGTTGCGCGCGCGCGATCTGCATTCTGACGCAAAACGGCAATCACAGCCGCCACATCGACATTTCCGTGATCTTCATGCCAACAGTCATAATCCGTCACCATACCGATTGTGGCATAAGGCAACTCCGCCTCGCGGGCCAGTTTCGCTTCGGGCATGTTCGTCATACCAATGATGTCACAGCCCCATTGGCGGTAAAGACGGCTTTCCGCTTTGGTTGAGAATTGCGGGCCTTCCATCGCCAGATAGGTGCCGCCTTTGTGAATTTTGGCTCCGCTCATCGCTGCGGCCTCCGCGGCCAGACCCGCCAGACGCTCACAAACCGGGTCAGCGACACTGACATGAGCGACACAACCCTCACCAAAAAAGCTCTTTTCCCGTTTAAATGTGCGGTCAATAAATTGATCGACCACAACGAAATCACCGGGCGCATAGGCCTCTTGCAAAGACCCGACAGCAGATAAAGACAATATATCCGTACAGCCTGCCCGCTTCATAACATCAATATTAGCGCGATAGTTTAAATCCGACGGAGACAAGGCATGAGCCCGACCATGGCGCGGCAGAAAACGGAGCTTTACGCCCTTATATTCGGCAAATAAAACGGCATCAGACGGTGAGCCCCAAGGCGTGTCGATTTCGACCCATTGTGGATTGGTGAGGCCGTCAATATCATAAAGACCCGAGCCGCCAATAATACCCAATACCCATTCATCCGTCATGGTTTTCCCTCTTAGATTTGTCTGTCATTGACCTCGTCATAGGCTCTGGCAGAGGGAGCGCTTCGCCTCAAGTCACAACTGTGTTTCTGCCCCACGCCGAATACATTTCTCTATAAAAAAAGCCCGCCAAAGCGGGCCTCTCAATATACTTAGGGAGTTAACTACCAGATTTTGACGCGCTTTTCAGGTGGCAAATACATGGCATCATCTTCCGTAACTCCAAAGGCATCATACCAAGGTCCGAAATTTCGGACGATACCATTGGCACGGAATTCACCCGGACTGTGCGGGCCATTTTTGATCTGGGCGGAAAGTGCTGCATCTTTCCATTTAATCGCCCAGACTTGCGCCCAGGCCATAAAGAAGCGTTGATCGCCGGTGAAGCCATCAATGATCGGCGCTTCTTTTCCACCCAATGAGCGCTTATAAGCGTCGTAAGCCATCGTGACACCTGTCAGGTCACCGATATTTTCCCCGAGACCCAGCTCACCATTGAGGAATTCACCCGGAAGAGGTTCAAACTCACTATATTGCTTGGCTAAATCAGCCGCGCGGACTTTGAAGCCTTCGGCATCTTCTTCCGTCCACCAATCGCGTTGGATACCATCACCATCGGATTTACGGCCCTGATCATCAAAACCATGGCCCATTTCGTGGCCGATCACCGCGCCGATACCGCCATAATTAACCGCGGGGTCTGCATTCGGATCAAAGAAAGGCGCGTCCAGAATAGCCGCCGGAAAAACAATCTCGTTAAGAACGGAATTGTAATAGGCATTGACGGTTTGAGGTGTCATGCCCCATTCGTCGCGATCAATCGGCCCGCCTAACTGGCTCAAGGAATCATTCCATGACCATTCACGCGAGCTTTTCACGGTTCCGATAAGGTCATCTTTATCAACATTCAGACCTTCATAAGTCTCCCACCGATCAGGATAACCAATCTTCGGATTAAACTTTTTAAGCTTATATTGCGCTTGTTCTTTGGTGTCTTCACCCATCCATTCGAGATTATCGATGCCGTCTTTGAAAGAGGCACGAAGGTTTTCAACCAATTCCTGCATTTGCGCTTTGGACTCTGGCGGGAAGTGCTCCTTCACATAGACCTTACCGACAACCTCACCCAATGTCCCATTGACCTGTGACACGCCACGTTTCCAGCGAGGGCGCTGTTCTTCTTGGCCGCGCAATGTCCGTCCGTAGAAGTCAAAACTCGCATCCCGAATAGTTTTCGGCAGGTAAGACGAGTGATTGGAAATCAAACTCGCGGTCAGATAATCTTTCAGAACAGCGACATCTGTTTCGGCAAAAACTTTTGCCGCATTCTCAACCGCTGACTTTTCGCGAACGACCACTTCGGCTTGATTGGCCAACCCGATATTGGTGAACGCTTTGTCAAACATCATGCCGGGCGCCAGCTCATTTAATTCGCTGCGCGTCATTTTATTATAGGTTAAGTCGCGATTGCGCTGCTTGACCCGGTCCCAATGACCTTCGGCCAAATCTGTTTCAAACGCCATAACGGCTTTGGCGCGATCCGCTGCATTCGCAACACCCGCTTCGTCCAACATTTTGGCAAGGAAATCGACGTAAGCCGCCCGAATAGCGTCCGAACGCTCCCCTTCATCGAAATAATAATTTCGGTTCGGTAAGCCTAAACCGGATTGCGTCAGATAGACCGTATATTCATCATTCTGTTTGGCATCGATATAGATATAGGGCGCGACAGGAGAGTCTAATCCCAAACGGATATCCGTCATAAGATCTAAAACATCTTCATGTGTCGAAGCCGCAGCGATTCGATCCAAATCTGCTTGAAGCGGGCTTAACCCTTTCTCTTCAATCGTGGCAACATCGAGGTAGGCATTATAGAAATCGCCAATACGTTTTTCGTCCGCACTTGGATTCTCTTTTGATGCGGCGTCTTCGATGATTTTTCTGACACGGGCTTCGGCTTGGTCTCTTAAAATAGAGAAACTGCCATAACGTGAACGATCAGACGGAATTTCTGTTGTCTTCAACCATGTACCGTTGACATATTCAAAGAAATTATCGCCCGGATCGACGCTCTCATCCATGTTTTCTGTGGCGATACCAAATTCACCTAATTTGGCACTCGCCATCTCGGTAACAACCGCCGTTGTGTCTTTATTCATATCCCCGCCCGAATTACAGGCAACCAAACCTATCACCACAAGGCTTGGCAGAATTAAATGTTTCATAGCTTTCATAATGAACCCCATTTCCCTTTTTAATTTATATGTATTTGCCCGAACCGCTCGGGCAAATCTCTCTTTTAATCGCTGTTTCACTCTAATCCGAGTGAGCGTGTCCTTTCCGGCCAATTTATTCAGCCGGAAAGGGAGTTGCCCCCCCCCCCGTATTACCGGGCTTGCCAGTCGGAGTCGTTCCGTCTGATATTTCCATATCTTCTAACGCCAGCACCATGTCAGGGTCATAGCTTGACCCGAAACCCGGTTGTTTTTCACCGCGCCAAAGGCCACGGAACAAACGGGTAATATCGACACCGATACCATACATGGCCGGCACTAACATGAGTGTAAGGAAGAAGTCGAATAAGACGCCAAAGGCCAAGGCCACAACCATAGGCTTGAGGAACTCAGCTTGGCTGGACGTTTCGAACAAAATCGGCGTAATCCCGATAAAGGTCGTCACGGACGTCAATAAAATCGGTCGGAAACGCGCCACACAGGCATCGAGCATGGCTTGGTAAGCCCCCACGCCTTTGGCCCGCAATCGGTTCACATAATCAATGAGAACCAAATTATCATTCACGGCTACGCCGCCTGCCGCGACGAGACCGAATATCGAGAACATGCCAAAGGGTACACCCGTGACGATGTTACCGAAAATCATTCCCACCAAAGCAAAAGGCAAAGCCACCATTATCAGGAAAGGTTGCGCATAGGATTTAAAGGCAATGGCAAGAAGCACATACATCAACCCTAAAATCACCCAGATGGAAATAGACAATTCACGTTTCATGGTGGTTTCCACCTGATCATCACCCACTTCGATACGGCTAACTTTGGAGTTACGCAGTTCCCATTGGGGGAAGAAGTTTTCTTCCATATCGCGTTTGATTTCCGCCACCCGGGCTTGCTCACCCCGAACACGGCCACCTGTATAATTCACCTGTTTACGATCACGGCGATTAATGCGACCGACACCTTCAGTGAAAGAGACCTCAGCCACGGAGAAGAGAGGAACCTCAACACCATTGGCCGCGCGAATCCGTAACGTCTCTAAACTGTCAATGCTTTCGCGAGCTGCTTCCGGATAGCGAACGAGAACGCGAACATCTTCACCATTACGCGGTAAACGCTGTACTTCACGACCATAAAATGCCTCACGAACCTGTCGTGTCACATCCGCCAAGGTCAGACCCAGAGTCTCCGCCCCTGGCTTCAGATTAAAACGAATTTCACTGGCAGAGCTTTCCATATTATCCCATGCACGCGGGACGTCCGGGTAAGTCTCCATCTGATCCTTAATCTCCAAAAGAGCCACGCGCAGGGCGTCGGCGTCTGATGAGGCCACACCATAGCGCAGACCTCCACCATTGCCGGACCCCCCTTCTGTAGTTCCGTAATTCACACGGTAGGCATCCGGCACAGGGCCGACATATTCTTCAAGCTTATCAGCAATCATCTTGGTAGAAATATCAGGACGATCACTCGTGATACCCAAATAGCCTTCCACACCTCGACGATCAATGAATGTTGCAGGGCGGGTAATGAGCGGCCAATCAATGCCGAAGTCTTTTTTCACATTAGCATTTAATTCATCGATACCAGCATCGACCTGTTCGCGAACCTGTAATTTGCGTTCAAAGGTCGTGCCCTCTGGGAAGCTAGAGTCAAAGACAATCATGTCAGCTTCAACCTCGGGCAAAAATGCACTAGGCGCGATCCCTTGCGTCAGGAAAGTCATAGACATGATAAATAGTCCAATGAAAGCAGTCATCGTTACATAACGCCACTTCATCAGCATCGCGACGAAAGGACGGAAGTAACGTTTTGCAAATGTCACAAGGCTTTCCGCCAAACGATTTTGGAATCGTAAGAGGACATTATTACTTGGCTCGACATGTTTTAGGTGACGCAAGTGAGCCGGTAGGACGAAGAAGGCTTCGATGAGCGAGAAAATCAGAACCGCAATCACCACCAAACTAATCTGCGCAGTGATGGCGCGAATAGGTCCAGTCAAGAGCATGAACGGAACAAACATCATAATCGTTGTAATCACCGCGAAAAAGACAGGCTTGGCCACCATATAAGCCCCGGCAACCGCACCGCGTTCACCGGAAATACCGTTCTCAACATGGAAGTGAATACTTTCGCCCACAACGATCGCATCATCTACAACGATACCAATCACCAAGAGGAAGGCGAAGAGACTGATCATATTCAGAGTGATGCCGATTGAGGGCGCAATTGCTAAAGCCCCCGCAAACGCGGCGGCAATCCCGATAGTGACCCAAAGCGCCACGGCAGGACGCAAGAACAACATCAAGGTGATCAAAACCAAAATCATACCCGAGAGCGCGTTACTGCCGATCAAGCTCATCCGACTGTCAAACATGGTGGAGCCATCGAAATGAATGGCAAATTCCAAATTAGGCGGCAGGCGGTCGCGAACATCTTTTTCGAATTGGCGAATGGCTTCGCCTGAAGCCGTTATATCTTGCTCATCGGGTGAAACGACTTGGAAGATTGCGGTTTCTTTACCGCGGAAACGCGAACTGAAGTCTTCTGTTTCAAAACCGTCAATCACAGTGGCAATATCTTGAACACGTACTGTGCCGCCATCGGCAGTTTGACGAATAATGATTTTCTCAAACTCGTCTTCGCTATTAGCAAGGCTCCGGGCGCGGAGCTGCAAGTTTCCTCCTGTCGTTTCAACTGTACCGGCTGACAGATTGACGGACGCCCCAGAAATCGCTTGCGCCACTTGCGTGAAGGTCAAATTATAACGTCGTAAAGCTTCTTCAGAAATTTCAATTGTGACTTGCTCAGGCACTTTCGTAATCAAATTGGTTAATTGCAATCCCGGGAGCTTGGTCAGTTCTTGACGTAAAGCGACCGCTTCGCGCTGCAATGTCAGTCGATCTGTATCACCATAAAGCGCCAGATACATAATGTCGGCACGAGCATCCCACCGTATAATTTGTGGGCGGAAAGCATCCGGCGGCAGGTTTTGAATGGAGTCGACCCGCGCTTTTATCTGATCGAGCATTTTTTCGTAATCGACGTTCAACTTTGTGCGGACATTAACGTTACCGCCCCCCTCTCGCGAGGTACTCTCCATATAATCAATTCCATCGAGACCATCGATGGCTTCTTCGATACGCGTAATGAGCTGCTGCTCCACATCACGTGGACTGGCCCCTGGCCAAGAGACCGAAACCGTCATGCCGTTAATCGTTGTTTGGGGAATAAATTCCCGCTCCATAGAAAAATAACCGAAAGCCCCGGCGGCAAACATGATGATCATCATCAAATTTGCGGCAACGGGGTTTTTAACAAACCAAGTAATTAAACCCTTCATAATTATTCTCCCGACCCTTCGGCGCTATTGGCCTCTGCCTCATCGGATTGACCTTCGGCGTCTTTATCCTCTTCGGATTTTTTATCATCCTCTTTATCTTTACGCCCGAAGAAGCCACGTTTCTTTTTCTTCTCGTCTTTTTTATCCGCTGACTTTTTGTCTTTGCCTGCGCCGCGCGCTTTTTTCATCCATTCGGGTTCGGGCGGATCAACGATAATTGTTTTCGGATCGTTCACATCCAAGACCTTCAGTGGCATAGCGATACGCGACCGTTCCATCGGAGACACGACAACCAATTCACCACTTTCGACCCCTGATGCCAAAACGGCGCGCGCCGGATTTGTATCTAAGACGACCGTTTTGCGAATTTCGGCCTGCCCTTTGTCATCGACGACATAAACTTCATCCTGTGGACGCAAACCATCACGGGACACGACAACAACATTTTCCATCAAACGGCCTTCGACCTTGGCATCAACGAACAGGCCAGGAGCCAGAGGCACATCATTATCCGAACGTCCTTCGCCGTAAGGGTCAAAGACCTCGACAATGGCAAATAAGGCGCGCGACTGTGTGTCATAAGTCGAGTCTGTACGCATAATACGCCCAACCCATTGCTGGGGCTTACCGGCGATAATCGTGCTCAACATCACCTTTGGCGCCGTCTCACGTGACTTGGCGTTAAAGGCTATTGGCAAATCAACTTTGGACAAATCGGCATCCGTCAGAGCAATGCGCACTTCCACAATATCCGTGGAGAAAATTCGGCCTAATCGCGCACCGGGATTTACAAATTGCCCGATATCGGATGACTTGGACCGGACGCGACCCGTAAAGGGTGCGGCCACGCGTGTGCGGCTGAGCTGCAAATCTGCATTGCTGAGGTCAGCTTTTGCCGCTTGCAAAGCCGCTTCGGCTTGTTGACGCTGTGGAATACGCAGAGCCAGATCGCTCGGCTCGCCTCGTCCTAATTCTTCAAAATCACGACGGGCAATTTCACCCTCGGCATTTTCACGGGCTAGTGTTTGTTCGGCCTGCGCGACTGCGGCCAAGGCCCGGATACGGGCGACCTGATAATTGGCGTCATCAATCCGAATGAGTGTTTCGCCTTTTTTGAAAAACCCGCCTTCAACAAAATTCGGAGACACATAAACAATTTTGCCACCGACTTCCGGCACGAGATCAATCTCTGTCTGCGGCCTGACTTCACCTTGGGTCTCAACACTCAGTTGAACATTGCTTGTATAGGCACGCGCCCCCATGACGGCGAGCGTATTAAAGGTCCGCTCTTTTTCCTCAGGTTTCGCGTTCATCTTCACCACGGTGACGGTGATGATTATTAACCCGACAAGAACGAGCAGAGAAAAGAAAATTGAGCGAAAAATAGGATATTTTTCGCTCTTATCGTTCGAACTTACGTCCAGAGAATTTTGATGTGCCATTCTTACTTCCCAGTCTTTGACCTCTCGGGATAGGCAGCATTACGCCGCTCTAATTGCCCGGTATCAATCTTTCAAAAAAGTTTTCCTCTTGCGCAGGCGTTTCAGGTTCAATCTCGGAACCATATTGGCCGCCGCCAAAAGCAACCTGCATACGTACACGGTTATTTAATCGTTCAGCGCGCGCTCCGATTAATTGCCCTTCTGCATTTAATCTGCGGGTTTGAGCATCCAAAAGCTGCAAAATTGTCGCCAGCCCCTCAATATAACGCGTTTCTAAACGATCTTCGGCGACTTGCGCTTCGCGCAAGGACACACGCAATGCCGCTTCTCGTTCAGCTAATCGCCCTTCTGCGTCTAACGCATTCTCGACTTCTTGATAAGCCGTTAAAACCGTCCCGACATAGGCTTCAACGCGTTGCCGCAATACAGCCTTCTGTGATTCAATTTGCGCGTCCAAACGACCGCCTTGGAAAATCGGCGCCGTTAATTGCGCGGTAATCCGTTTTGCAATTTCTTGGAGATCGAACAAATCTAAGAGGTCAAAATTCGGATTGCTGTCACTGGATAATTGTTGCTCCGATATGGAAGCTGTCAGGTTTAAGGAAGGGTAAAGTGCCTTGCGCGCCACATCCACATTTAATCCCGCTTCGGCAATGCGGCGCTCCGCGGCTAAAACATCAGGACGTTTCTGTAAAAGATAAGAGGGGTTACCGGCACCCGTCAGAACAGGCAATGGGGGCAAATCAGTCGGAATATCCATGACCGCATCAGGGTATTCCCGCAAAAGCACTTTCAAACTTCGTACTAATTCATCGCGTCTCTGTAACCGTGTCGCCAAAAGCGCTTCGGCATTCGCAACAGAAGAACGCGCCAAGCGCACATCGGACGAACCTGAAAGACCGTTGTCAAATCGTCTTTGCGTTAAGCGGAGGGCACGCTCCTGCGTTTCAATTTCGCGTCGGGATAAATCTACCAAAAGATCTGATTCGATCACGCTGAACCATGTCTGCCCAACCTGCCCGGCAATGGACAAGCGCACACCGGCCAAGTCGGCCGAGCTCGCCGCCGCCGCGACTTCACTGGAGGACACTTGATCTTTCAAACGACCGAATAAATCAATTTCCCACCCTGAGCTGAGCCCGAGTTGGTAATTCGTACTATCCGTGTTGAAATCATTCCCGCCACGACTGCGCGTAACACTGGACGAGAAACCCAAGGTCGGCAAAAGCGCCGAACGGCTTGTGCGAATACGGGCCAATGCTGCATCCAATTGCGCCGTATTTTGGCCTATGGTCGGGTTTTTCTCTAATGCCGTATCGACCAAAGCCGTTAACTCCGGGCTTTGGAAATCCGCAACCCAATCCGTACTGGGTAGATCATTCGGGGCGCGTTCAACCCAGTCCGGTTTAACAGGGACTTCAGCTTTCGGATCCGTTATTGTGGGGTCAGGACCAAGGTCTCTCATCGTTTGGCAGGCTGTCAGGGACATGATTGCCGCCCCCAACAAAAGCGAACGTGACGCTGGCACACATCTCATAGCTTTTCCATAAATTGACATTTCATTCTCCTTGCCCCCTCATAGGCGCTTGATATGCCGAAAGTCAACGAATAATTATCGAAAAACAATAATTTTAGGCGAAATAAAGCGATTTTGAGACCTCTAAAGTCTAAAAGTTTTTATGAACGCCCAAAATGCAGGCGGGTTGAGCCTGTTTCAACCCTTTAGATTAGAGAGACATAGCGCTATAGGCAGGAAAAAGATTGTTAATTCTTATTAAAAGTCGTCAAAATCGTCACTATGTTCTCGCGTCCTGAAATCGGCCTCTTGGCCTGCCTCGCTATTATCGCGATTACGGCTTTCGGCATTATCGTTCAGGCCCCACTTGTCATCACATTGACGATAACCGGCCTTTTCGCGGCCATAGCATATTTTCTCAACCGACTGTCTTCGGCTCGCTTGCGAAAAGCAGAAGCCCGTTTTGGCGGCACACGCAAAGTTGTCCGTCATTTGGACAGTTGGATCAATGTCATCAATGCCCTTCCCGTCGCATGTGCTTTGGTGGATCGGGACAGGCGCGTTATTCACGCTAATAATCGCGCACAGAGCTTGGCCGCGATCGACAAATTGGGATTGCCTCTCTCTAGCTTTTTGCGAGGCGGTGAAATCATCAAAGCATTAGAACGCGCGCAAGCGGGTTATTCCACAAAACCCGTCGAAATTATGAAACTCATGCCCGAAGAACGCTATCTGCGGGTCACATTAACCACAGCAAGCCTTGTGCGGCCGAGCAATGGGCAGAGTTATCTATTAGCCGTGATCGAAGATATTACCGAAGACCGGGTTAGCCAAATGCAAAAAGCGGATTTTCTAGCCAATGCTTCACATGAATTGAAAACGCCGATTGCGTCGCTGCTGGGCTATATTGAGACCTTACGCCATCATGCCAAAGACGACCCTGCCGCACAGGAACGGTTTTTGGGCATTATGCAAAATCAGGCAGAGCGCATGGTCCGGTTGATTGATGATCTTTTATCGCTGCGTAAGATTGAACAGATCGAGCATATTGCACCTGAAGACACAGTCGATTTGCACCAATCACTCAAAGCCGCGATGGAAGCCGTCAAACCTATGGCGGATAAACGCGGCGTGACTTTATCTTATAAGGGCCCGGATATCGCCATCTCTCGCGCGGTTACAGATGAGACGGTGCAACTCTTTTTAAACCTGATTGATAATGCGGTAAAATTCACACCCGAAGGTGAATCCGTGAAAATCAAACTCTCTTCGGTACGGGGGTGGTCACCCGCAATTGCTTTTCGCGATAGCGCCTTAAATGCCGTGGCTCCGAGCCGGCGTATTGCCGAACCCGCAAAAACCACTTTTGAACGTAAAGTCTGGCAAATCCAAATTTTGGATAAAGGCCCCGGCTTTGCGCGCGAACACCTCCCGCGTATCGGGGAACGGTTTTACCGCATCGCCGGAGACCTCTCTTCCAAGGAGAAAGGAACGGGATTGGGTCTAGCAATCGTCAAACATATTGTTATTCGCCATCGCGCCGGACTTTATATTCGGAGTGAGCGCGAGAAGGGTACAGAATTCACCGTGGTTCTGCCGCACCTTCCAAAAAAGGCAAAGTCCTGAGCCAACACTCTCTTGATTTTGCAGTTTCAGGCAAATTGTCATAGAGCTGTATTTAGGACGTCATAAAACTGTTGCGAAAATGACATAGGGCGGCCTCGAAACGAGGTATGTAATGAATATGTTAGCCGACCATATCGTCAGCGGTTATGATGCCGATTTAAACGCGCTGAATGTGAAATTATCGGAAATGGGCAGTTTAACCGAAACCATGCTCGCCGACGTCATTCGCTCTTTGAAAAAGCGGGATAATGAACTGGCCAAAGCGGTGATTGAAACCGATGCCCGCGTCAATAGATTTCAAGAAGAAATTGACGAAGATGCCTTACGAATTATGGCCTTGCGTCATCCCATGGCATCTGATCTGCGGCGCGTTATGGGTGCTGTGCGTGTCGCTAATGATTTGGAACGTGTCGGTGATTTGGCGGAAGGCATAGCTTGGCGCACATTGTCTTTGAATGAGGTCGACCGTTTGAGCCTCGCCAAAGGTGTGGCCCGCATGGGCAAATTGGTCAAAGCCCAACTCTCCCGCGCTTTGGACGCACTTTTGCGCGAAGATACAGATTTGGCCGTACAAGTTTGGCTGTCCGATGAAGATATTGATGAAATGTATAATTCCATCTTCCGCGAATTATTGACCTATATGATGGCCGATCCCCGGACGATAACGGCCAGTGCTTCGTTGCTCTTTATTGCTAAAAACATGGAGCGCGTCGGAGACCTTGCCAATAATATTTGCGAATCCATCTATTTCACCGTGAACGGTACGCAGCTTATCCGGGATAAACGGATTGAAAATACGCGCAAAGGCGGCAAATAAAAGCTTGGAAAATTACCTTCGCATTCAGCCGTAAAAGGGTTAGAAATAAAGGTATTCAAAAAGGAAAATTATGAAGCCTTACGTTTTAATCGTCGAAGATGAGGACGCCCTGTCCACCTTATTGGAATATAATTTTTCTAAAGAAGGTTATGACACGGCCATTGCCGAAGACGGTGAAGAAGCGCTTCTTATGGCCGAAGAACGGACACCTGACCTGATTTTATTGGACTGGATGCTCCCGAAGCTTTCAGGCGTTGAAGTCTGCCGCCGTTTGCGGCGTAATAAAAAGACCGCCAGCACGCCTGTGATTATGCTCACGGCGCGCGGCGATGAAACGGATAAAATTACGGGTTTGGATTACGGCGCGGATGATTACCTTGTAAAACCTTTCTCCATGCCTGAACTGTTTGCCCGAACACGTTCACTGTTAAGGCGGGCTAAGCCGACTCTTTTACAGGATGTGATTGTTCAAGGTGATATCGAAGTAGATATGCAAGCCTTTCGCGTGAAGCGTGGCGATAAAACCATTCATTTAGGTCCGACGGAGTTCCGCCTTTTGGAACATTTTATCAAAAATCCGGGACGGGTTTTCTCTCGCGAACAGCTTTTAGACACAGTGTGGGGGCGCGACGTCTATGTCGAAGCCCGCACAGTGGATGTACATATCGGACGTTTGCGTAAGGCGCTTGGCGCGCCGAAACTGCCTGACCCCATCAGAACCGTCCGTTCTGCAGGCTACGCTTTTGAACCAAAGGCGAAGACGTCCTAATCATTCCTTTTTATTGCGACGCTTTTCTCCCGCAGCGGCGCTCTAAAGCACATCAAGAATGGCTTTCGCCAAACGCGGAATATTGCTTGAGTTGGCCCCGGCAATATTAATACGACCCGAATTTGTCATATAGACAGAATAATCCCGACGCAGGGCTTCGGCTTGTTCTTTCGAAACCGGTAAGGTCGAAAACATACCATTTTGGTTTTTCACCGCATTGGCCATGACCTCAGAGCCCTGAACCGAAAGTGCTTCGGAGAGCTGTCGGCGTAAATCCAACATGCGGTTGCGCATCGCGTCCAATTCCTCAACCCATAAAGCGCGCAATCCGTCATCATTCAGAATTTTCGCCACGAGGGCCGCACCGTGATCCGGGGGCATAGAAATAATCTTGCGCTGAATGGCTCCGAGCTGGCTTTGGGCGATTTTCGCTGTGTCCTGATCTTTGGTAATGATAGCCACCAAGCCTACGCGCTCGCGATATAAGCCGAAGTTCTTGGAGCAACTCGCCGCAACAATAGCTTCGGGGCAAGTCGCCAAAACCTTGTGCAAGCCATAGACATCTTCACTCATGCCGCGACCCAAACCAAAATAGGCCAAATCAACAAAAGGGGTCAGAGAGCGCTCGACCATAAAGTCCGCGATGAAATCCCATTGCGCTTCGGACAAATCGGCCCCTGTCGGATTATGACAGCATCCGTGTAAGAGCAGCACATCTCCGGGTTTGGCCTTGGCGCGCAAATGATCGACCATATCGTCAAAATCCACGCCCAGTGTTTCGCGGTTATAGTAAGGATAATTTGCCATTTTAAGGCCGGCAGAGCTGATGAGTGGTGTGTGATTGGCCCATGTCGGTGTGCTGACCCAAATGGTTGCATCCGGCGCCGCAGATTTGATCACTTCAGCCCCGATACGGAGCGCACCGGACCCGCCCCCGGCTTGTGCCGTGGCGAGGCGACCCTCGGTTATTACGGGATTATCCGCCCCAAACATCATAGCCGACATGGCTTCACGGAAATCGGCGCGCCCGACAGTTGAGACATAGGTTTTGGTTTGCTCTTCCGTCCACCAACGCTTTTCAGCTTCTTTGACGGCCTTCATCACCGTCGTTTCACCGACCTCATTTTTATAAACGCCTACGCCTAAGTCGATTTTATCAGGATTTGTGTCGGCATTACAGGCCTCCATCAGGGCGATAATCGCATCCGGAGCCCGTGGAACGAGATATTCAAACATAGTGATTTCCTCAACAGCCAGTCTGTTGTTTCAAGTTCAAGATTTGTGCGTACAGCACTGCCCTTTCATTTTAAAGACAGCAATTGCGAGTTACCCCCCAAGAAAGGCATTTTTTTATTTGTCATGGGCCATTTGCCTCCCCTATGGTCGCGCAAATATAAAAATTGTGCCTCAAACCTAAGAGGCTCTCGGGAGATTACAAAAATGGAAGAAGTCGAAGCGGTAGAAAAGCTGACCGGGATGGGTCTCTTTAACAGTTGGATGGAGGCTTTTAACGGAATCATATGGGGTCCCCCCATGATGGTTCTACTCTTAGGTGTCGGTTTATTCTTAACCTTTGGCTTGCGTTTCATTTCCATTTTGAAAGTCGGGTACGGCTTTAAACAGCTTTTCAAAAAACGCTCAGGTGAAGCCGACGAAGGTGATGTCTCGCCTTTCGCAGCTTTAATGACGGCTCTTTCCTCAACAGTCGGGACAGGAAATATTGCCGGTGTGGCAGCAGCGATTGCGATTGGTGGACCGGGAGCCGTTTTCTGGATGTGGATTACGGCTATTTTGGGCACAGCCACAAAATTCTCCGAAGGTGTTTTAGCCGTGCGCTACCGTGAGGTTGACGCCAATGGCAACCGTGTGGGTGGCCCCATGTATTACATTAAGAATGGCCTCGGCCCTAAATGGCATTGGCTCGCCATTGCCTTTGCGATATTTGGCATCATCGGCTCTCTTTCAACGGGGAATGCCGTTCAAGCCAACTCCATTGGTGATGCATTAGTCTCAACGGAAACAGGTTATGGATTTGACGCCCGTATCGTTGCCTTAGTTTTATCCGCTCTGGTGGCTGCCGTAATTCTGGGCGGCATTAAACGGATTGGTGCGATCGCCTCCCGCCTTGTCCCTTTTATGGCTATTCTTTATATCTCGGCCGCTCTCATCGTCATTGCTGCTAATGTCAGCGCCGTTCCGGCAGCCTTTAGCTTAATCTTCAAAAGCGCGTTCGGTGCACAAGAGGCCGGAACAGGGATTACCATCGGCCTAATGATGCTTGCCATGCAAAAAGGTATCGCCCGCGGCCTATTCTCTAACGAAGCCGGACAAGGGTCAGCCCCAATCGCCCATGCTGCGGCGCAAAATAATGACCCCGTCAACCAAGGCATGATTGCTATGCTTGGTACGATTATTGATACATTGATTATCTGTACGATTACCGCATTGGTTATTTTAACCTCAGGCGTTGTGGCACAAGATTGTCTAGCCAACCCGGCCATTTTGGACATGTTATCCGAAGGGAAAACCCCTCCGGGCTGTGAAACAGGCGTGCCCCTCACCGCAATGGCCTTTGACGCAACGCTTTCAGGCTACGGCAATCATATCGTCAATGTATGTTTGGCGATTTTCGCTTTCACCACCATTATCGGTTGGTCCTATTACGGCGAACGGTGTGCGGCCTTTATCTTTAAAGAGCGCTCTATTCCTGTTTTCCGCGTTGTTTGGATCTTGGCAGTTTTTGCATCGACATTCGCACTTCACTTTGAAAGTGGTGAAGACGGAAAAGAAAACCTCGTCGTCAACACATTCTGGCTCATCGCGGATAGCTTAACCGGCCTCATGGCTGCGCCAAACCTGATTGGTTTGATCTTACTCTCGCCCGTGGTCTTCAAATTGGCGAAGGAATATTTCGACAAAGAAAAGATCGCCAATGACGGTTTGATCGATCAAGACGATATAAAATAAATCGCCCAAGAGGTGAATAATGACGAACCCCGACAATTTGTCGGGGTTTTTTTGTTTGTCCCAAACGGCAAATCATTCCAAAAGAACAATCAATCAATAATCGCAAGCTAAGCCATATCCAAAGCGACAGACACAGAAAACCAAAGAGCAAACCATGAGCGAAACTGTTATAAAACTCACTCCGTCCACTCTGGCCGCGCTGATGTGTTCACGCGTTTGCCATGATCTGATTAACCCTGTGGGAATGGTCAATACCGGGCTTGAGGTCTTAAGCGACGAATCCAATGTCGACATGCATGAAGATGCGATTGATTTGATTCGTACCTCTTCGCGCCAAGCCAATGCCAAATTGAACTTCCTGCGCGATGCATTTGGCGCGGCAGGGTCTTCACCGGGTATTATCCCGCTCGACGATGTGAAGAAGAAAACCGAAGATATGTATCAGGACGCCAAAGCAGGCTTTATCTGGAACCTCTCGACAGACGGCTTGCCCAAAGGCCGCGCCCGATTGCTCATGAATTTGTCAATGTTGGCAATCAACACCCTGCCGCGCGGGGGAGACATCACCGTTTCTGTCTCAGGCGAAGGCGAGACAATGGAATTAAAATGTACAGGGCGTCGCGCAAAATTGGAGGAAAAGGTTGAAACGGCTTTATCCGGCAAAGCGCCTGAAGACGGATTTGACGGTCGAACCATTCAACCTTTTTATACCGGGATGATCGCCCGCGAATTACAGAGCCAAATCACGACACAGACGGAAGAAGAGACTGTCATTTTCAGTGTCAGCCCCGCTCAAAGCTCATAAATACCTGCTTTTTCAAACCCCCGAAAAGCGTGTTTTGACACGCTTTAAGGTCTATAAAAATCTTCATCCGCTTTAGTCCGTCTTAACCCTTTTTCGGCATATATTCGCACAGCGTCCGATCCGTTTCGTTCGCTTTTAAGATGTATTCGAATTTGGACGCAGATTTATGGGTGATAACACCAAACAGGCCCGCGCTTTTATGCGTCAATGCCATTCAGCTCTATCCGAGTTGAACACGGCGCCTGTTTCAGAAACCGTAGAAGCGCCCTGCCCGCATGTCACGGCACAGGCTTTGGCCGATGTTCAATCAGCCGCCAAACGCAATCATGCACGCGCCATATATCGCGCCGCACAACAAACGCTTAACGCGTTGCACGCCTCGCAAACCCTCACGCCTTACATAACAACACTGAGCGGATTGATTGCGCAATATGAAGAAGGCTTGATTGAGTTGGAAGGATATGAAGCGGAGGCGGAAGCAGAAGCCACCACTCAATCGTCAGTTGCCACTCAAAATGTCGATAAAAAAGAGGCCGACATAATTCCGCTGGCACTCTCGGATGAAGCCCGTCAGGCCCGCGCTTTTGAAGCCCTCTCCTCGACATTAAGTCATGCCAATGACTCGGAGCGCCCCGCTCTGGCAACGCTCTTGTCTTTTTCATCAGGTGTAGCGCCGCGGACGGAACCAGAAAATACCGAGGCTGCAAAAGCCGACACCCAAGACAGCGCGGCAGAAGCTAAGACTGTGCCGTTAATACAGACAGCCGTAGTGCCCACAGCCGTCAAAAATGAAGCGCTAATCTCCGGCGATAGTTTTATCAGTGAGATCATTCAATTCGGCCTCACCCAAGCGCGCCAAAACAAGCTGACACTCAGCCTATCTTATGATGTCGATGCTTTAAGCCTGACAGAAAAAGACGCCTTAACCCTGCGAACCCGTCTCGAATATTGGATAGGAGCGCTTGTGCACCAACTCGCCGCAAAGTGCGAAGATCAACCCCTTGCCCATATTGACATCAGCTATGAGAAGAAGGCCTTGCATATCTTGGCCAATACACCGCCCCTGCCGAAATCAATTTTAGAGGCTGCACCATATTCCAAGTCAACAGAGCAAAGAGCCAATGGTTTAAGCGGCCATTTGCAACTCATTCTTTCCGATTTATCAACATCGGGCACATCAGAAAAGACTGTAAACTCTTCGGTTAAAATGCCCGTCGATGAAGGCATTGCGGCACGTTTGGGGGCATTGATGGAGACGGAGACCGTCTACATTCAAAAAACCCGTACGGATGCTACCCTCATAAATTTTGAACCCATCAAAGCCGTATGAGACAGATTAAGCAAAACATGATGAGACAGAACAATGACAGATGACAAAACCTGCCTGATTGTTGATGATTCCAAAATGATACGCCGCGTCGCCTCACGCATTGTCAGAGACATGAATTTTAAAGTCGAAGAAGCGGCCAATGGCCAAGAAGCTTTGGAATTTTGCCAAGTCAAAATGCCTGAAGCGATTTTGCTGGATTGGAACATGCCGGTCATGGACGGTTTTGGGTTTTTGAAAGCCCTCCGTGATGAGCCCGATGGGGACAAACCCGTCATTGTATTCTGCACATCCGAGCGCAGTGTTGAGCGGATTACCGAAGCCCTGAAGTTCGGGGCCAATGAATATATTATGAAACCCTTTGATTCCGATATCATTGAAAGTAAATTTCAATTGGCAGGGCTTATCTAAGCATGTCCTCAGTGCTGTCACTCAATGCCTCCTATTATGAAGCTTTGAAACGGCTGACACTAGAACTTGCCGGTGTCAATCTGGGATCAGATCACGCGTTCTTGGTGGAGACACGCCTCTCCGCTCTTGCCAGAAAAGAAGGCTTTGAGTCGCTCGACGCCTTGGTCGAAGAACTCTTCAAAACGGGGCAACCCAAACTCGCGATCCAAGTCGTCTCGGCCCTTTTGGAACGGGACACACATTTTAATACTGACCCGCAAAGCTTTGCATTATTTACCGGTGTCATCCTTCCGGAACTCTATGCGGTTCGGGGCGGTGGACATTTACGTTTGCTCTCTTTCGGCTGCGCCACGGGGCAGGAAACCTATGGCATGGCGATCGCTTTTGAAAAAGTGCGGGCAAATTACCCCAATCTCAGTGTGGAAATTATTGGTGTCGATTACCCCTCAGCGGCTTTGGACCGCGCGAGAGAGGGCCGCTACACCCATTTTGAAGTCCAGCGCGGCTTATCGGCAAAAGACCTCATTGATTATTTCGAGCCTGCTTCCGAGGCAGGCAGTACCGATTGGGTCGTTCAATCCTCTATCAAAGAGATGGTGCGCTTCGAGGACGTTCATTTATTATCCAATCTCGGCACGCTGCCTAAATTCCACGGTGTTTTGTTCAGAGGGGCTTTGCCGCATTATTCCAATACGGCGCAACTTCGCGTGTTACGCGGTCTCTCTTCATTGGTTTTGCCGCATGGTTATCTTCTACTCGGCACCAAAGAGAGCTTGAAGAATTACAATTTCGGCTTCGACCCTGTTCCCGAAAAACAGGGCTTGTATAAAAAGCGCGAGGAAATCGTCGAAGATATTGCGCCCATCGAAGACCCCAATGTCAAAAAATCAAATGGCCGGACAACCTTCTTAAAATCTGACCCAAAGAAACGCGCTTAAGCGCGCCGCGGGCCCTCTGGGCGGCGTGCTTTCATCTTCTCAACCTCTATAGAATATACGTCGGACAGTCCCTCTGTAAGGATGAGGTTGACGCAGTCCCGATAAATCGTCAAAACGCGCGGCAATTCGTAGTATAAATACCGCTTAAGTTTGAGACCGAAAGACCCGCCGCCATGGCTGATATAATGTCTGATATTGACAATTTAAAATCCAAATTTTCCGAACGGATTGCCGAGGCTGAAGACCTCGCCGCTTTGGATGCCATACGTGTTGAAGCGCTCGGCAAGAAGGGCGAAGTCAGCCTGAAAATGCGCGAGCTCGGTAAGATGAGCGTGGATGAAAAAAAGGTGATGGGCCCGGCGCTTAACGGTCTGAAAAACGCTCTGAACGGCTTGGTTGAAGCGAAAAAATCTGCCTTGGAAGACGCCGCATTAGAGGCGGCTCTGGCCTCTGAAACTTTGGATATGTCGCTGCCTCTGCCCCATGCTAAAGGCTCGCTCCACCCCGTGCCGCAAGTCATGGAAGAGATGGCCGTTATCTTCTCTGATATGGGGTTTTCTGTCGCCGAAGGGCCGGACATCGAAGATGATTTTCATAACTTCACGGCACTGAATTTTCCGCCCGGTCATCCTGCGCGCGATATGCATGATACGTTTTTCATGAGTGCGATTGAGGGTGAAGACGAAAAGAAAGTCCTGCGTACTCATACATCCCCTGTGCAAATTCGCACTATGATCAATCAGAAGCCCCCCATTCGCATCATTGCGCCCGGGCGCACATACCGATGTGATAGCGACCAAACCCACACGCCGATGTTCCATCAGGTTGAGGGCTTGGTGATTGATAAGGGTATTCACATGGGACACCTGAAAGGCGTCTTGATGGATTTCGTCAGTGCATTTTTTGAAACCGATGTCGATGTACAATTCCGCCCGCATCATTTCCCCTTCACAGAGCCGAGCGCCGAGATGGATGTGCGATATGAGCGTGACGGCGCAGCGATTAAAATCGGTCAGGGCGAAAGCTGGATGGAAATTCTCGGCTGCGGCATGGTGCATCCCAATGTGTTGCGCGCCTGCGGCCTTGACCCCGAAGACTATCAAGGCTTCGCCTTTGGCATGGGTGTGGATCGTCTGGCCATGTTGAAATACGGCATGCCCGACCTGCGCGATATGTTCGCCGCTGACACACGCTGGTTAGGCCATTACGGCTTTGACCCGCTCTTACAAGCCAACCTCGCAACGGGGCTTTCATAATGAAATTCACTCTCTCATGGTTGAAAAAACATCTCGAAACAGACGCAAGGATTGAGCAAGTCGTTGAGGCGATGACGCTTGCCGGACTGGAAGTCGAAGAGGTTGAAAATCCGGCTGAGACGTTAAAAGCCTTTTCCGTCGCCAAAGTCCTGACGGCCGAAAAACATCCCGATGCGGATAAGCTTAAAGTCTGCACGGTTGAAACCCGTGACGGTGTGAAGCAGATTGTCTGCGGAGCCCCCAATGCGCGCGCGGATATGACGGTCGCCTATGCCCCTCTTGGTGCTTACATCCCCGGCCTGGATTTCTCTCTCGATAAAAAGCCCCGCAAAATTCGCGGCATTGAATCCTCGGGCATGATGTGTTCCGGCAAAGAGCTTGAAATTGATGATGAAGATGACGGCATTATGGATTTGCCGCAAACCCTTCAAATGGGTGTACCACTGGCCGAGGCGCTCGATCTGGATGATCCCGTTATTGATTTCGAAGTGACCCCCAACCGTCCGGATTGGCTTGGCGTCAACTCCATTGCCCGTGATTTGGCCGCTGTCGGACTGGGCACGCTTATCACCCCCGACATCCCCACAGCCGAAGTTAAATTCGATAACCCTCAGCCTATTCGGATTGAAGATAAAGAAGGCTGCCCGGCCTTTGCCGGTCGCGTCATTCGCGGTGTCAAAAACGGACCGTCACCGCAATGGTTACAAGACCAATTAAAAGCCATTGGATTGCGGCCCATTTCCGCTCTCGTCGATATTACAAATTATATTACCTATGACCGCGCGCGGCCTTTGCATTTTTATGATCTAGCAAAGCTCAATGGCGCAATCATTGTGCGTCGCGGTGAAGACGAAGCCTTTGAGGCGTTAGACGACAAAACCTATACGGCCACGCATGATGATGTCGTTATCGCCGATGAAAAGGGCGTCTTGGGCCTTGGCGGTATTGTCGGCGGCACGTCCAGCGGATGTGAAAGTGACACTACGGACATCCTCATCGAGTCCGCGTATTTTGACCCGCTGACCATTCGCCGCTCGGCCAAACGTCTGGGCGTAAATTCAGATGCAAAATACCGTTTTGAGCGCGGTGTCGATACGGGCAGCCTAATGGACGGTGTCGAACTGGCCACGCAAATGGTTCTGGAAATTTGTGGCGGTGAAGCCAGCGACATCACTGTCGCAGGTAATATTCCCGCGGCCCCCGCCCCGATTGAATTTGACCCTATGTTGGTCAACCGCCTGACGGGTTTGACTTTGTCTGAGGGCGTGATGGAAACAATCCTCATTGATCTGGGCTTCTCGGTCGAACGTGGCCCGCTCTGGAGCGTTACTGTGCCAAGCTTCCGTCGGGATTGTTCCGAAGGCGCAGACCTCGTCGAAGAAATCGCGCGGATTCACGGTTTCCATAATCTGGAAGCCGTCAGCCTGCCGCCCTTGCCCGGTCGTCGCGAACCCACGGCCACATTGACGCAAAACCGCACCCGTTTGGCTCGCCGCGCCTTGGCTCTGAACGGCCTATCCGAGGCCGTCACATGGTCATTCGCTTTGGATGAACATGCCGCCCTCTTTGGCGGAACTGATCCGAGCCTGCGCGTCGATAATCCAATCTCAAGTGACCTTAACACGATGCGGCCCTCTGCGCTCATTCACCTGCTTTTGGCGGGCCAGCGCAATGCCGATAAGGGTTATCCCGGCGCCGCCTTGTTTGAATTAGGCCCTGTCTTTGCCGGGCAAAATCCGGACGATCAAAGACTATGCTTGGCCGGTATGCGCCGCGCGGAAACCCCACGCCATTGGAACGGTGCCGAAGAGATCACCGCTCTGACTGCCAAAGCCGATACGCTCTGCGCTCTGGAGGCGATGGGCGCGAATACACAAAACCTGCAACTCTTTGAGGCCGTGGGCGATTATTGGCATCCGGGGCGCTCGGCCTCGCTTCGCATGGGGCCGAAAAATGTTTTGGCCAGCTTTGGTGAATTACACCCCCGCGTGTTGAAAGCCATGGGGATTGAGGGTCGCGTCGTCGCATTTGAAGTCTGGCCCGAAGCACTGCCTGCGCCACGCAAGAAATCTGCGTCCAAAGCTAAAGCCGCCTTAGCGCTCTCGGATTTCATGCCGGTCACCCGTGATTTCGCCTTTATCCTCCCCGAAGGGAAATCGGCGCAAGACGTGTTGAGAGCCGCCAAAGGCGCGGATAAAGCGCTGATCTCTGACGTGCGCTTATTCGATGTCTATCAGGGACAAGGGGTCGAAGACGGTCATAAATCCTTGGCCATCGAAGTCACCCTGTCTCCAAAAGACGCCACATTAACGGATAAAGACATTGAGGCGATCAGCGAAAAAGTGATTTCGGCTGTGATGAAAGTCGGCGGGCGCTTAAGAGCATAGGGATTTAAGTCTCATTCCCCAAATGTCTTGAGGGATGTCACACTATGTGTTTCGTGATTTTGATGTCGTTCAAGGCGTCAATAATTGCACCATTGCATCCATCTGGGGCATCCGCTATTCTCCCCTCATAAAGAGGAGTGCCTGAAACGGCATAAGGTCATGAACAGATAAATCGAACCCTTATCGATTTCTATCCGCGTCAAGTCTCACAGGTCAAAGCACCTTAGAGGATAAAGCGCGTTCAACATGACAACCTCGGATATATTATGAAACGCTTAAACAATAAGACCTGTGTCATCACAGGGGCTGCACGCGGTATTGGCAAAGCCATTGCCGAACGATTCCTCGAAGAAGGCGCCACGGTTATCCTGACGGATAAACAGGGTGACGCCGTTAAAAAGACGGCACAAGATGTGGGCGGCCTCGCTCTTGAACTTGACGTCGAACAAGAAAGCCATTGGGACGCTTTGGCAAAGCAATGGCCAGCCATAGATGTGCTCGTCAATAATGCGGGGATTACGGGTTTTGAAGACAGCCTCGCACCGCAAGACCCCGAACAGACCAGCCTCGCAGATTGGCGACGCATCCATCGGGTTAATCTCGACGGGACATTTTTGGGATGCCGCTACGCCATTAAAGCCATGCGCCCAAAAGGGGCCGGATCCATTATCAACATCTCCTCACGCTCCGGACTGGTCGGCATTCCCCAAGCGGCAGCCTATGCGGCCTCCAAAGCCGCCATTCGCAATCACACCAAGACCGTGGCGCTTTATTGTGCCGAACAAGGGTTGAATATTCGCTGTAACTCCATTCACCCCGCCGCCATTTTGACACCCATGTGGGAACCTATGTTGGGCAATGGACCGGATAGAGAGGCCCGTATGGCGGCCTGTGTGGCCGACACGCCCGTTAAACGGTTCGGTGAACCCGAAGAAGTCGCCGCCCTCGCCGCCCTACTCGCCTCGGACGAAGCCGCCTATATCACAGGAACAGAAATGAATATTGATGGCGGCCTCTTAGCGGGCTCAGCCGCATCCCCTAAGAGGGAATGATATGGAAGAATATGGCTCACGGTGAATGAAAAAAACATCGCTATTTTATCCTGATGTTCCACTTCATGCCGTTAATCCATAAAGCGTGAAACGGAGATGGAGTTCATTTAAATGCGAGACTGTGAAACAGTGTGAGCGAGAACAGACTCATATTGAGAACCTCATCTCCGTCATTGCCGTGCTCGCCATGATTCAGAGCAATTGGTCTGATCCGAAATGGCAATGCAGAGTGAGGTTAGTTCAATAGCGCGCTAGCATCCGCGCATTCTCTTTGTGCAGACCTTATCACGTCTCACGGATGGGATGATCCGCATTATTTGTCACGCAAGGGTGTTGGGTGGTTTATCCTCAAAGGAGACATGCCAACCATATTTTAGGCTACACGTGTTCATGCTTTATGCTAAATACTAAGAGCAAATTAAACCTTCTAAGCGGGAACTATGACAAAGCAAAAGGCATCAAAGCTTAGAATCCCTCGCCTTCTTTTAGAAATCGCCACAATTGTTTTTGGTGTTTTATTGGGCCTCTGGTTAAGCGGGTTACAAAGCAATAAAAAGGAAGCGCAATTTGTAGAGAAAAGCGTTTCTGTTATGATGGATGAGCTTTCTCGGAATTTTAAATCAGTGGAGGCCTCGCGAAAGTATCATCTGGAGTTATTGCCTGACCTCATTGATGCCCGCGAAGCCAGCAGGAAATCTGAGACTGTTCCAGAGTTAAATTATTACGGCTTTGGCACCGCCGAAACCTCTACAGCGGCGTATCAAACAGCTCTCAGTGCAGGAGTCTTTGCAAAATTAGATCCAGAATATTCCGCGCAATTTGCAGAAGCTTATACAAAACTATCCGCCGTTTCGGAAACCAGCAATCGGTACAAACTGTCATTGTCTTTGAGGCAAAATGATTTTCTGGAAATCATGCCTTTCGCATTTTCTGATTTACTTTATGGAGAAGATGCGGCCCTTCAAGCCATTGCAGTTTTGATCGAAGAAGACGCTCCTGTAAGTTGGTTAAAAGAAACAGAAGCGAGGCCATACTAGAATAATATTGTAGTTTGGGGCCGCCCCTTTTTTGGCGGGTATAGACACCTACGAAAAGAGCATGAGGAACAAGTTTATGTGGAAACATCTTATCGTGACACTACCGTTATTGGTCGGGTGTTCCGCTGCTACTAGTGACCAACCCAAAGGTGCGCCTGATACAGACAGACTAAAAAACTTGGCTGCACGTATAAATCCTGCGGCGCCGACTACACGTTACATTAACGGGAAATGGTATCAAAATGGCGCGTTTGCGCGCGTCGAAAAATGTGCCGTCGAGGGCATATTCCAAGCTAACTGTCCGGAAGATGCAACGGTCGTAGATTTAGCTGATCAATATATTGTCCCCCCTTATGGAGAAGCCCATAATCATAATCTCGACGGGCCTTGGACCTCAAATGTAGCGAAACAATATATTGAAGATGGCGTATTCTATATGCTCAATCTCAATAGTGTGAATAGCATTGACCGCTGGGCGAGCGCAGCTTGGGAAACCGCAGACACTGTTGATATCGCTTGGTCTCACGCAGGCCTATCGATTGATGAAGGGCATCCTGAAGAGCTTTATCGCTCTTTGGCGGGCATGTATCGACTCGATCCAGAGAAACTCGAAGGAGACATATTTTACGATATTCCGAACATTGAAGCACTGGATGCAAAGTGGCCCGAAGTGATGGCTACCAACCCCGATGTGATTAAACTGTATCTGCTCGATGTTGATCAAGAATATAGTGAACGAGCCTATGGTTTGTCCCGAGAGGTTTTCCGCGCGGCTGTGGCTAAAGCCAAGGAGGCCGATCTCAGAACCGCCGTCCACGTCTATTTGCCCTCTGATATGGAGCTCGCAGTCGACGCGGGTGCCGATATGCTTGCGCACATGCCACCTACATACCTTCGTGCCTCTGTTATTGAAAAGAACTCTGCCGCATTTGACATTACTGAGGAGCTCGCGAAGAAGACAGCGCGACAAGGCACAATCGTTATCCCGACGACGTCAGTTGCAACAGACGTTTTGGATAAGCAGCCTGAAGCGCTTGAGAGGACTCGAGCTGTGCAAGCAGCTAACTTAAAAAAGCTAATCGATGCTGGAGTTACGATTGCCCTTGGATCAGATCGATATCAGTTCACTGGGCTTGACGAGGCAAAGAATGTTTTATCGCTCGGAGTCATGGATGACGCAAAGACATTTGAAACTTTGATTAAGACGCCCAGTGTCGCGATTTTCCCCGAACGAGCGATAGGCGCTCTCTCTCCTGGATTTGAAGCTAGTTTTTTAGCGCTTAGTTGCAATCCAACACAGGACTTTTCCTGTGCAGACAAAATCCAGTTGCGGGTTAAGCAAGGGTTTGATCTAGTTGCTGACAAATAATTACGAATGTCGGCTAAGCCCCCAAATATAATGATCCGCACTTAGCGTTTTAAGGAAAGTAGCGGTTTCAATTCCTTACCTCTAAAATCAAGAGAATGATCCACGGTCTGTGACCTTAGGGTATATTAGGCTTGTTCTTCACGACGGGCCTAATCGTACGTTGGATTGGCGTGAAAGATGACATGCGTTGTTAAAAGGCAAGGAGTGTAACGGCTTCTTGGTCAGTAGGCAGCTCAACGAGTGCTATTAACGTCCTGTAACGGGAGGTCTCTTGGCCGTTGTCGGAAAAAACATGTCACTGCGGGGGCGCTGAGTGCCTCGAAATTGATGCGATGCATCAATTTAACGAAGCGCCGAGACCTTACGGGTCTCGGTCAATCAATGAGACACTCGCACTTTGTGCGGATGTGAAAACACCTTTTAGCTATCCGTGGTTTACCGCCAACATCCTCACAACCCCGCAGACGCCCACTTTTTTCCGAAGTAAAATAAGAAACGAAACAAACGAACGAAGCAGACGAGAGAAACGAAGAAAGAAAACATCGAAAGCAATGACGGACAAAGTGAGCGATATGAAGACATAACACAAACCACCCCACCTCCCCCGTCATTGCCGTGCTTGTTACGGCAATCTATCTCCTGCTGTTGCTAAGTTTGGCATGGTGCGGAGAGAGCATCCTCACTAACCCCACTACGCAGTGCCGCGTTCGGATGGACTCGTCACGCGAATGGACTCATGGATACAAACAAATAAAAATGCGAATTAGTTGCATTTTCTATTGTATTTGCAAATCATTCTCAATATAGCCCTTTTCGAAACATCCCCGCAATCAGACGGGAAAAGAAGGGTCATCATGAAACATCAACTCGCCTTAAGTGCCTGCGCATCTGTCCTGATAGCGTCAATAAGCACAGCGTCTCTGGCACAAAACACATCTTCCAATACCGACAAGACTGTCGATGAGATAATCACACAAGGACAATATCTTTATTCAGATCAGGTCAGCGCTCTGAAGACACCTACTCCGATTATTGATGTCCCACAAAGCCTGTCTATCATCACGGCCGACCAAATCACGGCCCAAGGGTTTACCAGTATTGGTGACATTATTGATTACACACCCGGCGTCAATTCATCGCAAGGGGAAGGTCATAGGGACGCTATCGTCTTTCGGGGTGTTCGCTCTACAGCGGATTTCTTTATTGATGGTGTGCGCGATGATGTTCAATATTATCGCCCGCTTTACAATCTGGAACAGGTTGAAATTTTGCGTGGCCCCAACGCCCTGCTCTTTGGGCGCGGCGGCACAGGCGGTATTTTGAACCGTGTCACGAAGAAAGGCCAAATCGGCGAAAACTTCACGGGCTATAAGGCCAGCGTCAATACTTTTGGCGAATTTGATGTTCAATTGGACAGCAATATTGCAACAGGTGAGCATAGTGCCTTCCGCGTCAATGCTTTTTACGAAAACCTGAACAATCACCGTGATTTTTATGATGGCGAGCGAATCGGTATTAATCCAACCGTCAAATTTGAGCTGAGCCCCGAAACGACATTAGATCTCTCCTATGAATATGCGGACCATGAACGCTTTATTGATCGCGGCATTCCTACAGATGATGACGGGACGGGCTTCCCTGTTGAAGCGCTCAAGGATATCGTCTTTGGCGACCCGGACTTTAACAAGACTGAATTGGAAGCCCATATTGTCCGCGCCAATTTATCACATCGTTTCTCAGAGAATTTGAAAGGCGTCTTTAATGCCTCATATGCGGATTATGATAAATTATATCAGAACTTATATGCGTCGGATTACATCCTCGCGACAAATTCAGTGCAATTAGATGGTTATATCGACACCACGCAACGTCAGAATCTGAACCTCTCCGGAAATCTTATTGGTGAGTTTGAGACAGGCACGATTGATCATACCGTTATGGTCGGAGTCGAATATAGCGATTCTGCCAATAATAATGACAGATTAAATCCTTACTTCCGGACAACGGGTAACGACCGGGAGCGTTTCTTGGCGACTCGCCCTTTGGATTTTCGGGGTCTGTCGGGTACGAATTTTGACGGAGATCCCGTCGCCGTCACCTTCCAGCTTAATGATAACAGTAATTTGAATGACGACACCGAAGCCGACATCAAGGTTTTCTCAGCCTATATTCAGAATGAGATGGCTTTATCCGATAAATTTGACCTTGTTTTGGGAGCGCGCTTCGACCGGTTCGATTTTGATGTGGATGATCTTAAAAACGGTGTCAGCCGTGAACGGACGGATGAAGAAATTTCGCCCCGTGCCGGTTTGATCTATAAGCCGCAAGAAAATATTTCTGTTTATGGTAGCTTTAGCCGCAGTTTCCTGCCGCGTTCAGGCGAGCAATTTGCGTCTATCAGCGAAGACGCTTCTTTACTTGACCCGGATGTTTTTGAAAATCTCGAAGCCGGTGTGAAATGGGACTTTGTGCCGGGTCTCAGCTTTACTGCCGCCTATTTCCAAAATGATCAAACCCGCGCAGACCGCGACGATGTGACGGGCGAAGATTTCGAAATCCGCGGTTTGGAGGTCGAAGGGTTTGAATTTCAATTCCAGGGCCAAATCACCGAAGCTCTTTATATTAATGCGGGATATACGCATTTGAGCGGAGAAACGGATCAAGGGCGAGAAATTCCGCGCGAATTACCTGAGAATATGGCCTCCCTTTGGGCGACTTACCAAGTAACGGATCAGTTCGGACTGGGCTTTGGGGCGACCTATCTGGATGAGAGCTTTATCACTGATTTTGATATTGGTGACACTGGCGCGCACCCGACATTGCCCTCTTATACTCGGTTTGATGCCGCCGCCTATTATGATGTGACGGATGCTTTGCGGCTTCAGGTCAATGTAGAAAATGCGACTGACACGCTATATTTCCCAAGCGCACACAGCACACATCAGGCCACAGTGGGAGCGCCGCTCAATGCGCGTTTCACAATTAGCGGGCGTTTCTAAGGCGCTATTATAGCGGATATTTAAAAGGATTTTGGGCGTTCTACCAAGCGCCCAAATTCACCAATTTTGTGCGTAAAGCCGCAGGTAAATCTTCGCCGCTGCCGGGGCCTTCTAAGTCTTTGGGCGCGTCCTCTTTTTGAAGATAGCGCCAACCTTGAAAAGCGCGACGCGGCGTCGGGACAACAGGAATAATGGTCGGGTCCATCATAATGGCGCAGGCGCGATGGCCGTTCTTCGTTGTTTCCTCCAAGCCGACAATCGGGTTTCGGCATTGAATGAGTCCTTTGATAACCCAGTAAATTGACCCACCTTCCAGCAATGCTTCTCTGCGTTTTGGAAACATGCGCGTGACATGAACGTGGTGAGGAGAAAGGCCTTTTTGTTGCCGTCGCCGAACAACCAGTTTCTGCCAATCCCGCAATGTCGCAATCGACTCTGATCCGACTGACAATTTCTGCAAGTGCAATGTCATATTGTATAGCTAAACGAAAAATCGCGACAGGAGAAGATTTCCTATCGCGACATAATATCGATTATTGAGGATAAGACTGGCTTATCCTGAATTATAATATGATAAATTAGAAACAGCGTTCAAACGGTTCTATATCGACAATGTAATCCGGAACATTCGGATCAAGCTTGAAGGTGACAAGGTCTGATTCTGTTCTGTTCGGTAACAACCCTGCCTTTTTAATCACACGGCCAAATACGGATTTGACTTGGCGTGTCACAGCGCCGTCTTGGCTGTAGCTTGGCGTCATACCGAAGCGGTGTCGCAAGAGAGAATTGGTAATCATCGCCGCGTTTTTCATGCCACTTTCGCGTGTGGAATATTCCGTCGTCACGGAAACACAGAATGTACGATTGTCAACGCGGTGCGGGGAATGCAAAGGCCAACACGCACCTTGATCATCTTCTAAATCAATGATCGTGGCATGATCGTTAAAGGAGTCCTTAAACGGCAAATCATCGTCGATATAACTCGACAAGGCGTTTTCATGGGACTCGTCCGAAATAAATTCCCCGGTTTTCGGGTAAACATAAACGCGCTTTTGACCGCGAACATGCCAAAGAATAACCTCTGTTTTGTCGAAATGATAAGGCACTTTGGCAATTGGTGAGCTGATTAAAATACCGCCATTGGCATTGAACAAGGCCGAACCACTGACCTCCGCCAAATTCCCATACATGCTGTCCAGAACAGCTTTGTATTCTGGGTGGATATTCATGGCCCGACGCACATTAATCCAAACCTTACCGGCCTTTGCGGCTTCAAGCATGACTGTTCCGGGCGTGTCGCGAAAATCACCCGTGCGAAATTTATTCGGGTAAAGCGTATTTTCCGCCTGCTCCATTGTGCAGACATCCAACATATTTGTCGGGTGTTTTTCGAGCAATTCAACCAGCGCTTCGTCCGTAAATAATCCCGTCTCGGAAAGACGATGTTCAAATGTGAATATCTCTTTCTGGAATTGGGCCGTTTTTTCATCCGTCCAATTGGAAATTATCTGTGACATGGTATCCTGTTCCCTATTCCGATCGGTATCCTCTGCCGAACCCGTTTTAGGTGTTGCAGACTTTATCAGTGGTATAGGCGGAAATCCTTTATCCGACGTGTAAGCTTTTTTGGAAAATGCTGACATGGTTAAGATCTCCTAAATCTAAGGGTTCATTTAACTAAAAGCGCGGCGGATAAGATAATAAAGCCCGCCTAAGACCATCAAAGCGCCAATTAATGCTCCCGCCAAAACCATTAAGGGCCCCCACTCACCCAGTAATCTTTCTGCTCCTTGATAGTGGGTCAAAGCAGCGAGAATGAGTAAGATCAGGCCCAAGAGCATAATCGCCCATAAACCCAATGAGCTAGATGTTTTCTCAACAGGTTTCGGCATTTCGCGGGAAGCAAAGGGGTCAGGGCTATCTCCATGCAAACGCATAGCGTCATCTTCAGCCAAATTGTCAATCACAAGGTCTGCGGGTTTGGTCTCAATTTCCTCTTCGACATATGTCTCTGCGGCAAAATCGGTGGGCGCGGTCAGGACAGCCTCATCATTAGACCGCAAGGTTTGCGCTACCACCTCTTCTTGCTCAAACAAGGTATTCTCAACGTATTGTCCTGCCTCCTCCGGACTCTCGGCCTGAATAAGTGTTTCAGGCCAAGCGTCATTGGACACTTCGTCACCCTCTCTGACATTATCAATTAAGGCGTCAAGGCGATCTGAAATGTCAGCCGCCGCTTCGGCAATAACCGATCGAGGCGCTTCACCTGTCTCGCCTTCGTGCGCCTCATCAATAAAGCTCGCAGAGATATCGTCTACTTGTGGGCGGAGATCCGTATCCAAATCTGTTTCCAGATTGGCAAGCTCGTCCAACTCATTCAACTCGAGAATTTCATCCAAAGCGTGAATTTCACTGCTCCCAGATGTTCCGATAGGCGTCTCAGCAGTAATTTCGACAATATCCGCTGGCGGCATGGGAGCTGGCTCTATGACTTCCGCATCCATTGGGACGGACTCTGTACCTGCATCAAATTTGCTTTGCAGGTCAGTCTCATCCATCTCCGTGAAGTCTGTAGGACTGATTGGCTCCGATGGCTCATCATCTTGAGCGACATCCTCTCGCCAAGGCACATCCGCCTCCGATACATCCACACCCGCTGCTTGAGGTGAAAGAGTTTTCTCAATCGGGGGCTGTTCTACAATACCAACTTCAGGTCTCTCTAAGCGATAAGCCCCTTGATCATCAAGGCCTTCGCCTCGACCCGGCGTGCCGTCAAAATCCTCCGGTAAGATAGGCGTATCGTCGACCACACTGGAGACAATCCCATCCCGTTTTGGCGGGAGGTCAATCGTTGGTGCGGGGTGCGGCTGTGTATCTGTCCGTAGAAATAAGGCTTTTTCAGCAGTCCGGCGACGCATCAACGCGTCAATCACATAAGTCTTGCCGTTAATCGTCGACTTGCGCCAGACATCGAGACTATTGGCAGCGTCCAAATAGCGGCCATTATTCAGCGCGTGTAACGTATCCGATGTCAGAAAGGCTCGAGGGCCGATATTAAACGCAAAACTGACAAGTGCATCAAACTGCCCTTGAGAGAGCGGCGCATGAATGTTTTCATTGATCATATCTTCGTAAGGACGGAGATCTGATTTCAAAAGATTGTCAGCCTCTTTTTTAGACAATTTATGCGGCTCTTCATCATATAATTTATGACCATAGCCCACCACTCTTTGCCCATTGACCAAAGTGCGGTCGACGGGGCGATACCCTTCGAAAGCCTTTATTAATCTCAGGCCTCTTTCTGACAATGTCAGACCATGGGAAGCGGTTAATGTGCTCATTTTCGTCCCAAACTAAAACAGTTGACGTGTTAACTCACGTTGGACTGTGCAAGTTTTGGGCCGAACTCGCCCCAATAGGGAAAAACTATAATAACATCATCGCCGCAAAGCCGAGAAAGGCGAAAAAGCCGACAATATCTGTCACAGTCGTCACGAAAACACTTGAAGCGACCGCCGGATCGGCGCCGTAATGTTTCAAAACAAGCGGAATACTGACCCCTGCCAGTCCCGCAAAGATATGATTGATGATCATTGCGACAAAGGCAACGACGGCCAACTCAACATCGCCAAACCATAAATAAGCAATCAAGGCCAAGACGGCGGCGAAAATAATACCGATGATCAGCGCGGCCAAACCTTCCCGTCGAACCGCGCGCCATGCGGTTTTCGAAGTCAAATCCCGTTCGGTCAGAGCCCGCACAGCCACCGCCAGAGCCTGAGTTCCCGCATTTCCGCCCATAGAGGCAACAATCGGCATCAACACTGCCAAAGCCACAATTTCTGAAATTGCATAGTCAAATTGCGCAATCACCAATGAGGCCAAAACTGCGGTAATCAAATTGACAAAGAGCCAAGGCGCACGGCTTTTAACCGTTGTCATGGCTGTATCCGTCAGACCCGCATCGCTAACACCAGCCAAAGCCAAAATGTCTTCTTTGTTTTCATCCTGAATAATTTCGATGATGTCATCAACGGTCATCATACCGACCAGTCGACCGTCTTGGTCGATAACAGGCGCGGAAATCAGATTGTATTTCTCGAAAAGATAAGCCGCTTCTTCCTGATCCATATCTTGCGGAATGGTCACGACCAAACCCACCATTACATTTTCCAATGACACTTGTCGTTCAAAACGCATAATTTTGGACACGGGAATATAGCCAATAGGTTTGAAGGCTGTATCGACAATATAAATGTTGAAGAAAAGTTCGGGCAGATCTTCGCCCGTGGTTCGCATATGATCAATCGTATCGCCGACCGTCCAGAATGTGGGCGCTGCCACAAACTTTCTCTGCATTAATCGGCCAATTGTCTCATCATCAAAAGCAAGCGAGGCTTCCAAGGCCGCACGCTCACCGGGTTCCAAAGCCTCCAACACATCTTCGCGTTGGCTCTCTTCCATTTCCTCGACGATTTGAGTGGCATCATCATTATCAATCGTCGTGATGGCCTCGGCGAGTTGTTCGGCCGGTAAGAGTGGCAGTATGTCTTCTACGACCTCATCTTCCAACTCGGCCAGAATTTCACCGGAAATCAAGCCGGGGACACGCTTCACTAGCTCGGTACGTTGCTCGGATGTGAGTTCTTCTAATTGATCAGAAAAATCTGCGGGATGGAGGTCCCCTAATATGTCGACAACATCACTATCATGCTCCAGCGTCAGAGCTTCTTCCAAGTCTTGTCCTAAATCCAATTCCGAATTTTTGTCGGATTTATGGGGCAGTGTCTCTATATCTGTCCCTTTGGAAAGCGTCGTTTTTTCAGTCATGCGAAGCCTCCTTTTCTTAGCGTAAAATCATAATGGCTTTGCGATAAAAGGCGTCCAAGGTCAAAGCGAAATCAGTTCCCACACCCTCATAAGAAGGGTATCACAGACTATGACCCTGTGGATGCAATATAGTGTTTTCGCCATCACTCTGATCGCGGGATTGACGGCGTTGGCTTGGACAGATGCGAAGACGTTTAGACTGCCCAATAAAATGACCTACCCCCTTATCGTATTTGGCATTGGCTCCGCATTTGTTCTGCCTCACCTTGCCCCGCGCGACGCCTTATTTGGACTTTGTGTAGGCTATGGAGGCTTTGTCGCACTCGAAGTCATCTTTCGGAAAATTTATGGCAAGCACGGTTTGGGCCGCGGCGATGCCAAACTACTGGCCGCGGGCGGGGCTTGGTGTGGGATTTTTGGTCTGCCCTTTATAATTCTCATCGCAAGTCTCTCGGGTCTGGTTTTCACGCAACTCCCCTCTCAGAGAGAGCGATTAAGGCAAGAAAAGGCGGCGATCCCCTTTGGCCCTTTCTTGGCGGCGGGGATTTCAGTCATCTGGTCTGGGCAAATTTGGTTCTGGTTTAATTAGAACACAAATCTCGTGATTGACGTATTTTGGTTAATTTGTTTGGCAGCTCAATAGGGCGACCACCGGAACCAATTTATCCCACCCTTCGGAGGTCGTGGATGTCAACCGTCCGACAAACCGTTCCCCTTCCGCAATGTCTCTGTCGCGTTCCAAACTCAAGGACAGCGACTTATTCATTTCAGGCAATAAATAAGTCCGACGCAACGGGTCATTCGTCGTCTCCTCAGTGCGGCGCGCCATTTCAATCTTTCCATCCACGACAAATTTCGCCGCATTCGCACTTTCGAAACCGATGAATTTTGGTGTCGTATCAGCTGTCCAAATGAATAGGCCACATTGACCGGGGCCTAATTTTTGTGGCGGCAATATATCTGATGGCATGCCGCTCTCAGCACGTGAAGGCTCAGACGTCTTGGTCTTTTCCGAAACGGGTAAAGACGCACATGCAGATAATGCGAATACGGAAAGGCTCGTAAAAAACCCTAACATCGTGCCTGTTTTCATCGCCAGTTTCCTTGTTCTTTCAGGCGAAAAACATTGCGATTATTCTCACGTCCGAGGGACTCAAATCCAAATAAAGGCAACACTAATGTCGCATCTTGGTCGCCTGTCTCGACCTTAATGTCAGATAAATATTGCCCAGAGGGGGACACCGTTATGCGCGCCGTGATTATCTGTATTTCATCTTGTCCGCTCAGGTCGAAGACATAGTCTCCCTCATCATGGCAAGAGACGGGCCCTGCTAAGACAGGGCCTTCCCATTGGAATAGAGCCCGATTACGCGTCAGAATGTCCGTTCTCACAGTCCCTTGAAAAACATCGCATAGCCCCTCTTTCTTCCACCGCATATCGTCAATCCGAGCCGTCATCTGACCGGCCAAGCTTTTCAAGCGGGGGTCGGGTAAAGGCAGGTTAGCAATGTTCATTTGAAAACTCACATCTTTTGCTTTTTTAGAAGATGCCAAGGCAGACGCTTTTAAGCCCGGTGCCCTCAGGGTTACCGTTAAGGGGTACCCGCCCTTCAACACAGAGAAAGGTTTCAAACGAAAATCAACCGCATCAAAATCACGCAAATTTGTGACGCCGCCCGCCCAAATTGTGCCCGAATATTGCGTATCTATTGTTGTAAGATTATCCGGCACGTAATGCGGGCCAAGCCACGATAGAGGCATAAAGGCAAACAGGCCGAGACAAAGCCCCGGCACCACCCATAATAGTTTCCGCCAACTCATTTCGGGTTATTCAACAGGATAAATGACATCGTCAATTTTAGAAAAATCCCGACCGGATTGCTGCATATCTTCGCGCCGAATCTGGTCCAAACGCGCTTGAGTTAAGGGGCGAGCATCTTCACCATTTCTAATAATAGTGGGCCGTAAGAAAACGACAAGATTAGTTTTCACGCGAGACCTATCTTTATTGCGAAATAGGCTCCCGACAATAGGAACATCCCCTAATACTGGCACCTTCTCAACTGTGATTTGTTCGTCATCCTGAACCAGACCTCCAAGGACAATAATCTCTTTATCATTGGCCAGAACGGTCGTTTCAATTTCACGCTTATTGGTCACAAAATCTTGCGAAAGGCTGGTAATTGCTCCTGAAATGGAACTCACTTCTTGGGCAATTTCAAGCCGAACAACGTCTCCTTCACTGATCTGGGGCAGCACATTTAATTTGATCCCCACTTCTTTGCGTTCAAAGGTTCGGAACGGATTGATATTATTGGCACCCAGGCTCTCCCCTGTTGTGATGGGGATTTCCTGACCGACCAGAAACGTTGCGGGTACATTATCCAAAGTCGTGACAAAGGGTGTCGACAGAATATTACTGTCTTCATCTTTTTCCAGCGCATTCACAATGGCTGAGAAAACGGTATTGCCTTCGACACCCCCAATGCCGGCCGTGCCACCCGTAAGTCCGGTAATGGAGCTAATTGCGGCGGTTTGCAGGGAAGATTGTGTTGTGGCATCCAAGCCAATATTGTCACCGGCAATCGCTCCGGCCAAAGCAAGCATGTTGGGGCCATCAGTAAAGCCTGTCGATAACAAAGGAACAGAGCTGCCATTCAAGCCCCCAACCGCTAATTGAACCCCTAATTCCTGCGCGGCCGTATCGGAAATTTCGACGATTATCGCTTCGACCAAAACCTGTGGGCGGCGAACATCCAGCCGACGGATAATGGACTCAAGCGCGGCTTGTGTTTCCCCATCCGCGCTGATGACGAGCGTATTGGAAGAGGTTTCATATGCCACAGTCGGTGCAGGCTGCCCGTCAACTGTATATGAGGGTAAAAGCGTCGTGAGCAGCTCCACAATCGTTGTTCCGTCTGCATAACGCAGAGGTATCACACTGACAGCGCCTCTCGGGGCAACGGAGCCCACATCCATACTTCTGATAACGGGGCGGAGCCGCTCAACTTCTTGGGTCGGGCCTTCAATGATCAAAGAATTGGACATAGGAATTGCAACGATTTTCACACGAGGCTTAGGTCCGCCCAATTTCTTCAAAGCCTCTTCCGCATCCAAAGCTGACAATTGTTGAAGCTGAAAGGTTTCCGTCACATCACCCGATTGATCCATCGCCGCGACGATGGCGCGGGCTTTACGCAAATTTTCTGGGAAGTCTGTAACGACCAAAACATTCCCGCCCGGATTGGCCGTGACTTGTCCTTGTGTGTGCATGACAGGCTTAATTAACCGCGCCGCTTCTGCCGCATCAGAGAATGTCAATTTAATCACAGTCGTCGCGAAACGCCCATTAATGCCATTGCCTGTTACAAAAGGAGCATCCTGAGCCGAGCCCTGTAAAAGCGTAATCCGATATTCACCCGTTGCGGTGCGAATGACCGTATAACCGTGGACGCGCATGACATCTTTGAAGACTTCGAACACTTCTCCTTTGCTTAATGATTGTTCAGAACTGATCGTGACTTTGCCTTGCACACGGGGATCAACAAGAAATGTCTTCCCGGTCACCATGGACACATCATCAATAAAGGCCCGAATATCGGCTTGCTGCATAGTGATGAGGTGATCACCCGTCGCAAAAGCTGCTGGCGCAACCGGCAATAAGGCCAGAGTGAAGCCTGTCGCTACCGTCATTGAGAAAGATTTGAATATGTTCATACCAATGCCCATGCTCTATCGCCCAATCGTAATTGTTTGGGATTGACCATCCCGAATGATTTGCATTTTAACCTGTTTCGCATTGCGAAGTGAGGCCGCCAATTCTAATAAATTTAGTCGCTCATTCACAAGGCTGGTCGTGTTGACCTTTGTAATCACATCCCCCGACTTCAAACCGAATTTTTTCAGACCAGCATCCCCTGTAGCCGAAGCCACGCTATAGCCGGAGAGGCGGCCTTGATCATAATAGGGATTAAATTTCACTGTTTTGAGTAATTGGGAAGCATCTACCGCCGCAGCGGATAAAGTGGAATTCGAGGTCTGCGGGGCCGATATTAAGGGTGATTCACTTTCTTGAACGACCACCAAGCCCGTAGTGTCATCTTTGATGAATGTGAGCCTTTGTAATTCGCCTCTGACATCCAGAACAACAAATTTTGGTCTGACGGCTTGCAAACTCACACCATTCATAACGTCTTCACCAACCCGGTAAGAACGCTCCAAATTATCAGGTGTTCTTAAAACGGCAGACCCCGGATTGCCGACTGTGCGCCCCTTCAACACCAAATTCAGCTCCGTTTCCGGCGCATCAAATCCTTCTTCAAAACTGATTGAGCCTTTACTGTCTCCCTGTTCGACGGCCCCAATGGCAAAAGGGTCTGTATTAAACGAGAAGTTTTGCGGTGACTGGGCGGCATTCCCTGCCACAGATGTCGGGATTTCAGGACGCGCTGTCCAAACAATTTCGGGATTGAAAAACAAAATGAAAGCGCGGATCAGTAACCACCCCAAGAGGACAAGCCCTGCAATTTTCAACAAGCGCATGATTAAAGGCAAAGACAAGCCCTGCCCGAACTCTCCTCTCTGTCTTAGCCATGCTTTCATATTCTCTTTGTCGCAGTCTTTTTCTAAAGGGTCTAGTTAGCGTTCTTTAATGTCAGTCTCGTGACAAAGTCCCGCTATTCGGTAGTGTTTCTACAGCCTCAATAAATTTGGGACGAACACGCATTTGACTGGCCTGCTCATAAGCATAACCGATAGCCATAATTTCTTTGTCCTGCCCGGCTTGTCCCATGAAGGACACGCCGACAGGTAAACCTTTCACCTGGCCCATTGGCACGGTGAGGTGAGGATATCCGGCTATGGCCGCCATCCATCCGGCGCCGGTGCCACCCGGATAATTATCGCCATAAATATGATCAATCAGAAAAGTCGGGGCTGTGCTCGGAGCGATAACAGCGTCCAACGATTCCGTTTCAATGAATTTATCAAGCCCATTGTCTCGTGTCACCGATTGAACCTTGTTAAGGGCCGACAAATAGCCGTCACTGTTCAAATCGCCCAATTCATTGGACATCTCCAGAATATCTGCATCGAATACTCTCAACTCGGTTGGATTAGCCTTAGTCTCAGTAATAACCGCGCTTAGGTCGCGAGCCGTCACGGCCTTAGCACTGTCTGCAAGATAAGTATTCAATGTCGCTTTAAATTCATATTTTAAAACGTCAAAAGCCGCACCCCAAAACCCATCCGGTACTTCATAAACATCTATCGTGACCAGCGTCGCGCCCTCATCTTCAAGCGTTTGCAAAACACTATCAAAATTGGCGTTCACTCCTTTATTTGACCCACGAGCAAATTCCAGAACCCCTATACGTTTGTCGGATAAAGTGCCTTGTTTCACGGCTTGTAAAAAAACTGTGTCGCCTCCCGTCATCGCATCCATCATAATTGCCGCATCTTTGACCGTAAGCGTCATCGGCCCGGCCGTATCCTGAGACGAGGAAATCGGCACAATCAAGTCCTGCGGAACAAGCCCAACGGTCGGTTTAAAGCCGACAATGCCGTTCATAGCTGAGGGGCATATGATAGATCCATTGGTCTCCGTGCCAATTGCGGCAGGAACCAATCCGGCAGCAACAGCGACGCCGCTGCCCGAACTTGACCCGCAAGGTGATCGGTTCAATGCGTGTGGATTTTTAGTCTGCGCCCCTAGAGCACTCCATCCACTGGTGGATTGAGTCGAGCGAAAATTCGCCCATTGTGAGAGATTAGCCTTGCCGAGAATAACGGCTCCAGCCTCTCGCAAATTAGCCACTAAAGGCGAGTCCCTACCTGTATCATTCAAGGCCAAGACGGAACTGCCCGCCGTTGTCGGCATATCTTTGGTCTCGATATTATCTTTGATGAGAACCGGTACGCCGTGAAGCGCGCCTCTGCTCTCAACCTCATCATCCAAGGACTGTGCAATCTTTCGAGCCTCAGGGTTGAGGGATAAGACGCTTTGTAGTTTTGGACCATTTCGGTCGAGGGCTTCAATCCTGCCGAGAGCGAAATCCAATCTTCGCTGTGCTGATTGCTCAGAATTCGGGTTTATGCCTTGATAGGCCGCTTCATCAGCATAAATTTCTTCTAGACTTTGTTTGCTGGGCGTGAGGGGGTCGCAGGCGCTTACCAAAATCGTTAGGCCTGCCCACACAGAAGTAAGCCCGCGCGAGCTGAGACTAAACCCGTGTCTTTTCTGTTCATCTACATCATTGTCCATGAGAAGATATTAAGTCGTGAGGATACAGAGTCCATAAGCGTTCTGTGCCGCAACCCTTTTTAAGCGAGAACACGACGCCTGTTTTGTGCTAAGTTGTGGACGAAATACAGACAAGATTCGCCATTCAACTACATCAATATTATGCAGTGAAAGGATACCGAACCTTATTGTTTTGGGTGAAAGACTATGGACGCCAACAAAATTGACGGAAAAGCCATTGCTACGAAAGTGCGCGCCGATGTGGCGCAAGCGGTCAGTACATTGCCCGACACACCTTGTTTGGCTGTTGTTTTGGTCGGGGATGATCCAGCAAGTCAGGTCTATGTTCGCTCAAAAATCAAATTCACAAAAGAGTGCGGCATGCGCTCGATTGAACGCCGGTTACCCAAAGATGCTACACAGGATGAGGTCGCAGAAACCGTGCGGGCTTTGAATGCTGATGCCTCTGTCGACGGCATTTTGGTTCAGTTACCCCTGCCGGAAGGTTTAGATAGTGACGCCGTGATTGAAGAGATCGATCCGTCTAAAGATGTAGACGGGCTTACAGAAACTTCCGCCGGGCGTTTGGTTCTGGGTAAGCCGGGCTTACGTCCTTGTACACCGACAGGCTGCGTAATCTTGGCGAAAGCGGCCTTAGGGGATTTATCGGGCAAACATTGCGTTGTCTTGGGGCGTTCTATTTTGGTGGGTAAGCCCGCTGCCCTTTTATTTTTAGAACAAAATTGTACGGTCACCATTGCACATTCACGGACGCAAAACCTGCCAAATATTTGTCGCGGTGCTGATATTTTAGTGCCGGCTGTGGGACGGCCTGAAATGGTTAAATCTGATTGGGTGAAAGCGGGAGCCTGCGTTATCGATGTGGGGATTAACCGCGTCGACCATCCCGAAAAACCGGGGAAAACCAAGCTTGTTGGCGATGTCGCTTACGCCGAAGCCTCGGCTGTGGCGGGAGCCATCACACCCGTACCCGGGGGCGTAGGACCCATGACGATTGCCTGTCTCTTACGCAATACGGTTTTAGCGGCCTGCGCCCGACGCGGATGGGATGTGCCCCAAAGCGTGGCGTCCGTCTGATATGGCTTAGCCCTGCCTCGCCCATATAACTGTGAGTCTGTAAAATGACCTCTTCTGCACAATTGGGTGTTTGTTATTATCCCGAACATTGGCCTGAAAGCCGATGGGAGACTGATGCCAGGCTTATGATTGAAGCGGGCATTAAGTGGGTACGAATAGGAGAATTCGCTTGGAACCGCCTTGAACCTTCGCCGGGACAATTTGAATGGACTTGGTTAGATAAAGCCATTCAAATACTGGGCGAGGCAGGTTTGAAAGTGGTGTTGGGTACGCCCAGCGCGACCCCGCCTTATTGGATGTTATCACGCTTCCCAGATATGTTAGCCGTCACCCGTGAGGGGAGCCCTCGTAAATTTGGGTCCCGACGGCATTATAGCTTTTCGCATGTGGATTACCGTAAAGCCGCCGCGGATATGGCGGGGGCAATGGCTGAACGTTATGGCCGCAATCCTCATATTCACGCTTGGCAAGTGGATAACGAATATGGCTGCCATGATACAACCTTGTCCTATGACCGCTCTGCGCTGATGAATTTCAGGATTTGGTTAAAAGAGAAATATGAAACCATCGACGCTCTGAACGAGGCTTGGGGCAATGTTTTCTGGTCGATGGATTATCCGAATTTCGAGGCGGTGGACCTCCCAAATTTGACAGTCACCGAAGCAAACCCGGCGCATGAAATGGATTTTCGACGCTTTGCTTCAGATGAAGTCGTGGTCTGGAATCAAGCACAAATAAAGGCATTGCGGCAGTATTCGGAGTTACCCATCATCCATAACTATATGGGTCGTATATTAGAATTTGATCACTTTGCACTGGGGCAGGATCTGGAAATCGCCAGTTGGGACAGCTACCCGCTTGGTTTTTTGGAAGATCGATCAGATCAAGATGAAACCTTTAAAGCTGCCTATTCGCGTCAGGGTGACCCGGACTTTCAAGCTTTCCATCATGACCTTTACAGAGCCGTGGGCAAAGGCCGCTGGTGGATTATGGAGCAACAACCCGGCCCTGTGAACTGGGCACCCTTTAATCCCGCACCCTTGCCGGGCATGGTCAAATTATGGACATGGGAAGCCATTGCGCACGGGGCAGAAGTGGTCAGCTATTTTCGCTGGCGCCAAGCACCTTTCGCGCAAGAGCAATCTCATGCCGGCCTCTTATCGACCGATGCGCACTCTATGCCCGTTATGGAAGAAGTTAAATCAGTGGCTTCGGCTCTAGGCTCTATAGACAGTAATTCCGTCCGTTCTGATATCGCGATTGTTTTTGATTACTCATCGCAATGGGCGTGGGAGATACAGCCCCAAGGTCAAAGCTTTGATTATTTTCGGCTGGTTTATGGGCTCTACTCTCAATTACGGCGACGGGGATATGGTGTTGATATTGTACCCTCCAAGGTCAAAGAGCTTGGCGATTATTCTCACATTTTTATTCCCGGACTTTTTGCCTGGAACAGCTCTCTTCGCGACGCTGTTAGACACGCAAACGGGAAGATCATCATAGGCCCGCGCAGTGGCTCTAAAACTGAAAACTTTTCTATCCCCGATGAATTGCCGCCTCACCTGCCCGAAATGGATATTCAAATTCGTGCCGTAGAAAGTTTGCGAGCGGGCGCTCTCATACCTCTGGAGGCAATAGGGGCCGCACATCATTGGCGTGAATATACCGAAACATCTGAAGACATTATTCTGAAATTTGCCGATAAAAACCCTGCGCTCATTGGCAAAGATAATTATTATTATTCAACGGCTTGGTGGGATGAGGAGGGCTATCAAACTCTGTTTGAACAATTGGACCTGACGCAGGCTAAACTCCCAAATGGCTTAAGGTATCAGGACTTTGGATCTTACCGTCTTTACCTTAATTACGGAGCGCAAGTGGAAACATTTGAAATCGAGCAGACGCAATATGATATCGGCGTTGCGGGTATTCGAGTGTTCGAAAAGCGAGACGGCGAATATCATCTTATGCCGTTGTGAAGAGGTGTAAGGGGAATTTCGAGCAACCCAGATTTGGGGTTTAGGATGTGGAAAACTGGATCACTCGAAATCTGAAGTTAAGCTCGATGGATGGTTTGAGCCTCACTAGGTGTTGTTTTAATTTAACACCATGGTGGTGTATAGTTTTGAAACCCTTACCAACTTCTTAATATTAAAACCAAAACTACTTGTTTTTTCAAGTTTTTTAGCCGTCCATAAAAAAATGGCGCGTTCTGTCGGGGGAGGACAAAACGCACCAAGGGACTAGCAAATCCGGCATGGGGCGGCCGGATTTACGGAGAATAACTTAGCTGAACTGACGAATCTGCGCCGTGTGACGCATGGGACGCGTTTTTTGCGCTGCCGTGTCGTTAATCAGTTCTTTATAGAAATAATTTGGAGTAACGGAGAATAAAACGGAAAGCTCCCAAAGGCGACCGACGCTGATACGGTTTTTACCACGCTCATATTTCTGGATTTGCTGAAAACTAACGCCCAAAAGATCTGCAACATCTTTTTGGCTGTAATCATGCTCACGACGGAGTTTGGTCAGTTTTTCACCAACAAAAATATCAACATGATTAGGCGAACGAGGTGTAGAATTTGTCAACATAGGATTAGTTCCCTTCCAGGAATTTTGAAACGGATAAAACGATTTGATCACCGGCACTCAGATTCTTTACCTTTTGATCGCCAACGACTTCATTCCGCCAAAGCTGCAAAATTGCTTTCACATCTTCCATGGAGTGGATTTTCATTTTCATTGCATCGTTAAGCAATCGGGCGTGTTGATCGAATAAATCGCGCTCACGGGCGATAAGATTGTCAACATTTTCAACAGAGTCAGGCACTTCATCAGCGATCTCATTTAATTGATCACAGACTTTTTGGTACTTATTAATGATTTCGGTTAGTGACTGAGAATAAACGATACTAGGCTTGTAATCTGCCCTCACCGTTTCAACCACATTATCAGTATTCATCTTCAACATAGTACTCGCCCTTTCCTATTGAGTACTATGTATGTCACGAATAGATATTAACTATAATAACCCATATGCCCCCCTACAGAGTTGGGGGCCATGATTGAGGGGTTAATAAAAGCTAAACAAATATGCCCGGCGCGGATCAACCCGCTCAACTTAGGGTGTTGACAGCATAATTAAACTATGGGTGGAAACTTCTTCGACTGATTCGACGTAATCTAAATATGCCAAACCAAAAATCAAAAGCCCTATACACAAATTAGGAGCAGTTTTGCAACCAAATTTTTTGAGTATTTTCAGCGGCTATATTCGATTGCTTTTTTTCTAACTCCCTTTGGAAGACGCTAATTTGTTTTTCAAAAAAGGCTTCTTTGACAATATGTGATTTCAACTCTTTCCGAATAATCTCTTGCGATTGCCTTATGGCGACTTTTTCTTTTTCAATATCCAATTTTTTCTTTTTCAGCATAAGCCGCCAATTCTCAAAACGGTTAAATGCCAAAGGGTCCAGATTATTCTGTGCATTTTGAAATAAGCGTTCTTGGCCTTCTGCAATTTGAAGGGCCATCGCATTGAGTGTTTCATCAAGCTGGGCAATTTGCTTGGCCGACTCGGCAAAACGTTGCTCTGCCTCTCTCTTATGCATACGGACAATTTTTAAGAGGGCGAGTTTCTTGTTTAACATACAGCCCTCTTTAATAATCAACCGGCTTTAAGCTGTCAGCAAAATGGATGGAGGCTGCAACAGCTGCATAGTGTTCAGGTTTGATTGGCTCGCCAATTTCGACACTTGCATAAAGAGAGCGAGCGGAGGGCGGATCGGAATGAATTGGAATGTCATTCATCTTAGCGCGTTGACGGATTCGGAAGGCCATTTCATCAACGCCTTTGGCCAAGAGAACCGGCACAGATTTCTGTCCGCGGTCCCATTTAATCGCGACGGCATAATGCGTTGGGTTTACGATGACGACATCAGCCGCCAAAACATCATGCAACATACTGGATTGCGAAAGGGCTAAAGCACGAGATCGCCTCTCGCTTTTCATATAGGGGTCGCCTTCACTTTCCTTATTCTCATCTTTCACTTCCTTCAGTGTCATACGGAGCTTTTTAAGATGAGAGAATTGCATATAGGGCAAGTCAATCACGGTAATCAGAGCCACGGCCACCACCATGTAAAGGATAAGCTGTAGGGCAACGCGGTTCATTTCCGGCACAATTAAATTGGTCGGAATGGCGCTTTCTCCCGGAAGGACAAGAATAAGGTTATAAAAGAAAACACTGCCAATCACGGCTATAAAGCAGAGCTTGAAAAACCGCTTACCAAATTCAAACATACCATTGGGGCCATATTTTTCTTTGGCATTCGAGATCGGTGATATGCGGGATAATTTCGGTTTAAGTTTTGACGGTGCAAATGTAATCGCGCGCTGTAAAACCAATGACGACAGCACAGCCATAATCAATAAAATAAACAAAGGCGAAAAGGCCGCAATTGGTGACCACAATAAATCCGATGCATCATCCCCGCCCATGCGAGATTTTTCACCGAGTAATAAATTTGCACCGATATCTTCGGGGTGTTCCAACATGCCCGACAGAGATAATAGCGTATCAAAAGCAACCGCTTTGCCGAATATGATGGTCGCAACCAATAATCCGGCATAAAGAAAGAGGGTGTTCGCCTCCATTGATTGCGCCGTATCACCCTTCTCTCTCGACTTGCGTATTTTTGTTTCAGAGGCGTCAAAGGACTTTTCCTCGGAGCCGGATTGTTCATTATCACTCATATGAACCTCCTTTCATTAACCGAGTAGCGATGACGTACTCTCACGCATATGGCCGAGCCATAATGTCATGATTGTCGCAATAGAAAGAGACAGAAGCACCATGCCAATACCGATCATGGCCGGCATGCCGACAAATGAAACGAGGAGTTGCGGCATGGCGCGGTTCACAAAACCCAAAAGCAAATTATAGATGAAATTCAACAAAACGAAGGGAAAGGCCAAAGACAGGCTTATCCGAAACACATCAACGGCTTTGTTTGTCAGGCTATACGCGAACCCGTCAAGGTCAGGCGAAGAACCTAGCGGGAAGACCTTATAGCTGTCCTGTAAAATACCAAAGGCATCAATGTGAAAGTCCAGCGTGACCAATAATGTGACCCCCGCAAGCATGAAGGCCGTACTCAAAGTGGGGTTAGGCTCCGTTGCAATTCCCTCCCCCAGAGGCTGAGAGATAGACATAGACTGCGAGACGATATTCCCGACGATTTGGAGAATGAAAATAAATAATCTCAACATGAGGCCCAGAAACGCCCCAAATGTCGCCTCTTTTGCAAAGACCAACACAACGCCCCCCAATGTTGACATATCGGGCAAGGGCATCGCCAATATGACAGGCAACATGAGCCAGGTGAGCATAAAAGAGACCAGTAATCGGGAGCGCGCAGATAAGGTGCGTTCACCCAATGTCGGGACCAGAATAACGAAAGCTGACATGCGCGTAAAAATTGCCAATATGGCAAAGACTGACCCCATATAAGGGCCCATCACCGCAGACAGGCTTTCGAGAAACTCCATCAGGCCACGCCCATAACGGCAGGTCGCTCTCCGGCTCCGATTTCTTCATAGGACACAACCGGATTTTTCACACCTTTAGCGTTCAAGACTGAACGAATGAAACGGCGGCGCTTGGATGTTGTTGCAATAGCGGCATAAACACCTTGGCGCGCTGAATTATCCAATTGGTCGCGCACACTTTTGGCCAAACGGTTAAATTCATCAGGCGGAAGCGCGACATCACGGCGCCCGCTTTCATCAACTTGCTCATTTTCCTGAAATTGTGTTTCCCAATTTGGACCGATCTGAACAAGTGGAAGGCGGCCATGCTCGTCACGCATCTTCGCCACAAATTGATAGCTAATTCTGTGACGAACAAAATCCGCTAACTGCTCAGTCGTATTCAGAGCACTGCGCCCCTCAGCAATCAGTTCCAAAATTAAGGGAATATTGCGAATAGAAATTCGTTCTTCAAGCAGAAGACGGCAAACGCCTTGAAGCAATTCCAACGGGACTTTATCGGGAATAAACTCTTTGATGATTTTCTCATTTGATTCCGCCCGTTCGGCATCACTGACATTTTTAAATGTATCCAAAGTTTTACGAAGTGTCCGACGGGAAAGAATTTTTGTGAAGTTATCTTGAATGACTTCCAAAAGATGAGTCGCCAAAACCTCAATCGGTGCAATTACCGTCAAGCCAAACATCATAAGCTCGTCTTCATAGGATTTGTCGACCCACCGCGCCGGAGCTTGGAAGACGGGTTCCCGCGTATTCTCACCGGGAATTTGTGGATGCTCATCCGGGTCAATCAAGACGAGTAACTTATTGGACTTCAAAATCTGGGACGCAATCTCGGTTCCCTGAATTTTGATTTTATAGGTATCCTCATTCAGTAACGCATTATCCGTCAACCGGATGGCCGGGAGAATGAACCCAAACTCCTTGGTGATGAATTTTCGAATTTTCTGAACGCGTTGATCAAAACCAAAATCTTCTCCCATTACCTGCGGCACAAGGTTTGGTGATAATTCAACACTGATTTCATCGATGTCCAGTGCATCGCCCAATTTTTGATTATCCGTAATTTCTTCTTCAGCTGGCTCAGGTTCGACCGCTTCTATTTCGGCTTTTTCTTTAGCTTGATGCGCAAAATAGGCTACCCCAGCCAGAATCATTGCGCCCGCCATAAAGGGCACAAAAGGCAGGCCAGGGAAGAATGCGAAAATCATCATAATGCCCGAAACGGCCGCAATGGCGGGCGGGTATTGGCTGAACTGTTTAAATAAAGCGAAGTCGACAGTACCTTCACCGCGTCCTTTTGACAGGAGCAAACCAGCGGCAACTGAAATAATCACAGCAGGGATTTGTGACACTAAACCATCGCCGACGGTTAGAACGGAATAATTCTTCACCGCCTCGCCCAAGGAAATATTGTGAACGCCGACCCCGATACCGATACCAGCAATCAAGTTGAGCAAGGTAATAAGAATCCCCGCAACAGCGTCGCCTTTCATGAATTTCGAGACGCCATCCAATGAGCCGAGAAAAGCAGTTTCTTCTTGTTCAAGAATTCTTCGTGCACTGGCTTCTGAATGAGAAATTGCTCCCGCGGCCAAATCGGCATCAATCGCCATTTGTTTTCCGGGCATCGCGTCCAAAGCGAAACGCGCACCGACTTCGGCCATCCGGCCCGCACCTTTGGCAATCACCATAAAGTTAACAATCACAAGAACAGAGAACACAATCAAGCCAATGAAAATATTCCCGTCCATGACAAACATGGCAAAACCTTCAATGACGCCGCCGGCCGCCGACGGGCCAGTATGCCCTTCCCCGATAATTAATTTCGTCGAAGAAATATTGAGCGATAGACGCAATAGTAAGGCAGCCAATAAAACCGAGGGGAAAGAACTGAAATCCAGAGGACGTTCAACGAAGAGGGTGATGGTAAAAATGAGTATGGCAAACGCAAAAGACGCGGATAAGCCAATATCCAACACCCATGATGGCATGGGTAAAACCATCATCACGATGACGAACATTAAACCCACAGCCAAAAAGACGGTTGGGTTCTTAAAAATTGAATTCAATGCCTTAGGCATAACGAATTATGTTCCACCCTTTTCCCTCAGCCAATCACGGCTGGAATCACCACATTATCAAATAGATTAATACAAATGCGCGCCATAAACCCCGCAGTCGCAATAAAGACGATCAACATCACCCCGAGCTTGGGCACAAAGGTCAGCGTCATCTCCTGAATGGAAGTCAAGGCCTGTAACAGACCGACCAACATGCCCACCAAAAGCGCAGACAATAAAAGCGGCGTTGAGATCAACGCCGCACTCCAGAAAAACTGGCGCATAATCGACAGAATTTCTGCGTCTGTCATTAGATCGGCATCCGCAATAATTCCTGATAAGCTTCGACAACGCGGTTTCTGATTGTCACCGCAGTTTCCAAAGCGACTTCTGCATTTGCCATTGCTTGGACTACGGAATGCGCATCCGCTTGGCCCGTTGCCATCATTTGTGTTTGCGTTTCGACATTTTCAAAAACCTGTGCGAACTCCTTTACGCCCTCGACTAGCGGATTATCGCCTTCTTTTGTTTTGGAAAGATCCGGCTTGGGGGCGGCCACTTCATTTGAAATGGCCTGTTTTGCGATTTGGTATTGGCGCATCGCGCCGATTGAGGAAGGTTGCATGGACAGCTCCTGTAAAATTTAATTTGTCAATTTCTCAGAAGATCAATGAGACTTTTATACATTTGATTGGCTTGGCGGAATGTCGAGAGATTGGCTTCATAGCTCCGCCCGGCTTCCCGTGCATCGGCAAGCTCAATCATCATATCGACATTGGAAGAGAGCACGAATCCGGTTTCATCCGCCAAAGGGTGAGATGGGTCATAAATCTGCTCTCCTTGTGAAGGGTCGAGCAAGACCTGATCTATGGCGACACGTTTGACATCATTCAAACGGTCCATTTCCTGTGCAAAGGTTACGGTCTTACGTTGATAACCATGGGTATCGGCATTTGACAGGTTTTCACTGGCTACGCGTAAGCGGAATGATTGAACATTCATACCTGCCGCAGCAGCGGAGAGAGATTTTGAAATTGAGTTGTCCATCCTAGACTAACCTCGTTTAAATATGTGTTTTAGTGTCGACCCTAGAGGTTTTTCCCGATTGCCATTTTCATCATTGTCATAGATTTTTTATAGACCATCAGTGCCATGGCATGATCATTCTGCGTTTGTGCGGACCGCATCATCTGATCTTCTAAGGAAACCGAGTTCCCGTTGGGCGATGTCGCATCACCGATTTCTAGTTCGACCACGCGAAATTCTTGCGGCGCAATATCCTGACCTTGCCGCAAAGCGGTTTTGAAAACATCTGCAAAAGGCTGGAGGTCTTTGGCTTTATAATTCGGGGTGTCGGCATTTGCGATATTATCGGCAATCACGGCATGCCTTTGGGCCGCGTGTGACGCCATGGAGGACGTCAGATTTAATATATTTGTGCTCTTCAGCATGGCGAGACAATCCTTGTCGAGTGAACCACGTTAAGGATTTGTACACCAGATAGTTGAACGATAAGTTAACATACACCAACAAAATATTAACACTCTTCAGCCATCCCTTCTTTTATGACACGTTTGGAAACAGGCTTAGGACAAGTCCAATTTTCGCCGATCCTCCGACAATACGGAGAGATTGTAAGAATTTCGGGACAAGCCCTGCACATCGCAGGGCTTAATCATTGCTTGGGTCAAGGGGCGCTGATCGAAGTGGAACAGGATAACGGCCGAAAGGTAAAAGGCGAAATTATCGGCCTCGAACCCGACACCGCTCTCGCGACTTTACACAGCGCAGCCAATGAGTTGCGAATCGGGCAACGCGTGGAATATGTCAAAGACACTCAATTCTTCCCGTCAATGGATTGGGTCGGTCGTGTGCTCAATTACGAAGGCGTCGATATTGACGGGGCGAAACCGCTCAAAGGCAAGCGCGCCGTCACTTTGGACAATCTGCCGCCCCCCGCCATCAAACGAAAAGCTTTAGGCGAGCGACTTAACACAGGTGTTGCCGCAATCGACACATTTTTACCCCTCTGTCAGGGACAAAGAGTGGGTCTGTTCGCCGGGTCTGGTGTGGGCAAATCAACGCTTCTCGGAACAATAGCCCGTTCCTCCAATGCCGATATTACGATTATTGCCTTGATTGGCGAAAGGGGTCGGGAAGTTCGTCACTTTGTTGATGAGATTTTAGGCGAGAAAGGCATGGCGAAATCTATCGTCTTTGCAGCGACCTCCGATATGTCATCAGCAATAAAATTACGCACGGCCCGACTTGCCATGGCAACCGCGGAATATTTCAGGGATGAAGGCCAGCAGGTGTTATGCCTTTTTGATTCTGTAACACGATATGCCGAATCCCATCGCGATATTGCTCTGAGCGGCGGCGAAGTCCCGGCTTTGAAAGCCTTCCCTCCTTCAACATTTCGGTCTTTAGCCGCCCTATGCGAACGGGCCGGTCCCGGATTGGACGGCAGTGGCGATATTACGGCGGTCTTTTCAGTCCTTGTCGCAGGCTCTGATATGGAAGAGCCGGTGGCCGATATGGTGCGCGGGATTTTGGACGGCCATATCGTCTTAAGTCGCGAAATTGCTGAACGCGGACGTTTTCCGGCTATTGATATTCGTAAAAGTGTTTCACGGTCTTTACCGGCGGCGGCGTCAATTGAGGAAAACAAAGCTCTACAAATGGGACGCGAGCATATTATGCGTTATGAAGAAGCCGAAGCTATTATCCAAGCGGGATTGTATGTCCAAGGCAGCGACCCGCGTCTTGATGCGGCGATTGCAGTTTATCCGAATTTAGATAAATTTATCGGCACCCAAGAGGCATTGTCGATTGGAGAAAGTTTTGAACAGCTCAACACTCATTTAGGGCTGACAGCTGCGCAGGACGACATTGAAAGCCCTGAGGTGGAATAGCCTATCTTTAAAATGTCTAGGCGTTAGACAATAAGATATTAAATAATCCAGAGCTGCCGAGGCCATTACTGCCCCCACCCAATATAGATAATGCGGTTGAGCCCGTTGTTGACGCACTTGGGCCGGAGTCTAACTCTTCCCGTAAAAGGAAATTCTGGATCAGATCATTAAGCACTTCTGGGTCGCTGAAAGATTCAATCGTACGGTCTCCGTATTTGGCACTCATTTTATCGGACAAAATTTCCTGCTGACGATCAATATCCAGATTGGAGAATGACGTCGGCAAATTAAAGGCCGATTCCAAAACAGTCCGCATAGGAACGGATCCCATGAGACGGAACCAGCCCGCTTTTTCGGTTGATCCTTGCCCCGTAAATTCACTAATTTTTCGCTCAAAATTCAGAGCAAGACGCATTGAGTCATTCACATTGCCGACTTCGATTTCAAAGTTCTGGCGTTCATATTTATCCGTAATATCATCAATGGTGATTTGAGGAACACTCAGGTCACCATTGGTGAAATCAAAATTCTCAGCCAAAGCAATATAATCAGGATTGTTCAAACGACGGGCAAAATCCGTACGCGCGTCAACGCCCTCTTCAAGCACCTTACGAACGAACGCGCCTTTATTAATTTCCTCACCTAAGCCAAAAGCTCCTAAGGCCACTTTCAGGATGCGGCGATCCCCCATAAAGTCATCCAGGGTTTTAATATCGCCAATATTGTCTTTGAAGTAATCTATATCACGCTTGATTGCAGGCGACTCGGCAAACACCTTTTCCTGTTGCGGTAAGGTTTGTTGCAGGAAGTTCCACCCTGCCAAACCCGTCGTCGGTATGACAGGTGTGAAGGTCATGATTTACGCAGATTGCGCCATCTCCGGCATGTGTGATGTCTCTTTTGACCGACTTGTTATTGGCGTCGCAGAGTTGCGATTCAACAATTCTTCCTCAATCGTCAATAGTGATTTTAATGTATTGAGAACAGAATAATAACGCCCTTTCAAAAAGGCCATATTGGCCTTTTCCAAAGGTGATTTCATTGGCGTACCGTCGAAAACGGCCATAAGCGCATCTAATCCTGCCTTAACATCCGCGTCCATTTCGCTCGCCGGGCGGTCGCAAGATAAAATCATTTGTACGGCGTAATAGACCCGTTTAACAGGCGTATCGACATCTTTCGGATGAATGGCGTCGCTCATGCGCAAGACATGTGTGTCATCATTCGGAATGCAGATCTGAGAGCGCTTTTCCCCGTTCATCAGGAGTGCGCCATTGACGAGAAATTTCTCTTTTGGTCTCAGACTAATAACTAATCCAGCCATTATGCTACCTCTTGCATTGTATTTTGTGAGGCTTTGGCGGCCATGAGCGAGGCTTTCAGCCCCAAAATAACGGAATCATTTATTTCAATCAGAATGCCGGGGGCAGCTTGACCGCTTAAAACGCGTTTTGTGTGTTGTTGCGTAAATTCAGCCAGTGAAATCAAATTTTTCTTTGTTTCAATTGGCAATTTGTTTTGTTCAGTTACGAGGTCGCAGAAAAGAATGTTCCAAAGCTTGGCATTATCAAGCAGGGCTTGTGCCATGTCAGCATTTAAATGTTTTGTCTCTTGGGGGTTTGGCGCGGAGTTTTGTGCTCTAAGACGCGCTGTAATGGATGAGAACAATTGCAGCTCTATGTGCTTATCAGACGCAGTTTGGCGTTTCGTTTGACCGTAACCGCGGAGCGCATTTTGTTTCTGATCCATGATTTTATTATCTCTATTATTTCAATCAGTCGGAAATCGAAGCGGAGACTATCCGCTTCGATGATATTAAGTTCGTCTATCCTATCGGAAGAGTGACAGGAGTGACTGTGGAGCCTGGTTGGCGATAGACAGAGCCTGTACGCCCAACTGCTGCTGAACCTGCAGAGACTGAAGACGCGCAGAGGCTTCTTCCAGATTGGCATCAGTCAATGCGCCAATACCTGTTTTCAGGCTGTCAGACAGAGTTGTGATAAACTCATTCTGGTTTGAGATACGCTGCTGCTTTGAACCAAAGAAGGCTGTAGCATCAATCGCTGTTTGCAACAGATCATCGATTTTACCCAATGCATCAGCAGCACCAGCAGCATCTGAGATATCCAGATTAGCCAATTCAGCCAAACCACCTGCTTCAACTGCATCAGCGGCTTCGACGGCTTCAACTGTCGCGTTCTCAACAGATGTGACGGCAACATCAATGTTTTCTGACCCATCATTCGCATCACCAGCGTTTGTGAACGTCAAGACGTTATCAGTCACTGTGACAGATAAATTATCCCGAACAAGAGCATCAGCACCTACAGCTAAACCGTCAATACCTGCGATATAATCAGAAATTTGTGATTGCAGCTCAGCCGCAACTTCGTCTTCGTCCAAACCAGCGTCAACAGTAAATGTTTGATCGCCAGCACCAAGATCAAGTGTGTAAGTTGTCTCGGAGGCCGTTGTATCACCCGCACCTGGTGTGATTGTCAAATCGGATGTCTGTAAACCATCTGAGTCATCAAGCGTACCAGCTGAGAAAGCAGCACCAAAAGCATCTGTATCAGCAATTGCTCCGCCAGTTACGGCTTCTACTGCTTCAACAGCATCGGCGGCTTGTGTTGTTGTCAAATCCTGACGCGCGACACCGATTGTTCCGGTTGTTACAGCGCCATCAGCACCACGGTTCAATGAAGACAATACAGAGACGGCTTCACCATCCTTAAGAAGGTTTGTACCGTTCAAAGACGCTGCATCAACGATAGAACCAATTGTCGATGTCAGTTCAGCCAAGTCGACTTGGTATTTAGCGCGATCAGTGTCAGAAATGGACGCATCACTCGCAGCAACGATAGTCGATTTTGCAGTTTGCAACAAATCAGTGACTTGCTCGGATGCAGATTGTGCAACACCGACTGTCGCTGAACCAAGGTTCAGGCTGTCAGAGACTTGTGAAAAGCTGTCGACGTCAGATTGCATAACAGTCGCGATTGACCAGATAGCAGCATTATCCGTTGAAGAAGCAATTTTCTTACCCGTAGAAATTTGGCTCTGAACGTCATTTAGGTTTTTATTGATACCACGTAGTGTATCCAAAGCGACCATGGCGCTGTTGTTTGTTAAAATACTAGACATAGGTTTTTCCTTTTTCACCGTAAGGCGTATCTTTTTGGGAAGTTTCCCGATTAGTCCCTTGCGGAACCCCTAAGTCATCCTTGACGCAGTTTGAAATATTCTCCCTAAACCGCAAACTCTCCTGAGTTGTATTTTCTCATAAGCACCAAATTATAATTATTTGTAAATGCTCGTAATTAATTTTTTCTTTCTTTTCCAATGTAGAAATTTTAGCGCTAAACGAGCTTATATCGTAACCCTGGCAGGTCATCCATATAGACCGTCCCGCCATAACGGTTATAAGCCCCCACCTTCTTTTCCGTATTCCGGATCACCGATAATTGTTTGTGAGCGAGGCGCAGGCTATTCATGGCCGAGCGCATGAGATAATCATTTTCTTTCAACAGATTTTGCAAACGCTGCAGCTCTGTCGCCAGTAACCCTTCACGCGATTGAGTGCCAAGCGCCCGTAATTCGGTTTCCAGCATTTGTGTTAGACTATTCTTTTGCGGAATTGTTTTTTGCAACTCCGTGTAAACACCTTTTCTGAGTTGCGAGTTTTCAGATTTCACAAGAGACTTCAGAGCAGCGACGATGTGTCTAAGATTTGACATTTAATACGCTTTCTAATTCCGCTGTCTGTTTTGCAGCAATTTTTTCATAAAACTTGTCTGCCAAGCCAAAGCCGCCTTTTTCAACAATCCGCTCTGCAAAGTTTTCTATATAAAAATCTGTAAAGGCTTGTACATCTTCGCCGCCATTCTTGGTTAAGGCTTCGCCAAGACCGCTATATTTCAACATTTGGGAAATAAAGGCAGCCTCAAAATCCTTAGCCGCTTGCATGATTTCTGGATCATTTTTTGTCGCATTTGACACATGGTCAAATTTGTCCGTCCCCGTTTGAGACACACTGTCATAAAGCGGACTTTGAACTGCAGAGATAATATCTGTCATAAAAAACTCCCATGCTTGGAATATTGCAAAACCCGTAAACGGTTGGTTAATTATGTTTACATATTAAATGGTGTATGAAGGATTCATCTATTGCGCTCCGCCCAATCGGCGTTGAGCCTCGTCATGCGGATTACTCGCGGCCCGATAAAACGGCCATGCATGTAGCAGCCATGGATAAAGCGGCCATGGCAGATGGCATAGATGAACAGAAAAACCCTTCCGAGCCGAATGACGCAGAAACATTTTCAAAATTCCTAGAGATAGAACGGTTCAGAAGAGAGGGACTTCAATCTGCCGATCCTTCATCTCCTTCACAGACGGATGATAACCCTGTTCAGAACACCCTAGGGTATGTCGACTTGAACGACGTCATTGCGGCTCGGAATATGGAGGACAGTTCCGAAGGCACGGATTCGGGTAGTGGAGACCCGAAAACAGCGTCAGAAGACGGGATGACTTTAAGCCCGATTTCACTCTCAACGATCAAAGCCGATTTGCCTTCTGAAGAAATACACACTGACTTAACGGAAGTCGTACCCCTTATTGAACAGACAGAGCTTACAACAGCTCATCCATCTGAGGTAAAACCGGACATAATCCCGGCCGCTATCGGAAACCAAATCTTAGTCTCTCAAAATAAGTCGCCCAATGCCCCGCGAGACACGGACAAAAATTTAAAGGAGGCGGATGTCAAAGCAGCCGCGTCAGAAGCTGAACTGGTCGGTCAAATTGACTTGTCAGGTGAGATGATTGAAACACAAATCGAAGATATTGAATTACTCGACCAACACCAAGATAATCGCGCTCTACTCAGTCGGTTGAGTCAAGACAATGCGGGGACGCCCCCCCTTGGGACCAGTCTCTCTCAATCGCCTCAATCAAATCTTGCGCAACCCCTATTGGGATTGAGCGCAATGAGCCCTGATATATCGCTCGTCCAAACCGTCACACCCATAAACATTGCAGCTCAAACAACGCCACCGCCAAATATTATGACGGCAGTCACCAACACTGTTGCAGAGGTTTTGGTTCAAACGAAAGAGACGACAAAAGGGATTGTTGTACAGCTTGACCCACCTGAAATGGGGCGGGTTTATGTCGATTTCATATTTGAACAAGACAATGCCGTCTCTGTTGTTATCAGAGCGGAGTCCGCAGAAAGTCAAATGATCTTGCGCGAAAGGCAGGATTTCTTTCATCACCTTTTGAGTGAAAATGGTTTTGGCGAGGTTGATATTCAATTCGACAATCAGACAGGTCAACAAAATGATAACTCATTTGAAGACGAAAGCTCATTTGAAGCCAAAGTTTTACGCGATTCTGATCTGGCGCTAATCGTTTCTCAAAACAACCCTGCCCCACAAAACTTTCAATCAGGCATTCATAATACACAGATCGATATTAGACTGTGAGTTTCAAAGGACTATAACATGGACGTTTCAAATCTCATCGGCTTAACAACGCAAAAGAAACCATCGGACTTTCTCGCAAAGGCAATCCCTTCGGAACCGCAGGCGGATTTAACACGAGATATTGGTGCAAGCCTAAAAGACGGCGAAGAGACGACAAGTTCAACGACTTCTACGGGTGAGACATCCGAGACCGCCGCCACAGAAACCAATACGGCAGAAGAACAATCGGAACAATTTACGACATTCTTGACACTCTTGACGGCGCAGATCCGTAATCAAGATCCTCTGGCGCCCTTAGACTCAACACAATTTGTCGAGCAATTAGCAACCTTTTCGAATTTGGAATTACAAGCACAGGGCAATGCCGTATTGGAAGACATTGCGCAGATGCTAGCTCAGAATTTATATAATCAAAATCAAGACACGGCATAAGAGGTCTCTGCTCTTACACTTTTGCTCTAAGGGCGAAACCCCTTCGCTAAGCCTTATTAATTGTCGCGCTTGGCAATATCCAAGATAAGAATATTCTGTACGCCTTTAGGCATAATTTTTCGCGACGACCCCAAAAGCGTCTCTCTAATGTATTCAAAAGTTTCAGGCGATGTCAGATCATCATCAAACACACCCTCATTGGAGAGGTTTAATAGGTCCCGCATATAGGCATCCCGCAATTTGGGTTCAAAGGTAAAGCTATTAGACGGGGCGTCATCATTTAACTCAATATTGAAATTCATGATTACTAGGCTTTTGATCTTATTATCCTTCATTACCGGAATAACAAATTGCCGTTTGAACTTAAGATAATTTATCGTCGAACCATCGCTACCGCCACTCCCATCTTTTTTATCTCCTGATTTGGATTTTTTGTCATGGGAGTCTTTTTTGGACTTTTTTGACTTGTCGCCATGATCGGCTGACTTCGATACCGAAGCATCATGCCCTCCCGTTGCCTTGGCATCGGAATTTGACTTCAGGAAACTGGCCCCGACTGCACCGGCGATGACGGCGACAATAAGAACAGCATTTTTCACAAGTGATTTAATCATGTTTCAACTCTCTTAGAAAGGAACCACTTTTTGGACAATTTTGTTACCGATGCGCGGTTTAACAGCGTCAGTAATTTGGCCTTTGCCACCGTAATAAATACGAGCATCTGCAATCTTATCATAGGTAATCACATTTTGACGCGAGATATCCTGCGTCCGGATCAAGCCGCTGACCTGTAAATGACGCACTTCATTATTGACCATGATTTGCTGCTTTCCAGCCAGTTGAAGATAACCATTAGGTAAAACATCGATCACCTGAACAGCTAGTCTTAGCGTAATTTTCTCTTCCCGTTTGATGGTTCCGTCCCCGCTCAAATTCCGCGTTCGCGTTAAATCAACGGCAGGAGTTGTTGACGCACCGCTCGGAAGGATATTATTTAATTTTTGCGGGAGGCCAAAAAAGGCACCAATGCCAAGATTTTCATTATTTTGGCGATCTTCAGTCACTGAATTGGTCAGTTCCGCCTCATCATCGATTTCGACCAAGACTGTCAGAATATCACCTGTCTGGCTAGCCCGCCTGTCACCGAAAAGCGACTTCGGGCTATTATTCCAAAGCGAAGTTTGTTTCGCATTCATATGACTATGTTCCCGTGCAAGGGGCGCGACCTCCAAACGATAATTATTGGGTGCATAATTCATCGTCGGGATGGGCTGCGTAAATTCCGCCGCCATTTTTTCCCCGCCCGTAGTTTTACACGCTGATAAAGCCAAAACAGAACCGATAATCGCCAAGGTTTTTATATGTTTCATCGTACCATCTCCACAATGCCCATCCCGGTGACACGACCTTCGACGCGCTTGCGCGAGTCCGTGTTCATCACTGTAATAATATCGCCCATGCGCCCTTCTCCGAGGGCGCGTCCCGTCGCTGAAATTTCCAAACGTCCCATGCGGTAAATCATTTTAACGGTAGAGTTCCGTTTAACTTGGACAGGAGCGGCGACATCTTTGGGCTTGATTTCAGAACCGCTTGATATGGTTCTGATCACAGACATGCCGACATATTGCGACAACAGCGCTTGGCGTTGTGTTTCATCTTCTATTTCCACAGATAAATCAGAGGAAACAATCATGGTTCCACGTGTCAAAGTGGTGTTCGCCGTCACATTGTTTGCAAAGGCTGAAACCGGTAGGCACGCTGAGAGGCACGCCAAAACTATGATAATCTTAGGTCGCATCATTTTAACGAATCCGTGTTGTAGCGGCGTACATTTCATCAACGGCCGAGATGATTTTGGAGTTTAACTCATAACCGCGTTGGGCTTCGATCAACTCGGAAATCTCTTCAACAACATCCACACCTGAGTCCTCTAAGAAGCCTTGGCGCATCGTGCCGACGCCTTCTGTTCCCGGATCTGAAATAATGGGATTACCGGATGCACTGGTTTCACGGAAAAGGTTACCCCCAATCGCCTCGAGGCCTTTCGGGTTTGAGAAGACCGTCATGGTGATTGTACCCACTTGTTGGCCTTGTGCTGCATTATCGAAAAATGCGGTCACTTCGCCGTCCAAGCTGATGGAAACACGGCGCGCATCATTGGGGATGGTAATGTTATCAGCTAAAGCATAGCCATCTGAATTGACCATCAAGCCCTCGGCGTCCTGATAAAATTTACCGTCACGTGTATAGGCCGTCTCTCCGCTAGGAAGCGTGATTTGGAAATATCCGCGGCCTTCAATGGCCAAATCCAAATCACCGCCTGTGGCGCTCAAAGGTCCTTGCACGACTTCGATAGAGACGGTGGAGGGGCGGACACCCATGCCGATTTGAACCCCGGCTGGTGCAATCGTTCCGGTCTGAGATGTGACCGTGCCTGGGGTGAGATGTTGTTGATATAACAGATCCGCAAATTCGGCAACGCGCGGCTGATAAGCCGTTGTGCTCATATTGGCGATATTGTTCGAAATTACATCGACGCGGGTTTGTTGGGCTGCCATTCCTGTGGCGGCTATTTTAAGAGCATTCATCCTGAATCTCCTCCATATGTTGGTGAATTAATTCCCTATGCGAGTTGCCTGATTGTTGTGACCATCTTCTTGACGCGGTCATCTTCCATATCGAATAGTTTTTGCCCGGCATCATAGTAACGTTGCACTTCGATCATGCGGGCGATTTCCGACATCGGATTCACATTGCTTTCTTCCAGAAATCCCTGACGCACGACCGGAAACTCTGCAGGCGCAAAGCCTTCTGTGGCGATAAAATTATTACTGCCTTGGCGGCTCATCGTTTGTGGATTGGCTGTCACGACACCGACACGTCCGATTTCATTTCCGTTGCCGCTGATACTGCCATCCACTGAGATTGCGATCTCCGCTACGTCGGGCGGAATTTGTATCTGGCCTTCTGCAGCATCCAAAACAGGATAACCGTCAACATTGATCAGAATGCCATTAGCATCCGTCATAAAATTACCGGCGCGCGTCAATTGTGTTTGCCCCTCGACACTGACGAGGAAAAAACCCTGCCCCTCAATCGCAACATCAAATGACCCGCCAGTCGGTCGCATACTGCCTTCGACGAAGTCTGCTGTATGAGCGGCGAGACGCCCCATGGAAATACTGTGGCGGGGGGATTGCGTATCATTGCGCCCACCGGCGGCGGCAATATATTCAGAGAAAATTGCGCCTTCACGTTTATATCCGACGGTGTCGATATTCGCCATATTATTAGCGACGAGGCTCATTTCTTTCATCAATCCCGATTGACGGGTGATTGCGATATAGCTGGCATTATCCATTTTTCAGATAGTCCTCCGTCTGACGAATAGATGTTTCAATTTTGTCAAGTTGAGCGGGTAAAGCGCTGAACCATTGTGGGCTTTTTGTTGTCACGGCCGGTTGGATTGTCTGAGTAACGACGGCTAGCATTTTTTCCTGAGATGCCGCCTGTTCGCTATTGGGCGGTAAAGTCGGAAGTGAATCCCAACGCTTTCCCACGACAGCCAAGGAACGATTTATCTCTGCTTTATGAGTCTCATCTGTCAATCTGTCTGCAATATGCTGCGCAAGCTCTATTTTTCTTTCGGAAACAGCAAAACGTCCGATATGGAATATTTTTTCGTCATCCAAATATTGGAGTTTTTCTTTTACTGTCGCGTCACTCATTTCGCCTGATTTTAAACCCGCAAAAAGCTGCGCTGCTCGAAAGAGAGACTTTGCCTCTGTCGGCAGGTTTTGCCCATCTGACAAAATTTTCGTATGCAATTCCGGCAAGCCGCTCTCAAATGCGGCATTGAGTGCCAAAACTTCCATTTCCGCGAATTTCTCGGTTACGGCATAAAATCCTTTATCCATCAAAAAGGCATTTAGCCCCTGCAGGCGTACTAATTTATTTTCATTGTTGAGCTTCGCTTCGACGATGTTTCGAATTTTCTCAGCCCCTGCAATATATCTCTCATCGGACGGTTCGAAATATTTTCTCACCACCTCAATCGCGGCTTCAGCTTCGCCCGCATGGACGCGGTTCTTAACGAGTTCAAAGGCGGCAATGCGACTATCGAGGCTACTCCCGCTTTTCTCGCTTAGTTCGATTAAGCTTTCCGTAATGGCGGCCTCGCCCGCTTTATTTTCAAGATTAAGCGCAGTGAGTTCTTGTAATGCGGCCAATCGATAAAGTCCCTCGCGTTCGGCCAAATAAGAAAAAATGGACAGGGCAAAGTCTGTGTCCGCATCGCGCTCCAACAGACCTTTAAGATATAGAAGTTCGTCCTCGTCAAAACGGTCCGAAGGTAGCGAAGATTGAGTCTCTCTGGCTTCTCTTTCAAGCTTATTCCAAATACCGTTCCCCACATTGAAGCGGTCATTTTCAAGCGCGCGAATGGCGAAATGGACAGCAAAGAAATCTTTCAAACGCGGCGGGTAATTATCCAGTTTGGAGATTATTCTACGGCGATCCTGTCCCGATATTTCAGTCTGCAAAACACTGGGCATATCCAAGGTCGCCCAGAAGAAAACATCCTCTCCGCATTCAGAATAAGGTAAGAAGAATGCAGATTGCGGTGCCGTATTAGGTATTTCTAGTATTGCTGCGGCATGACGGAGTAATCTCGCTTCTTCGCTTTGCAGATTTCCCAAAACAGTTTTGGCTTCCACACCCATTGCCAAACTCAGATAAGTTCTGGCCTTTTGGATAGCCCGAGAGTCCGGGTCGAGATCAGCATATTTCTCCTGAGTCGATAGAATATCGTCATATTGGCTGACGGACTTCATATCAGAGAAATCCAACACGGATGCGGCGTCGCATCCCGCTACATTGAATTGAACCTGCGTGGTTGGAACCTTTGAGGCTTCAGCCGACGTATTGGCCGATGGTTGAGCCTTGTCTGGTGATTGGGTCGACGATTGAGAACGCGATTGAACCAAACCTGAGCGTTTGGCGTCTCGAATGATTTTGCTTAAAGATTCCGCGGCATTTGAAAGACCGGTATCGCTCACAGCACTGGTATCAGTTTCCGTTTTCGAATTCTCACTTGATTGCGCCAACGCCTGAAAAGAAAATAGCGAACAAGACAGCAAAAAGGCCACGCTGAACGCTTGGCCTTTCCACTGTCTTGTGGACTTATGTTGGGATAGCGCGCTCAATATCATGCAGCAGCGCTCTTTAAATCTTTCAGTGCCTGTTCCATTTCCAAGAAACTTGGCCGCTGATGTTTCGGCGCGCTGCGACGGGCCACTTCGATACAGATTTGAGTTTCATTCTTATGCAGGCTGGAGACTAAAACTTCTCTGATTAAGGCATAGAAGAAATGTTCCTGTTCGCGAATAGATTTGACTTTATTCGCCATCGGCCCGACCAAAGAGTAGGCCAAGAATACGCCAAGGAATGTTCCGACCAAGGCACCACCAATCATTCCACCCAGGATTTCCGGGGGCTTATCAATAGAAGCCATGGTTTTAATCACACCCAAAACCGCAGCAACAATACCAAGAGCGGGCAAAGCATCCGCCGTGTTTTGTAGAGCATGTGCACCGTGAAGCGCCTCTTCCTTCATGCCTTCTAGCTGCTTATCCAATAATTCTTCGACCTGATAAACATCATCAAAATTCATCAGCATGGAGCGGATGGTGTCACAGATCATCTCGACAAAAGATGTAGAAGCCAAAATGCGTGGATATTTTTGGAATAAAGACGACTCTTCTGGGTTTTCGATATGGGCTTCAACCTCGACCGGATTTTCACGTGTTATGCGCACTAACTCATGCATCAAGCAGAGAAGATCCGTATAATCGGATTGTTTCCATTTTGGCCCTTTAAAGACGGCCATCAAATCTTTGCCGGTCGCTTTGATCGTGTGCATATCATTGCCACAGGCAAAAGCACCGATCGCCGCGCCGCCAATAATCATCATTTCGTAAGGGAGAGAATGGAGAATAATCTCCATCTTTCCGCCGGCCCACAAGTAACCGCCAAAAACACAGATAACCGTAAAGACTATTCCAAACATTGAGCTCATAGAGCCGCGATACCCACTAAGCGTTACTTATTCTTTAATTATACACCAATTTAGTGTTTGACAGGCAGTGTTTGGGCAATGCGTGCGTTTCAGAAGTGAAAGCCTTATTGACTGGCACTATCAATGAAGGCTTGGTCGATATCTTCGACCAATTGAATTGCCCGACGTGTTTTATGAATTCCCAAGGCCCCTTTGGCGATACAAACGCGACTATTTTTCAGTTCAGCCTCAATGCGTAATTCTTTGAGCGAAATACCGGGCAAAGGAATAACTTGACCAATGGAAAGACGCGTACAATCTGCGACCGTCATCTCACGACTTTCCAACACAGTGCGAAGAGGTGTATGGCTCTGATCAACATGTCGCGTCAGGGCTTCTGTATCCTCGTCAAACTCAATCGCCATCTCTTCATCTTCAATATCAGGCGCATTCTTCAGACGGTCTTTCACATGGGCGAGACGCAATAAAACACTCACATTCAGTCGCGCATTTTCGGACTTCGGCGTCAGGCTCGTGAGGAAATTCAATTCCACCTTCACCCATTCCGACTGATCCTGCACCAGTGGAATCTGAGAAAATTCAGTAAAATCGGATCGGAATGTTAAAGACGGCATATCCAAAATCGCACGCACACTTCGTATGAAATCATCCATAATGGCGATATCAAATTCTGAAAACTCATAGGTTTCAAGATTCTCAAGGTCTGATATTTCACTCGCAAATCCGTAACGTGAAACAATGCTTGCCAATTTCGGATCAAAGGACAACACACATTTCATGTCGCGGTCTGTTGCCCCCAAAGCCGTGTAAATGCCGCGTTCTGGATAAACTTCTGCAATGTCATTTGGCGCCAGTTTAAAGACATTGATCATATCCGCTTTCCAATAAAGCGGATCAATGAATGCTGTCAAAGACTCTAAAATTTGCTCATGAGTATTGGCCCATACCCGTTTCACCTTATCCACATCCAGAGAAGAGATGAAAACGGCTTTATCGATTTTCTTGCGTAAAACGCTCATTCAATTCTCAGTGCTAATTTCAAATCACACCAAATCAGTGCTCCACCTTCTATTGAAGCGAAATTTTTAACGCACTCTTAACCGTAACTCTTTTCTCCATATTTACGCTGTTTCTTTTCGGGATACTCATCATTATGCGCCAGTATCTGGTGTAAATTGATACACGGGACACCAATCATGAGCACAGCTCAACAACCTATTATTATTCGCCGAAAAAAAGTCTATGCGGCTGACGGGCACCATGGCGGGGCTTGGAAAGTGGCCTATGCTGACTTCGTAACAGCGATGATGGCGTTTTTCTTGTTGATGTGGTTGTTGAACGCGACGACGGAACAGCAGCGCAAAGGGATTGCCGATTATTTCAATCCCAATATCCCCCTGGCCGCGGTTTCAGGCGGGGGCGCTGATGCGCTTAAGGGCGACTCTTTATATACGCAGGACACTCTTGCGAAAAGCGGGTCTGGTGCCATGGGCGAAAAGACACGTGAGTCGGCTGATAAAGACACGGCAAAAGACCTTGAGTCAGCGGAAATGAAAGAAGAGATAGACAAGCTTAACCAAGCTTTGAGCAGTGCTGATAAATCTCTTTCCGAACATCTAAAACTCAAAATGAGTCCTGAAGGCTTAGTCATCGAGTTGGTTGATCAGAATGACAGCCCCCTCTTTGCGAGCGGAAGCGCCGAAGCCTCTCCCATTTTGAAAACTCTTGTCAAAATTGTCTCAACATCATTCGGTGATGTGAGCAACTCTATCAAAATTGCGGGCCACACAGATAATTATGCCTTTGCTGAAAACGCGAATTACTCGAATTGGGAACTGTCTTCTGATCGTGCTAATACCGCGCGCAGACTCTTAGCTGATGCCGGTTTCCCTACTGAGCAAATTTCAGGCGTTGTTGGAAAGTCTTCAACCGAGCCTTTTTCGCCTGACCCCTATTCCCCCATGAACAGACGTATTTCTATCACGCTTCTTACACCTGACATGTAGAAGCGAACCATGAAGGGAACATCAAAATGGTGTTTTTTAATTTACACACTTTATTAAGGATAAGAGAGGTAACCTGCGGAGCATACATTAAATTCAAGGATTGAATACAATGACTATCTCCTCCTCCCTTAATGCCGGGGTTATGGGTTTGAACGTAAACTCAACACGCCTCGCAACAATTTCTGATAACATCGCCAATTCAGCGACTTATGGCTATAAGCGCAGTGACGTAGACTTTTCCAGTTTGGTCATCGGCAACCGACAAGGCATTTATTCTGCCGGCGGCGTCCGCGCGACAACCTTTAAAGACGTAACCAGTACGGGCTCCCTCATTTCAACAGGGCGATCCACGGATATCGCCATTAATGGTAATGGCATGATTCCTGTGACAAATTTAGCAGGCCTGTCCGAAGATCCCGCCAATCGTGACTTTATGATGGTTCCTACGGGTGGCTTTTCACCTGACGAAAACGGTTTCCTACGTACAGAAAGCGGGCTTTATCTTTTAGGGTGGCCTACAGATTCGGCTGGCAATGTCGGCGCACCCAGTCGCGGTAGCCAGTCTGATCTTGTTCCTGTTAATGCGAATTTGGGGCAATCAAGCGCCGAAGCCACGACCGGGATAAACTTGGGTGTTAACCTGCCCGCCAATGCCCTTGATGGGTCTGATCCGTTCGTTCTACCGCTCGACTATTATGACGCCTTGGGCCTTGAGCAATCCCTGACCATGACCTTCACAAAAACGCCGGGAGTTGCCAATGGTTGGAGCGTCAGCATCACGGATAGTGCCGGTAACCCGAACACAGCAGTCGCAACATTTGATGTCACGTTTAACAATAATACAAATGGCGGAACCCTTGCCACAATCGTACCGGGTGCCGGAGCCACTTATGATGCCGCAAGTGGAGAGCTTGCCTTCTCCGTAGCAGGTGGGCCTATTAATGCTTTCATCGGAAAAGCCAATGAAGTCGGTGGCTTAACGCAGCTCGGCACAGACTTCTCACCTTATGATGTATCAGCGGACGGCTCCCCAGTGGGCGATTTGCAATCTATTGAAATCAATCCACAAGGGTTCTTAGAAGCGATTTTCAACACAGGCTTCCGCCGCACATTATATCAAATCCCTGTCGCTGATGTTCCAAACTCTAACGGCTTAAACGCTGTTGACAGTCAGGCCTTTACCATCTCTCCGACAAGTGGCGACCTGTTCTTCTGGGACGCCGGTGAAGGCCCCACAGGGTCTTATGTGGGTTACGCTCTGATGGAATCCAATACGGATATCGCGTCTGAGCTTACGAGCCTGATTGAAACACAACGAGCTTATTCCTCCAATGCCAAAATCATCCAGACTGTGGATGAGATGCTCCAGGAAACAACCAATCTGAAACGGTAATTTAAAGAATGAATTCCCCGTCTTCATCGGGGAGTTAGGATAAAAACATGTCACTCACGCGCGCCCTTTCGAATGCAAATTCCGGCTTGGTTCAATCCGGTCTGCGCGCGGATGTGGCTTCATCAAATATTGCCAATGCGTCCAACCCTGATTACGCGCGCCGCGTTGTCGTTTCCGAGGCGCAAGTCTCCGGCAATGGTGGCACGGGCGTTCGCGTAACAGCCATTGAACGGGCACAAGACTTGGCGGTTTCAAGGCTTAAACGCGATGCCAATGCCGCGGCTGGGCGCACTGATGTGATTGCCAATGCCTATGGTACATTGACCAACGCCTTGGGTGAACCGGGTAGCGGCTACGGACTTTTCGCCAGCTTGGAATCCTTCGAAGCCAATCTGAAATCGCTTCAAGCCACACCGGAGTCTGCCGCCTTTCAAAACGCCGTTATTTCAGCGGCAAACGAGACAACACATGAGCTTAAAGCGCTGTCTCATACGGCGCTTTCCATGCGCGAAGCCGCGGATAGCTCCATTAAACAGAATGTCGATATCGTCAATAATGCGCTTCATCGCCTTCACGCGATCAACGGTGAAATTAATTCCGTCGGCGTCTTATCAGGCGGAGGCGCGGCCTTAGAGGATGAGCGTCAAAGCCTGATCAATACAATTTCTGAAATTATTCCAATCAAAGACATTCCCCGCGATAATGGACAAATTCAAATTACCACGGAAAGCGGTGTCTACCTTCTGGCAGGCTCTGTGAATGCGTTGGAATTTACACAAAGTCCCATCATTACGAATGAAATGCGTTTCGGTGAAACTGGGAGTACACTTTCGGGCCTGAGCGTTGGCGATCAAATTCTCACCCCCGGCACAGATGGTCGAAACGCCTTGCAAGGCGGGACATTGGCCGGAGCGTTCGCCGTGCGTGATCAGGTTGCAACAGACTTTATGGACAGTCTTGACAGTCTGGCCGTTGATCTGGTGTCACGCTTCTCAGATGATGCGCTTGACCCCACCAAAACAGCAGGAGCGCAAGGTCTTTTTACCGACTCGACTTTGGCCCTTGACCCCGCTCAAACGGCTGGAGCGGCGGCACGGATTAAGCTTAACAATCTCGTCAATCCCAATACAGGGGGCGAGCTTTACCGTATCAGAGACGGTTTGGGCGCGACCACACCGGGCGCGGCGGGTGATACAGATATTATTTCAAACATGATCGCTGCAATGACCGAAACACGACCTGTCGGTACAAATTCGGGCCTGAGCGGGAATTATAATATTGTAGGCATCGCCGCAGGTATTACCTCATTGGTCGGTGAACAATCCCTCCGATTTGATTCTATTAATGCCAGCACGCAAGCCCGTCTTGATGTCTTGAGCGATGCCGAGATTGCCGCAACTGGCGTCGATATTGATGCAGAACTCCAATCCCTTCTTGTGATCGAACAGGCTTATTCAGCCAATGCCCGGGTCATCCAGACCGTGGGTGACATGCTTGATACGCTTCTGAGAATTTAGGCCTGATTATGCAAACGAACAGCTTTCCTGATCTCCTTGGTTATTCGCGGCGCAACCGCACGACGGCGCAAATCCGCCAGCAAATGCAGACGACGTCGCAAGAAGCCGTCAGCGGCTTAAAATCCGATTTGACCAAAGCCACAAATGGCGATGTCGGTCGTGCACATTTGTTACAAAAAGCCCAAAGCGATATCACACAATCACAAGACATAAACAGTCTCTCCGCCGCCCGACTTAACGCCATGTCTCGCTCGGTCTCAAGCGCTCGCGAAGCCATGAACGGCATAGATACGCGCGCGACCATCGCCCTTAGTTCAGGTTTCGCGCTTAATATCGATCCCATCATCAAAGAGGCAGAGGTCAACATCAATGTCATTATGGGAGCGTTGAATACATCACTGGGCGAACGAAATTTGTTTTCCGGCAATCAAACGGATACCATCACTTTTGCCAGTCCCGATGTCCTGATGGAAGATATTCGCAACCTTGTTGGTACGGCCCCTGATGCCGATGCCGCTTTGCAGGCGGTCAATGATTATTTCGATACGCCGGGAGGTGGATTTGAAACCCGTATTTATCAAGGCGGTGAGCGTAATCCGCCCGCCCTGCCCTTGGGCGACGGTCAATCCATTCAAACGGGCATTACGGGTAAGCATCAAGCCGTTAAGGACGCGCTGAAGGGCCTTGCCCTTATGGCAGTGAGTAAAGACTCCCTCCCGCCCACCGATGTCGCTGGCGCAGAAACCTTGTTTGCTGCCGGTGCCAAACTCAGCGGCACGGGAAATAGCGGGCTGATTGCTTTGGAGGCTGAAATCGGTGTCTTTTCGGAATCTATTCAAAAAGTCAGTGATAAAAATGATAGTGAAAAGGCTGCGCTTGATGTGGCCTTCCAAAACCTCTTTGGACGCGATCAATTCGAAGCGGCGGCAGAACTTCAACAATTGCAAACGCAATTGGAAGCTTCTTATACAATCACGGCGCGCCTTTCTAATCTCACTCTGACCAATTTCTTGCGGTAAATTATGCGTATTTTGGCGAAAGCTCTCTCCCTCTTTAGTCTTTGCCTTTTGGCGTTTTATCCGAGCATGGCGACAGCCAATGTCAAAATTAAAGACATTGTCGACATAGAAGGCGTCAGAGGTAATGACCTTGTCGGTTACGGCCTCGTAATCGGTTTGGATGGCACTGGGGATACTATTCGTAACTCGCCCTATACCGAAGAAGCCTTGTCCAACCTCTTGGAACGGTTGGGCGTGAATATTCAGGGCAGTGATTTCCGTCCTAATAATGTAGCGGCCGTATTGGTTACCGCGTCTTTGCGGCCTTTTGCGCGTGTGGGCTCGAAAATTGATATTAATGTCTCCTCGATTGGTGATGCGAAAAGCCTGGCCGGCGGGACACTTGTCATGACCCCATTGAATGCAGCCGATGGTGAAGTTTACGCCTTGGCTCAAGGCTCCGTGCTTGTCAGTGGATTTCAAGCCGAAGGTGACGGTGCATCTATCACTGAAGGCGTGCCCACATCCGGTACTATTCCCAATGGCGCACGGATTGAGCGGGAAATTAATTTCGATTTCCGCAATATGAAAAAAATTCGTCTGGCATTGCGCTCGCCTGATTTCACAACGGCTGAACGCATTGAAAGAAAAATCAATCAAGGGCTCGGTGGAACCTATGCGAGCCTGCTCGACTCCGGTACGGTGGAGTTGGACTTGGCCAATCTGAACCGTTCGCCAGCCCATATTATCGGCAAGATTGAAAACTTCACTTTGAAGCCCGCGCAAAAAGCCCGTGTAGTGATTGATCAACGCTCCGGCACGATTGTTCTGGATCAGAATGTGAAAGTCTCCTCTGTTGCGATTGCACAAGGTAATCTGTCAATTAAAATTACCGAGGACCCGGTCGTCTATCAACCCAACCCCTTCGGTTTTGGCGAGACTATCGCCGTGCCCCGAACGGGCATTACGGTACGGGACGGAGAGCCCGGCAATATTGCGATTTTGGATGATGCGGTGACCCTTCCTGACCTTGTCGGCGGATTAAACGCACTCGGTGTTTCCCCACGCGAAATGATTGATATCCTAAAATCCATCAAAACAGCCGGCGCCCTCCACGCTGAATTGGTCTTGCAGTAAACACCTATCCGAACGTGGCCCCGCGTAGCGGGGTTAGTGAGGATGCCACCATCCGCGTGACTCGGTAGGGTCTGCCGACCAAAGGTCGGAACGCGCGGATGAATCCCATTCGAACGCGGCGCCTGAAAGGCGTTAGTGAGAATGCTGTTCCTTCGAAACCCCAAACCTTACGACAGCAGGAGATGGATTGCCGTGTCAAGCACGGCAATGACGGGGGAGGTGGAA
>CAZEFT010000007.1:0-128951 GCA_964511495.1 uncultured Algimonas sp. | reverse complement strand
CGCCAATCCAACGTACGATTAGGCCCGTCGTGAAGAACAAACTCACTATACCCCACTATCAGCATGTGGGGATCATTCTCTTTATTTTCTCACAAGGCACTGAATTCATTGAGGGTTTCAAAACGCTAACCGAGGATCATTATTTCATCCACGAGACTCCAACCATCCAAACGGGGCACTGTGCCGCGAGGGCGGGTCGGGTGGACGCACAATAACTCACCCAATTGGCGTCTTTCGTGCTGTGAAAATCAACAAGGCTTGCTCGTGCAGGAGGCGGCAGCCCTATTTGGTTGAGGGTAGCCGCCTTACCTGATTAAACAAACTTGAGCATCACTCTTTCCCCGATGCCACAAACTTTATACCCGGCCAGCTAAAAACTTTGGCCGGGTTTTTTATTGTCTTGAAAGCCTTAGGCTTTGCGCCAGGTCGTGCCTTCTGGCCCGTCTTCGAGGACGATGCCGAGTGCAGTGGCTTCGTCACGCGCAGCATCTGCCGCCGCCCAATCTTTCGCCGCCCGAGCGTCTTCCCGACGTTTGGCAATAGCATCAAATTTCGCTTCATCATCGGTAGAGGCCCCGCCTTTGAACCACGCCTCAGGATCTTTTTGGAGGAGGCCGAGGCTTCTTAAAGACGCAAACCCCATCTCTAGAGCATAAATCATTTCATGTTCTTTGTCTGATAAACTGCCATAACGCGCAGCTAGATCTGCGAAGTCTAAATTTATTCCAGTTATGTCTTGTCCCGCAAAAGTTATATGATGCAGGTAATTTAGATCGTTATTAGTTGATCCAAAAAATGAAGGCCTAAAATCCGATTTATCAGTATAAGGAGTAGCCTCTACTACTTTTCGATACCACCCATCCAATTGCTTCTTACTCTCTTTCAACAAATCCTCAGACCAAGATAACTCACTGCGATAATGCGCTTTCAACAACGCCAAGCGAATAACCTCCCCGTCCCAGTCTTTTAGCAAATCATGCACCAAGGTGACATTGCCCAAACTCTTGGACATTTTCTCACTGCCCATATTCAAAAACTCATTATGGACCCAGACACGGGCAAAGCTTTTTGTGTCATTGGCACAGCAACTCTGGGCGATTTCATTTTCATGATGCGGGAATTTCAAATCAACACCACCACAATGAATATCAATGGTCTCCCCCAAGGTCGCCTTGGCCATTGCGGAACATTCAATATGCCAACCGGGACGACCTTTTCCAAAAGGAGCCTCCCATCCGACACCATCGAGTTCAGGTTTCCATAAGACGAAATCCGCCGCATTGCGTTTCCGTGCCACTTCGCCCTCCCCGACACGGTCACCACCGCGCAAAGCCTCCAACGTATTGCCCGAGAGTTTTCCGTAGTCGTCATATTTCGAGACATCGAAAAATACATGACCGTCGCTTTCATAAGCAAAGTTTTTGGCAATGAGGTCGGAAATCATCGCAATCATATGCGAAATATGATCCGTCGCTTTGGGCTGCACAGTCGGCATGAGGCAGCCAATCGCGGCGAGGTCTTCATTATAAATCCGCGCATATTTTTCAGTGATTTCAGAAATGGGCTTCCCCGTTTCTTTTGCACTTTGAATAATGCGGTCATCCACATCCGTAATATTGCGCGCATAGACAACATGGTCTTCGCCATAAATATGACGCAAAACACGGAACAACACATCGGCCACCACGGCGGCACGGGCATTGCCGATATGGGCATAGGAATAAACCGTCGGCCCGCAATTATACATCGTCACCCGTTTCGGATCAGACGGCGTAAAGACCTCTTTCCGGCGTGTCAGCGAATTATAAAGCTTAAGCTGTGGCTGTGTATTTTCGTTTTCAGACATGCTCTCACCCTCTAATGTTTTGGGATGAAAAGGCAACTCATCATCGGCATCGCATTTGCTCTCGTCGCGCTCATTATCGGGGTCGAGACTTATAAAACCACACGCCCTTCTGCCGGGCAATTAAAGTTTAAAGTACGCGATACAATCGCCTATGGTTATGGCACGACGGATAGCCGTTCGGGCGGTATCGTCAAACAATTGATACAAGACCATCCGCAGGTTGAGACTTTGGTCTTCAAAAATATGCCCGGCACGCAGGACGCCATGACCAATCTGCGCTTGGCGCGGACTATTCGCGCCGCCGGATTAAATACGCATTTGGAGCGAGGGTCATTTATTGCTTCAGGCGCTGTTGATTTGTTCTTGGCCGGGGCCGAGCGGACGATGGAATGCGGCGCTCTTATTGGCGTGCATACACATTACGTGCTTCAAGGCGGCGGTGGGGTCGTGCGCGGTAAATCTTTTCACCCCGGCAATACGGGCTATGATTCTATGAGAGTTCATTCCGAAAAGTTTTTAGAGGATATGGGCATAGATCCAGGCTTTTATTTATTCACGCGCGAAGCGGCCCTGCCCGAAGAATTATATTATTTAAAACCCGATGATATTCGAAGTTTCGATCTGCTGACCGAACCGCTTAATTGTGATTAATTGATTATAGTCAGCCTTTATAATTACGACTTTTGCAGATTTTCTCGGAACGAATGCCCCTCTCCATACATAGATTAAGTAACTCCGGCGCGGGTGGCGAACATCCGTGCCATTCGTGTCGGAGACAAGAATTTAATGTAGGAGACATTTTATGACGACGTTAAAAACAGTTCTTATTTCAGCGACAGCTGCTTTGGCCCTGTCAACGCCCGCATTGGCTGGCGGTCACGGCGAAGATGGCCACATGAAAAAGGCGGAAAAGCACAGCACGAAAATGATGTCGCAAAAAGCCAAAACTGATACGCGCACAATGAAGACCAAGATGAAAGATAAAAATTGGTCATCTGACACCAATATGATGGAGAAATCCGAGGTGCGGGGCAAAGTTTTGGAAACTGGCGAAAGCTATGATGATTATGTCGGAGAAATTCTTCAATCGAATGAGACCAACATTCGCCGTGTGGAAGGTGACGACAAGCTATTAATGTCAGGAGGCGACGCTAAGCGAGAAGTCACAGTCGAGATGCAAGAAGACGATAAGACCGTGCATAATAATGCGATTGTCGTCCCAACGACAGACGGCAAATATACGACAACGGTTTCTTGTCCGGTCGGCACAACGGCGCAACCCGACATGACCTGTTTGGTCACGGGTGATTATGACCCCGCCGATTAATCTATTACGTCTCGGCTTATAAATTTAAACACGAGGAAAACGCTAAATGCTAACGGGGGGACGCATGGGGCGCAAAGCAAGACTTCAGTTCTCTGAGGTCTTGCTTTTTTTATGGTCTCTTCGCTGCTGAATGAGCTTTCACGATGAGAAGAGCCTTCGCATCCAAAATTTCAGAATGGGCGTATAACAGCTTTGCGGACTGGCTTTTGCCCTCCGCTTTGCGCTATAGGCACGCCATGACGAATGATACATCCAAAAAACCAACACTGAAAGCCGTTGAAACGCCCCAACGCCCCTCTCAAGAGGCGGCTATGGAGGCTGTACGAACGCTCATCGCTTGGGCAGGGGATAACCCTGACCGGGAAGGTTTGAAAGATACGCCGAAACGTGTCGTCAATGCCTATAAGGAATGGTTTCGTGGTTATGATATGGATCCGGCGGAAGAACTGTCCCGCGTTTTTGAAGATGTTTCGGGCTATGACGACATGGTCATCTTACGCGAAATCGATGTGGAAAGCCATTGCGAACACCACATCGCTCCATTTTTGGGCAAAGCCTATGTCGCTTATCTGCCGACCGACAAAGTGGTCGGAATTTCCAAATTAGTGAAAGTGGTCGAGATTTTTTCCAAAAGACTGCAAACGCAGGAAACGATGACAGCCCAAATCGCCGATGCGATTGAAGACGCGCTTAAACCGAGAGGCTGTGCCGTAATGATTGATGCCGTCCACCAATGTATGAGCACACGCGGCGTGCATCATCCGGATGTCTCCACCATTACCACACAATTCACCGGCGAGTTTAAAACCAATCCAAGCCTACAAGACCGCTTCCTGAAATTAATCGGAAAAGGTTAGGGGCTGAAGCTAAGGTTGGGCTCTAAGAACAGGCTGAAACCGTTGATCGGATTTTTGGCAGAGTTGTCGGAGTTTTTTCCACATTCTGAAATGTGAAGCGGCGTTAAATCGGCTGGGCGGCCGAAAGGCGTGTTGCCCGTAAGTGCAGCGCATAAGGGTCCTTCGCTGATGTCGCCCTACAACATCTGCAACCGATCCCGAATCGGCAGCACTGCCATAAGGATGGGGTTAAGGTTGAAGAACAGGGTTAATATACTCTTAAGCCGTTTTGAAAACATTCCACAGTTTCGCCAAACATATCCCTCCTCCCGCACGTATAGACTTTATGAGCAAACGTGAATTTCCCGATGATTTTATTCCAGCCTCACCGCGAGATGACACAGGCACATTAACCGAGTCTGAAGTTGTGGCGTTGGCATGGGATGATGACACGTCTTTTGACGCCATTCAGGCACAGTCAGGTCTGTCCGAAGATGAAGTCATCACAATCATGCGCCGCCATATGCAGCCCAGCAGTTTTCGTATGTGGCGCAAGCGTGTGTCAGGCCGAGCGAGCAAGCATCGCGCCAAAATGTGACGTCCCCTGATTGAACATCTCTACCTTTTACCTATTTCCAACGCTTTTTACTTCGTCGTTTTGCCCCCAAGCCTTAACCCTCAATCATACTTTTGACCTTTTCACACACATCTGTCTAAGTGCATAATACGTGCGTATGAAACTCACATTATGTCTCAAAGGGGGAGAGATAGATGAGATATATGAAAATAGCAGCCTATGCCGTGAGTGCTGGAATGTTCGCTATTGTGTTCAATCCTGTGTCGGCTGTGGCGCAGAACTCACTCAAACAAGATTTCGAACTTTATGGCTCTTTGCGCTTACAGGCTAATTCTGTGACCGTTGATGAAGCGTTTGACGGTGGGGAGACTCATTTTTTAGGACTTTCGGATGCCTATTCCCGTTTGGGCGCGCGGGCGAGCTTAGACAATGAAACGGTGAAATTTACGGCACGTTATGAGGTCAATATAAATTCCGCAGATTTAGAGTTTGGGGATCCGTCATTTTTCGATGATGAAGACTCCCGTCTATACAGCATTAAGGCGGAAGGTGATTTTGGAACAATCTTGGTCGGAAAAGACTGGCTACCTTATTACAATAATGTCGGTTATCCGGTTGATTATTTCAGTTCCGTGTATGCGGGCTACACGACCTATGCCTATTTTCGTGAACGGCAAATCACCTATATTTCCCCGTCAATTTCAGGATTTACAGGCACGTTATCCCGTATGCAGCGCACAGGGGGCGGACCGAGCGGATGGCATTACGCGCTATCATTCACAACAGATGGTTTGACCTTAGCCGCGGGCCGCGAGGACATGGACGGCAACGAAGCCGACACACAGGGCGTTGCTTTTTCCTACACCACGGCGCCATGGTATGTGTCGGGGAAATATGAAAACAGCGACGCCTTTGGCGATATTTTCAACGCTTTTGCACAACGCCAATATAAGGATTGGACATTTAAAGCGGGGCTGGGCCTCGGGGATCAATTCTCCGGTGAAACCTATCATTTCGGCACGGATTACCGGGTCAATGAGAAGCTAAAAGTCTTCGCAGAATTTTATTCAGAAGAGAAAAATTATGCCCTGCTGCGGAACGATGCAGCATCCGCCTCTGACTATTTCGGCGCAGGGGGTTTCGGAGCCCGTCAAAACGGAAAAGCTTTACTGACAGGATTTCGACTCGATTTCTCGACGCATCAGTAAAACTTCATCAGCATCACTATCAAAATCGTTGTGAAGAAAATCGGGAAATATACCGCGCGGTAAATCTGATTATCATTATGGTCGAACAAACTTGTCTTACTCTTTGTATAGGCCATCAAATTCAGAGTGGATAAAACGATGAGGACATAAGTCGTGAAATAGAAATATTCCATAAAAATCAGATCCGCCGTCACGATGTCTTTGCGTAAATCAATGTGAGAGAAAATGAGCACAAAGAAAAAGGCGGCCATACTCTCAATAATACCTTGTCGCGCTTCGGTCTTGGCGCAGGCTAAGATCAAAATATAGATCAGGCTTAAGGCGACAAAAATCGGGATGAGATAAGTCACAAAAGCATTGAGCAATAAGCGCCGAATATGAATGTTGAAATGCAAAACCGGAACATTTTCAAAAGCGGCTTTGGAATCATAGCCAAAACTTGAATCGTAATTTTCAATGGAGAAGTTGAAATAACTCCGCGTGATTTGATTACCTGAAAGAGAAATACCCGGATTTAGGCCCGCCAGTTTTGCAGGCGTGGTATATTCAAAACTTTCAAGGTCCGGCACAAAAAGTAAATTGTCTTTCGGCGAGAGCGGAGAAATTTCAATATCCAAATGCCGTTTATCAAAGGGGAAATCTGCATATTTCAAATTAAGTCGAAGTGTGACGCGATACTCCCACCCTACTAAAAGATGACCGTCTTCTCCTTCTTTGCGGGTAATTTCTTCGCGGTAGCTCTCCTCAATCAGAGACGCTTCTGCAAAGGGGGATATTTGCGGGAAACGGAAGCCGATATTAATGTCATCCGCCTTATCGAGAGGGTATTTTTGCCAGACTGTGCCCCCAAGATTGACATTATAGCTATCCTCAAACTCGATGGTTTCAACATAAATTCCTGTCGGAACCACGACGGGTGGATCAAGTTTTAGGGTCTGCGCCCGAGTATTTTGCTGATCGACAAATTGGCCCAAGCTCACCGTATCGATAACCGGAGGGCTGCCGATTTTTTCTTTAAATCCCACAGACCCATGCTGTAAATATCCGACAAAGGAGACATTAGCGATCAAAAGCAAAGTGGCCAGAAAACTGATGACTTCGATTTCTGTACGGTCAAGAATATCGCGACCAAAATAAAGCGTCAGCACCAAAACGAAAAACACAGAGAGAGTCAGAACCATTTTAATATAGCGCTGATTGCGCTTTCTCTGATCATCCATCAAATCACGTTTGAAAAAGACCATGCCCATGCCGTAATTGGCGGTCTCGATTGTGTCATAAACAATCAATGAAGCGGCTTGGGACTCCTCATCAATAAACTCGTAATACCCGCTCTCTCCTTCAATGATGGCTTTATACGCCCGCGCCAGCTTCGAACCTTCCGATTCCTGCAATAAGTCTTGTAAGGTTTTGGTGCCGACATAATCCGCAATCGGATGAGACAACAACATACCATTTTCCGTATTGATAAATCCGTAGCCGGTACGGCCGACGCTTATGCCGTGGATGATTTTCTTGAAATCCCCAACATCAATGGCAAAGTCGACAATGCCCCTCACCTGCCCGGTTTTAGGACCGGATGTATAATAAAAAGGAACGCCGTAATCGACGAACCAACTTTGCGCAGCGGCGCCGTAATAGGGGTTCGTCCACACAGCTCCATTTTCCACAACGCCCGTATACCAAGCTGTGCCCGAGCCTTTGACCGTATAGTCATAACTCTCTTCGATATTGAGAACGGACTCGGTCCTCTTATTGTAATAGGGGCAATAGAGGCGGGTTGCTTCTGAAAAGCCATAAGGTTGGTAACACGCAGTCACACCTGCAATATCCGGATAATCCAGTGAGACTTGTTTAATCAAGTCTCGAACTTGTTCATCCGTGAAGTCAGCGTCACCAAAAGCTTTGCCGAGTTCGTCACCCGCCTGTTTTACCGATTGTAAAAGGGCGTCAATATCCGTTTTGATTGCGGTCGTGGTCGCCGTTGCCGTCTCTATTACCTGCTGTTCCTGCGCCTTTACATAACGGCTGTAAGAAACGATTTGAAAAACCAGATAAAGCGCAGTTAAGAGGCTGAGCGCATAGAGTATGGACCTGATTATCGTCTTCATCCCTCCGATTTACAGGGACGGGCTTGAAAATACAGCCCTTATTTAATCAGCTTCGCTATCGCTGAACCATATCTATCGTCTCACCATGAATCACACCATAAAGCGTTTCACCGTCAAGCTCGCTCGCAATCGCATCATGTTTGACATCGAGACCACCCGTATAGGTACCAAAACTTGGCAAAATAATACGATTGTCAGCGCAAGCAAAACAGGGAGTCCAGAAATGACGACGACGTGTTTTCAACCTGATTTTTGGATGTAAATGCCCGCAAATATTGAGGCCCTCACCCGCATTCATCGGCAAATGGGTGAGCAAAAAATCACCACATTGCAAATGGTCTTCCTGCGCGCCGATCAGGCCTTTCGGAATATCGGGGTCGTGATTGCCAAGGATCCAAACGAAGTCTGAAACACTTTTGACGACATCATTGAGCGCGGTAAAATCGGTCTTCGATAATCGGTCCCCCGCGCTGACGTCGTGGAAACTATCGCCCAATGCGGCGACGCGCCTGGGTCGGTAGAGTGCAATGAGGTCTTTCAATCGTTCAACCGTATCGCGTGTATCATAAGTCGGCAGGGGCGCATGACCATAAGCCTGAAGATAGCTGCCTTTTTCAAAATGCAAATCCGCCACGAGGAGGGTTTCACAATCGGGCAGAAAAGCTGCTTTGCGATAGTCTAAAACGATGTCCCCCGCAGACCCCTTAAAAAGCAGGCGTTCTCGTTTTTTGGGTTCAATCTGTGTCTCGCTTATCGACAAACTCTTTGACCTTTTCCAACATCGCTGTGCCGCGTTGCTCCCGCACGGCCTCTGTGATGGAGGCTGCGTCGGCAGCACCGCGAACCGCTTCTTTCCCAACCTGCATCATGGCGGGAATAGACAGAGGAGAGGCATGCGGTAAAGGGCGGAAACTGATATTTCCCTGCACCTCGCGCAACCAATGCCGCAAGCGCGTAATATCTAATAAATCGCTTTCCGCCTCTTCGCGCGCAATGCGGAGCAATATGTGGTCCGGTTCATATTTCATAAGTACATCGTAAATCAGATCCGTACTGAAGGTGACTTGTTTCATTGTACGCTGTTGCCCCGGCAGTCTCTGTTCCGTCAATCCGGCAATCGTCGCGATTTTGCGAAAACTGCGTTTGACCATAGGAGACTGGACAATCCAATTCTCCAAATCACTGTCCAAAATATCGGGTGTTAAGAGTGCATCCACCGCATTGACGGGTTCAATCGATGTAATGGTCAGAGCATAATCTGTAATGGTGAAATTAATGGGTTTGAGCCCTTGTGCTTCCATGCGCTTCGTCATCAGAAACCCGAGCGCATTGTTGACCTTTCGCCCCTCAAAAGTGTGAATGACCAGAACATGATCTTCATAACCTTGTCCTCCATTTCTACGGTCTTGCTTGTCGAAAAACGCTTCGACGAGGACACCGTTCTCCTGTGGCAGTTCTGAAAATTCAGATTGTAGGGAGAGCCAGTCCTGCACTTGTTTTGGCAGGCCTGACCAATGGCTGGGTTGGCTCAACACATCTCGCACACCTTCTGCCAAATAAGTCGAGAGCGGCATCATGCCGCCTGCATAGGCAGGGACTTTGGGTCGCGCGCGTTTGGACGGGTAAGCCTCTATCGCCATATCGCGAATGCCTTGATAGGCCAGAATCTCACCGGCAAAAGCAAAGGTGTCGCCGGGGTTGAGATTCATCACAAATTTTTCTTCAATCTCACCAATGACGCGCCCCCGTTTGGATTTGGGCGAAGCGATGCGCCGGACTTTTAATTTCGCAAATTCGACAATCGTGCCGATATTCATTCTATGGCGTCTGGCCTGTTCCTTACCCGCAATCTTATAGCCCGAAGAGGTGGATTTCAGTCTTTGAAAGCGTTGATAATTTTTTAGCGCATAACCGCCGTCTTCGGCGAAGCCTAAAAGTTGATCGAAATCCGCTTTGCCCAAATGACGATAAGGCCAAGCCGAACGAATCTCATTAAGCACTTCACGTTTCTTGACTTTGCCCGAACAGGCCCGATTGACCAAATATTGCACCACGACATCCATTGAGCCGCGCCGATAGGCATCACCGTCCCGGTGCCCCGTTTCTATGGCGTCAATCGCCACCGCACATTCAACAGCTTCTAAAGGGTTGGTTGGAATGAGGGTCGCATGGGAGGGTTCATCCAAACGATGATTGGAACGACCAATCCGTTGCAATAATCGGGACACGCCTTTGGGCGCACCGACTTGCAAAATGACATCGACGTCACCCCAATCAATACCCATTTCCAGAGCGGACGTGCTGACCACAGCACGCATCTGCCCCCCTGCAATCAGTTTCTCAGTCTTTTCTCGCCGTTCTCGTGACAGGCTGCCGTGATAAACCCCGATGGGCAAATTATCCTCATTGATATGCCATAATTGTTGGAACAATAATTCCGCTTGCGCGCGGGTATTGACGAACACAATGGTCGTTTGGGCAGCTTGTATGGCGCGGTAAATATCCGGCAAGGCAAAACGGGAACTGTGCCCCCCCAACGGAAATTTATTTTGCGGGTTGATGATATCCACTTTTGGCGGCACGTCGCCCTCAACTTGTAAAATCGCCGCGGCCTTCCCTGTTACACCTAACCAAGCGGCAGCCTTTTTGGGCTCTGATACTGTGGCGGAAAGGCCAAACCGAATATGGTCAGGGGCCAGTGTTTTCAAGCGGGCCAAGGCCAAAGAGGTAAAATCACCGCGTTTATTCGTGGCGAAGCTATGCAGTTCATCAATGATGGCGCATTTGAGAGAGGCGAAATAATCCGGGGCATTTTCATAGGACAATAAGAGCATCAAACTCTCAGGTGTCGTCAGTAAAATATCCGGCGGTGTCTTTTGTTGTTTCTGCCTTTGATAGGATTTCGTGTCGCCTGTTCGCACACCGATTTTAATCGGTAAGTCTAGCTCGCTGACAGGCTTCATTATATTACGTTCAATGTCGTTTGTTAACGCCCGAAGTGGTGAAATATAAAGCGTGTGCAACGCCGCTTTTTGGTTTTTTGGCTTGTCATGCAGATCAACCAAGCTGGCCATAAAGCCTGCCAGTGTTTTACCACCACCAGTCGGCGCAATGAGAAGCGTATCCTGTTTTTGGGCAAAGGCTGTGACCATGGCGCGCTGATAGTCTCGAAGCGACCACCCTTGCTTAGCAAACCACGTTTCAAAAATTTGCGGAACGGAATCACCGTCTATCCGCTTCTGTTTCTGAGACGTAGTTACCATAGTGATTTATACGCGCGGTAAATTGAAAGGGTTACAAGAAATATGAGTGTGCCAGAAACCAACCCTGCCAATGCCCCTGAAACAGATATTGCTGTCACATGGATGACAACGCGCAAGGGCTTGCTTTATTGTATTCCAGCCGATTGTTACATTGATCCGATGGAACCGGTTGAACGGGCCATCATCACCCATGGTCACGCCGATCACGCCCGTTCAGGACATGCACAAATTTTTGCGACGCCCGAAACCATCGCAATTATGCAAACGCGATACTACACCGCAGACGGCACAAAAGAGACATCCCTACCCTATGGTCAACGCTATAATTTGGGCGGGGGCGTGACGCTTTGGTTTGCCAGTGCAGGGCATATTTTAGGCTCAGCGCAAGCGGTTTTAGAATATCAAGGTCAGCGTGTCGTGGCTGCCGGAGATTATAAACGCGCACCCGACCCCACATGCGCACCTTTTGAAGTTGTCCCCTGCGATGTGTTCATCACCGAAGCGACATTTGCCCTGCCAGTGTTTCAGCACCCGCCTTTGGACCGCGAAGTCGATAAATTAATGCGGTCTATGACGACCTTACTGGAACGCACACATATCGTCGGGGTTTATGCGCTCGGTAAATGTCAACGCGTGATGAAGACTTTGCGACTAGCCGGATATGAACCGCCTTTTTATTTGCATGGCGCGCTCAAGAGACTAACTGAACTCTATGAAAGTTATGGTCACGATTTCGGCCCTTGGGAATTGGTGAGCGACGTCCCCCGCGCAGAGAGAGACCGTTTTCGCGGAAAGATCGTTCTCTGTCCTCCCGCACAAATTAATGATCGCTGGTCTCGCCGTTTCGCTGATCCGCTTCCCACCGTGGCAAGCGGTTGGATGCAAATCCGCGCCCGTACACGACAGAAACGCGCCGAAATGGCGCTCATCGTTTCAGATCATGCCGATTGGGGAGACCTCATCCGCACTTGTGAAGAAACAAAAGCCGAAGAAATCTGGATTACCCATGGTCGTGTCGAAGCCTTGGCCTATGCGCTCAAACAAAAAGGTATAAAGACGCGAGCGCTTAACCTCATCGGCATGGAAGAAGAGGTCGGCGAATGAAGGAATTTTCTCAGCTCCTTGATGATCTTTACTTCACGAATTCGACCAAGGCGAAGGAAAGGATTTTAGCCAATTATTTGCGTACAACGCCGGACCCTGATCGGGGCTGGGCTTTGGCCGCGATTGGCGGCACGCTGAGCTTTGATTTGTTCAAACGTAATCTCACCAAAAGCCTCATGATGGAGCGAATGGACCCGTTTCTCTTTGATGTCTCGCGTGACTATGTCGGCGAAATGAGTGAAACAGTGGCCTTGGCATGGCCAAAGAGCGACGACGCCGTGCGGCTCAACCGCCTCCCTGATTTACATGAGGTTATTGCTGAATTTCAAAGTCGAGATAAAGCGGGGATTCGCGATTACCTCATCCTGCTTCTGGATAATATGACACCGGCGGAACGATGGGCTTTGCTAAAGCTCGGTACGCGGGGCTTACGCATCGGCCTCTCGGCCCGCACGGTCAAACGCACGCTTGCCACCATGAAAGATGTCGACATTTCGATCATAGAAGAATTATGGCATGGGTTGGAGCCGCCCTATCTCGACCTTTTTGCCTGGATAGACGGTCTCGCCTCCATGCCGGATATGTCAAATGTCATTACCTACTCTCCGGTCATGCTCGCCCATCCCATTGATGAGAGCAAAGACTTTGAGCGAATTTCGCCGGAAACGCATCAAGCCGAATGGAAATGGGACGGTATTCGTGTGCAGGTCAGCGGCCTGAAGGGTGACGCCAAAATCTTCTCCCGCACCGGAGATGATATTTCTCACAGCTTTCCCGACTTGGCTGAGGCCGTGAATTTTGACGGAATTTTAGACGGGGAATTATTAGTTAAACCCAACGGAACCATTGGGTCATTTAATGACCTGCAACAACGATTAGGCCGTAAAAATCCATCGAAAAAACTCATGACAGAGTTCCCGGCTCATTTAATGGCCTATGATGTTTTATCATTGGAGGGCGAAAATTTGCGAAGTCTGCCGTTGCGTGAGCGGCGCAAACATCTGGCTGATTTCATTTCCAATTTGAATAAGACTGAGTTTTCCCTCTCAGAGACCCTCACTTTTTCTGATGTTAGTGAACTGGCCCAATTCCGCGACGATGCGGCGCAATCGGACGGGTTGATTGAAGGATTAATGATCAAGGATTTGTCTTCGTCATATGTCCCCGGGCGACCCAAACATGCGTGGTATAAATGGAAACGCGACCCGTTTCTTTTGGATGCCGTCTTGATGTATGCACAGCGTGGTACGGGCAAGCGCAGTTCTTACTATTCAGATTATACTTTTGGCTTGTGGGGGCCTGACCCGAAAACGGGAGAGCTAACGCTCCTGCCTATTGGGAAAGCCTATTTCGGCTTCACCGATGAAGAATTAAAACAACTCGATAAATGGATTAGGTCGCATAAATTGGCGCGATTTGGTCCGGTGCAGGAAGTCACCAAAGACCTTGTCTTTGAAGTCGCGTTTGACTCCGCCCATATCAGTAAGCGGCATAAATCAGGTTTTGCCCTGCGCTTTCCCCGTATCAGCCGCATTCGATGGGATAAGCCCGCCCATGAAGCGGATACAATCGAGGCTTTGTCTGCTTTGGTGACAAGACCTAGCGAACCGTGAAAATTCGCGTTCAGCAATCTCAACGGACTTTGAGCGACAAAACTATTATTCCTTTGTGGCGATAAAGACAGACCTGCCATTGCCATTTCTTACCTAAGCGCCTAATCCCTCTGCAAGTTCCCCCGCTCAGGCCATCGCAAAGAGGTATCCCCATGACAGTCCATTTTCACAAAGGTGATTTGCCCGATGGATTGGATTTAGGGACGTCCATAGCGGTTGATACGGAAACCCAAGGTTTGTCATTGGTGCGGGATAAGCTTTGCTTGGTACAGCTCTCATCTGGTGACGGGGATGCCCATATCGTTCAGATGGACCGCAACAGCTATGAAGCCCCAAATTTAAAAGCCCTTTTATCCAATCCTGATGTCGAGACGATTTATCATTTCGCCCGTTTTGATGTTGCGATTTTAAAACGCGACTTGGGTGTGGATTTAGGACGTATTTTCTGTACGAAAATCGCATCTGGCCTCGTGCGGACTTATACGGATCGGCACGGACTGAAAGATATATGCCGCGAATTATTGGCCGTAGACTTGTCCAAACAACAACAGAGTTCTGATTGGGCTTCGGATGAGTTATCTGAAGCGCAGCTTAGTTATGCAGCGTCTGATGTTTTATATTTACATCAGCTTAAAACAATTTTGACGGCCCGCCTCTTGCGAGAAAATCGTTATGACATGGCGCAGGCTTGTTTCGAATTTTTACCAACTCGCGCAGCATTGGACTTAAACGGTTGGGCGGATGTGGATATATTCTCCCACCGTATGCGTCGCGCCGATTAGGGGCCTTTGGGCACGCACGTTTTATTAGGCTTCAGCTGACCTTAACAAGTCTTCATACGGCAGAATTGGTGCTACACTTTACGCCTCGCCTGTTTTATAGACAGCTTATATGGAAACTGGTTCGACATCTGAGAGTGCCTCAAGCATGGCTTTGCCCGTGCGCGACCACATGGCGAGCGAAGCGCTTGGCCTATGGGAGCCCAAACGTTCTTTGACACTCGAAGCTGCGCGTCAGCATACGCGCCGAATACAATTATTGCGTAAAGTCCTTATCCTCATGGCGGCAGGGTTAGTAGTCATGTTAGGGCTACAATTTATGGGCGGCGCGACCACAACATTTGACAATCCTAATCCCGAAGAATCTGTGAAAATGGTCAATCCACGTTATAGCGGACGCACGGCGGACGGCTTGCCTTTCTATCTGACGGCGGATACTGCGACCCGCACTCAAGAGCGTGGTAATGATGTGATGCTCGTTAAACCTGTTCTAGAATTTATTCGCGCTGATGGAGCCGCTTCTTCTTTCGTCTTGGCACAAGGCGGCACTTATAATGACGTCACCAAAATTCTGAACTTGGAAGAATCTGTCAATCTGGAAACTGATGACGGCTATGTTTGCAAGACCACTCATGCCCGTATTTTTGCCCGCGAGAAGCGTATAGAAGGCGAGAAGCCAATCAATTGCCTCGGCACATTTGGCGCAGTGAACGGGCAAGCTTACGAAATCAATGAGAATTACACCGAGTTTGTTTTCAAAGGCGGTATGGACGCCGAAATCCGACAAGACCCGGCCCAAATTGACAGTGCGGTCATAGACACTCCGGAAGATGGCACAGCGGAAACGACGAATTTGGCCAGTGCCCCCGTCGCGACCACAGAGGTTGAAGCCCAAGGGAGCTTCGCCTTTGCCGGGGACGGACCGATTTTTGTGAAAGCCGATCGCGGCATTTACAAAGGCGGGACGACACAACTCTTTGACGCTGTGGATGTCAAACAGGGCGCCGCGACCATTAATGCGGACGTCATTACAATTTTGCGTCGCGAAGCCACATCCGATGCGGATGGCTCTTTACGGCTGGGCGAGGTCAATAAAATTATCGCTAAACAAGATTTTCGTTATCAAAACTCGGATACAGATGTTCGTGGCAATCAAGGTGTTTACGAACGCGATAAAAACCTTATCACGGTAACAGGCAATGTCAGTGTCATGCAGCCAGGTGGCAATATGGCGAAGACGGATCGCCTGACCTATAATACGGTCACGGAAACGGCTCGCTTTTCGGGGAACTGTCAAGGCCGCGATTGCGGTACAGATGGCCGGACACGCGTTACAATTGGCGGCAATAATTAGACCTCGCCTGAAGTCTAAAAGAACGAGGTCGGGAGGAAAGAGAGTGATTATGAAGCAACATCCTTCTGTACGGCGCGCCGTTTTGGCGGCAAGCTGTCTGTCCCTGACCTTATTCGGCGCTTTACCGGCTATGGCGCAATTTTCAAATGCGTCCAATGCGCCTATCACGATTGATGCAGATGACAGCCGATTAGAAAGAGGGTCTGCGATATTTTCCGGTCAGGTTGATGCCCGCCAAGGTGGTGTCCGAATTTTGACAGATGAAATGGTGATTACGGGTCGCAGCCAAGGAGGACTGAACTCCGCCGTTAGCGATATCGACACTATCGTCGCCACAGGTAATTTTTATTATATTACGCCGACGCAGGAAGTCCGTGGTCAAAAAGGAATTTACCGCCAATCCAGTAATGACTTCACCGTCACGGGGAATGTTGTCCTGTTACAAGACGATAGCGTCGTGACCGGTGACCGGCTGATTTATAATCTGGAAACCGAAGAAGCTCGTATGGTCAGTGACTGTAAAGGGCGTAAATGCGGTCTGAGCCAACGCGTTCGTGTCTTGATACAAAACACAGGAAGCAATAATAGAGCCGGAAATAACGGGGCAACGGGGTAAGTTCGAACAGGCTGTCTTTGACAAGGCAGGCTTAAAGACTGAAATTTTATGGCTGAAACACATACAACATCTGCAGGGCAAGTGATTACGCCCCCCGCCACAGGTTTGGCGGCCAATAATATCGGCAAAGCCTATCGCGGACGTGTCGTTGTGAAAGACATTACGCTGACCGTGCAGCGCGGCGAAGTCGTCGCGCTTATGGGGCCGAACGGAGCCGGTAAAACAACCAGTTTCTATATGATTATGGGTCTCATCGAAGCTGACCGTGGGATGATTACTTTGGATGGTCAGGACATTACGGCCTTACCCATGTATCAGCGAGCCCGTTTGGGCGTTGGCTATCTGCCGCAGGAACAAAGTATTTTTCGAGGCCTGACAGTTGAGGAAAATATTCGCGCCGTTGTCCAGTTAACGGAAAAAGACAAATCCAAATGGAGCGATAATGTCGATGCCTTATTGGATGAATTGAATATTGGTCATATTAAACATAGCCCGGCTTTATCACTGTCAGGCGGGGAACGCCGCCGTGTTGAAATCGCCCGCGCCCTCGCCTCTCGGCCTAGCTTTATGTTATTGGATGAGCCCTTTACCGGAATTGACCCGATTGCCATTGCCGATATTTCAGAGCTTGTGCTTTATTTGAAAAAGCGCGGTATTGGCATTTTGATCACGGATCACCGTGTGCGTGAGACCTTGGATATTGTTGATCGGGCGTCTATCCTATTCCAAGGAGAAGCTTTGTTCGAAGGCACGCCCGATGAAATCCGGGCCAATAAAGATGTTCGCCGCGTCTATCTCGGAGAAAAATACGCCTAGGCGCTTTTATAAAATTACTCGGACTATCTGAACCCATTAGAGGTTACTGCGTTGGCAGCTCCGTCCGTTCACTTAATTTTTGACGTTTAAGAAGGATGGCATCATCCCATCCCAGACGCTTTAACTCTTCATCTGACGGCCAATTCTCCAACGCCACACGATAAAGATAGTCTTTTTCGCAAACCGTTTTTAATTGTCCATATAAGGTGATGTCGCTCATACAGGCTTGTTTTTCAACGAACCGGTCGCGCTCAACAGGCGTCAACTCGCGGTAGCTCTGTAGCCTTTGCAGATAATCAATATGAGGCCTGCCAAAACCTATGATCTCTTTGCTTTTCAGAGTCCATGACCCCTTGAAATTGGATTGAGTCACTCGGTTCGTATCAAGCCACACACATTGCGGGACCCCATGGGCATATACTTCCTCCCCATCAAAATAAGCATAATTCACTATGTTTAATTCTGGCTCTAAAGAATCGTTTGAATCTTGAACTACCAGAGTTCCATCAGGCGGCGGTAAAGGCTGCGAAGGAATATAAGCACGTATAAAAACGCCTAAAATGAAGATACCAACGAATAGTCCGATGTGCCAAATGACATCAATCCGGGACATTGTCAGGCTAAGCGCTTTATGAAGTCCCACACATATCCAGAACAAACCAAATAAGACGGTGATGTGTAACAGGAGGGGGAAAGCGGGCGGAAGACCCGACGACGCCCCGAAATTAGCCAGGGTTTCAAAACAATCAAAGTTTGTCACTGTGTAGAAAAAGAGGATACGCAGGCCGATAACCCAAAACATACAAAACAGGGTCAGCCCCAAAAAATCAAAGACTCCGAAATGAAACTTCCGACGCTTTTGTTTTAAGTGCCGTCGACGTTCCCAACGATAAAGTTGGCTTTCCTCCATAATATAGAGATAAGAAATGCAACTACCAATTTTAATTCACCCCGAGTGCGAATCATCCTTATAGTTCTAACAGGCTGGCTATTTAATTCGCCGGATGGCTTCTCGTGTCGCTTTTCGAACGGCTTTATCCGCGCGGTCTGGCGGCGTATTCGTACTGACCAGAACGACGGCCTTTTTCTCGGGGACAATCATAACTTGAGAGAGCCACATCGTATTTGAGCCTGCATGAGAATAGATCGTGCCAAACTCTTCGCTCTCACTCATACCCCAACCCAAGGCATAATTCGCCCCGTCAGGTGGTGTGAGCATTAAGGCTTTGTCAGCGTCTGAAAGGGCCGTCTCAACAGGCAAGAACGCCAAAGCAAATTTCGCCCAAACATCATGCTCTGCATGTGCGGTTCCGGCCGGTCCCATAACAGCAGGATTATCTCCACCTTCCCAAGTTTGAGTGGCTGGTTTTAATTTCTTTCCAAATACAGCTTCTCTATGACCTAAAGGTTGGTCGCCTTGTGGTGGTCCAAAGCCCCAACCGTCTTCCCCCATAATCTGACCCGTCAGCCCTGACTTCACCACCTCTTCCCAAGGCTGTTCGCTTAAAACTTCAACGGCTGATCCGGCCAAAATGTAACCGATATTGGAATATTGAAAGTCCCCGACCGTCAGCCCGGGCGGTTCTGCCAATAATTGCGCAACCGTTTCCAAACGTTGTTCGGCCAAAGGGCGTTCATCAAAAACACGTTTTATAAGCCATCCCGCTCCGAAATCTTTAATCCCGGCTCGATGGGTCAGGACTTGTTTCATGCTGACATCATTCCACGCCGGGTCAATAACCTCGACATGGTCTTTGAATAACGCCCCAACGGATGTATCGAGAGACATCTCTGTACCTCTAACGGTATCCAAAAAAAGCAGGGCTGTTATCGCTTTGGTACAAGAGCCGATATGCCATTTATCGTTTACGGTAACGGCCTCATCTCCGTTGACACTGCGTAATCCCGCGGCGGCTTTCTCGCTCACCAATTCACCTGCGTCATTATAGTAATAAGTGCTGATAGCGAGACCAACCAAGCCTTGCTCTTTCAAAATGGCATGGGTCAAACCGTCCAAGGTCGTTATATCTTCGCTCACAATAGCGGTCTCTGTCACAGAGACGTCCTCTGACGATATATCAGACTCGGCGTTACTGTCGGTTTTCGGCGCGTCTCCGCATCCCATGAGAGTCAATAGGCTCACGGCCCCGGTGAATAAAAGTGCTCTCAAAATGCATCCCTTTTGATTTGTCAGTTTCGGTTCCATTTACCCTATAAATCTTGGCATGTTTCCTTCGCGGCGCAAGGCCGAGGACGATTTTTTATTATTTTTCGAACCTTTTGCGCTGAACGACGGACTTATAAGGTACAAACAAAACGCGAAAGGCGTCCAAACAAGCAGTGCCCAAACATAAAACGGACATTTCAAAAGCTGAATTGCTAAACCGCTATCAAGGGTCTTTGGCGATAAATGGCGACCGCGACGCTTTCGAACGGCTTTATCGGCGATGGCATGAACGTTTTTTCCGCGTCGCCTTACGCTTGTCAGGCCATCGAGACGAGGCCCAAGATGTTATGCAAGACGCTGCGCTTACACTCGCCAAAAATATTCATAAGCTAGACGACCCTGATAAGTTCTCAGCTTGGGCTTTCACCATTATTCGCCGACGTGCCGCTGATCATATTAAACGCAATATAAAGCGCAGAGATATCCGAGACCGCGTCATATCCGAAGGATCGCTCTTACAAGACAATGGCAAAACCGAGACAGCGTTAGATGACACATTAGATCTCAAACGCGCTCTCGCCCGTCTGAATGAGGCCGATCGACTGCTCTTGACACTTTTCTACATTGAAGGGCTGACAGGGCCGGAATTATCCGCCGTTTTAGACATTCCGCTTGGCACCGTGAAATCACGCCTCTTCGCCGCCAGAGAAGCGTTGAAATCTGTTTACATCCAATCAACCCCGCAAAAAGGAGACACACATGCAGGATTTTGATCAAGAACTAAAACGCCTCTTAAAGGAGAGAGACGGGCAGGATTTCACCGATTCTATTGATGAAACCGGCTATTATAAAACCATGCTGCAAAGCTTTCGGGGTCAAGGAAGCGGCCTGCGCATCAGCTCTTGGTTCGCAATTTTGTTTTTCGGTGGGTTTTTAATTTTTTGTGTCTGGCGCTTTATTCAAGCGGAAACGGTACAAGACCAAATATTCTTTGGCGTTTGGGCGATTTTACTAAATTCAGCACAGATTGCGTTGAAACTTTGGTTTGCCATGCAGATAAATCGGCGGGCCGTGACGCAGGACTTGAAACGGCTGCAATTCGCCGTAGCCGCCCTCGCCCATGACCGAACATGAGGTCGTCAGGTAAACATTAGTGGCGTTGAAGTTTAACTCATGAAAAACCCGCCCTCGGAAGAGAGCGGGTTTAAAAAAATTTAAGTCCGTGGAATTTTTAAATTCCAAAGACCTATTTCTTGGCGAGCAAATCGCGAATTTCTGCCAAAAGAACTTCATTAGCAGGCGGCGCGGCGGGTGCGGCTTCTTCTTCTTTTTTCTTGGCTTTATTCATGCCTTTAATGATCATGAACATTACAAATGCCACGATGATGAACGAAATCAGCGCAGAAATAAAATCACCAATGCTGATGACGACGGCTTCTTTGAGGACAGTTTCGCCTTCCATAACCGCTTCGGACATTGTGATATTTAGGCTGGCTAAATCAATCCCGCCCATAATCGGGCTGATGAGCGGCATAAAAACGCCATCAATAAAAGATTTAACAACGGTCCCGAAAGCCGAGCCCATAACAAAGCCGACAGCCATGTCCACCAAATTGCCTTTCATAGCAAATTCTTTAAATTCAGATACCATTCCCATGGATATATCCCCCAAATAAATTATCGGACCCCAATGACCCGTGATTCGGGCATAATTGTCGTTTTAACATAGGTCAATAGACAGACAGCCTGCATTGTGGCTGGCTGCATACCCTAAAAAGGGTGTTCCAGATAAGGAAATGGGTAAAGTTAGGCTTTGGAGGCGTCGATTTTTTCGCGCAGGTCTTTGCCCGTGCGGAAAAAGGGAACATGTTTCTCAGGAACGAAAACATCTGTACCCGTGCGTGGGTTGCGCCCGGCGCGCGCTTTGCGGTGACGTACTGAAAAAGCGCCAAAACCACGAAGTTCGACGCGAGCACCGCGTTCAAGTGTTTGAGTGATTGATTCTAAAACAACCGCAACAACCCGTTCCATGTCTCTACGGGTCAGGTGCTCATTGTCAGCGTGAAGTTTATCAATCAGTTCAGAACGTAGCATTCCATCTTATAGCGTCAGCCTACCCCATCCCGTCAAGATAGTTTTGATTAGAACTTGACTATTCTCAACAAAAACGCCCGTTTCTCCAGAAAGGACAAACGGGCGTTCAAAATTTAGGTCAGTCACTTATGCAACTGCACGAATGAAGAGGCTTAGTTGTCGCCTTTCAGAGCGGCACCAAGGATATCGCCCAAGGACGCGCCGGAATCGGCAGAGCCATATTGCTGTACGGCTTCTTTCTCTTCAGCGACTTCAAGTGCCTTGATAGAGAGTGTGTACTGACGTGTCTTACGATCAACGCGCGTAATCATGGCATCCACCTTATCACCGACGGCGAAACGCTCCGGACGCTGCTCAGAACGCTCACGGGACAAATCACCCTTACGGATAAAGGCTGTTGTTTCGGCATCGTCCTCACCGAAGGAGACTTCGATACCGCCAGAATTCACTTCTTTCACAGTACAGGTGACGGTCGCACCACGTGATGCGCCTTTGCCACCCGCCGGCATTGTGTCTTTGACGAGTTGCTTGATACCAAGAGAGATACGCTCTTTCTCAATATCGACTTCAAGGATTTTGGCTTCGACTTCGTCGCCTTTTTTGTAATCCTGAAGCGCTTCTTCGCCTGATTTTTCCCAAGACAGGTCAGACAAATGCGCCATGCCGTCAATATCACCATCTAGGCCGATAAACAGGCCGAACTCAGTGACAGAGCGAACTTCGCCTTTGATCGTTGAACCAACTGGGAAGCGATCTGTGAAGCTGTCCCAAGGGTTGTCCTGAACCTGCTTGATACCCAAGGAGATACGGCGCTTCTCTTGATCGACTTCGAGAACTTCGACTTCGACTTCCTGAGACGTTGAGACGATTTTGCCCGGATGGACGTTTTTCTTTGTCCAAGACATTTCGGAAACATGAACCAGACCTTCGACACCCTCTTCCAGTTCGATAAACGCACCGTAATCGGCGATGTTCGTGACTGTACCTGTATGGCGTGAACCCACAGTGTATTTCGAGGCCGCAACTGTCCAAGGATCTTCTTGGAGTTGCTTCATGCCGAGAGAGATACGTTGTGTTTCAGGGTTGATGCGAACAATCTTGACTTTGACGGTGTCGCCAACATTCAAGACTTGCGAAGGATGGCTGACACGGCGCCAGCTCATGTCAGTGACATGCAACAAACCGTCAATGCCGCCGAGATCGACGAATGCACCGTAATCTGTGATGTTCTTCACAACACCTTCGCGTGTTTCGCCTTCAGCCAACTGACCGACGAGCTCTGCACGTTGTTCGGCACGGCTCTCTTCAAGGATAGCACGGCGAGAAACAACGATGTTACCACGCGAGCGATCCATTTTCAGAATCATGAAAGGCTGTGTTTCATTCATGAGTGGGCCAACGTCACGGACGGGGCGAATATCAACTTGTGAACCAGGCAAGAAGGCATTGATGCCGCCCAGATCAACTGTGAAGCCACCTTTGACACGACCAACAATCGCGCCTTTGACAGGCTCTTCTGCTTCGAAGAATTTCGCCATTTTAATCCAGCTTTCCTCACGACGGGCTTTGTCGCGTGAAAGAACGGCTTGGCCGAGCGCGTTTTCGATGCGCTCAAGATAGATGTCGACTTCATCGCCGACTTTTAGATTATTTTCTTCACCGGGCGTGTAAAACTCACGCAGGTCGATACGACCTTCTGTTTTCAAACCGATATCGATAATGGCAGCATCTTTTTCGATACCTGTAACGATACCTTTGACAACTGTGCCTTCTTCCATTGAGTTCGTCTCGAAAGACGCTTCGAACATGGACGCAAAGTCATCCGTTGTCGGGTTCATTGATTGAGCATTGCTCATAATTGGGATCTCCAAATTTGGGTTTTGCCTACGGGTCTCTCCTAGATAAGCCCGCGGTCTGGCCCGGCCAATCCGGGCGTATCAAAAAACGTGAAAGGGGTTTGAAAACCGCGCTCATCCCGCTAAATTTTTCGGGCTTGGATACCACGAGAAATCGCGAGGCGTATAGGAGGGTGTGCTCGCAATAGCAAGCGATAAAACCAGAGGGTTTGAGCGTCGTCTTCCCGCTCAAGCCATTCGCAGAAAAGTCGGGGAAGAGCATTGACCCTCACGGCCATTCGGATTAATTCGCCACTCACCTAAACCGTGCCCAAGTGGCGGAATTGGTAGACGCGCTAGCTTCAGGTGCTAGTGTCTGTATGGACGTGGAGGTTCGAGTCCTCTCTTGGGCACCAGTCTTCTTTGATTATCTTTACATTGGCAGGACATCATCCCGAGCCCCCGATGTGGTTCAATCTACCCACCTGCCCCAATAGAGTTAAGCAATCCATTCAAATACACCGTCATGATTGGCATTTTGATTGCCATGAGGAGTTTCGTTCTGATAACCTTCCTTTCGTTGACGCTGTTAGAGAACAGAAAAGACGCGCGTTTCACCCAACACTCTCGCGGAGGCAGAGCAAAGACCAATGCTATCCGCGAATTTATATCACCGCCTTTCGCTCAAGACGGCCGTTCAGATTTGCTTCGGTCTTATATTTTTGTCGGCATGTGGTGAAAAGCCTGCGAATGAAGTTCCATCTCAGGATTTAGCTACACCGCATTATGCCGTGAGCACATCACTCTGCGGGGATGCTTATTTACAATATTTCGCGCCTGAGACGATTAAAGCTCTGTCTTGGCAATCGCGTTCAACCCTGTCTTTGGCAACACCCGCACAGAAAACCATGCCCCAAATCCGCGCGAATGCGGCTTATGTCTTACCCCATCAGGATAAACTCATTCTCTTCGGAGCCGGAGAGCAGGCTACGATCAAAGCCGACTTACCTCATGTCGTCGCTCTGAACTGGACAGAAGATTTTGCGGGTGTGACAGCGAATGCTGAGGCCGTACTGGACAGTCTCCAGACTTCGAAAGATAAACTCATTATGTGGCAAACCCGATTGGCCGCTCTGCAAGAGAGAGGCGATGCAACGAAGCCAAAGCCCAAAATTCTTTACTTCTCTCGTGCGGGCGGCAGTGCCGGGCCCGCGACTTTTATCGACAGTGTCATCACAGTTGCAGGTGGAGACAATATCAATCCGGTGACGGGTTGGCATACGCCTGATTTGGAAACTCTCATTCAATATAAGCCTGATATAATTTTGACGAGTTTTTCAGGAGGGAATTATCACTCGCGAAGTGATCTTCATCATCCCGTCATCACGCGTCTGAAAGCGGATAAGCCCGTGATTGATATTCACGGCTCCTATTGGCCCTGCGCTGGCCCTGCCTTGATTGAAGCCGCAGAAGAATTGCAAGACGCCATCCAAAATTGGCAGTCGACGCGCGACACATCTTTTGAAAGTCCGCGCAATGTTCAGGAGGCGGAGGATGAGGATGAGGCGTAATCTGGTTCTTCCCCTCACGCTGATAATCGCCATTTTAAGTTTGGGTTATCTTTCACTTTGGTTGGGCGTTACAGCGCTGACACCGACACAAGTTTGGCAGGGTCTAACAGGCCAAGGCGATGCCCTCACCCAAACCATTATTCGGGATGTGCGCCTACCACGCATATTGCTCGCGCTCTTAATTGGGGCGGGATTAGGAGGGTCCGGAGCGGCGCTTCAAGGCTTTACGCGGAATGATCTGGCTGCACCGGGCTTATTAGGCTTTTCGGCTTGTGCCGCATTAGGGGCCGTTATCGCGCTTTATTTCGGGTTTCGCGCCTGGATTAGTCCGGCGGCGATTATCGGCGCCGTCATCGGGGCGGCGGTCATCAGCGTGCTGAGCTTACGACGCGGCGGCGATGCAACATCGGGTGCGGGGCAACTGATTTTGGCGGGGATCGGAATCGGGGCCTTGGCGACGGCCCTGACAGGTTTGATTATGAACCTTGCCCCAAATCCTTGGGCCTTGTCGGAAATGATATATTGGATGATGGGGTCTCTGGATAAAGCCCATATGGGACAGGTTCAATTTTGCGCAATCATGACTCTCGTCGGTCTAGCAAGCCTCACCTTTACGGGTACTGCTCTTAAAACACTTAGTCTTGGCGAAGACGCAGCACAAAGTCTGGGCGTCAATCTACGTTTGACGCAATGCGGCGTAATTATCGGTACGGCCCTCTGCGTTGGCAGCGGGGTCGCCGTGGCCGGAGCAATTGGCTTTGTCGGACTGTTTATTCCTCATATCATGAGATTTTTGACAGGCCCTGATCCGGCCAAACTCATTCCCTTTTCCGCCTTGGCAGGGGGGTTGTTTTTACTGCTCACGGATATGCTTATCCGTATCACGAGCGGCCCGGGAACACCGCTTTATCTCGGCGTGATCACCGCTTTGATTGGCGTGCCTTTCTTCCTCTATCTGGCCGTCAGGATACGGTGATATGGTAACGGTGAAACATATATATGCCGCCTATGGCGACTGCACTGTCCTACGTGATGTCTCAGCAGATTTTATGTCAGGCCAATTTACAGCTTTGCTGGGCCCCAATGGCAGCGGCAAATCCACCCTGCTGAAAGTCTTAGCCGGTATTAAAAAACCTGAGCGCGGAGAGATTATCAGAGAGACAAACGCCCTACCGCTTGCGCAATATATGGCCTATCTGCCGCAAACGCGTATGGCGCACCCGCTTATGTCGGTCAGGGATATTATTGCCTTGGGTCGCGCCCCCTATCGCAAACCTTTTGGCCGCCAAACAAGAGGCAATGATGAAGCGATTGAGACGGCGTTGGGCATAACCAATTTAACCGCTTTAGCAAAAACGCCTTACGGCACTTTATCCGGCGGCCAACAGGCTCGTGTCTTATTGGCACGTGCACTGGCCGTAGAGGCTCCTGTTTTGTTGGTGGATGAGCCTATCGCCTCACTCGATCCTTATTACCAACTCATTATTTTGGATATTTTGAACCAACAAGCCCAAGCCGGGAAAACCGTTATCGCCGCTTTGCATGATTTAGCCCTCGTGGAGCAATTCGCAGATCAGGCAATGCTTATGTCCGACGGGCAAGTGGTTGCAAACGGAACAGCGGCAGATGTGCTATCAGCTAAAAATCTCGAAAATGTATTTCACATAAAAAAAACGGGTGGATATTTCCGACCCGTTTAATTGTATAATTTCGCATTTTCCTAAGGCGAGAATTCGCTCTCACCGACATGTTTTTTAAGAAACTTATCCAAGCCAACAAAGAAGTCCTGACGGTTTTCTTGATTGGAGAGATAGTGATCTCCATCCTCGAACTCCATATAGGTAACTTTTGCTTTGCTCTTCTTCAGAGCTGACTTCATACGCTGATATTGATTGAAATCGACTTGTTGGTCTAACTCTCCGTGGGCGAGAAAGAGAGGGACTGTCATATCTCCCGCAATTTTCACAGGCGAGTTTGCCTTAACATCATCTTTATCTTCGAAGCCTTTACCAATAAAATTCTCAGCAATCACCGAACCAAATCGGTATCTTTCTTGACCTTTGATGAAGTCTTTAATGTCCGTCAAAGCTGCCATAGCAATCGAACAGGCATATAAATCGGGAGTTTTTGCGGCTCCCATTAGCGACGCATATCCGCCATAAGACCATCCTGCGATACAAACACGTTCCGGGTCGGCATAGCCTTTTTCAAGCAACCACCGCGTACCGTCTTCGACATCTTCTTGCATGACCTTCCAGTTCTGACGACCTGCTTCCTCAAAAGATTTTCCATACCCTTCGGAGCCACGGAAATTCATCTGTAAAACGCCATAACCCCGAGACGCAAAAAATTGGGCGAAATAGTCAAACCGTTTGCTGTCCCGCGCATAGGGGCCACCATGCGGCAAGACAATAAACGGCAATTTTTTTATTTTCGAGGCATCCGTTATTGTCGGAGGGATTGTCACATAAGCCGGAATTTTCTGACCGTCTCTGGCCTTATATTTCACGCCAATCACTTCGCCCAACATATTTGATTTCAACTGAGGATGATAATACCCGAGCGCCACAGGTGCATCAGATCCCGCTTTATACAAACCCAATAGCCCCGGGTCATAGGCATGAGACATCTTAATCAACATGGTCTCACCATCAGAAGACTGATCTATAAAATCCATATTATGGCTTGGGAATTTGCGCCGCAAAGACTGAAGGTAAGTATCATTATCTCCAATCATTTCCGTTTGTTCAGTATCACCCGTAAAGCGAGCACCGATAATCTCATCCCCGTCTTTAGATAAAACAACACCCGTCGCGTCATATTCCTCATTATGATAAATATCGCGTGTTATCCTTTTTTTGGATAAGTCGTAGACGTAAAGGCCAATCGTGTCTTTACCATTATAAGCACCGATGATTAGCTCATCTGGATTAGAGGTGAACCCGTAAACTGCCGTATCCGGTTTCAGTCCCGGATAATGATCTTTCACAAAGTGCCATTCATCTTCACGGGCATCTTTGATTTTCATGACCCAATCACCCGACTCGTCTTTCTTCAGCCCTTGGCCTAGCCGTGGCGTGCCTGTTAGGTCAGTAATCCATTGTTGAATATCTCTATCGCCATTGCGGATTGTTTTATACTTGCCTGTCTCTACATTAACGCGATGAATGGCAGGCGAAACATTATTATCCGTTTCGGAAAACGCCATAAGTATATGGTCAGGGTCGTCTTCCAAAAAATCAACCACGACATTATTGAACTGACGAAATAGGTCTCCACGTTGTAGCTTTGAGCCTTTTAGCAATTCCCCTTGACCTCTGGGGTCAATCAATATTCTGCCTTTGCGAGACTTGATATTATAGGAATATAAATAACCCGTCCTGAGGGGCGTACCTCTGAACTCTTCACTCTGCCAAAATGAGAATAATATTTGCTCAGAATTTACCCATTTAATGTATTGAGGCTTAATACCGTTTTCTAACCTTACTCCAATTACCCCTGCATCAGCGTCTTTCAAGTCGCTAATACTCAACCGATACTCGCCTTTAATATTCATTATCACCGCAATCTTGGACGCATCGGGCGATAAAGACGCGTCATATATTTCCGGCAATTTGCCAAAAGCTTCCGGAGGTGGAGGGGCTGCCTGTGCCGTTATTGGCAAGCTCGCAATTCCGACAACTGAAAGGGCGCATAAAGACAGTGTCGTTTTTAAAAGAATGAAAAATTTAGACAGCATAAGTTTTTCTGGAATTTAAATGAAATAAGGTTTTCAAAATCGGCCCTATCAAGGCTTCATATATTCACTCTCGCCATGGACACCGCGCAGGAATTTTTCAACTTCGATAAAGAATTCTTCTCTGTTCTTCTGGTTTGACAGGTAATGATTCTCGTTTTCGAAGGCTAAAAATTTGGACGGCACTTTGGCCTTACGAAGTGCTTTCTTCATACGTTCGAATTGATTGAAAAAGACATTTTCATCTTGCTCGCCATGGGCAAGGAAAACTGGCACTTTAATTTGATGCGCTACGTTAACGGGCGAGTTCGCCTTGCGCAGAGATTTATCCTGAAACGCCTCACCGAAAAACTCTTTCGCATCACGTCTGCCATGACGATATTTTCCCATATCGATCTTGGCTCGATCAATATCGGTCAAACCCGCCATTGAAATGGCACAGCTGTAGAGATCAGGATCTTTGGCCACACCCATAAGCGCAGCATAACCTCCATAGGACCAACCCACAGCACAGAATCGTTTTGGGTCAGCATAACCTTTTTCCAAAAGCCATCTTGCCCCGTCTTCTACGTCATTCTGCATAACAACCCAATTTGAGCGCCCGGCTTCGGAAAAGGCTTTCCCAAAACCTTCCGACCCCCGGAAGTTCATTTGCAACACACCATAGCCGCGTGTGGCAAAGAATTGTGCGAAATAATCGAATCGTTTGGCATCGCGAGCATAAGGGCCACCATGAGGCAACACGATGAAAGGGAGGTTTTCAATTTTCTGTCCTGCTTCAATTGTTGGCGGCAAGGTCACATAGGCCGGAATAATCTGTCCGTCTCGCGCTGTGTATCGCGTTGACACAACATTGCCCATATCTTTGGATTCGAGGCCGCGATACATTTCTGCCATAAGAGAAGGATAGTCATCCCCCCGTGAGAAAACATATAATCCACCGGGATCATAAGGCGCAGACATTTTCACGAGAACCGTGTCGCCTTGTTCCGTGCGGTCGACAAAACTAACGGTGTAATCCTTGAAACGACTACGCAATTCTTCCAGCACTGTTTTATATTCGTCGAGTAATTCCGTCTTGCGTTCGTCCGCTGTATAACGCGCCCCAATAACGGTTTCACCTTCTGAGTCCATCACCACGCCGGAGGCATCATACTCATCATTGTGGAAAATCTTCTCGACGATTTTTTTCTGTTTCAGATCATACAGATATAAACCCAGAGTGTCTTTGCCCTGATAATCTCCGATAATATATTGGGTGCCGCCGTTTTTAATGGCGAAGACTCGCGTATCCGCTTCCAATCCCGGATAGTCATCCGAGTCATCCCACTTATCTGTCATCGGATTATGGATACGCATGCGCTCAGTGCCATTATCAGTGCGACCCCAGCCCAAACGATGAATGCCGTCACTATCCGTCATCCAATATTCAACCCCTAAACGAGAGCGTTGAACGGTCTTATCGCGACCGGTTTCAATATTGACTTTTTTGATATCGGGAAAGGGATCGAACTCATTGTCCGAATAAGCCATTAAAATATGATCCGGATCATCTTCGAGCCAATCAATGACACGATCATTCACTTGTCGGAATATTTTTTTAGGATCAACGACAAGACCGCTCTTATTTGTTTCAATATTATGGGACAGCAAAAACCGCATTGTATAGGGTGTCCCCCTATATTCATCTTGACGTCTGACAGAAACCATCCACCGCTTGTTATTGGCCCATTTGACCCAATTCGGTTTCAGTTTTTTCCCCATCGTGATGAAGAGTGGTTTATCTTTGGCATTATTGCCCATTTTCTTGACGAGCACGCCATATTCACCACGCACATTCACGACCACAGCGATACGTTCGCCATCGGGCGAAATGGCCGCATCATATGCGACCGGTAATTCACCAAAGGCTTTGGCCGATGGAGCCGCTTTTGCTGTGAAAGATGCACCCGGTAAAGGCGCGATTGAGAGGCCCATGGCAATGCCGAAGCCCAAAAACAAATTTCTAAGCGACCGCTTTGCCGCCCGCAGTTTTATCAATGTCAAAACAAGTCCCTTTAGTGTGATACAACACCAATTAGTGTAGTTCCTTTATACACACTAAAAAGCAAAATGTTTCGACAAACGCAAGCCCTGAGATTGATAATGTGAGCCTTGCGCCCCGTATAAGGCCTTCGGCGCTTCGCTAAGTGGCTCGAAAACCAGTTTGGCGACGGATTGACCATGTCGCAGCAAGAAGGGCACATCTCGACCTCTGACCTCCAAAACGGCACGACTCCCCTGCCCGCCCGCCTCAGCAAGACCGAAGCCAGGGTCAAAAAATCCGGCATAATGAGCGCGGAACTCCCCGATTTCAGGCGCAATCGGGGCCATTTCTGCCGCTCGGTTTTGCGGGATGGAAACGGCCTCCTGACTGGCTAAAATGTAAAACTCTTCTGGGTCGAGCACCAATTGGCCGTCAGGTGCATAGAGCGGTTCCCAATAATCGCGGGCTTTGTGCGCCCCGATGCCGCGCAAATCTACCAAACCAGAATGACGGCGAGCTCGCCAACCAATAATATCCGAGCCACCGATCCCGTTCAGATCAATACTGACTGTTTGCGTATCAAGAATTTGTGGCGGACCTGAACGAAAACGGAGTTGAACAAGACGATCACCCGGACGCACAAGAATCGGAAAAGTTCGCGGCGCGACTTCGACATAAAGAGGGCCACTATAGCCTTCAGGGACAGCATCGAAACGAGTCGCTCCGTCGCAAATCACGCGCGTGAAAACATCCAAACGCCCCGTCGAACTCTTAGGATTAGCTGCCGCACTGAGACCCTCGGGTAGATCAAGCGACTCGACAAGAGGCAGTAAATAGACACACCCCGTTTCCAAAACCGCACCCTCCGTAATATCAATAGAATGCAGGCAGAGATCGTTCAGCGTTTGATCAATCAGGCCGCCCGCACCGGGAAGATAACTGGCCCGCATGCGATAGGCAGTCGTTCCAAGCTGTAAATCCAGACTGGCAGGTTGAACCAAAGGCGGTCTGTCAGGAGAGTCAGGAAACAGGTCATCAATTGTGGATTGACGGATGATACGCTTATCAATCAGCGTATGTATGGATTGCGCCGGAAGAATACCTGTGTTCATAAAAGCGGCGTACCATGCTATTCGCCTCTGACAAGAATGAACTGCTAATTTCTGCCCTAAAATGGCCAAAGAGCTTGCGAGTCGAGCCGACACCGCGCAATATTGACGCATTGAAGTTGATTTCATACTAAGAAATCGACGAGGGAGGTGGGGTTATGGCTGAAACTGACGCGTTTATCGCGGATAAAAAATATGTACCTGTTCAGTTTGAACAACGGACAAAAGACGTGATTGTCAGGGTCGAACCGGAATTTTTGGAAGAGCAATCCTCTGTTTCTGACTCCCGCTTCATCTGGGCCTATACTGTAGAGATTGATAATCGCGGCAAAGAAGACCTGCAAGTGACAGGGCGATTTTGGCAAATTGCTGACAGTCGCGGTCAAGTGCAGGAAGTGCGCGGCGCAGGCGTTGTCGGCGAACAACCTACGATCAAATCCGGCGAGGTTTTCCGTTATACGAGCGGCGCGCCCTTAACAGCCCCGTCTGGCATGATGCGCGGAACTTATAGTGTCCAATGCCCGAATGGCGAGAGTTTCGACATTGATATACCAGCTTTCGTTCTGGACAGCCCACATGAGGCCCTTGTTCTTAATTAGCAGGCTTTCGGATTAAGTTGCTTCTAGCTTAACAAGCTGACTGTTTCAGACACGCCGGAACATCGTCACATCTCTGCAAAAATAGGTGACGCAAACGCCCTTTGCGTGATATGGGCTCGCCATGGCTTCAACAACCCTCATACAAACTGCCGATCCAAAGGGGTTTGCGGCGGCTAATGCCGATACGGAGACGCGCCCTTCGCTTGTGGGGTTGGGCCGAAAAGAGATTGCAGCGCATTTAGAATCTATCGGGATTGAGACCAAAAAGATCCGCATGCGGACGAAACAAATCTTTCACTGGATTTACAATTACGGTGTGAAGGATTGGGATGAGATGACCAATATCGCCAAGCCGCTGCGCGCGAAATTGGCAGAAAACTTCACGCTTAGCCGTCCTGAAATTGTGGAGCGTCAAATCAGTGTCGACGGAACACGGAAATATCTTATTCGCATGTCTCCGGGGGTCGAAGTCGAAAGCGTATTCATTCCGGATGTTTCCAAAACTGGCGCGCTTTGTGTTTCTTCACAAGTCGGCTGTACGCTGACCTGCAAATTCTGCCACACTGGCACACAAAGACTGGTCAGAAACCTGACAGCGCGCGAAATCGTCTTACAGGTGATAATTGCACGCGATGATCTGGGCGAATGGCCAACCACACAAGATAATCGACGCCTGACCAATATCGTCTTTATGGGCATGGGTGAGCCCCTGTATAATACGGATAATGTCGGAGATTCATTAGATATTATTTGTGACCCCGAAGGTCTGGGTATTGGGCGTCGGCGCATCACTGTTTCTACCAGTGGGGTCGTTCCCGAAATCGGCCCGATGGGAGAACGCACATCCGCTATGCTCGCCATTTCCCTTCATGCCGCCAATGATGATCTTCGCACACAAATCATGCCGATAAACAAGAAATATCCTTTGGCGGAGTTGATGCAGGCTTGCCGTGATTATCCCGGCCTGTCCAATTCGCGCCGCATCACATTTGAATATGTGATGCTAAAAGGCGTCAATGACAGTCCGAAACACGCTCGTGAACTCATTAATTTACTCAAAGGTATTCCCGCCAAAGTTAACCTCATTCCTTTCAACCCTTGGCCCGGTTCAGAATATGAGTGTTCAGATTGGGCCACCATTGAAAACTTTTCAGATATCGTGAACCGCGCGGGATATGCGAGCCCCATCCGGACACCACGCGGTCGTGACATTTTGGCGGCCTGTGGTCAGCTGAAATCCGAGTCAGAAAAGAAGCGGGCCAGTGTCATTCGTGCCGAAGCAAAGGCGGCTGAATAATCAAGCTGTGATTTTGAAGCGTCTGTCGCAAATTTTACTTGCCACAGACTCCAACTTTGCGCATTTCTTCCCGCGAGAATTGCGCATTGCCCCCTCAAGGGACTTATAAAACGAATAAAAGGCGCAAAAGAAAGAAGGGGACACATGCAACCGGCACTCGACAGTTTGGCCAATGGCCTCCCGATTTTGATTTTCTACCTTTTGGTGGTCACAACCATATTCGTTATCGGTCTGGTGATTTACACACGGTTGACCCCTCATAAAGAGCTCAAACTTGTCCAAGAGGGCAATATGGCGGCCTCCATACATTTCAGTGCCTTGATCATCAGCCTGACCCTGCCACTCGCCGCTTGTTTGATAAACCGCTTCAGTCTGTTTGATGTTGCTATTTGGGGCACGACCAGCCTGTTTTTACAGCTTTTCCTCTTCCGCCTCACCGATGCCATTTTCAAGGGCATGCCTGAACGTATAACCAATAATGAAACGGCACCGGCCTTGGTTCTGGCGGCCTTCAAATTAGCGGGCTCCATCATTTTAGCGCTCGCCATTGTCGGGTAAATCATGCCCCGAAAACTACCGGATTGGTTATTTTACGCGCTGATTGTCGGCATCATATTTGCTCTATCCTCTCTGTTGCGCGTCAAAGTGGACGCTCCGCCACCACCACAGGATATCGGCCCGCTCCTGCCGAGTGAGACCCCCAAAGATGACCGTATCCTGACCCAAGTCGATGCCCCCCGCTCAGGCATTGGGACAGCCTTCGCAGTAAATGATCGCGGTGAATGGCTCACGGCCCGTCACGTTGTGGATGGGTGTGATCAGACCGCCATTAAAATCTCTCAAACCAGTATCTTACGAACAGATGTGACAGTCTTTCGCGAAAATGATTTGGCACTTCTCAAAACCCAATGGCAACGCAAACCTCTGCCCCATGATGTGCGCACGCGACGTAAAGTCGGCGAGCAAGGCTATTTCATTGGCTTCCCGCAGGGCGAACCCGGCGAAGCGGTCGGCACGCTCATCGCCCGCAACCGTATGCTGGTCCGCGGACGTTACAGCTCCGATGAATCGGTTTTGGCATGGGCAGAAAAAGGACGTACACGCGGATTGAAAGGCTCACTCGGAGGGCTGTCCGGCGCGCCTGTTTTGGATAAAGACGGAGAGGTCATCGGTTTGGTGACGGCAGAAAACCCACGACGGGGCCGAATATATTCCGTCGCTCCGCGCGCGCTTTGGCCGTTTTATCCATCAGAAAGTGGAGAGCCTGAGCCCGTAGAAGCTAATAAATACGGTTTACAAGCGGATCGCCTGCGCCGAGACCGCCGTATTGCCCAAGTCTTATGTCTGGTGCTTGATGAAAAAACGCCGATCTAAAACACAGACTAAAATCGCACCCGAAGACGTTATCACCTTTTTCCCTTGGAAAGGGCTCATCATATGGCTAGCGATTGCCGTGATAGGCCTTGGAAGTTTTTTACTCGCAGACCGTTATATCCCCCCGCAACATTTAGGATGGAAAACGCTCGACACATCGCGCCCGATTGGTTTGGCCACCAAAGCGCAGATCTTACGGCTCTCATTGTCTTCCTCCTCCACCTGTATGGATATGGCACGTGATACCGCAGGCTTTAATTCCATCCCTGCGGACCCCAAACCATCTCCGACGACAGGTCAGGGAAAAGGTATTTGCGGTTGGAATGTTGCGCGTGTGATCTATGGCCAAGACGCTATCACGTTCAAACCCGGTGAAGCCAATATGCAATGCCCTCTCTCCATCGCCGGTTATTTATGGGTGCGCGAGATCGACCGCATTGCAAAGGAACGCTATGGTCAGGGCTTGGCAAAAGTCCATCATATCGGCACTTATTCCTGTCGTCGTCAGAATGGTAATAATTCAGGACAGTGGAGCGAACATGCCTTCGCGAATGCGTGGGATGTTTCAGGCTTTGAGTTGGAAGACGGACACCTAGTGACAGTTTTGGGCCATTGGGATACCGCCGATCAAGATGCTGCCTTTCTGCGAGATATTCGTAAGGTAGCCTGTAAAATCTTTCGCGTCACACTAAGCCCTGATTATAACGCAGCCCATCGTGATCATTTTCATGTTGATATGGGACCAGCCTCGACCTGTCGATAATCCACGCCTATAAGAATTGAGCGAAAGGGATGTGATGCATATTATCGGACTTATAACGACAATCGCCATTGCGATTTACTGGATCAGCCGCGCCCTGCGCAGTTCAGGGGATATTGCAGATTCCGTAACGCGCCTTGCAAATGCGCCGCGTCAAAGAAAATTCCGAAAGTCTTTCGGCAAGACGGGTTATGATTTGGTCGAAACCCCTGTTGAAGCCGCGACCGTTTTGATGATCGCCACCGCCCGCATGGATACAATCAGAGGAGTGAGTCAGGCCGAAATTGCGGCAATTACTTTGGAATTAGAAACCCATATGCAAATGAGCGCAGAGGATGCCGATGGCACTTACACGCAAATGTATAACCTTACAGAGGCCATTACCCTGCCTGAATCCGCCCTGTTCCCAATGATTGATATTTTAAAACATGAAATTGATCGCAATGACGCTATCCAGCTTGCCGCGATGATGGAAAGAATAGCGTCCTGCGAAACGGCGGCGACCGCCGAACAGTTAGAATTTATTCGGCGGTTTAAAGAGCGTATGGGGTTGCTCAATTAAGGCTTATAAACCGTATAGAGCATGACGGATCAAACCGCTTTAGGAGCCCGGCCGAACAAAGCTCCAAATAGAGCCCCAATCCCTCGCCCTAACTCTTTGCGACGGAACCCAACCAAAATCAGGCAAGACAACCAAACCAAACACGCGGCAATAAACAGGCCGCCGCCATCATTATTGGGATCAATGCCCAATGGCGTAAAGAGATGGAAAGAAATCGCTCCGGTCATAACGGCCAAGCCCAACAGCGCACCAAAACCTTGTAGCCTTTTGAAATGTGGCAAAATACCAATCAAAAGAAAAAGCGAGGCAATCGCTTCTGCAACACCAATAGAATATTGAGAGAAAAGACCGGTCTGGGCAAACAATCCTTCTAAGCCATGCGTTCCGGCCCATTCATTTAACCGACCAAAAATTTCCTGTGTATTAGGATGGTTGGTGAATTTATAGCGCAGACTATCGATAAAAATCGCACTGCAAAAAATCGCCAACACAGCCGGTAATATAAGTTTCACCCATTTCATAACATTCCCCTTTTTCTCTTTGTTTCAAATCCTATGACACAATTTGTGTCTCACGTCGCATCACATCAACTGTGACGTGTTCAATATTAAACATATTCGCCAGATGCGCCTTTATAGCTAAATTAACAGGCTCAAGCCGCGTTTCGGGAGCAACATAGGCATTGAGCGTCATCATAGGACGTTCCGGCGTGATTGACCAAACGTGAATATGTTCCACGGCCAAAAGCTCCGGAATATGCGTTAATAGTTCTTCGGAGATAGCCCGGCGATCAATATGATCAGGCGCCCCCTCCAATAAGATATGAGCGCTGTCTTTGATAAGACCGTATGCGCTCTTTAGAATAATAAGAGCAACCAAGACAGATAAAATCGGGTCAATGGGTGTCCAGCCCGTGAAGAGGATAATAATGGCGGCCCCTATCGCGGCAACCGAACCCAATAAGTCTCCCAAGACATGGAGGACAGCCCCGCGTATATTCAGGTTATGCTGATCCGCCCCGTGTAAAATCGCAAAAACAATTAGGTTTACGACCAGACCCCCAAGAGCAACATAGAGCATGGGTCCAGCCAAAATTTCGTCCGGCGAGACTAAGCGCTCTATCGCTTCTCTCACAATCAAGCCTGCGACCAAAAACAAAGTTAAACCATTGACGAAAGCAACAAGAATAGAAAAGCGGTCAAAGCCAAAAGTATGTTTCCATGTTGCAGGGCGGCGGGCCAAGGTAAACGCGGCCCAAGCCATTGTAAGGGCGGCGAAATCGGTGAACATGTGCCCTGCATCCGCCAAAAGGGCCAATGACCCCGAGATATAGCCTCCGATAATCTCGGCAAGCATGAAGCCACCCGTGAGGAGCGCGGCTATCCCAACACGTTTGCGATTGGTCTCATTCACCTTTGGGGCATGGCCGTGATTATGATTGTGATCATGGCTATGATCTGCCGCGTGATGGTCATGTCCGTGAGCGTGCCCCATATCTTTCTCATAGGGACTCAAACGTTGAATACAAATGTCTTTTTAAGAGGGTTTCAAGACCGCTGAAATTCAGTCGTCATTTTAAGGCCCTCTTAGCGCTTTTTTGCTAGTCACAGCCTCATGAACGCCTGCGCAAAAGTGACAACTGTCGAAAATCAGGATCAGATCGTGACGGAAACGCATGGCCAAAGCCCTTCTGAGAACGTTGGTCAGCACGGTGACCAGAGCCGGAGACGCACCAAAATTTATAGTGGGCAGGATATTCCTGAGGCTGTCATAACGGCATGGGAAAGTTTCAGAGCGCAAAACCCGAAGCTATATTCACCTTATTTTCATCCAGACTACACACGAGCGGTCAGCAGATTAAGAGACGATGTCAAAATCGCCGTTTTGGAAGAAGGCGATGAAATTCTGGCTCTCTTGCCCTATCAAGGCCATAGCTTTGCCCGTCCTGTCGGCGCACCGATGACAGATTATCATGGCCTGATTGGCGGGGCTGATTATCTCTATGACCTGAAAGACATTTTAAACGACACGCCCGTTGGCGCATATCATTTCAGTGCGCTGATTGGGGACATCGCTGATACGGGTGATGAGGCTCAGGCAGGAGCGGTCATGCGTTTACCCGAAGGCAGTCAGGCATGGCGGGACTCGCGGGACAGCTCATTTAATAAGCATCAAAAAAGTTTGCGTCGCCGCATTCGCAAAGTAAGCGAAGAGGTTGGCACGCCGCACTTTGTCTCTCAAAGCGAAAGCGAAGAGGCTTTTAACGCCCTGATAGAATGGAAAGTCGCGCAATATGAAGCCACGGGATATTATAATGTTCTGGGTGCAGGATGGACTTTGGATTTGTTGAAATCTCTTTGGCAAAAGGGTGCCCAATCCGACCTACGCGTCGATATGCATTGTCTTTATTTCGGAGACGAACTGGTCGCTATTGATACGGGATTGACCGACGGAAAAACCTATCACAGTTGGATCGTCGCTTATAATCTGGACTTTCATACCTATTCGCCCGGCACACAATTACTCAATCAAATTATCGATGCCAGTGACGACCTTGGATATAATCGTATTGACCTGGGCGTTGGCCTCGACCGTTTTAAAACGCATTACACAACAGAGACGCTGAACACCCTCTCGGGCTTTGTTGCCGTATCCGGTCCTGCGGCCAATCTCTCCAAGCTCTATGATGCCGCAGAAAAACTCGGCCAGAAACATCTCTCGGATGCACCGGGTCGCTTGCGGCGGCGCTATTCCCAAATTGCAGCATGCGAGACTTCTCTCAGCGGGCGGGCGAAAGCTATGCTTTCCGCCGTCACCTCGAAGAAATCCTAAGCCAGTTTTTATCTCTTTCCAGCAACTTATTTTGCTCGGTCTTTTGTGAGGTTTTTGCAGGGCTTAAACCTCGACAGCACCGCATAAACCCGCCATATTGATAAAAAACACAATAAGCGGAAACCGATATGGTCAGAATTAATCCGGACGCAAAAGCGAAGAACGCATCAAACACGCAATCCGATACGCCGGATAATATTGCCCGTGTCAGAGACGCGCAGCGCAAAGCTTTTGACGCGCACCCTTTTCCGGATTGGACAATACGAAAGGCCAATTTGGAAAAACTCCGTGACCTAATCATGAGCCATGAAGACGCCTTTGTCTCGGCGATTTCTGATGATTTTGGCCATCGTGCCGCAGAGGATACAATCATTTCTGAGTTCCTCGTCATGAAAGGCGGGTTTTCTCATGCGTTAAAACATACGCCGAAATGGATGAAAACGCGCAAAGCCCCTACGGCTTTACAATACCTCCCGGCCTCCAACCGTATTATACCGCAACCGCTCGGCGTAGTCGGCATTATCAGCCCTTGGAATTATCCTCTACAGCTCGCCATTATGCCGTTAATCGGCGCACTGGGAGCCGGTAACCGCGCGATGATTAAACCTAGCGAATATACGCCACATATGTCCGCTTTATTAAAAGAAGTAATCGCCAAAGGATTTTCCGAGGACGAAATTTATGTCGCTATAGGCGGTGTAGACATTGCGAGCGCTTTCTCTGCTCTCCCTTTTGATCACTTAGTTTTCACCGGCTCGACCAATGTTGGTCGCATTGTGGCACAAGCAGCGGCAAAAAATCTGACCCCCGTCACTCTGGAACTCGGCGGGAAATCCCCCGTCATTATTGATGAAAGTGCCAATCTGGATCTGACCTTACCGCGCCTCGTTAATAGCAAGCTGTTAAATGCCGGGCAGACCTGTGTGGCCCCTGATTATGTCCTAATGCCACAGTCCAAAATCAATGCCTTCTCTGAAGCTGTTATTAAACAGGCGGAAGCCATGTATCCAACATTTGCGGGCAATAAGGATTACACATCTATTATTGCGGATGCCCATTATGCCCGTTTGCAAAATCTGTTGGAGGACGCTGAAAATAAAGGAGCCACTCTGCGCACAGCCGGGCAAGATGATAAACAAACACTCGCACAAGAACGACGTGTCCCGCTGACGGTCGTAACGGATACGACACCTGATATGAAGATTATGCAGGAGGAGATTTTCGGCCCTCTCTTACCTGTCGTAGCCTCGGAAACATTGGATGAGAGCCTGCACTATGTCCAAAATCATGACCGCCCTCTCGCACTGTACTGGTTCGGCGAAGATAAGGCTAAACGGGAAAAAGTTCTTAAATCGAGCCATTCAGGTGGTGTGAGTATCAATGAATGTGCATGGCATGTCGTACAGGAAGACATTCCTTTTGGCGGCGTCGGCCCTTCCGGCATGGGGGCTTATCACGGTGAAGCAGGATTTAAGAGTTTCTCTCACATGAAAGGGGTCTTTATCCAGAGTCGTTTCAGTCAGGGCAAACAGCTCTTCCCGCCCTACACGGAAAAGACCCATAAAATGATCGGCCTGATGAAGAAGTTTCTCTAAATCATCATGACCAAGACATTTAATGGGAAGGCTTTTCGCGAGCGATATGACTATATTATTTGCGGCGCGGGATCTGCCGGATGTGTTCTGGCCAATCGTTTGAGCCAAGACCCGTCCGTTAGCATCCTTCTGATTGAAGCGGGCAAAACCCATCGGCATTTCTCAGTCACCGTGCCTGGTATGGGATTGATTACCATGCTGACAAAAGGACGAAACTGGGCTTTCAATACAGTCCCTCAAAAGGGGTTGAACAATCGGGAGTGTTTTCAACCGCGCGGAAAAATGTTGGGCGGCTCATCTGGCTCCAATGCCATGATTTATATTCGTGGTCACAAAGAAGATTATGACCAGTGGGCAGCGCTCGGCAATGAAGGTTGGGGATATGAAGATGTCTTGCCTTATTTCAAAAAGTCGGAGCACCGTGAAATCGGGGCCGACACCTATCACGGCCAAGGCGGTGAATTAAATGTCGCCCCGCTCGCCGATCCCGGCTCTATCAATGAGATATTCTTCCAAGCGTGCGAGCAAATACAAATCACACGCAATCCCGATTTCAACGGCGTGGAACAAGAAGGCGTTGGCTATTATGAGGTCACGCAGAAAAACGGAGAGCGTTGGTCAACAGCCCGCGCCTTTCTTGACCCCGTTATGGACAGACCTAATTTACATATCATCAGCCAAGCACTGGTCGAAAAAATCAACCTCGAAGACAAACGAGCCGAAGGCGTCACACTCAGCGTCAAAGGCAAACGCCATAGGATTACAGCCGAAAGGGAAGTTATTTTATCAGCGGGCGCTTTTGGCTCCCCCCAACTTTTGCTTCTTTCCGGAATTGGCGGGGTCGATAATCTGCTCCCGCATAATATCGAGGTGGAGCACACCCTTCCCGGCGTGGGCGAAAATCTACAAGACCATTTGGATTACACCCTGACCTATGACGGAGATATTCAGGATAATTTCAGCGTTTCGTGGCGCGGATTTGCGCGCTTCCCGAAAGAAGTTATGAAGTATCGTCGCGAGCGCAAAGGCGTTTTGACGACCAATTATGCCGAGTCCGGCGGCTTCGTTTATGCTGATAAAGAGGCCCGCTCCCCCGATCTACAATTTCACATGATACGTGGTATCGTGGACGACCATGGACGGAAGTTGCATTTCAGTAATGGCTATACGCTGCATGTCTGTATCTTACGACCTCATAGCCGTGGGCGCGTCACGCTTGCTTCTGATGACCCGAAAGCCGCGCCCTTGATAGACCCAGCCTATCTCTCGGATGAGCGGGATATGGACACGCTTTATAAAGGCGCGAGGCTCGGCCAACAAATTATGCGGGCACCAGCTTGGGATGCCGTGCGCGGCAAACCGTTTTATGATTGTGATGCCGAGGACGAAACCGTTTTAAAAGCTGATATTCGCGCGCAATCAGAAACAGTGTATCACCCCGTCGGCACCTGCAAAATGGGGCATGATGACATGGCCGTCGTTGACGACCGCTTGCGCGTGCATGGCCTATCCGGTTTGCGAGTGATTGATGCGTCAATCATGCCGCAAATTATTTCCGGCAACACCAATGCACCCTCAATCATGATTGCTGAAAAAGGGGCCGATATGATTAAAGAGGATTGGGAGCAGCGGCTCTAGTGCGCCTCTAAACGCGCTTCAACCGCGATATTACTGGGGCAGAACCGAAAGGACAGTCTCTACTTGCGCAGTAACGGCGTCAATGGATTTGGGATTTTGCGGCGGTATAGGGGCGCTTTCCGGCCAGAAACCAAGCAATGTGTTTAACGCGGCCAAGGTCGTTTCTTTGTGCGGGCTCTTTAATGTCGCGGCTTGCTCCATTGCCACAATCGTAAAGCCATAGGCGTCTTGATATTCGCCCGGATCGCTCACGCGGTTATCCGTGATAGCAACGCTATATTCTGCGATGACCGTTTCCATTAAGAACCTAATAATTGAAACCGGGTCGCCACCGGCTTTCTGTGATACCAATTTCAAATTGGCTTCGGCGGCCCGCAATTGAGGTTCTATCTCTGAAGCAGGCTGGCCGCTCTCTAAAGCTTTTGAGACGGTCTCGAATAATTCACCTTGAAACCCCAAACTATCCAAACCTTTGCGCTCGGCCTGATGCGTTTCCGACACGGGATGTAATAGATGCGGGGCGGCCATATCCGGCTCCCCCGCGCGGTAAAGTGCCAATCCCGCCTCCACATGGCCACGCATAAAAGCCAAACGGTTTTCAATCGGAAGCCTATCCATAGCATGCGCTGCATCATGCTCCATCGTCTCGTGTTTATTGGTGTGATGGGGATGTTTTTCCACCGAATCTTGAGACGCATTCTGGCACCCTTGCAAAACCGTTCCCGCAAAAATGACACTCATCATGATAAGTGCAACGGGTTTTAAAATTCTGCGAGGCATTTCATAATACATTTTGAACTCCAATTTTTCTCTTCATCTAAAGAGCGGAGCGGAACGGTTCAATTTAAAAATTCTGACAGACCAGACCCGACAATTCGCCAAAAATAAGGGCGGGGAGAACCCCGCCATTGAAATATAATGAAACTCATAATTTATAACCTTACTTGGACCTAACGTCTTATCATTTGGAACCCGCAATAAGCTTCAGCGCGGCATCATAAGCAACATCGCGTCCGGACTGGACATCTTCAATCTCGGTTGGCGCAGGAATGTCCGGGCTCAGACCGTGACCGATTTTGACATCGTCGACATTATTGTGAAAACGGATAACCGGCAGGCGCATTGTGATGCCGCTTTCCGGAAGTGTAAGGAAGAACAGAGTTCCGGCTGTTGGGCCTTCTGGATTCCCGCCCGTTTTTTCACCGACCAAAGTTACCGTGCGCGCCGCCTTCACATTCGCCATGAAATTTGTACTGCCTGAAGAATTACCCCGGCTGGTTAAAATGATAAGATCACCCTCAAATCTATAAGGTGACGGTTTCACTTTTTTCAAATCATCAGAAAACATCGCCCGTAAGCTATATTGTCCAAACTCTGTTTTCTTGAAGCCGAAACGCGGAGGGTTCACAGCCCGCTTTTCCCATGTGTTGATATAGGGTTCCAAACCGGTGTGGTCTCGTGTCTTCATCACGGCAGCTTTTCGAATGGCCCGTTTTTCAGGCGTGAAATAGGAGAAAAATTGCAAAGTGACATCAGTTGAACCACCACCATTTTTACGCAGATCCAAAATAAGGCTAGTCTGCCCCTCTTTTTTTAACTGTTTGAAAATCGGATCAAGTTTTTCAGCAGGGTCAACCGGATTGCGGTAATTTACAAATGTGTCAATTTTTAAATAGGCCGCATTATTCTCCAATGTCTTGAATGTGATGGCATCCGCAAAGTCACGCGCAGAGGATGAAGGCAGAGACTGTCGGCGCGCCATATGCCCGACCCGTTGAACAGATACCGTTTTGGTGTCGCCCTGCTGCGTTTTGATCAAGAGTTTGGCCGTCGCATCAGGATTGAAAAGGAGACCACCGAAATGATCTACCGCACCGCCCATATGTTCAAATGACTCCGTCATCATGACATTCTTAGTGTGGTCATTAAATCCATCTACAGGAATATATTTGTGAAGCATCGATTGCAGCTCTTTGATACTGCGTCCGTCAATTGAGAGGATTTCATCGCCAGCGGAGACAGTCTCTGCCGTTCCACTTTTCGTGACAACTGCGCGGTCGCCGATCATTGTCCACTCAAAAGGAAGATAAAGGGAAGCTATCTTTCTTGATTTTTTCAAATCGCGAGGCAATTCGGCTTTAGTATGATCACATCTGATTTTTGCCAGCGTTTCAGAAACATCAAGATATAGCTCTCCCAAAGATAATCCGGCCGCCCCTTTCTGCCTGATGGCTTCCCATGCCGCATCCAATTCACTTTTTGCGATAAAGCGATCATAACCGGGATGAACACGGGAAAAGGCGTCCTCGGCAAGATTAATATCCCGCTCAATTTGCCCCGCACTTAAGCGTGTTTCAGCGGTCTTAGGATCAGATTTATCTTGGGCTTGAAGAGGGGTTGTGACCATCATCAAGGTTGAGGCCAGTAATGTTGTAGAAAACAGTTTCATGTAAAACTCCAAATGTTGCTTTGTGTTAGCGGCTATGGAGATGTTCTAAGGGTGGCTTTTTATGGTTTCGCCCCAATACGGAAAATGAGACGTCTTATACGGAAATTACGACATTGACGGATTTTGAGACTTCTTGAAGGCGGAGGGTGTTTGACCGCATATATCACGAAACACACGGTTGAAGGTCGCTTTGGAATTAAATCCGCTTTCATAAGCCACGGTAATCATCGCAATGTCTTTTTGTTGAATCAAGTTTTGCGCATAGGAGACACGTAAGCCATTTATAAATCGATTGAAACTCTGTCCAAGACCTTGGTTAAGAGCCCGAGAGATATAACTCTCATTTGTACCAATACGCGCAGCTAAATCTCGAATGCTGAATTGCGGCTCCAGATACCATTTTTCCTCTGTGATGCGCTGACGCAGCGTTTCTGCCAGAGAAGCTTGCTCGTCTTCGGTGTTTTGATCCACCGGTTCCTTGTCTAAAACTTTATCATTGTCTTGTTCCCACACTGGTTTTGGCATTTTGGGAAAGGGTTTGGACAAACGGAATACCGCATTGAGCCCCAACCAAACGCAGACGAATAAGATTAGAACGAGAATGTAAAAACTGCCTCTATAGTTTTGAGGGCGCCACAAGGCATAAAGCTCTGCCGCGACATAGAGTACAAGCGCCACGCCAAGACCGAGCAGCATGAAGCGTAACCATTTCGGATCAAAATCCAAAGCTTGGGATTGGGTGTGCTCCAAATAGTGACGATACCGTTTTATCATTCGAAAACAGGCGATAAGGGCGAAGATAAATAGTGCCATGGATGTCAGGCTTTGCACTTTTAAAATATAAGGCGCATGCACCGTATTATTGAAAGCCCATTTCGCTTGATAATCTTGCCACCCTTCGCCGATTAAAAAGAAAGCGGCCATATAATAAACAAGTTGAACACCAGCCGGTAAGAATAAAGCCCATCTCCACCCGGCAGGGTCATTCCGCATGAGTCGGAAAGCATGAAAATAGAGTAATGGGCCAAGCCACAACGTCATAAAAAACAAGGGAAAAAATGTCAGGCCGGGCCAACGTTCGTAGAACCCCGCAAATCCAATAATTTGCGGTCCCATACCCAAAGCGATAACAATAAAAAAGGCCCCCAGATAGCGCGCGGATGCTTTTTCAGATTTTTGGAATATGAGCATGACCGCACAAATCAACAATGGCAGGACAGTCATGATCAACACAACAGACCGCCAGTTTAAAAGATTTATAGTCGTTTCGTTCACTCAACACCGCTAAAACAAAACATGGCGTGTCACAAGACAGTCAATTTGAACCCATGGCCTAGCTTGACAACTCATAGATGCCATTTGATAAAAACACTCATAGAGGGATTTGCCGAGGAAAGTTATGCGTTTTTTATTTATTCTGTGCCTTTGGTTTATCGGCGCAGTGCCTGTCAGCGCCGCTTGGACAGAAGCCAAATCAGAGAATTTCATTTTTGTTGGAGATGTTTCCGAAAAACGCGCGAAACTCATTGTCAGCGAGTTAGAAGAATATCGATCGACAATCTTCAACCTCTTTAAATGGGGAGCAGAAACAGAGCTTATGCCCGTGCGGGTTTACGCCGTTGAAGACAGCAAAGACATTGAAGATATAACGGGCAATGAGTGGGCCAGTGGGATTTACACATCCTCTTCCGAAGGCCCGGTTTTTATTATCAGCGTTAAAGGCGGTTTTCGTAAAAACAGCCCTGCGCGTAACACGGCCTATCACGAATATACGCATCATCTCATCAATATGTATAGCGGTGGGATATACCCCCAATGGTATAATGAGGGCATGGCGGAATATCTGTCGACCTTTGATGCCAGTAACAGCAAGCTCATCAAAATCGGCCTTCCGAATAAATATCGGTCTTTCGCGCTGAGCCGAAGACAATGGCTTGATACCTCCCTCATTGTAAATTCGGTGAGAGCCTATCCTTGGCGCAATGGCGGCGGGAATTCCGCCGCGATAGACCAATTTTATGCGCAGGCTTGGCTCGCGACACATTATATCCAATCACATCCCGAAATGACGGACAAACTCGTCAAATATATCTCACTTATCAATTCGGAATTCCGGCCAGCGCAAGCTTTTGACAAGGCCTTCGGGATGAGCCCCGCAGAGTTCGAAACGCTTTTAAAAAAATACTATAAAGATAACCGCTATATGTCTCTGCGGGTCAAATTGGACGAAGGTTATGCGCCCGAAGCTGTGACGACCCGTCGTCTGTCCAAAGGAGAACGCTATTTCCATTTCGCTGAAGCCATTCGCCGTTATGGACGCAATAAGCAAGCCTATGAACGCGCTGAAACATATTACCAAAAATCTCTCGCAGAAGACGGCCCAAAGGCGCAAATAGCGGCGTCGCAAGCTCTTGTCGCTCTTGGTTTGGAAAAAGAAGACTCCGCTAAAACCTATGCGAAAACAGCTTTGGCGGCCGCCCCGGATGATCCCCGCGTTTTGCATATTGCCGGACATATCGGGGTTCACACCTTTAAAGACACCGGTTTGAACAGCAGTGAAGCTCAGTTGAAAAAAGCGCGAAAAGATCTCATTAATGCAATGAAAGCCAATCCGCAAAATGTTCAAGCCCATTATGATTATGTGATGAGCTTTTTCTATTCCGGGCAGAAACTCAACGCACAGGCCAAAGCCTCAGCGACAGAGGTTCTCTATTATTATCGCGGGCGAAGTTTTATCGACCATAACCTACCTATCGCCCAATTATTACTGGAAGCGGGAGAGTATGAAGACGCCCTTCCCGTCTTTCAAAGAGCAACCGTCTGGTCCGATGCACGGTCAAACCGTCGCATGGCGGAAATACATTTGGAGAAGGCTTTAAATACAGCGCCTTAAGAGCCGCCAATGAGTGCACGATAAGTTTAAGGGAACGATGCGGGCTTATGAGCCGTATTTAGGACATGTCTCACATGCCCACCCTCTTACGGCACAGCTCGGATCGCGAGCCGGGAATTTCCCGTGAGAAAAAAGGGCAGAATGGGTCGTCTTACACCTACCGTCACGCCAATGGGAAGGTCGTCAAACATCCCAAGACATTGGAGCGTATAAACTTACTCGGTCTGCCCCCTGCTTATCGGGATGTGTGGATATGCGCGGATGAACATGGTCACCTCCAAGCCACAGGCATTGATGAACGCGGTCGCAAACAATATCGCTATCACGAAGCTTGGTCAGCATTTCGAGCCCAAAAGAAGTTTGATCACTTGGTTGATTTTGCCAAAGCCCTCCCCGCCCTGCGCCGTCGCGTACGCCAGGATTTAAAGCGGGAAACACCCGATAAAACATTTGTCTCGGCCGCTTTAATCCGCCTTATTGACCGCACATCCATTCGTGTCGGTAATCAATATTATGCCAAAGAAAATGGAAGCTACGGTGCCACGACGTTACGACGCAAACACGTGAAGCTCTCGGATGACAGGCTGTCATTGGATTTTACCGCTAAAGGCGGAAAGCGTGTGCGCTGCACGACATCTGATAAAACGCTGAACCATATTCTGCACCGCATTGATGAATTGCCGGGACAAAGACTATTTCAATATCTATCCGAAACAGATGATCTCTGCTCCCTCGACAGTTCGGATGTGAATGATTACTTGCGCGATGGTTTTTCAGCTAAAACATTCCGAACCTGGCGCGGAACCGTCACGGCCTTCAAGACGGCCGCCAAAGCGGATAAGCCCACAATTAAAACACTGTCTGAAGCTGCAGCCTCTGCCCTTCACAACACACCGACAATCTGCCGGAACAGCTATATACACCCACAAGTCATTGAGCTTGCGCGAATGAACCCCGAAGAGAAAGCGCTCAAAATGGAAGCTGTCTCCGATGCACAAATCAGAGGGCTACGCAAAGCCGAAGCCCGCTGCCTGGCCTATTTAGAAAAAACTGCCGCAGTCTCGCGTTGAGAATTTGTCTTTCCCTTATAGGGTCAGCGGATTAAAGCCCCGCTATGTCATTTGATGTGATCATTATAGGAGCGGGCGCAGCCGGGTTAATGTGTGCTGGTCGCGCCGTGCAAAGAGGCCTCTCTGTCTTGGTTCTCGATCACGCGAAACGCCCCGGAGAGAAAATCCGTATCAGCGGCGGTGGACGATGTAACTTCACCAATGTTCATTGTGGGCCTGATAATTTTATTTCGCAAAACCCGCATTTTGCGCGCTCTGCTCTTGCGCGTTACACACCCCAGGACTTCATTGATCTGGTCGAACGCTACGGGATTGCTTGGCATGAAAAGACAAAGGGTCAGCTCTTTTGCGATGAAAGCTCCCAACAAATAATCGACATGTTACTAAGCGAAGCCAAAGGCATGAGCTTACGCTTAGAAGCCCAAGTGCTCGGAGTGGATAAATATGATTCCGGTTTCATTGTCACAACATCACAGGAAACATTAGAATGCCGGTCTGTGGTCGTCGCCTGTGGAGGGCCCAGTATTCCGAAAATGGGGGCGAGCCGCTTTGGCTATGAATTGGCACGGCGTTTTGATTTGCCTTTAGTCGAACCCGTTCCGGCCTTGGTCCCGTTGACCTTTACCGGAGAGTTGAAAGAGCCGATTGCAGCTCTGTCAGGGGTCAGTACAAACAGCCTTGTCAGTCATCCTGAACAAAGTTTTGACGAAGCCTTACTCTTTACTCATCGCGGATTATCCGGCCCTGCCATTTTACAAATTTCTTCTTATTGGTCTCCTGGAGACTCTATCACAATCAATTTGGCACCGGAGACAGATATTTTATCGGCCCTCAAAGAGGCCCGCACACAAAGCCCGAGACAAAGCCCCGAAAACTGGCTGAGCCAATATTTGCCAAAACGCTTAGCAGCTTATTTTGCAAGTTACATAAAACAACACCGTTTGGCCGATATGAGCGATGCCGCACTCAATAATTTGGCGCTGATGATTAATCACTGGCACGTTACCCCAGCAGGGAGTGAAGGCTACCGCAAAGCCGAAGTCACCAAAGGCGGGGTAGACACACAATCACTGTCTTCCAAAACCATGGAAGTGAAGTCCGTAAAGGGCCTCTATTTCATCGGGGAAGTCGTGGATGTGACCGGCCATTTGGGAGGACATAATTTCCAATGGGCTTGGGCCAGCGGCGTTGCCTGCGCAGAGGCCTGTGCAGAAGCTTTACACTAATCCATCATAAAGCAATTTGCAGCCCGTTATAAAAATTAGGGTATATATGATGCGGTAGAACAAGTCCTGATTAATCCGCTTTAAAAGCCAAACGCCGATAAAAACGCCGATTGGGGCCAAAGGGATAAGCAAAGCGGACGTTGTGAGGTTTGTGGCATCAAACTGCCCCAACGCCGCATAGGGAATAACTTTCACAGCATTCACGATTGTAAAGAACACAACAGCCGTACCGGCATAGACACGTTTATCCAATTTATGTGGAATGGCATAAGCCTGAAACGGCGGCCCTCCGGCATGGGCAATGAAACTCGTAAAGCCTGCTACAAATCCAGCCGCCGCACCTAAGGGTTTATTCCAAAGAAAAGTCCTGCGAGGCTTATGATTAGCATTACGACCCAATATGGCGCCGCTCACGGCATGAACTGGAAAGGCAATCGCAATAACCCCCACAACAATTCGCGTGGCCTTTTCATCGACATAGCCAGCGAGTAATCCGCCCACTGCAATACCGAGAACAGCACCCGGCAGCATAATCCATAAGAGCTTTTTACTCCATGATTTGCGATAAGCCCACAGACTGACCCAATCCATGACAATTAAGATTGGCAACATAATTCCAGCGGCTTGAATAGGCGAAACGGTCAACGCCATAAGCGGCACGGCAAACACGGCCAATCCCCCAAACCCACCTTTGGAAATTCCTGTGACAATCACGGCGATTATGGCGCAAAGCCAGAATATTGGATCCTGAATCATATCTGCTCATGACGCGTCATTTGGGGATAGTCTAATGTAAATTTGCGCGTTAAACCCGCAAAGATGAAATTTATTGATCTTAATGCAGATATTGGTGAGGCTGATACGCCTGAATGGATCCAAGCGGAAAGCGACATTCTGGCCTCTATCAGCTCGGCCAATATCGCCTGTGGCGGTCATGCTGGCGACCGCAATACGATGCAGCAAACAATCAAAAATGCTTTGCGTGAAGGTGTAAGCATCGGGGCTCATCCAGCGTATCCTGACAAACCAAATTTTGGTCGCCAGTCACTTATACTGGGTGAAGATATATCCGTTCAGGCTCTCAAGCACTCGCTTATGGAGCAAATTATATCACTGGCAGAAATTGCTGCCGAACAAGACGCGGAAATCGCTTATGTGAAACCGCATGGGGCGCTCTATAATGATGCGGTCCATGACAGGGCCAAAGCCGAGCTGATTGCCGAAATTATCAAATCGATTGATCCGAAACTGCCTCTTTTGGGTGGGCCGAAATCAGAAATGCAAAACGCAGCCAAAAACACCGGGTTAGACTTTATCGCTGAAGGTTTCATTGACCGTCGCTACACAGATGACGGCCATCTTTTAAGCCGCTCCATACAGGGCGCAGTGCTCGGCGACGATGAGACACGCATTGCGCAGGCTTTGGACTTAGCAACAAGCCAATGCGTAACCACGCATAGCGGCAGTGTCTTAGATGTTAGAACGCAATCTCTTTGTGTCCATGGGGACAGTCCCGGAGCCGTCCAGACAGCAAAGAAAACCCGAGAGGCCTTGGAAGCTAAAGGTTTTATCATCCGCTCTTTCGTGACAAAGTCCAATTATAATCTCGAAGTGAGTCGTTAGGAAGGGCCTTCATTTATGTCGCTCAGACCGAAATCCTCAAAACTGACCCCACGGATTGAACCTTATGGGGATAATGCGGTTTTGATGTCCTATGATGTAAAAGGCTATTCAGAAAATGCCTGCCTGTCGGTTCATAGACTGGCGGATGTGTTACGCGGCAGTGAACACTGGACAAATGTCATCCCCGCTTATGACAGTTTAATGCTGACCTTTAATCCCGTCATGCTTAGCTCTGCCACAGCCGTTCAAACCGTGAAACGTGCTTTAGCTCATATTGAAAAGGCCAAACGTGAAAGAAAGCCCAAGCCGATTGATGTTCCTGTATATTATGGCGGAAAGAATGGGTCCGATATGGAACAACTTTGCAAAAAAGCGAAACTTTCAGAAGATCAGGTGATTAAACGTCATAGCAGCAAACTCTACCGTGTTTGCATGATGGGGTTTATTCCGGGCTTCACCTTTTTATCGGCGACCGACAAAAAACTTCACCATCCACGCCATGCCACACCCCGTGCCCAAGTCGCGGCAGGCTCAGTCGGTATTGCCAATTGGCAAACGGGTATTTACGGCTTGGAAAGCCCCGGAGGCTGGCAGATTATCGGACGTACACCCCTGACGATTTTCAATGCCCAAAGGGATGACCCCTTTGCGTTGAAAGCCGGTGACGTCGTGCGCTTCGTCCCAACAGGAGACGTTTGATGAGCTCGGTCATTTTGACGATTTTAAATGGTGGTGCGCACACCACATTGCAGGATGCCGGTCGACCCGGTTTTCGTCATTTAGGCATCCCGCGCAGCGGGGCCGCCGACAGGCTCTCTTTCGGAATTGCCAATTTCCTTGTCGGCAATTCATGGGATGCGCCAGCATTGGAATGTACTCTGGGCGGTTTGCATTTACGGTTTGAAAAAGACACCCGCATTGCCATTTCCGGTGCGGAAATGTGGGCGCAAATCAATGGCCTTAATATCGAAATGAACCGATCTTTACCGGTCAAGAAAGGGGATATTCTGACATTCAGCTTCGCCCGTATCGGTTGCCGAGCCTATATCGCGGTAGAAGGCGGCTTAGAAGGCGAGAGTTTTCTGCAATCAGTCTCCACCTATACACCCGCCAAATTAGGCGGATTAGAAGGGCGGCGATATAAAGCCGGCGATGAAATCCGCTCCGCAGACTTAGACAATACCGGCCCACAATCTTTACCGACAGGTTACACACCTATTCTGTCCCGCCATATTGTCTTGCGCGCCCGCTCTGTTTCGGAATGGGAGAGGCTGAGCCCGAATGCGCAGCGATATATGTTTACGTCCCCTTTTATCACCACTCAAGACACAGACCGTATGGGCGCGCGCCTGATTGGAGATCAAATTGACTTGCTGGATGCCTCCCCTCTCGTCAGCGGGCCAATCCTGCCGGGGACTTTACAAATCCCACCAGATGGCAAGCCTATATTGGCCATGATCGACGGGCATTGCACCGGCGGTTATGCCAGAGCTTTACAAGTTATCTCCGCTGACATTTGGCTTTTGGGACAAATCGCTCCCGGATCCCCGATTAGTTTCAGACGCTGTTTTGTCGAAGAAGCAACAGATATTTTGCAAGGTCGCAATGCTTTTTATGCGGGCCTGATACCTGGTTTTCACTTTTAGCATCATCCCTCATGACGGCTTTTGTATTACTGGATGATCAAAAAACGGGGGTGACCCGATGTTTTACACGTCCAGAAAAAATTATCACAGCCTTTAAAATTGAGGATCTCACACAAGCTTTTGCGGACATAGAAGCCGCGCAAAAAAGCGGTTATTATCTGGCTGGTTATTTCGCTTATGAATTAGGTTATGCTTTAGAGTCAGTTTTAAATCACCGTTTGCCTGAAACGGGACAACCTCTTTTGCAGTTGGGTGTTTTTAAAACACCGCCCAAACCGGCTCCCGCTCATATGCTTTATACTGCGCGGCCTGTATCACTATCCTTGAAACCAGAATGGCGTCCGGAAGACTATCTAAACCGATATGAAGCCATCAAAGATTACATTGAAGCCGGAGATGTTTATCAGATCAATCTGACCTTTCCGATGGTCGGACAAACCTCTCACTCACTCGCAAAGCTCTACGCTTCTTTTCGTCAGAGCCAACCCGGCCGCTATGGTGGCATCATTCATTTGGGCGGCACTGATATTATTAGCTTCTCGCCCGAGCTTTTCTTTGAAAAAAAGGGTCGGGAGATGCGCATGCGTCCAATGAAAGGAACGAGGCCCCGTCGTGTTAATCCCGATGATGACGAAGCCTTACGCACGGAACTTTTAAATGAGCCTAAATCCAAAGCGGAAAATTTGATGATTGTGGATTTACTACGCAATGACCTCTCTCGTCTTTGCGAAGCAGGAAGCGTCAAAGTCCCTGACCTCTTTCATGTAGAAACTTACCCGACCGTTCATCAAATGATTTCAGAGGTCACAGGCACTTTGCGTGATGATGTGAACTGGGCGGATATTTTTAAAGGGCTCTTTCCTTGCGGCTCGGTGACGGGGGCCCCGAAAATCCGTGCTATGGAGATTATTGACACATTGGAAAGTGGGCCACGAGGGGCCTATTGCGGGGCGATGGGCTATATCGCGCCTGACGGCGATGCTTGTTTTAATGTCGCCATACGCAGTTTACAAATTCAAGATGGAACGCTCCGGTACGATGTCGGTAGCGGTATTGTTTTGGACAGTGACGGCGAAGATGAATATGAAGAATGTCGTTTAAAATCCGATATTTTCAAACCAAAACCGCAAGGCTTTTTTGAAACTCTGCGGTGGGACACTCAAGCAGGTTTTATACGTTTGGAACAACATATGGCACGGCTTATCAAAGCCGCTTCCGCCCATCGCATCACGCTTGACGCCGCACATGTCCACCATCTTTTATCGGGCGCTGTTCACGGCAAAACTTCACCACAAAGAATACGCCTATCGCTCGACCGAAAAGGCGACTTACGATGTCAGTCTTACGACCTATCTCCATTGGCTCATACCCCCGCTCGCCTATGCCTCTCGCCCTATCTCTTGCGTCCGGTTCGACAAATCACCGCCCATAAATCGGAAAGTCGTGATTTCTATGATGGAGAAAGACGCCGTTTGCAGGCCTTGCACAACATTGATGAAGTGTTGTTTACCCATGCAGATGGGTCCTTGGCTGAAGGGAGTTTTACGAGTCTGTTTATCGAAGAAAAGGGTACGCTCTATACGCCGCCACTAAATAATATTCTACCGGGTATATTTCGACAATCCCTGATCGAGAGTGGCCGCGCGAAAGAGACGACGATATCAATTGCTCAGTTGAAAAAAGCTGAGGCTATTTTCATCGGTAATTCCCTACGCGGACTTCTACCCGCAACCCTTATTCACGTCGATAAGGTATAGCGTCATAATCCGTTCGTTAAGAGTAATTCCCACAGCCTGCTTGACGGGCGACACCTCGCGCTTAAAGTGCAAAATAAGAGTTACGCAATGAATTGTCTCGAACACGCATTTCTGATTGATAAAAACGGCAAAGCGCAAAAGCTTTCGACCGAAACAATTCCCGCATCACCCAAAAAAGGCCAAGGGTTTTTGTGGCTTCATTTTGACCGCCGCAACCCCCACACACGGCAAATTCTTTTAGACGATGAGTTGATCGACAATATCGCCACGGACACGTTATTGGCCGAGGATAGTCGGCCGCGTACCATCGTCAGAGACGAAGATGTTCTCATTAATCTGCGCGGTATAAATTTGAACGAAGAAGCCGAGCCCGAGGACATGATACCCATTCGGTTTTTCGTTCAGTATAATCGTGTCATTTCTGTTTGCGGCCGTCCCCTACGGGCGACGCAAGAAAGGCTTGAACGGCTTAGAACGCAACGCGTCTCACCCACACCCGGAGGGTTTATTGCCGGCTATGCTTTGGCCTTGGCAGAAAACATGGCGCCGACCATCACCAGCTTAAACGAAAAAATAGATATGCTGGAAGAAATGATAGAGACAAAACGTGATGATGAGGCTCGGTCGCAAGTCTCTGAGCTTCGCCGCAAAGCCATTCTTTTACGACGTTATATCGCCCCGCAAAGAGACGCGTTAAACGTTCTCGCCTCTCAATCACTCAACTGGGTCTCCAATGATGACAAATTACGGCTGCGGGATGCGGGAGACCAAGCCGCCCGTATTTCCGAAGAACTGGATGCCGTGCGGGAACGTTGCGCGATTGTAAAAGATCAGTTGACCGATATTCGCGCCGAAGAGATGAACCGGAATATGATGGTTCTGTCTGTGGTCGCCGCCATTTTCCTCCCTCTCGGTCTGATTTCAGGGATGATGGGGATTAATGTTGGCGGGATGCCTTGGGTCGATAATGCAATGGGTTTTTGGTATATCACGGGTTTGGTTGTTTTAATCGGGGTTTTGCAACTCCTGATCTTTCGTTTGGTGAAGTGGTTATAACTGACCTTGCTGAGCCGATTTTTGATAAGCTTGGTTTTCATCGCCTTCACGCTTTTGGCGGGTTCGTACACGGCAGCGCAAACCGTTGAGGGGACGTCAAAACAAGAGGGCAACACGCCTACAGAAATTTCAGAAGCGGAAGATCAGAGTGTCCTTTCAACGGAAGGTTTCGACCAAGCCTTTCGCAAAATGAAGTCCCAAGATCATTTACAATTTGAATTGACCGAAGCACCACCCCCGCCCAAAATTGATTGGCTAGAGAGACTTATGAAGCAAATCGCTTCATTCTTTTCGGCCATTTCACCGCTTTTAGTCGTCATGTTTTGGATATTTGTCGCAGGCTGTGTGGGCATCTTGCTTTATATTGTCGTCCAAGCGATTCTGGGCATCCGGCTCGCCCATCGTCAACGACAAGACGGAGCAAACTCCGAAACACCGCTTTATCGCCCCTCACAGCAAAAAGCGCGTATTCTGCTCAACGCAGTCGATGCTTTGGCCGCTAAGGGTCAATATGCCGAGGCCGTGCATTTACTGCTTTACCGTTCCATTCAGGACATAGGTCTAACGAAACCGAACATGATTAAACGGTCTTTGACGTCACGAGAAATCTCGACCTTGGCTTCGCTCAGCCCTGAAACACGACAAGCTTTTACCTTGATTGCAACAGAGGTCGAGCATTCACATTTTGGAGGGCGCGGCTTGGATAAGGCGGTTTTTTCTCGCTGCCGAAAGGCTTATGCCCAATTCGCTGTACCAGAGCCCGATGAGGATGTGCTGACATTATCAGAGGCCGCCACGGCATGAGCGCCACTGTTCCACAAACTTCACCGTCCGAAATCGGGCATTCCAAAACCTCTCAGAGAATCATGGGGACAGGCTTTATCATCGGTCTTGTGCTGATTGGCCTCTTCTCTTTTACAGCCCTTATGGGGCTGTTAGGTTATGCCGATGATTTGCGTGGCCGCAATAATGGTGGGGCTCATGCTTATTCTACATCTGCCGTCGGGTTTTCAGGGCTTAAGCTCTTGCTCGAAAATTTAGACGCAGATTTGGAATTGGATTCAAATAAACCCAGCTATGGCAAGTTTACTGCCCTTCGAATTTATACCCTAGGTTCCGCTTATCAAACGGACGGCCTTGATGAAATCGAGGCGGGTGTTCCTAAGCTAATTATCTTACCAAAATGGAATGTTGTACCCGCCCCCAAGACAGCCGGGTGGGTGAGGAAAATTCAGGATAGAGACCTACAACGTGCAGAGCCCCTCGCCTCCAATCTTGAGGCGCTGGCGGGAGACATAAAATTTGATCGTATCGGTAAGACCGGAGGCGATTTGGCCAAAGAGTTCACATTTACACTGAATGGTACAAGCGCGACTTACGCAGATTATTTTCCGCGCCTTCAAACCATTAGCGGGGATAATCTCTTGCCTGTTGTGAAAACACAATCAGACACAATCGTGCTCGCGCAAATAAAAGACACGAATAGCTATATTCTCTCGGATCCTGATTTCATGAACACGCATGGATTAAGTTCGAAAATGCGCGCAGAATTCTCCATGGATATTCTCAACCATTTGATGTTGGATTCTGGCGCAAACCGATTGGTGATAGATTTGTCCATTCACGGTATTGGCGGCGGTCAGAATATGGTGAAGCTCTTCACCCAGCCGCCTTTTCTATCCGTAACTATACTGATTTTCGCCTTGATCGGATTATTAGCTTGGCAAGCTTTCCTGCGCTTTGGTGATCCGCAAAAAGGCGCCTCAGAGGATTTTGGCGAAGACTTTGCCATGGGTCCGCAATCGCTGGCCAAGACAACAGCAGAGTTTCTGTCCATTGCAAGGCGGGAGCCCGGAGTTATGGCAGATTATTCCACCCTTATCCGCAAACAAGCGCTATCAGAGCTCCGCGCAAAGGGTCGCGCCGGTACGGTGCCGGACGCCATTTTGGATAAGCGTGAAGCCCTGAAGAAGCTAGACCCACCGTTCCGCACTTTAGACAAAAGAGCGCGAAAAATCACAAAAAGAGACGAAATGGCCGATATGGCCAAAGCCTTACAGACTTGGAAAAAGGATATAACGGAATGAGCGAAATAGATCTGAGCCCCGTTGAAAGCTTGGCGGAGAATTTGCGCCATGAGATCGGCAAAGCCATTATCGGCCAGAAAGATACGATTGAGCTTATGCTCGTGGCGCTTTTATCTCGCGGTCACATCCTTTTGGAAGGAGTACCGGGAACCGCTAAAACATTTCTGGCTCAGGCCTTTTCCTACGCCATGAAATTAGAGTTTGGTCGCATTCAGTTCACACCGGATCTTTTGCCCGGTGATCTTATCGGGACGAATTTATTTAATTTTCAAACGTCGAAATTCTCTCTCAATAAGGGACCCATTTTTTGCGATCTTCTTTTGGCGGATGAGATCAACCGCACACCGCCAAAAACACAAGCGGCCTTGCTTGAAGCTATGCAGGAACGCCAAGTCACAATTGACGGCAAGCCCCATGCGCTCGGGGACAGCTTTATGGTCATCGCCACGCAAAACCCGATTGAGCAACAAGGCACCTATCCCCTGCCAGAAGCCCAACTTGACCGCTTTCTTTTCAAACATGTTTTGGATTATCCCAGCCGTGATGAAGAAATCAGCATCATCGCCCAACATGGAGCACGTTCAGGCTCACCTGACTTAAAGGCCTTGGATCTAAAGCCCGTTGCGACTGCCGCCAAGATTAACGCGGCCCTTAAAGTCGTGCCGCAAATTCGTCTTGGCGAAGATGTCTCGCACTATATCGTCGACCTTGTTCGGGGAACGCGAAATAATCCTTTATTCGAAACGGGAGCGTCCCCGCGCGCCGCCGCCATGATTGCGATTGCCTCCCGCGCGAAGGCAGCCCTCAACGGACGCGCTTATGTTATTCCGGATGATGTTAAAGCCATTGCCTTGCCTGCCTTACGTCACAGGGCAATCTTGTCACCCACGGCAGAAATCGAAGGCCGGAGCGCAGATGCCGTCATTAACGCCGTTATCGAACAGACTGAAGCCCCGCGTTAAACTTGGCCAAACAGCCTGACATAAACTCCCGCAAAGCACCGCCGAAAAAAGGGGGGGCGATCAACCGTCCGCGTTTTTCACTTTACCCAACACAACGGGCCATCACAGTTTTGGCTTTGGGTATTCCCGTCGCTTTATTAATTGCCGTGATCATTCCGCCTCTTTGGACGATTGGGGCCGCTTGGGCCGCAGCCCTTATTGGCTTCGTCATACTGGACGGCGTTATGGCGACCAAATCCGCTCTCATGCAACCGAGCTTGGTGGCCCCCAAACGACTCTATATCGGGACGAAAGACAGGCTATATTTTGATTTTCCTCACTTACCAGATCAACCGCCCAAAGAGGCAGAATTCCGTCTGACCCATAATGATCGCGTTACGGTCTTTCCAGAAATTGCAGGATTCAGTCCGGATGATAATCAGCGCCCCATCGTCCGTTTTGACCTAACCACACAGCGTCGAGGAGAAGGTCAACTCATTCGCCTTTGGTCGCGTTGGAAAGGCCCGTTAGGGCTTATATGGATGCAACGCCGAGATCCGCTTGATGAAAAAATTGCTATCGTTCCCAATACGCAAATTGTCAGAGATACAGCGCTACAATTTTTCTCACGCGATGCGGCCTTCGGGCAGAAGATCCAACAATTACGCGGTGAAGGAACGGAGTTTGATGCTTTGTCCGAATTTTTGCCGGGTATGGATAAACGTGCCATTGATTGGAAACATTCGGCACGCCACAATATGCTTCTTGCGCGTGAATATAGAACGGAGCGTAATCATAATATTATCTTCGCTCTCGATAGCGGCTACCTCATGTGTGAAGAGATGCTGGATGATGATGCGATTAAATTGACCAAATTGGATCGTGCGATTTCCGCGGCCCTAGTCATGAGTTATGTCAGTTTAAAAATGGGCGATCGTGTGGGACTCTATAGTTTTGACAAGGCACCTCGCATATATAATGCGCCCGTTTCCGGTACATCCATGTTTGCGGGATTACAAAACCAATCGTCAGCGATTGATTATTCAAACGAAGAAACGAATTATACATTCGGTCTGTCCTATTTGGCGCAGAAGCTCAGGCGTCGCAGCCTTATCGTTGTTTTCACCGATTTCATCGACACAACACAAAGTGAATTAATGCTGGAAAGCATGACGCGGCTTATCAAACGTCATGTGGTTATTTTTGTCGCCTTTCGTAATCAACCCTTAGAAAAACTGGCCCAACAAAATCCTGACACATCCGATGACATCAGCCAGGCCGTTATTGCGCAATCCCTCTTATCCGAGCGGGAAATTGTTTTGGCAAAATTAGAGCGTATGGGTGTTGATGTGATTGATGCCGACCCTAACACGTTGAATATTGATATCGTCAATCGTTATCTCGACCTTAAAGGCAAAGGTGTCATCTGATGGACGGCGCAAAGACATATGAGTTACACAATTCCGTCGGCGCAGAAAGCCATGCGCTAAAATCCCAACGCTTTCGAGACGCACGAAAAGACGAGTGGAACAGGCTCGAAAACTTACTCAACAAAATGGAGCGCGGCGGCGCAAGGCGTCTGAGCAAAGAAGAGATTATCGAACTGCCCCGTCTCTATCGCAATGCTCTATCGGCACTCTCCGTTGCGCGGGCGACATCTCTGGATAAGAACTTAACGGACTATCTGGAGAACCTCTCTACCCGCGCTTATTTCCGCCTTTACGGAACACAGGTAGGTTTAGGCAAACGGATCATCGCATTTTTATCCAAAGACTGGCCTTTGGCCGCGCAAAGACTTTGGAAAGATACGTTTGTATCTGCCATGCTCATTCTTGTCTCCACCTTGGCAGCCTATTTTATGGTGCAGACCAATCCGGATTGGTTTTACTCATTCGTCAATGCTGACTTAGCCGGCGATCGAACGCCTGCGGCCTCAACCGAAGCTCTGCGGGCGACAATTTATGACAAACCGGAGGATGCCTCCGGTCTGGGCGTTTTCTCTAGCTTTCTGTTTTCCCATAATTCCCGTGTGGCCATTTTTGCTTTCGCCTTGGGCTTCGCCTTTGGCATCCCGACCATTATTTTCATGCTCAGTACGGGCTTTATGGTGGGTGGTTTTCTAGGTCTTTTTGCGACACGAGATCTTGGTTTTGAAATGGGCGGATGGCTTATCATTCATGGTTCCACGGAAATACTTGCGATTATTCTGGCGGGCGGCGCGGGACTGCATATCGGACGTGCTATCGCCTTTCCTGGTACATTGTCCCGTGTTCAATCGGCAGCCTTGGCTGGGCGGACATCAGGACTGCTAATGGTCGGCGTCGTGATTATGCTGTTCTTCGCAGGCTTGCTCGAAGGCTATGCCCGTCAATTAATTACGAGTGACGGCCTGCGCTATCTTATCGGTCTAGGCTTATTATCTTTCTGGATGCTTTACCTTTACATTCCGCATTCGGATGAAGGGGGCATTCGCTTATGAGTGCGCCTACCCAACCCATTCGCACAATGCGCAATACAGATAGACGCACGCTGGTCACGCCGGAAGGCGTTGATCTACAAATTCAATTGGCTGATGTAGGGGCCAGAATCGGTGCCGTCGCGATTGACCTCTTCATCATCTTCATGACGCTTTTTATCAGCCTTTTCATTTTCGCTTTTGGCGGCCTCAGCCTCAACGCCGAAGTGACGATTAGCCTTTACATTTTGCTCGCTTTTTTCATGAGAAATTTCTACTTTCTCTTTTTTGAGATGGGCCCGAAGGCGGCGACCCCCGGAAAGCGTTTGATGAAAATTCGAGTTGCTGCGCGCAATACGGCGATGGGACAGGCGCGCCTTTCCGCCAATGCCGTTTTTGCGCGGAATGCTTTGCGGGAAATCGAATTATTTCTGCCCATGAGCCTTTTCTTCGCGCAACAAAATGGCGTTGATGGATTGATAGCTTTATTGGGTCTGATTTGGAGTGGGGTGTTTCTCTTATTCCCTCTGTTTAATAAAGACCGTTTAAGGGCGGGCGACCTGATTGCGGGAACGTGGGTGGTACGCGCCCCCAAACCCATACTTGACCGCGATATGGCAGAACAATCCAAAGGCAATATTGATGCCTTTACTTTCACGCCCGAACAAGTGGATGCCTATGGCGTACATGAGCTTCAAGTTTTGGAAACGGTTTTAAGGGCACGAAAGTCAGAGACCCTAACCGAAGTGGCCAATCGTATTCGCAATAAAATTAATTGGTCGGCTTCAGCAGGGGAAACGGATCTCGCATTTCTTAACGCGTATTACCGCGCCCTACGTGAACGTCTGGAAGCCCGCATGTTGATGGGCGTCAAACGCGAAGATAAGTTTGATCTGAGGTAAAGCTTAAACGGGTTTCGAACGGTTTTTGGCGCTCACCATCCATTTCATCCAAAGTCCGAATATTTTAGGACCTTCGACCAGATAGCGTTTCCAAAGACGTTTCGGTTCACTCAATAATCTGAACAACCATTCCATTCGGATGGATTGCACCCATTTCGGAGCCCGTTTTGTTCGTCCGCCGAGAAAGTCCAAAGACGCCCCCACGCATAGTCCTAAACCGACACAATCTCCGCGCTCCAGACACGCTTTCGCGACCATTTCTTGTTGCGGAGACCCGACACAGATAAAGGTATAACGCGCAGGGTGATCGGCAATAAATTTAGCAGCCGCCGCTATGGCTTCGGGTTTGCGTCTCATGCCCATGGGGGGTTGATGCAAATTCACTTTGCTCAAGCCGTATATGGATTTGACTTTTTCAACAATCTCTTCATCGGCGCCAATCACATTTATGACATCCTCTTCGGTGATGACATTATCAAATAATTGCTGTGTTAAATCCGAACCCGGAACGGCCTTTAGAGGAATACCGGAGAAAGCCGCCATCAATTCTAAAATTCTGGAATCGCACACAGACAACCATGATGCTTCGTAGAGAGGTTTGAAAACCTCCGGCTCTTTTGACAGTCTGACGAGGTGATCCACATTTGGTGTTACGATAAAACGAAAGCTGTGTTCTGGAGTCACCCATTTGGCACGTGCCAAAGTTTGCATCGGCGTGAGCGGGTCGAATGTCGCCCCGATAAATTCATAAGAGCGTTGGTTAATGCGCCAATCCGCTTCGTTTTCACGCGCTGACTCACGACGATCTTCGCCCCGCCCTAAAGGCGGAATGATTTGTTTTAACCCACTCATTGTTTCACCTGCATTCAATTGTGCTGCCGCCCCCATGCGACAAACCCTTCCCTAACGCCAGTTTTACACAAAGAGCGTTAGCATTGGGTTTACAAGTCGCAATACAACACCCACATCCCGATAATGTCCGACCCCGCATCCACCACTTCTGAATCACGCTCCGGTTCAAAAAGTTATGACCAACGCATCGAAGCGATGAAGGAGCAAACGGTCGGTGAACAATTAAGAGGATTGGGGCGCCTTAAGCCCTATCTATGGCCGGATGGGAATTTGGAATTCAAACTTCGTTCCGTTTTTGCCATTCTGCTGACGATTGCCGGGAAATTTGTGTTGGTCGGCGCGCCCTTTATTTTTGGTTGGGCCGTGGATGCCGTGAATGAGGCGCGTCAATCCGGTGATCTCTGGCAAGAGGTTATGGTTAGCATCTTCGCCTTTATCATCGGTTATGGCCTGTTGCGTATTGTCTCCGTCATCCTGACCGAAGGTCGGGAATATATATTCGCTCCCGTCGCACAATTTGCTCAACGCAGCGTCGCGACGGCGACATTCGAACATATGCACAAATTGTCTTTGCGGTTTCATCTGGATAAACGGACTGGCGGGCTGACGCGCATTATTGAACGCGGCGTCAAATCAATTGATTTTCTCTTCCGGTTTCTTTTGTTTAATATCGGGCCGACTTTGTTGGAACTCCTCATTGCGGCGACTGCCTTTTGGTTAGCATTTAACGGATGGTTCGCCGCCATCGCCGTCATTGTCGTCATCGGCTATATTTATTTCACAGTCGCCACGACAGAATGGCGACTGAAATTCCGCCGTGAAATGAACAAGCGCGATACCGAAGCCGCCGGAAAAGCCGTCGATAGTTTACTGAATTATGAAACCGTAAAATATTTCTCAGCAGAAGGCTTTGAGATTGAGCGATATGACGCCGCCATGGCGGGTTATCAGAAAGCCGCCATACGGTCGCGCACATCTCTGGCGACGGTGAATATCGGGCAATCCGTGATTATGAACGGCGGCCTCGTCGCGATTATGGCCCTGGCCGCTTATCATATTATCCAAGGCGGAATGAGCATAGGTGACCTGACAGCCGTCGTTATGGTTATGACACAGCTTTATCGCCCTTTAAATATACTGGGCTTTGCCTATCGAGAAATTAAGCAGGCGCTGACGGATTTGGAAAAAATGTTTATCCTTTTAGATATTCCGCCCGAAGTCCAAGACAGCCCACAAGCCAAAACAATGGCTTCCATTCAAGGCCATATCAAGTTTGATAAGGTCGGATTCCAATATGATGCTGATCGCAACATTTTGAACGATATGAGTTTTGAGGTGAAGCCGGGACAGACCTTGGCCGTGGTTGGCCCAACAGGGGCCGGAAAATCGACTTTGTCTCGTATCCTCTTCCGCTTTTATGACATCAGTGAAGGGCGCGTTGAAATCGATGGCCATGACATTCGAGATATAACTCAAGAGAGCCTCCGCGCCTTAATCGGCATCGTCCCGCAGGATACCGTCCTCTTTAACGACTCCATCCTTTATAATATTCGTTACGCCCACCCAGGAGCCTCTCAAGCCGAAGTCGAGGCGGCGGCCAAGGATGCGCAAATTCACGATTTTATTTTATCATTGCCGCAAGGCTATGACACAGTCGTCGGGGAAAGAGGGCTCAAATTATCGGGTGGTGAGAAGCAACGTGTCGCGATTGCGCGTGCTTTGCTGAAAAATCCGTCAATCTTGATCTTGGATGAAGCCACGTCTGCGCTCGACAGTACGACAGAAAGCGAGATTCAATCCGCTTTGGACCGCGCCGCGAAAGGACGTACCACATTGGTTATTGCGCATCGTCTCTCGACGATTGTGAATGCAGATCGGATTATGGTTTTGGAAGACGGCCAGATTGCCGAACAGGGTACACATGACGCGCTGTTACAAAAAAACGGGCTTTACGCCCGTTTGTGGAAACAGCAGGAGGAATCCCCTGCTGCTTAATTTTTATATTGTTTTAATCGCTCGGATTAGAAACGACGATTATAAGCCAATGAAATAGAGTCAGCCGCGTCATAATTAATGGCGTTGATCGTTTCATCATACTCATAACGTGTATAATCCAAACGCACAGAGTCACGAGCGCTCAACATATACTCACCACCAACACCATAGGCAAAGCCGTCAACTGTATCGGAAGCCAATGTTGTAACAGCACCATTACGCGCTTGTGAGTCAATATTCGTTAAGTGATAACCACCACGAGCGTGGACGGAGAATTTGTCACCAACAGGCATGCGAGCAACAGCAAATGCAGCCGCTGAGTAATCTTGACCGCCTGAAACGATATTTGCGCCTTGTGTGAAGGATTGATCTTTCAAACCAACAGTACCTTCAAGTTCAGCACCGAGAATTCCCGCTGACTGATAACCGACACGACCTACAACACCAACGCCGCCATCATCAACGTCATAATAGTTCAGGCCAAGATTGCCGTATGTGTAACCGGTTTTCTTGGGCTTGTGCATACCGCGTAGACCATGATGTCCACCGTGATACGCGCCTTGGACGCCGTGATTAGTTTGTGTGTGATAAGAAACGCTCGGTGTCGGTGTGACGACTGTACCGGACGCTGTATGTCCACCGGAATATGATGTTGATCCGGAGTGTGTGTAAACTGGTTCTGAATAACTTGTGTCAGACACGGAATAAGAAGACCCACATGAATTGTAACAATCATTGTGAGATGTGTGTCCGTAACCTTCACCGCCCGTTAAAAACGAACAACCCGACAATGCCACAATCGGCACCGCTAAAAATAAATGACGCATAAGCCCCAACTCCCTAAGATTAATATTTTTGATATGCAGGTCCTATGCCAAAATGTTTAAAAATGCCTGAGAATGGCGTTAACACGCTGATAAGTATAAGTTTTAGTAAATAGAGCCTGTTCGAAGCCTTAACCCTAAGCCTTGGTAAAACGTATCAAATTGAGAGACTCCCCATAAAACCATGCAATTGTGACGGTAAAACATGGGGCTTCTTTGCTTGAGCGTCGCCCGCCAAGCCGATAGTTTTGTTAAGGTTTAGAAAAGGTGAGATTATGTCCCTCAAAGGAAAAACAATTTTTATGTCCGGTGGTTCGCGTGGAATCGGCCTGGCCATGGCAAAAAAATGTGCCGCAGATGGGGCCAATGTCGCCATCGCGGCCAAAACAGCCGAACCTCATCCCAAATTGGAAGGGACGATTTACACGGCCGCGAAAGAGATCGAAGAAGCAGGCGGACAAGCTTTACCTGTTATTTGCGACATTCGGGACGAAGAGGCTGTGAATGCCGCCGTCAATGCCTGTGTCGAAAAATTTGGCGGCATTGATATCTGTATCAATAATGCGTCGGCTATTTCTCTGACTCCGACGCCCAACACCCCCATCAAACGCTATGACTTGATGAACCAAGTCAATGCCCGCGGGACATTTTTAGTTTCGCAAAAATGCCTACCCCATTTGAAACAAGCAGATAACCCGCACATCCTCAATATTGCGCCGCCTCTGGATATGAGTGCAAAATGGTTCAAAAATCACGTGGCTTATACAATGGCTAAATATGGCATGAGCCTTTGCACATTAGGTATGAGCGCGGAATTTGAAAAAGACGGTATTGCCGTGAACTCCCTCTGGCCCATGACGTCGATTGATACAGCTGCGGTGAGAAATGTTCTCGGCGGAGACTCTATGGCCAAGATGAGCCGAACACCGCAAATTATGGCCGATGCTGCCTATTGCGTTTTGACCCAATCCGCCAAAGAGCTGACTGGTCAATTTATCATTGATGAATTTATATTGGCGGAAAACGGCACTGAAGACTTCTCTGTCTACAATCAACCCGGATATGATGGCCCCCTCGCCGCTGATTTCTTTGTGCCTGATGATTGGCTCGCCCGTTCGAAATCCAATGTGATGCAACATCCCGGCTATCAATAGGACGATATCATGCCCAGTTTAAACGCCCTTGACCCAACGCCTGAACAAATCAAAGCCTTTTTGAGCGAAAGCCCTGAAGGCGAGCCTGTCTTTATGTTGAACCTTTTAAAGTTCAAAAAGCGCGCTACTTATAATGACGGAGAAGACATTTCAGGAGTGGAAGCCTATGGCCGTTATGCTACCGCTTTCGGAAAACTCTTAAAAGAGTTGGGCCTTGACGGGGCGGAAACTGTCTATGGCGGCAAAATGCGTCACGTCCTTATCGGAGAAGCCGATTGGGACGCCGTTGCTATCGTTCGTTATCCTGATGCGAAAACCATGTTTGAAACCGTCAGTTCAGAGCGCTACAGAAAAATCCATTACCACCGCAAAGCCGGTCTTGAGGGGCAACTCCTCATCAGCTGTAACGCAGAAGGCGTGTTCTAAAATGAATGAAACACTTTTAGTCAATAAAACTGATTTTTCAGATGTCACCTTGGTCAAGGCATCTGATGCCGATTTGGCAGAAGGCTTTATTCGTTGCAAAGTCGGGCCTTGGGCACTGACGGCCAATAATATCACCTATATGGTGACGGGCCATCAGATCGGCTATTGGCATTATTTCGACCCCAACGCCTATGACATTCCGACACCGACCCATGGTCGTATGCCCGTATGGGGCTATGCGGAAGTCACCCAGAGCCGTTGTCCAGACATTGCTGTGGGTCAGGTGATTTATGGTTTCCTGCCCATCACGCAGAACTTTGATATCAAGCCATCCAAAATATCGAAGTCGGGCTTTGAAGATGGAAATGATCATCGCGTGCCGCTTCACTCAATCTATAACCGCTATACTTTAATTGAGGTGGATCCCTCCTTCGCCCAACATAAAGACCTGCAACCCGTTTTGCGTCCACTCTTCACAACGAGTTTCCTCATTGATGATTTTCTCCATGAAGAAAATTATTTCGGCGCAGAGCAGGTTTTGATCTTATCGGCCTCATCCAAGACAGCCCTCGGCACCGCCTTTTGCGCTAAAGAAAGAGGCGCAGTGAAAGTCGCGGCCCTTACATCTGAGGGCAATAAAGCCTTTACGACAGAGACAGGGTTTTATGACAGCGTCCATACTTATGACGCAGTGACGGATATGAACCCGGATGTAAAAACAGTGATTGTCGATATGTCAGGGAACACCAAACTGCTGGCCACGCTCATTGATCATTTCGAAGAGAACCTAACCTATGTCTGTCGTGTGGGCTTGTCACATTGGGATGCTGAAATGACGGAACTGCCGCGTTCTAATGCGCCCGTGAAGTTCTTCTTTGCTCCGGACCAAGCCAAGAAACGAATTGCGGAATGGGGCCCGGGCGGTTTTGCGAAAAATATGGGAGAACTCTGGATGCCATTTGTCTCCGGTGCGCAAGACTGGCTGAAAATCGAAAAAGCCGAGGGAGCCTCGGCCCTTTTGAAAACCTATAAAGACGTCCTGAACGGAGAGGCCGCCCCGGATAAGGGCTACCTCTTTACATTATAGAGCCTACGACCAGATACACCCTAGTGAGAGTGCAATATGACCTATAGCTGTTTTGACGTCACGATTGAGGACAAAATCGCCCATATCGTGATGAGCCGGCCCGAAAAGCGTAACGCGATGAGCGCACAATTTTGGCGCGAACTCCCCCAGATTATTCGCGATATTGATGACCAATCCAAAGCTCGGGTGATTGTGCTATCATCAACAGGCCCTGTTTTCTCTGCCGGAATTGACCTGTCTATGTTCGCCACTGACATTGCGGGCCCACAGGATAAAAATCATCCGCAATATGGGACAAGTTTTTATCAAAATGTTCTACGACTACAGGATAGTTTCAATGCAATCGAAGAGTGCCGTATTCCTGTTTTGGCCGCCATTCAAGGTGGATGTTATGGGGGTGGTGTGGATCTCATCACGGCGTGTGACATGCGTTACGGAACACAAGATAGCTTCATCACGATTTATGAAATCATTGTCGGTATGACCGCCGATGTCGGCACATTCCCCCGCATCCTCAATCACTTGCCCGAAGGCGTAGTGCGTGAACTGGCTTATACTGGACGGAAAATGCATGCGGACGAAGCCAAAACACAAGGTTTGTTTAATGCGGTTTATGAAGATCAGGCGGCCATGATGAGTGCCGTCATGGATATCGCGAAAGAGATTGCGCAAAAACCACCTTTGGCTGTTTATGGCTGTAAACGCGCCATTACCTATGGACGGGACCACAGTACAAAAGACGCGCTGGATAATATTGCCGTATGGAATATGTCTATGCTGATTCCATCTGAGATGATGGAAGCCATGCAAGCCAAAGGGCAAAAACGGAGTGGGAACTTCGCCGACCTGCCTAAAAAAACATCCTGACACGTGCCCCAATAAAAAATCGGGTCCAACGCTCATGGTACTGAACCATGATGTGGACCCGATATTTGCGCCCCGAAACATGGGGGAGTTAGGGAGGTTCTTCCTACCAAGTTGCGCTGTCACTGACTTGTCATTCAATAACAAATTGACTTGTCTTTTTCTGACACCTACTTGTCATTTTATGCAAAAAGCCTTGTCATTTTTTACATCCGATTTGAGAGCTTATAAACTCACCTCTCGGACGGCGAATCTTGCGATAAATTTGTGAGCTCCATCAAGACCATGACGATGGCATCTCGCTATTTAGAGGCCCAAATTCAGACATTGGACGACTTTGGATTCCCGACTCAAAAAAGTTTGGAAATATTAAACATCACGCCCGGCCAATTAGCGGATAAATATGCGCGCTTCGATGTCAAAGGCCTGATTCCACTTTATGACATTGCTGCGGAAACCCTAAATCGTCCGGCCATCAGCCTCGAAACAGGGTTTAAATTTCGCGTTTCGACTTTCGAGAAAACAGGAAATATCTATACGGTTTGCGATAATATTCGTCAGGTCGTGGACATGAACCGCCTTTATCAAAAAGTAGCGATTTACGCAGGGGATGTCAGCTTGGTTGAGGATGGTAGCCCATCCAGACCTTTTCTGCATTTCTCCCCTTTTTATGATACGATTGATAAGGCCCATCATATCACGAATTTGATCTTCGGCGCCTATGGTACTGCGTTCCGTTGGCTAAATTGGGGTACTGGCAAGGGGTTAAAGCATGTGTGGTTGACCCAAGACGCCCCTGAAAACGGTACGGTCTATCAGCAAGTCTTTGACTGCCCCGTCACTTTTTCTGCGCCCTATAACCGATTAGAATTTTTTCCCGAACATATTGATTTGGAATTTCCAACACGTGACCCGGTTAAGCGCGCGAAATTTGAAGCACAGTTGGACCATGTACTGAACACGCAAAATCAAGCAGATAGTTTTCTGAAGTCTGCGCAAATGGTATTGGCGTCTCAGCTAAGCGCCGGACGTGTTAATTTTGTAGAGTTTGCCATGGCTATGGATATGGATGAACGGAAGCTGAGAGCGAAGTTGAAGGCCGCGGATACGAGCTTTCGCAGAGAAATGGATTTAGCCCGGATTGCTAAATTCAAAACACTCATATCCAAAGGGGATAACTTCGCGAATATTGCGCAGAAGCTCTGTTATAATGACCAAGCTGCCTTCTACCGAGCTTTCAAACGATGGTATGGCGTGGCCCCACGCGAATGGACAGAAGACCTGTCGCATCACATATAAAAATTATCCCGATATATAAACATTATGCCACTCGACTATGACCTTGCGCGAGAGACATTATTATATCCGTTGCAGCGTTTCACAGGTTCGATGATTTTTTAAGGACATTCTTGTTCAGAACCAAAACAGGAAAATATGAAACAAAAAGCCCCGACCGAGATCGAGGCTCTAATAGATTATTGGAGTTAAAAGCTTAGAGAACTTTGTCCAATTCCGCTTCTAATTCAGGCAGAGCTTTGAATAAATCAGCAACCAAACCATAATCAGATACGGTAAAGATCGGAGCGTCTTCGTCTTTGTTAATCGCGACGATGACTTTAGAATCTTTCATACCCGCCAAATGTTGAATGGCACCGGAAATACCTACAGCGATATAAAGCTCAGGGGCTACGGCTTTACCTGTTTGACCCACTTGCCAATCATTCGGAACAAAACCCGCATCGACAGCCGCACGAGACGCACCCATAGCCGCACCTAATTTATCGGCAATGCCTTCGAGAAGTTTGAAATTCTCACCAGAACCCATACCGCGACCGCCGGAGATCACAATTTTAGCGGCCGTCAATTCTGGACGATCGGATTTGGACAATTCCTCTCCGACATATTCGGATTTGAACGGCCCCTTAGGGTCGTCCAAGACTTTATCAGAGGCAGACCCCCCTTCTCCGGCTGCATTAAAAGCCGTCGTGCGAACCGTGATACATTTTTTGGCATCGGTGGATTGCACAGTGGCCATCGCATTACCGGCATAAATCGGGCGCACAAATGTATCTGCGCTTTCAACAGCGGTAATAGATGAGATTTGTTGGACATCCAATTTGGCGGCGACACGCGGCATATAATTTTTATGCGTCGTTGTATCGGGTGCCAAGACGGCGTCGTAATCAGCCATAAGCGGAACAAGCACAACTTCCATGCTCTCTGCTAATTGGCGACGTAGGCTTTCATGGTCAACGCCCAAAACGGCGCGAACACCGTCAATTTTCGTCGCTTGGCCCATTACATCTTTGACGCCTTTACCAGCGACAAGGACATCAACGTCTCCGCCCATGGCCAATGCGGCCGTCACGGTTTTATGCGTGGCGTCTTTTAAATTCTCATTATCATGTTCTGCTACAACAAGGATCGCCATTAGATCACTCCTGCTTCATTTTTAAGTTTGTCGACCAAAGTCGCAACATCTTCGACTAAAATACCCGCTTCACGCGCGGCAGGCTCTGTCACTTTAAGGGTTTTAAGGCGCGGGGCTGTATCCACACCGAAATCTTCGGGCGTTTTGGCATCAATCGGCTTACGCTTGGCCTTCATAATATTCGGAAGAGACGCATAGCGCGGCTCGTTCAGGCGCAGATCAGTTGTCACGACTGCGGGTAAGTCCAATTTCACAGTTTGCAAACCGCCATCGACTTCTTTGACGACGGTTAATTTGTCACCGTCTTTGGACAAGGAATTTGCCGCCGAGCCAATCGGCCACCCCATTAATGCGGCAAACATACCGCCCGTAGCACCGTGATCATTATCAATGGCCTGCTTGCCCAAGATAACCAGCTCAGGGCTTTCAGCGTCAGCCACAGCTTTGAGGATTTTCGCCACAGCGAGCGGCTCAAGGTCTTCGTCTGTTTGAACGTGAATGCCGCGATCCATACCCATGGCCAGGGCCGTACGGATCGTTTCTTGGGCTTTGGCCGGGCCAATTGAAACAACAATTGTTTCCGTTGCCGTACCGGCTTCTTGCAGGCTCACCGCTTCTTCGACGGCGATTTCGTCAAACGGGTTCATCGACATCTTAACATTGGAGAGATCAACGCCGGATTGGTCGGATTTCACCCGCGCTTTCACATTATAGTCAAGCACGCGCTTGACGGGGACAAGGACTTTCATTCAACAACTCCTAGGGTTTTCGCTGATCAGATCGGCTTTTATGATAATGGGTTATAGCCGCGCTGCACTTTAGCCTTAATTCTCAATTCTTCTGGGCTACATATGCGTTAGGCCAAGCAGAATTTCAAGCAATGCCCCCGCGTAGAATCGCCGCAAAATCGTAGATTGGGGCAATATTTATGAATGGAACTGTCCCGTTCGCCTTTGTCAGGGAGTTTCGGGTTCTGTATCCGACTCTGTTTGTTCAGGATTGTATTTTTTGGCGACCCATGCGCCGAAAGGCCAATTCAACACTAAGAGCCATCCGCCAAAACCATATATCGGGTCTAATCGACAAATAATCGCGACAATGACACAGAGAACAGTCATGAAAATATACATCGCCAAACTACCGCGCGACAAGGTCAACTCTGAAGGGGTGAGTTTTAAGGTATCCGCCTTATGAATGGCATGCCGATACATCAAAACGAAACAGAGATTGATCGCGGCATAGCCCATCGCAAAATATGACAGAATCAGGCCTGACCGTTTAAAATCCAGACGCATCAAGCTGGCCCGTGCAAAATTATCCAATGGCCCGGTTATAAAGGCAAAGAAGCTCTCAAAAGCAAAGCGTAATGGATAGGCTGCAAATAAAACGAAAAAGAGCAGGATGACATTGAACAGAATAATCCGCCCATCCGCGACACCGAAGCGTCGAAAAAAGGTAAAATGCCCGTGCCAAATCTGAAGCAATAAAATAAAGGAAGCAAAGGCGGGAATGATATTAAACAAAAAGGCTTGCAGATCTTCAAAAGTCTGCGGGATATTCGCCGACAGAATAATCATACCCATGGCAAGGGCGAACACGATATCAGACAGGTTTTCTATGCGGGTGACGGATTCTCCCCGCCACCGAAAATGCGGATCATGATCCAGACTTTTTGCGATCGTCCCTCTCATCATCTTTTACCTCAGCCCTAATCCTGATGGCGGCAAATGCCTGTTACGGCTTAACGCCAGCGGAAAAACCAAGTGCGTCCGGATCAAGGTCTTTCTCTCTGGATTGCATTAATTCCGCAAAGGAGACAGGCGTCTCGGGCTTCATCGAAATTGTCAGCGTTCCACCTTCATCCACAAATTTGGCAAAGGCATTGCCAAAGTCAAACATGAGTTGCTTTTCCAACTTTGACTTGCCCTGTGTTTGCAACATGAGCGGCGCCCCTTTGACAAGGACTTTCAAAACATCAGGCGATTGCCCGGTCATTTGACTGGCGAGTTTCAAACCCCGTTCGACAATGGAATTATCGTCCAAGCTGATTTTCATGGAGTGGAGCTTTAAAGATTCCAAGCTCTCCATCATCACCTGCATGTTCTGCTCTTCTTGAGAGCCCGCCCCCGATAGATTGGCTTCGGCTTTATCGGCTGCGGCAATCATGGCGTTTAACCCTTCGGCCTCATAAGCATAATTCAGCGTGAAACTATCTTTCATCTCTAGCAGGCCATTCTCAATCGCCATCATATCTTTATTCTTATCAAGCACCTGCGTTTGAGAGGAGGTAAAACTCATCGTATCAAACCCTAATTCTTTGAGCATGGTATAAGCTTGCTTACCTTGCGGCGTGTCCGGTTCGATCAAGAATGAGAAGGTCATCGGTTTGGCGATCTGAGTGATCTTAGTAACGCCGCCCGACTCTTTCGCCTGACCTTCAAAACCCTCAAAAAGCAAACTCAACATATCATTTGAGAAATCGAATTTGCCGATGGTCATATCGTCATAGGGTTTGGCATAAAGGTTCATTTGCCCCAACATGGAGCCGAGCCCCATCGTCTGGCCCATGCCGACAGAGTTCAAATCCTGTGTCATATTTTTATAAGGCGCTAAATTCACACCGCGCGCAGAGGCGCCTTCAAAGCTAAGCGTAGAGACCACATCATCATCGCCCGTAATAGTGAAGTTTACCTCTCCCACTTTACCGTCGCCTAAATCGGTTTGGTCATCTGATCCCCAAATGACATGATCAATCGTGCCCGAGGCTTGGTCGGCCTTGACGGTCACATCATTTACAGAAAAGGCCCCAAGTGTGAAACGGTCGTCATCTTCGACATCAATATCAAAATCTTCTTCATCCCCATTTTGGAGCGCGTTGATAATCGCCTGCGCCATTTTAGGGCTCGGGTTGGCGATACTGACAGAGGCGATATCGACGACAGCCTCTTCGCTTTCAATTTTTATGCCCTGAAAATCGGCCCGGTCAAAACTGGCTTCATCACCTTCCATATGCACGCCAAAAAGCTGCGCCTTGCCGATCATAAGCGTGCCATTCTCTGTCTTCGCACCTAAATCTTTATAAGCGTAATTGCCATTTTCGCCTGACTTACTGGCCCAGCTCATTTCACCCTTTTTCGCCAAGGACAGAGACTCTAGCGCCTTTTGCGCTTGCGCCTCATCGGTTTTGCGCGGTTTAACATCGAAATAACGTTGAAAGTCTTTCTCGTCTTTGGCCTTAAGTCCCAAAGGTGCGGCTGCGACTGAAATTTGTGCGTCCTCACCCTTGTCCTTTGCGTTACAACCCCCCATCACTAAGGAGGAGACAGCAATCGCCGTCGCCGCAGAGGAAAATAAAGATTTACGAAAAGTCATCATGGGACGTGTCCAATCACATATAGAAGCAGCCGGTCAAAAGGCTCTGAATTGGTTGAACCATAGCACTTCGGACGGCCCTGCCAAGTCGGATTTCCCATTGCGGGACCCTTCCGACCCCCGAATTCTCTATGTTTTAAGCGACAGAGCCCGACGCATTTCGCTCAAGGTCAAAGCCTCTGACAGAGAAGTCCATGTTATTGTTCCGGGATTTCGACACATCAAAGCCGCAGCCAAATTTGCGCGCGAGCAAGGCGATTGGATTGATGTGCAATTAGAGGCTCTGCCGCCTCCGCAACCCTTCATTCCCGGTCAAGACATCCTCTATCGCGGGCTATCTTATCGCTTGATCAAACCCGAAGGTCGCGGTCGGCCTCGTGTTGATAATGTGCAACGCAAGATTATTGTTCCCTCCCCTGATTTAGAAAGCTTCCCCGGACGGGTTAGGCGCTTTCTCATCCGAGAAGCTCGCGAAGAGTTAGAAGCCGCCAGCCATCATTATGCGGACAAACTCGGCAAACGCATTGGCAAAATCAGCGTGCGTGACACCTCCTCTCGGTGGGGCTCCTGTATTACGCGCAAGGGTGAAGGCCATATCAGCTATTCTTGGCGATTGATCTGTGCGCCCGCCAATATTCTCGACTATGTCGCCGCCCATGAATGCGCCCATATGATTGAAGCCAATCACAGCCAAGCCTTTTGGGATGTTTGTGACTCAATCTTTGATGATGTGAAAAGCTGTAAAAAATGGCTGAACCAGCACGGGGCAAAACTTCATGCCGTTGGCGCAGAATTTTAGAGACAATAAGTACCCGTCTTATATTTTCAGAGATCACTATCTTCAGAGATCACCGGATAGATCATTTTCCTCTTAGCATTCTCCACTCAATCAAAATCACAGCCTTTAAAGCTAAACCTTGTCTAAAGGCGGTGTTAATGCCAAGTTCAGGACGGATTTGATAGAGAGGACACCATGAGAAAAACAGGTGTGACATATGGCTTAAAAGTGGCGGTTTTGATCGCTTTTATGGCAGGCAGCATGGCGGCCTGTACGCCGACGGTCAAAATTGAGCCGTCTGACAAGCCCATCCGTATCGATTTGAACGTAAAAATTGACCAAGAAATTCGGGTGCGTCTCGATAAAGAAATCGAAGAGGTTATCTCCAATAACCCAGAATTATTTTAGGAGGGTCTGAAGATGAAACGACAGACTTTGAAATTAAGACTTCTATCCGCTGCCGTAACTATAGCTTTGCTGGGTGGTGCGGTGAATGCATTTAATTTGTATTCGGGCGAAACCGTCGCGCAAGCGCAATCTGTATCAGCCATTCAAATGGTGCGCGACGCCAAAGCCCAAGGTTTGATTGGTGAGACAATTGCCGGGTATCTGGATGTCGTAAACGGACAATCCATCAATGCCGCAACACGGGCCGCGATGAGCGATATCAATATTCGTCGACGAGACGAAGAATATCGTCCCATTGCCAAAAGAGACGGATTGACACTAGAACAAGTCGCTCGCGCCTTTGGTGAGAAACTCATCGCGAAGACACCGAAGGGGCAATTTGTTCTGGGTGAAGACGGGCAATGGCGACGTAAATAGCACGCCTTATTAGCCGTCAAATGAAACAAAAAAGCCGCTCCCAAGAGAGCGGCTTTACTTTTTTAAAATCTGTCTAACGATTAAGAATCGTTAGTCTGGATATTTCATTGTCACGGGCACAGTAGCCCCAAAACTTTCGACTTTGATTTTTACATCTTCAAAAGTCGGGGCGCGGTTGCTCGGTGCATTACCGGAAGCCCCCCAACCGTCCAGAATTTGATAGTCTTTCGTCATCGAGAACCGACCATCATCATTCAGATCATGCCAAACAGACACGGCATACTCGCCGGGCTCGTCGACTTTGACCGTCATCGTCATATCACCGAGTTCCGCTTGTTGGATGACCGTGCCAAAGCCTTTCATGGACTGATAATGTGTTTCCGTTTGCACAGACACGTAAATCGGGCCTTCAACGCGGCTGATATCTTTCAAGGTCACAGTGACCGGGATTGTCCCCTCCTTGGCTTTCCAAACGGGGGCGTCCTCTGCAAAAGCGGGGGCTGTGAACCCCATTGCGGATAGTGACAGCAAAACACATCCCGTTAGGCCGGCGACACGCCCTAACTTACTGGCTTTGGTTTCCAATGTAGTTTTCTTCAAATTAACAAACATATTCATCTCCTTTCAAATTAGTTTGTATTTCAAACTTGACAGAATTAAGTTTGCATGTCAAACCTATTTTTAATGAAAAGTGATTTGATAATTTTTCATCCAATGAGAATTGCCCCATCTAAAGGAGACAGACATGGCAAATGAAATGAGAGGAGAGGCCGCTAACGCCTCTCTTATGCAGGATTTGGAATATGCTACATCGCTCGCCAAAGCTGGTGAGAGCGCCCCGCTCTTAGGCGGGCCCATAGGATTATTATGGGGTGTCTTATTATGCTTTATCTTTTTTGTGCAATGGGGCGTGCTGTCCGGAACATTTGGCTGGCCCCAAAACACGCTTCTTTTTTGTTGGATTGCTTTTGCCGTTATCGGCGGCGGTGGCAGCGCGATAATGGGTCGCTATATCAATCAAAAACCAGGCGCCAATTCCGCAGCCAACCGCGTGGAGACCTATGTCTGGACAATGTTCTCGGGCATGATGGCGTCATTATTCATTGGCATAGTCCTAAACATGACTCTGAACGGCGGAACATATCAACTCTTTGACCTTGTCATGATTGTAGGTTTTGCCGGGCAAGGTCTGGCTTATGGCGTGGTGGCAAAGATGAGCAAGATTAAACTCTTACACATCGCCTCTTTTCTGGGCTTTACGGCATCGGCTTTATGTTTTGCCTTTTATGGGGACATTAAAGTCTATCTTATTGCCGCGATTGCAACCTTGTTTACCATCGTCCTCCCGTCAGTTCTTTTGATGAAAAGAGCAGGAGGCAGCGATGGCTGATGCAGAAAAAGAGATTGATTTAGAGGCCGTAGATGACATGATTCACGGGCGGTTGCGCATGGGGATTATGGCCTACCTTTCGGCTGTAAATCCGGCGAGTTTCCCCGAATTGTTGGAAAAAACGGGAACGTCTAACGGAAACCTCTCTACCCATTTAACCAAACTGGAAAACGCCGGATTCGTGCGTCAGGAAAAAGGGTTTAAAGGCAAGCGCCCGCAAACTCTGGTTTATGTCACGGATGCAGGGCGGCAAGCTTGGATTGATTATTTGGAAGCCATGCGGAACATTTTGTCCAACTGAAACAGGGTTTTACTCAGGCCGTATAATATCTGGCCGTATTATATCTGGCCTTATTTTACCGGGGCTATTCCCTACCCCCTATACAAAATCGGCGCTATAGCTTAGCGCCGATTTATTATGTTTGGTAATACCGTTTCATGAGCAAGGCCCAGAACCCATCCGAGGCCCAATTAAAGGCCGCGCCCCTGAGCCGCTATCAAGTTTTCACCCAAAGCTGGCCAATCATGCTCGCCAATGGCGCGGCTCCGATTGTCGGCTTTGTCGATACGCTAATGGTCGGACGTTTCGTCGGCACCTCGGCTCTGGCCGGAATTGGGCTCGGCGCAGTAATTTACGGTATCTTTTATTGGGGGTTCGGTTTTCTGCGCATGAGCACGGCAGGACTTGCCGCCCAAAGCGATGGACAAGGCGCGGAAGCCGACGTTCAGGCCCATATTTTGCGGGCCCTTCCCATTGGCTTGGGGATTGGGTTGTTCATTCTGGTCTTTCAGTTCTGGCTGCTGCCTTTTGTTTTCCAATTTTATACCGCGGCTCCGGACATCGAAAGCTCGGCCCAGACCTATATTCGCGCAAGGCTATGGGGCTTGCCGGCAACATTGGGCAGCATTGCCTTAATGGGATGGTTTGTAGGGATCAGCCGCTCAGGCTTGGCGCTCTATTTGCAGATTGTCCTAAACGTCGCCAATATCATTCTCTCGCCAATTTTTGTCTTGGGGTTTGGGGCAGGACTTTACGGTGTCGGTCTGGCGTCTTCCTTCGCGGAATGGGCAGGGTTAGGAGCCGGACTATTCTTCGCTTATCGTGAGATTAAACGACGGGGCGGTTTTCAATCGCGCGCGCTCAGCCGAGAAGCGCTATTGCATAAAGACGCCTTGTCAAAATTAGGCGTCACCAATTCCAATATCTTCGTACGCACATTAACATTGACGATTGGATTTAATTTTTTCGGCAATGCCGCCGCGAGTGAGGGTGAAACTTTTTTGGCAGGGTATCACATCCTCATGCAATTCATCACTATGTCGGCTTTGATCTTAGACGGCTTTGCTCATACCGCAGAAGCCGTCACAGGGGCCGCGTTCGGGGCAAAAAACCGCCAGCGTTTTGACCGCGCTGTGCGATTGACAAGCGAGTTCTCCGTTCTTTTTGCCTTGGTCTGTAGCGGGCTAATCTATTTTGGCGGGCCCTTCATTATTTCAGCATTGACCCAAGACCCAATGGTAAAAGCAAGTGCTTTGCAATATTTGCCTTATTGTGCCTTAGCCCCAATTTTGGGTTTCGCCGCCTTCCAGATTGACGGAATTTTCATCGGCACAACGCAAACCGCAGCCATGCGTAATGCAGGCATTGCCTCTGTCATACTTTATATTGGTGCGCATTTCCTGATATATCCCTCTTTGGGCGCAACGGGGATTTGGGTGGCATTCCTCTTTTATTATATTGCCAGAGCCTTTACTTTAGGCTTGGCTTACCCATCGGTTTTGAAAAAGATGGACACAATGAAAAACAATCCAACATGACCTCGCCCCTAATTTTTGAGATTGCTGATTTAAATGCACCCGATGTAGATGCCCTGCTCAGCCTGCATTTAAAAGAAGCCCATGCCGATGACTGCACGGCCGCCTTGGGGAAAGAGGCTTTAAGCGCTGACACTGTCACGCTTTTCGCCGCTCGCAATAAAGACGGAGCTTTGGTCGGCATTGCGGGGTTGAAAATTCTCGCAAACGATCACGGCGAAGTAAAATCCGTCCGCACGCATCCTGATTATTTACGACAGGGCGTCAGTCGGAGATTAATGGCCCATTTAGAAAATGAAGCGCGGAAACGTGGCATGGTAAAGCTCAGTTTGGAAACTCATCCAACGCCTGCCTATGCCGCCGCTTGTCGTCTCTATGAAAATCTGGGCTATGAGTATTGCGGTGCCTTTGGTGAATACCTGCCCTCACCGAAAAGTATATTTATGACGAAGACGCTTTAACGAAAGCCAATTCGTCTTAAATCTATTCCGTTCCGACCGCTTCCGCGAGCGAATTAAATCCGTCAGCTTTCAATCGCGTCGAGAGATCATCGCAAATTTCTTGAACCAATTGCGGGCCTTGATAGACGAGTGCAGAGTAAAGCTGAACCGCCTTGGCGCCGGCTTTGATTTTGGCATAGGCTTGCTCTCCACTACCGATACCGCCCACACCGATCAGATCGATTTTGCCTTTTGCTTCATTGTAAAACTCTCGCAAAAGCGCTGTTGATTTATCAAAGAGCGGTTGACCTGACAGACCGCCACCCTCTCCGCGCGCGGCACTTTTTAGAGTCTCGGGACGATCCAATGTCGTGTTACTGACAATGATTGCGTTAAGGCCGTAATTTCGGGCTTGCTCCACAACGCGGCCAACATCTGCATAATCCAAATCCGGAGCAATTTTTAAAAACATCGGATAGCTCGGTTCATCCCCTGACAGCGCTGCCCGCGTTTCAGACAGGCGGTCTAAAAGCTCATCCATTTCCGTGGAGCCTTGCAAATTGCGCAAGCCGGGCGTGTTGGGGGAGCTGATATTAATTGTGAAGTAATCACATTTCCCCCAAAGCCGCGATAATCCCGTGACATAATCTGCGATACGGTCATCACTGTCTTTATTCGCACCCAAATTAGCACCGATAATGCCCTGACGGTTTTGAACGTCGCCAAGTCGTTTTGAGAAATAATCCAAACCTTCATTATTAAAGCCCATGCGATTAATCACGGCCTCGTCTTCGCGCAGACGGAATAATCTGGGTTTGGGATTGCCGATTTGTGGTTGAGGTGTCACCGTTCCGCATTCAACGAATCCAAATCCAGCCGCAAGCATGGCGCTTGGTACGTCACAATTTTTATCGAAACCGGCCGCCAGTCCAACCGGGTTGGGCAGGTGAAGCCCCCCGACTTTTGTTTTTAATTCTGGATGAACATCTTGCGGGGTTTTAGGGCCTAATCCAGCCCGTAGGGCTTTGATTGTTGTTATATGAGCGGTTTCGGCGGGGAGACGACGGAGCAAAGCCGTGCCGGCTTTATACGTCAGGCTCACTTAACCTCTCCGACAAAATCAGACACGTCAAAGCGCCCTTCATCATCGGCCCGTAGCTGACGCCGCCACCGAACATGGGACAAATTTAGCGCGCCATAAAAATGCGGGAACATGGCTCCATCGCGGGACTCCTCCCACTTCAGACGTGTATCAAACTTATCCGATTTCATCGCCAAGAGAATAATAAACTCTCCCGGTGTATAATATTTATCTAAGGTTCCCTGTAATTCTGTCTCTGCCGACATGTGAATAAAGCCGTCAGCCTGATCCAGCTCACTGCCTTCAAATTCGCCTTTTCTTTGGAAATCCACCCATTCGTCTTGGGTCAAAATTTTAAAAATAGTCTTATTGCGATTCATGTCGCCTCATAACAAAACTCTCGCACAATAACAGGGCAGAAACGAAATTTCTCTGCACAGAATCTACCCTTTGAAAGAGCGCACCCACTCTATTTCGCTGAATCGATTAGTGAAACACTCAATCCACGGCAGAAACGGGCGGCATAACTTATCGAAGGGAAAACTCATCATGCGCAAATATGCGAAAATCATCGGAGGGGCGGCTGCATTGGTTGCATTACCCTCACTCGCCATGGCTCAGGATGCGCCGACACTGGAAAGTCTCGCCGCGAATGATGCCTTTGTCTTTAATACACTCCTGTTCTTAATGGGCGGTTTTTTGGTCATGTGGATGGCTGCTGGCTTTGCCATGTTAGAAGCCGGCTTGGTCCGCACCAAAAATGTCTCCATGCAGTGTTTGAAAAATATCAGCCTATACTCCGTTGCCGGTCTCATGTTCTGGCTCATCGGCTATGACCTTATGTATACAGGTGTCGATGGTGGATTTATCGGCTCACTCAGTTTTAAGATCAATGAAGTCTTCGCTTGGCTTCCGGGCGGAGCGGTCACGACCGACCCCTTAGGATATGACTGGCCGGGTGCCGGTGAGAGTGAAGGTGGTGATTATTCCGTAGCCTCTGACTGGTTCTTCCAAATGGTCTTCTGTGCCACAACCGCTTCTATCGTATCCGGAACATTGGCCGAGCGTATTAAATTTTGGCCCTTTATGATCTTCGTCGTCTTACTGACCGGCGTTCTTTATCCAATTACAGGCTCATGGCAGTGGGGCGCAGGCTGGTTGTCAGAAGCCGGTTTCTCCGATTTTGCCGGGTCTACATTGGTTCACTCAGTCGGCGGTTGGGCCGCTTTGGCCGGTGCTCTCTTACTGGGTGCACGAAAAGGCAAATATAGTGCGGATGGTAAAGTCACCCCTATTCTGGGTAGCTCCATCCCACTAGCAACTTTGGGTACATTTATTTTATGGCTCGGTTGGTTCGGCTTTAACGGTGGCTCACAACTCGCCATGGGCACAATCAGCGACGCCGCAGATGTCTCTAAGATTTTCGCCAATACCAACCTTGCAGCTGCAGGCGGCGTGGTAACAGCGGTTATCCTGACACAGCTTATCTATAAGAAGATCGACGTGACTATGGCCTTAAACGGAGCCTTGGCAGGATTGGTGGCTATTACTGCCGAACCTCTGGCACCTTCCGCCCTATCCTCAATCCTCATCGGTGGTGTTGGTGGCTTAATCGTCGTCTTTACCGTACCGCTCTTGGACAAGTTCAAGATTGATGATGTTGTCGGGGCTATTCCAGTTCACCTTTTTGCCGGTATCTTTGGTACGCTTGTTGTGGCTCTGAACACACAAACAGATAAAGCAGACGGAACCACACGAACCATTATTGAACAACTTGGCGTTCAAGCGCTGGGCGTTGTTTCCATCGGTATCTTTATCACAGTTATCAGCCTTATCCTCTGGTTCGCCATGAAAGCCACCATCGGTATTCGGGTCAGCGAAGAAGACGAATATGTCGGGCTCGACCAAGCCGAAATCGGTGTGCCAAGCTATCCGGAGTTCGTGAATAGCTAAGACTTCAGTTGCGCGCGATCTCTAAACAGCGCGCAACTTAACAAATTTTCCCCTCGCGCTTTGCTTCTGAAGCAGTGCGAATACCTTCCCCGGCTTGTACAGAATTTGTGCAAAGTCGGGGCTTTTTTATTGAATTATTGTGCAACGCACAGTCTTCCCCGTCTTTGGCGCCCTGCATCATCCGCAAGTCTCGCATTCGTGATTAATCCCACTTTCAACATAATGCATAAACAGTGAGGGGAATCACGATGCAACGATTAAATTCAAGACACCGATGGATATCGGGTCTGACGGCAGGGCTTGTCAGTCTAGGCTCAGCGAGTAGCGCTTTCGCCCAAGAGGCAACGCTTAATTCGGGCGACACAGCCTGGATATTGACGGCAACCGCCCTTGTTCTTTTCATGAGCTTACCGGGATTGGCTCTGTTCTATGGTGGATTGGTTCGTGCCAAAAACTATCTCTCCGTACTGATGAAGATTTACGCCATCGCGGCCTTGGCCTCCATCATCTGGGTCGTCGCCGGTTATTCCATCGCCTTTGGAGGTGCCAATGGCTGGTGGGGCGGATTGGATAATCTCTTTCTGAAAAACCTTGGGCGAGACGCGATCTCAGGCTCCATACCGGAATCCGTCTTTTTGGCGTTCCAAATGACGTTTGCCGTCATCACACCCGGCCTTATTGTCGGCGCTTTCGTTGAACGGGTAAAGTTTTTGCCGGTTATGATTTTTACCGCACTCTGGCTTCTCATCGTTTATGCACCCGTCACCCATTGGATTTGGGGCGGTGGATGGCTTGCCGAAAAAGGCGTCATTGATTTCGCGGGTGGTTTGGTCGTTCACGCTACAGCCGGTATTTCAGCCCTTGTTTACGTCTTAATGCTGGGTGCAAGAAAGGGCTTTCCGAATGATTTGGCTGTTCCACATCGTCCTGCGATAGTCATGATCGGTGCATCTATGCTTTGGGTCGGCTGGTTCGGCTTTAATGGCGGCTCACAACTCGCGGCTGATGGTGGAGCCGGTATGGCCTTGCTCGTGACCCATATTGCCGCTTCTGTCGGCACATTGTCATGGGTCGCGATGGAAGCGTTGACCAATAAAAAGCCAACACTCGTCGGCGCAGCAACCGGGACGATTGCCGGACTGGCCACCGTTACCCCTGCCGCAGGCGTGTTAGGGCCGGGCGGAGCCTTGCTCATCGGTCTGGCCGGTGGCCTTCTATGTTACTTTGCCGTGAACCTAATTCGCGTCCGCCTTAAGATTGATGACAGTCTTGATGTGTTCGCCGTTCATGGTGTTGGCGGCATTTTGGGTATCCTGCTCTTGCCGTTCTTAAGCGCCAAAGCATTAGGCGGCACGGGTGATGGCGACATTCTCGTCCAGCTCACAGGAACAGGGGCCGTTATTCTTTGGTCGGCTTTGGCCAGTGCAGCTATTCTCTTCCTTCTGAAAGTAACACTCGGATTACGCGTTACCGAAGAACAGGAATATGAAGGTCTGGACACAAGCCTCCATGGTGAGAGTGCTTATAATTAGCCTCTACCTTACAACTGAGCCTTAATCTGTTGATTGAGGCTTGAGCATTAAAGCCTATTCTCAGCCCGCCTTTTGGCGGGCTTTTTAATTTGACGCGATAGGCTTTTTTTCCTAATTTTATTTATGTTTACGCATAGTGACATTTGGAACGCCTTAGACCGTTTAGCCCGTCATTTTTCAACCAGCCCGTCAGGCCTCGCCCGACAGGCAGGATTGGATCCGACGACATTTAATAAATCCAAACGGCAGGCGGCGTCCGGTAAACCCCGTTGGCCCAGCACGGAAAGCCTCGCTAAAGTTCTGGCCACGGTAGGCATGAGTTTCGAAGATTTTGCCCGTTTCGCTGACCAAGCCGGCGCCCATGGCCCGTCCATTCCCGTCATCGGTTTGGCACAAGCCGGTAATCAAGGTTTTTTTGATGATGCCGGTTTCCCTGTCGGCGCAGGATGGGAAGATGTTCGTGTCCCCGGCGTGCGTGATGAAAATGTCTATTGCCTGCAAATTGCGGGGAACTCCATGTCTCCGGTTTTACGGGCGGGTGACAAAATTCTGGTCGCACCCAATGAGACCGTGCGCAAAGGCGACCGCGTCGTCGTCAAAACCCTTGAGGGTGAAGTAATGGCCAAGGAATTACGGGCTATGACCCACACGCATATTGAGCTGATTTCGCTTAATCGAGACTATGAAGACAGGCAATTAGCCCGAACAGACATTCAATGGATGGCCCGCATTGTGTGGGTGTCGCAATAAACCCGCGTATGCGGACAGAATTGTCACTCTCTACGGCTCAGACTTAACACGGCTAAGACTTAACCCTAAATATTCCCGTCAAGAAAGTCTTCGGCATAGGTTCTCAAATCGTCCTTTTTCTCAAATAGCTCCAAAGCTTTCGCAGCATGGAGAATGAGTTTTTTTGAAAGATCATCCTTGGGTATAACCGTCAGGGAGTTTTCCAATAAAGCCTTTGCCGCCGCTCGACCTTGATAGTCCTCCTCTTGAAGCGCCAACAACGCAAAGGCATAATTCACCAAAAGTACCGGATCATTCGGAGACTGGGACAGCGCTTTATCGTAAAGTTTGATGCCGTCCTCTATCGAGGCTTCAAACCATTTCTCCGCATTTTTATTCCCCGCTTTTCGCGCAATGGCTAAATGCCAAGCGCCAAGCAATGCATCGCCCCGAATATCGCGAGGAAAGTCCGTACGATAGGCTTGTATGCGGGCGAAGCTTTTTTGCGGGAGTTTCTTCATCCATGCAGAGACATCGCCCGTGAGGCGGATAACAAATCCATCGCTGATGACATATTGCAAGCGCGCATTTTGATGAGACGGATCAATTTCAAGAGCCATTTCAGCAAGTTTACGGGCTTTTTTTGATGTCTTTTTTAGCTTTTCGGCTTCGCCGAGCATCACTTGTCGCGCCAGACTTTCAGCCGCAAGGGCATAGGCATCGGGCGTTTCCAAAAGAACTGCCAAATCATGAGCTTTCTCATAGTCCCCTGACTCAATCAGGGCGTAAACACTCCGAAGCGACTCTTGTTGGACAACACGCTCATCGGCATGGGCCTGAAGACCCATCATATTGAGCGGAACAATGAAAGTTGAAAACGCGACGCATAGCATCATGAATAAAGCAGGTCGCACTATCATTATGCGCTTTAATATCATGAAAGAGGCATCGTCGCCAACACTATGATGAAGTGTGAGCAAAATTTAAGAGACAGAGAGTGTGCCTCTTAAACCTCATGAGATTGCGCTTTAGCCCAACGCCCCTGAGAGCGCTTTTTCGATAAGCTCTGCGGTTTCATCCGGGCCATAAATCGCCACGAAAGAGCCAAATCGCGGCCCCTGACTTTGACCAAGACAAACTTCATAAATGGCTTTGAACCAGTTTCGCAAATTCTCAAATTCATGATCTTTCCCGACAGAAAAAATCAATGTTTGAAGAGCTTCCGCATCTGTTTTTTCAGACTCAGAGACATTCCGTAAACGCCTCACTAAATCCTCAAGCGCTTTACGCTCCTGCTCGGTCGGTGCCCGATAGGCTTTATTGGGTTTGACGAAATCCTGATAATAGCGCACCGCGAAATCTGCCAACTCGTCCAGAGCCGGGTTGTCTTTGGGGTTAGCCTCGGGCGCATAACGCTCAATAAAGCCCCATAAAATATCACGGTCAGAAGCATTAGCCGCACTGACGAGATTCAAAAGCAACGCAAAGGTCACAGGTGGAACTGCACTAGGCGGATTGCCATTATGAATGTGCCAGACAGGATTATTGACCTGTGCTTTAGGTTCCTGTTTCGGATAGGCCGCCAAATGTTGGAAATATTCGTCAACATTTTTCGGTATGACATCAAAATAAAGTTTCTTCGCAGCACGAGGTTTTTGGAACTGGAATAAAGAGAGGCTTTCCTGCGGCGCATAAGCCAGCCAGTCTTCAACAGAAATCCCATTGCCTTTGGATTTTGAAATTTTCTCTCCCTGTTCGTCCAGAAAAAGCTCATAGACATATTGAACGGGGGCTTCACCACCAAGAATTTTACAAATGCGTGAATAGATGGGCGCATTATCCTGATGGTCTTTGCCAAACATTTCAAAATCAACACCAAGGGCCGCCCAACGCATGCCGAAATCGGGTTTCCATTGGAACTTCACATGACCACCAGTTACCGGCACAGTCACTTCAGTGCCGTCTTCATCGTCAAATGTGATGGTCCCCTCTTCCACATTAATGGATTTCATCGGCACATAAAGAACCCGTCCCGTACTGGGAGAAATCGGTAGGAAAGGAGAATAAGTCGCGCGACGCTCTTCGCCCAAAGTCGGCAACATCACCGCCATAATATCATCGAATTTTTCCAAGGCCCGCAAGAGATAGGTATCAAAGCGGCCCTGACGATAGAGCTCTGTGGCTGAGAGAAACTCATATTCAAAACCAAAATTATCCAGAAAGGCCTGAAGTCGCGCATTCATATGCGCCCCGTAACTCTCATGCGTGCCAAAGGGGTCCGGGACATCAGTCAGGGGTTTTTGCAGATAGGCTTCCAAACTTTCAGGATTGGGAACGGTGCCCGGCACTTTGCGCATGCCGTCCATATCATCCGACACACAAATAAGCTTGGTTGCAATCTTACCTTCTGTCAGAGCGATAAACGCATTGCGCACCATTGTCGTGCGAACGACTTCGCCAAATGTCCCGATATGCGGCAGGCCAGAAGGGCCGTAACCTGTTTCAAAAATCACAGGTTTATCGCCACGATCAATGCCGCGACGTTTTTCAATGTCCAAACGCTTTAAAATCAAACGGGCTTGTTCAAAAGGCCAAGCTTTGGAACTCATGTAATTTTCAACAGTCATGTTCGGGGAGTTAGGGGGGATAGGCTGTTTCGTCAATGTGTTAAGCCGTTAAGTCTCACAGGCATAACTAACACGCGACGTTTAGCGCCTAAACGTGGACTCTATCGTTTCCATGTAAAGGAAAGCGCGGCGGCATCTTCGGAGAATTTGAAATCCTCTGACGTGGCTTCGCGGCGCGTATAGGATAAGGACACATCCGCATCACCCATACGGTAGCCGACACCCGCCTGTGCATCGCCGACAAAAATCTGGTCTTGCAGGTGGAATTGTCCATTGGTCAGGCGATTAATCGTATTGGGCCCATAAGTAACTGATTCTGCATCCGCGCCCGCAAAGACATACCAAGTATTATTCTTAAACTCGGAGCCTTTGCGAAGATCTTCGCCAATTTCGACAACGGCCCCGACCAGAGTGGAGGCATTTTCATTGTCAATTCGCATGGCCGCACGCGGTGTGACGGAAACATCAATGCCGGTTTCCGAAACGCTGGTGAATTGCTTGCTCAAGCCCAAATCGACACGGTCATCACGGCGCAAACATTGACCCACACCTGATAAACAATTCGGATCAGAAATATCGAGCTTAAACAATGTGGACCCGACACTGCTCGCTGGCAAGTCCAAGAGAGGCGCGCTATTTTCAAACCCTAAATCTGTATTGGTTCCAATGTTCAGGGCTAAGCCTTCGCTGGGCTCGGAAACCGTTGACGTCTGTTTTGTTTGGGCATCCTGCGCGAACGCGCTCATGGGTAAAACCAAGGGTGAAATCAAAGACGCGGCAAGAGAGAGGCCAATTACGCGCAGAGACGCTGACCCTGCTTTAGCAGCAGGCGGGACGTATCGACCGATTTTACGGTGGATTCCCAACAGATCAGACCTTTCTTCGCCTTTAAGGTGTATCAAAATGACTCACGTCACGACATTGACACGATTTGCCCCCCTTTGTCCCATTATTATGACATTTTTATGCCAATTCCTTCTTAATATGCCGTCATATAGTTTTTGTTCCCTTAACTGTGGCAAGAAAACAACAATTTCTTAACATTTTGGACATGAACAGTGTCTGATTGGGTGTTCCCGCTCCAGAATGATGTTAATTTTACCCCTAACCGATCCTGTTACCCTCGCTTTTTGCTGTGGTTCAGACAGTGCTTGTTAGACCTCCGCAAGAAAAAAGCCGCTCAGAGACTGGGCGGCTTTTTCTTACATTCTATTTTGCAGGGCCCTGCTGATAGGCTCTTACTGACAGATCCTTATTGGCAGGCGAGGCATTCCTCGTAATCAGTGGGAGCGGCGGCTTCCATAGCCTTTTCCATATCACTTTTGTCTTCACCACCGGCAAATGAGGCCCGCTGAACGGATTTAGAACGGCAATAGTAAAGCGACTTCACGCCTTTTTCCCATGCTTGCCAATGCAGCATGTGAAGGTCCCATTTATCGACATTACCCGGAATGAAGATATTCAAGGATTGTGCCTGACAAATATGCGGCGCACGGTCTGCGGCATGTTCAATCACCCAACGCTGATCAATTTCAAAAGCTGTCCGGAAGACGGCTTTCTCATGCTCGTCTAATTCATCCAGATGCTGTACTGAGCCTTCATTTTCAAGAATAGTGGCCCATATCCCGTCGCGGTTCAGACCCTTCTCTTCTAACGCCGCTTCCAAAAACTTGTTCTTGACGGTGAAAGAGCCAGACAGTGTTTTATGTGTGTAAATATTGGCCGGAATAGGCTCGATCCCCGCAGACGTGCCGCCGCAAATGATAGAGATGGACGCTGTTGGCGCGACGGCCATTTTATGACTGAAGCGCTCATCCGTGACGCCCATATCCAAAGCATCAGGACAGGCCCCGCGCTCCGCCGCCAAAGTTTTAGAAGCGGCATTGGCCTCTTTGCGAATGAAAGAGAACATACGATTGTTAAAGCTCTTGGCCATCGCGCTTTCAAACGGAATGGATTTTGACTGTAGGAAGGAATGGAACCCCATCAGACCGAGACCGACAGAGCGCTCTCGCGCAGCCGAATATTTAGCCTGAGACATTTTATCAGGCGCATTCCGAATAAAGCTCTCCAAAACATTATCCAAAAAGCGCATAATGTCTTCGATAAAGCCCTCTTGATCTTTCCACTCATCCCAACGCTCCGCATTGAGGGACGATAGGCAACACACAGCCGTGCGGTCCTGATCATATTTGTCTTTCCCTGTGGCGAGCATAATCTCGGCACATAGATTGGATTGTTGAACCTTCAGGCCGGCTTCACGCTGATGCGGGGCCAAAGCTTTGTTCACCGTATCGGAGAAGACCATGTAAGGCTCACCGGTTTGCAGACGCATTTCCAAAATCTTCTGCCAGATTTTACGCGCATTCACCGTTTTGATGACCAGACCTGTATGCGGGCTGCGCAGACCAAACTCAGAGCCTGACGCGACAGCTTCCATAAATTCATCTGTGATGTTCAAACCGTGATGCAGGTTCAAAGACTTGCGGTTAAAGTCACCGGAAGGTTTACGGATTTCCAGAAACTCTTCGATTTCTGGGTGATGAATATCCAAATAAACAGCGGCAGAGCCTCGACGTAAAGAGCCTTGTGAAATCGCCAAAGTCAGAGAATCCATGACGCGGATGAACGGAATAATACCGGAGGTCTTACCGGCGCGGCCGATTTTCTCACCGATGGAGCGCACACTACCCCAATAAGTCCCGATACCGCCACCATTAGAGGCGAGCCAGACATTTTCGTTCCAAATATCAACGATCGAATCCAGACTGTCATCCACAGCGTTCAAGAAACAGGAAATCGGCAAGCCGCGATCCGCGCCGCCATTAGAAAGCACAGGCGTGGCGGGCATGAACCACAATTTGGACATGTAATTATAGAGGCGTTGAGCGTGTTCTGTGTCATCGGCATAAGCTTGAGACACGCGCGCAAACATATCTTGATAGGATTCTTCGGGCAGAAGATAACGATCAACCAATGTTTTCTTGCCAAAATCAGTCAGCAGCGCGTCCCGCGCCCGCACGGTCTTTGGGCGCTCCGTTCCCGGATTAAGCGGCTGAGAGGTCTTCTCTTTTTGTGACTTCCCGGCTGTTTTGGCTTTCACTGTCGTCTCCGCATGCGCAGACTCCTCCAAAACATCTATATCACCTTCACTCATTGAAGTGAATTCACTCTGTGTCATCTCACTCATGCCTTATTTCCCTCCCGAGGCGTTCACGCATTGGCTCATTTCAGGCGTCCCACACACATATTTCCCTCCCCGCCGGGAGGGTACCCGATATATATGCAGTTTGACGTGAAAACGAACCGTTTCGACTACATATAGTGTGTAATTCGGCCATTTCGTCAACACCTAGTATGTCTGAAATGGGACGAAAATGGTTTATGAACCGTTAAGCCTTTGTGATTACGCTATATTTTTTACAAAAGCTTCACGTTTACTGCACACGAAATTTCGCTTCTAAATCGAATGTCTCGCGCTTGAGTAGATAGGCAGGTTTACCGCGATGAAAATAGCCCGACTCACATCAGAATCAGTGGACAAATTCTGTATAAATAGATTCGCACCGCTTATCGCCCAAAGGTTGATGTTTGTGTCAATTCGATGAAATTTTACGGCTCCCCTATGCCGCACCCATGCTCTGTGGCATGACGACCTCATGAAAATTCTGATTATCACGGATGCATGGCACCCGCAGGTCAATGGCGTGGTGCGGACATTGCAACAAACAACGGACGCTTTGCGTGAACAGGGCCATATTGTCGAAGTCATTGCCCCCTCTGATGGTTACTTCACCCTGCCCCTGCCGACCTATCCCGACATTCGCCTCGCACCTTTTGCTTATCGGAGCGTGAAAAAACGTATGACGGCTTTTGGTCCTGAAGCCGTCCATATTGCGACGGAAGGCCCGCTGGGGCAAATGGCACGCTCGCTCTGTCTGAAATGGGGCATGCCTTTCACGACGAGCTATCACACGAAATTTCCGGAATATATCAAAGCCCGCTTTCCTTTTGTGCCGCTGAAATGGCCCTATGACTTTGTCCGCAATTTTCATAATTCCGGCGGACGCACCATGGTCACCACACCGTCAATGGTAGATTTCCTGAGCGAGCGCGGCTTTACCAAACTCGCGCCTTGGGCACGAGGCGTGGACACAGAGTTGTTCAACCCGAGCTGCCGCCATGATGTGGCCCCACAATCCGAAGATGTCTATGCTGGATTACAACGTCCCATCTGGGTGAATGTTGGCAGGGTTGCGGTCGAGAAAAATATAGAGGCGTTTTTAGAGTTGGATTTACCCGGATCGAAAGTTGTGGTCGGAGACGGTCCGCAATTAGAACAGCTGAAAAAGAAATATCCGAACATCACCTTTACCGGAGCAAAATTCGGCGCAGATCTCGCGCGCTATTTCGCGGATGCGGATGTCTTTGTCTTTCCGTCTAAAACCGACACATTCGGCCTCGTCATTATCGAAGCCATGGCCACGGGCACCCCTGTGGCGGGCTACCCAGTCTCCGGCCCGATTGACATTATCCCCGGCTCGAATGCAGGAGCGGTCAATGAAGACCTTCGTACGGCCTGTCTCGAAGCCTTGGATATGAAACGCGAAGACGCCGTCGCCCACGCGCAAAAATATAGTTGGGATGCGGTTTCCCGCGTGTTCTTCGAGCACTTAACTCCTGAATACACGCCATTGGCGCGAAAAAGGTGGCGACGGGTCAGGCGCTTGGGCCGCCTCGCCAGCAGCCCCTATCATATTATGAAGAAGACGCTGCGGCGTTTCTGGCGGATTATTCGCGGGAAATCCGTTCCCAAATAAACCAATCAACGCTTCATAAAGAAGCGGATATATTGGCCATAAGGCATGGCATTGATCAATTCCCAGCCTTCCAGACCGAGACGGGTCAATTGCTCTTCAATCCGTGTGTCAGTTTTTCCTGCACCTTTGAAAACATTCACTTTGAAAGTGAACACTTTATATTGCCATCTTTTGTCATGCATGGTCGTCTCCTTGACTTTGCCCCTCAACGGGAACACGCCGTTTCAGGTAAAATGTATGCGGAAGAACCGCGGTTGAGATTTGATAACATTCCCATCCTTGCTCTCCCAAAGCATTAAGCTCCGCTTCTTGATGGGCGCGAATTTTCTGTGGGGTCTGGCGGAAAACGCTAAACCCTTTTTGGACGGGTTGAACAATCTTATATTCCCAACGAAACTCTGCGGACTTATCGAGTGTGTCAGTCATTTTCGTCACCCGCGCTCTGGGCCTGCTGACTCTCAACTTGGCGCTTTAAGCGGCCTTGCCGACGCAGAGCCTCACGCAGGACATATTCGATTTGTCCGTTCAATGAGCGTAACTCGTCATCAGACCACCGCTTCATCGCGTCCAAAACCTCTGCATTGACACGCAGAGGGAAGGATTTCTTATTTTGCTTTTTAGCTGCCATTATCGCGCAAGCGGGTCTAGTAAATAGACCCGGTATTCACGACGGGCTGGGTCGCCTTATCAGAACAGAGCACCACGAGCAGGTTAGACACCATGGCCGCACGGCGCTCCGGATCCAAATCAATAATGTCTTTGGATTTCAACTCCGCCAAGGCATCTTCGACCATGCCGACTGCACCTTCGACGATTTTCTTACGGGCTGCGATAATGGCACCCGCTTGCTGACGCTGTAACATGGCTCCCGCGATTTCAGGCGAATAAGCAAGATGCGAAATACGCGCTTCAATCACATGAATTCCGGCTTTGGCCAAACGGTCTTGAATCTCATCGCGCAGGCGCTCTGAAATTTCAGCCGGATGAGAGCGCAAAGAGATTTGCCCGTCTTCGTGCTGATCATAAGGATAGCTCGTCGCCATGGAGCGAATAGCCGCTTCGGACTGGATTTGTACAAAGCTCTCATAACTATCGACATTAAAGACAGCTTCGGCACTATCATTCACTTCCCAGACGACAATCGCCGCAATCTCAATCGGTGAACCGTCGAGTTCATTGACCTTCAACTTGCCACTCTCAAAATTACGTACGCGTAAGCTGATCTTCTTTTTGGTATAAAAAGGATTGTTAAAACGTAGACCGGGCGTTCGTACCGTGCCGATATATTTACCAAACAGGCTCAACACAGCGGATTGATTAGGCTCGACCTTATAAAGCCCCGAAAAGGCAATCAGTAAAACCGGCACGCCCACGACCAAAGTCAAAACACGCATGGCCTTGCTCATATCCATCGTCACAAAGGCGAAAGCCGCCAAAACGGTTAAAATCAATAAAACGAATAAAAGCGGAATACCGCTCACCGACTTCACCTGTCTCTCTCTTATCTCACTCATATATCAATACCCAAAACGGGCCTCCTCTATTGTAACTACAATATGATATCATTTTGTAGTATTGCAAGCGCAAAAGACTCGGTCTCGGCCTATGCCCCTGATTTTAAATATAATATTTTAGTTGAAAGCAGGGAAATATGGCTGAAACAGGAGTACAATTTCGATTACGGTTACAAGCCGATTGGAGAGCGCATGAGAGTCCAAGCACTGATCGGCAAGCCTTATCAGGCCACGCGGATACAGTAATTTACATTATCTATCCGATAAGGGTCGACTGACTGCTTGAGGGATCACTTGCCGCCTAGGTTTTAGTTCACACCCGAGTAAATACAGATGCCTTCCTGACGGTCTTGATCGCGATGTTTATAAACTGCCTAAGCCCGTTTAAATTTTAAGGCACATTTTGCAAGGATGAGCGGACATTTGGGAGGGACCTTACTTTGTCGTTTTGAGCCGGTCGAAAACGGAGCTGCATCCTCTTAGCAAATATCACTCGCCTTCTTTCGGTGAATCATTTCAGTGCAATCACAAGACATTCGTCACGATGGTGTTTGAGCGTGGTAACCGCCCATCCAAACGAGTGGGTTTTAGAAACTTGACATTATAATGTTATGATATAACATATTCTATGATTGCAGTATTTCCGAAAAGAGTAAGAGCTATATGTACAGCCAGACTTTCAAATTATTCCTATACTGCACCTTTTTCATATCATTCACCGTACATGCTGCGGATGAAAAACCCACAGCCACAAATTTTGAGAGCTTTCAAGAAATACAGACCCTCATTCGGGATAGCTATTGCCCGGAGGCCAAACACACTGAAATCCAAAAAGAATTGCTCGAAATCTCTAAAAATGATCGTGCTGACAGAGCTACACACAATCCAGAAATGACTGCGAACGATATATTGCGCCGTAGAAGAGTCGCCGAAATCGCAGCAACGGCCTGTCTAAAAGAAGGAGACGATTACTTCACTGCATCGGTGATATTTCAACATGGCAGTCTACCCGAGCATTATATGCAGGCCATAATATACGCCAACAAATCTATGGAATTAGGGCATCCCGTCGGAGAGGCGATGCGCCAAGTGGCTATTGATCGGTATTTTATGTCTTTAGGATATAAACAGATATTTGGCAGTCAGATTACCGCTCCTGCGCTTTACAAAACAGTTGAAAGTGAAAAAGACACACAAGCCTGTTTATGGCCTATTGAGGACAATATTGACCTCGTCGAAGATTACGGTTTTGGCACACAGGAATACCGATTAGCATTGCGCAGTACGATTGCCGCAAAGAAACAACAAATACCCGAATGTAATTTCCTAGCTCGTAGCTCTTCAACCTTGCTACCGGCTCTCCTCGATATAAAAATATAACCTTTCATGTCTTAGCTATAGCCAGTAAGTTCGTTCGGGCGATCTGAAACCCTTGCCTAAAATCAGCTTTGCCATGGCCTTACACGACTAAATTTGCTTCACAGGAAAACCTCTCTTGTCGTCGAGACGTTTGGGGTTCTGCAACAGTAACATTCGGGCAAACCTTATCGGGTCACGCGGATGGGATGATCCACATTATTCATCACGTAAGGGTAGCGGATGGTTTATCCCCACAGCGGACGTTAGCCAGTGTCCTTAGTTAGGCGATTTTAGGACACTCACACTTGTTAGCTGACGGTGAACTGAAGGTTCGAACCATTGGTGCCCGGATTGGGCTGAACCTGCTTCGGCCAGCCATAGGCCCGCCAGAGTTTTACAAAGCCCATATCCTCAGCAAATTGAGGAAAGTCTTCGTGTTTGCGAATAGCCAACGCTTCGGGAGTGTTTGTCCAAATCTGAGTGAGTGGAGAAATCACATATGGATGCGGCTTTTGCCTGACAGCTTTGAAAAACCAGTCTGTGTCTCCGAGATAATAAGGGTTGTATGTACAAGCATTACTTGGCTGCGTTTTCGGAGACATATAGCGACGCTTGACTATTAGTTTCACTACAAATCGCCAGAAACCGCTCTTGTGATAGACAGCCGACGAGTAGACCCTTCGCGCAAAGCTACGTTTGATGGGCTCGCCTAAGGGACCGAGCTCAGTGCCATTCTTCATCATGAACTTCACAGCTTTCGCAACATCTCCAGTGTTCGATAATATCCATGCGTAGTTAAACGCACCTCCAAAATACCCCAGATCATAGCTTTGTAAGGCCATGGATACCGATTTATCAGTTTGACCCGCCATCCAAAAACCAAACGCTGCATTGGCAATGTAACTCGCAGCGAGCGGGTCCTCTTCAATCGCTTCTGACATCAGGGGAGTGCCGTCTTGATATAAGCCAATACTGTTAAGCCGCGCTCCTGCCAGATATTTCACAGTCGCGTTCGTAGGAAATTTTTCCAGCGTTTGTATGGCTGTTTCAAAGCCTTTACCATATTCACCAGACATAATTTCCATGCCGGATTTCGCTATGAGTACTTCGACATTGTCTGGTTTCAATTCAATCCCGCGACGTGCAGCGTCCTTTCCAAGATCAATGTGATTTTGCCATGTCGCAGTCTTTGTATGCTCTAAAACTAAGAAATGCGCTCTCGCGAGCATAGCCCACGCCTCCGCAAAGTTCCGGTCGAGTTGAACAGCATGCTCCAGATACGAGATCGATTTTGCCAGAGCGCCGTCACGGTCTTGTTTCATCATTAAGTCGCGGCCTTTTAGGAACGACTCATAAGCACCGAGATTGGATGTCAGCTGCACTGCCAGTCTGAGGCTGTCCGCATCAAGCAGGACTTCCAGCTCAGAGACGATCTTTTTTGAAATCGTATCCTGAAGGTCGAAGATGTCTTTCAGATCGCCATCATAGGCTTCAGACCACATATGGAAGCCATCAGAGACTTGTATCAACTGCGCGGTGATACGCACACGGTCGCCCTGTTTACGCACCGAGCCTTCAAGAACATGCGCCACATTCAGCGTTTCGCCGATGCTTTGAATATCGTCATCTTTGCCTTTGAATGAAAAGGAGGATGTGCGTCCAGATACTCGCAGCGGCGTAACTTTTACAAGCGCATTCAGAATTTCTTCGGCGACACCATCACCGAGATATTCCTGATCGCCGTCCGGGCTCATATCTGCGAAGGGGAGCACAGCGATGGAGTGCTGAGGTGGTGGCGCTGCTGTCTTGCTTGCTGCCTCTGTCGAAGTGGCTTTTTGATTTGTTTCTGGTGTGAGGCGTATGCCGCTCAGAGAGATATCAAAAAGCCATGCCAGAAGAATGGCCGCAGGAAACCCAGCAATGACACCCACCGTAACCCAACGGTCAATATGGGAAGGGAGTTCCAGTGAGGCCTCAAGCGCAATAGCAAGCTGAATCAATAACCAACCCACGACAGCATAAGCCACCGCTGCCTGAACAACTTGTCGACGCTTAATCTCGCTGAATAATTTCACGCTATGCCCCCTGTGAGCGAAAGTTTATTGACAACGCGGTCTCTATTGCAAGAGATTTTCAATCGATATCAGACGGCAAGGCTAACGAGTGGCCTACTTTGGGCGTTTTAAGCCTCTGAGAAAACTTAGCAAGATCCCCATTGCGGACCTCAGATCAATAACGCACTTGAGGAGACTCTTAAACGTTTCGAGTTGTCCGAACTGTATTGAAGATTTAATATCTCTACTTATGGGACAACTAAAAACTATTACACATGCTTTGTTCGGAGTACTTACTGAGGTAAATCCTGAGCGATTAGCGGGTCGATTCGAGGGACGTATCGAAGTCGAGGGTCATTTTATTGAGCTAAGTGTTGATGGCGACGACTTGCCTTTGGAAAAGTCACTGCGGTTGGCAGAATATGTTACATCACAGATTATGTCTTGGCTTCCGAAAATATTAGAAGACGTGGCAGATAGTCACCTCAGTATTTACAACGAGAATTGGGCCGATGAAAAACTATCGCGAAACGAGTTTCTAGGAAAAATTCGTTTGAAGAGTATAGACTTTCTCGGTGATAGTATAGTGAGCTTCCTTTTTGATGACTCGGACCTGTTTTGGGGACACACAATCGTCGCGGAGTATTTTAACATTGAAGCCAATGTTACTTTGCCCGCCGAAACTAAAGGACAGATCAGTCTCTTTGGGTAAACACGCTTAACTCTAGCAACGCATTAAATGGCAGTATAAAATGTCCAGAAAATGCAGCCCGCAAGAGAAATCTCACAAAGCGGACCTGAGATGCGTCAGAGATAATGCTTCTCAAATGCGGCGTAACCCGAGTTGATCAAGACGCCAACGAACCGTATCTATCCGGTCTTGCCCAAAGAAGGGCTCACCCCTGATCACCATAGTCGGCACTCCCCAATGTCCCACCGCGTCTAAGTCGGCATGATTGCGGTCTATTTCTTCAAGATGGTCTCCTGCCTCAATTGCCTGTTCCATTTCCTTCAAATCCAGACCAGCCGCCCGAGCAGTTTTCTCAATATGGTCGCCTTGGTCCCACCTCTCCGTTCCGCCAAAAATCAAACTCGAAACTTCTTTGGCAAAGGCTAGACCTTTTCCGCGCCTGTTGGCTTCGACGCCAAGCTTTGCCAAACGCATAATAAGGGGTTGATCATCAGCGACTTCGAGCGTCTCATAGTTCTGCACCACTGGGTCAGGCTTCGGCGGAAAAATCATGGGCATTCCGAGGAATTCAGCCCGCCGCAGTGAATCCATCACGATATACATGGCTGGTTTTCTGTTAGAACCATCGAACAAGGTACTCTTTGCCCTCACGGCAATCGGCAGCACGACACTTAGGTTGATATTGATGTTGTAATCATCCTCGAGCCTCTCCAAATCTGGCGTTACCAGGTAGGAATATGGGCTTCTAAAAGACCAATATACATCAATAATTTCCATTTAAATCTCCATGTGAACATTTGGTCCAAGATCGCACAACTTCATTAGAGTAATGCCGCAACAGAGTACACTTTCAGCTAAGATACTTTATCCTCATTGCGGACCTTAACGCCTAGCAAGGATAAACAATCTGGCGCCATAAAATCCATCAATTTGAGGCCAACGCAGACTGGTTGTAGCCTTTAAAGCCGCTGGCCAATCTGAGTTATTGAGGGATGCAGAAGCAATGAGAGGATCAGAGTTAAGCCGCGAACAGTACAAAGTAATCCAATTGTACCCCTTTTTAATAACCGCCCCTTTGAATTCATCGGAAATAAGTGAAAGCCAATCTGTCGGTGTGTTTACAGGAATGTTAATAGATTTTCGCATAGCGATATTTCCACTCCATATTTCTGCTTTTGAGAGTATTTTGAGTGGCCATATTTCTTTTGTTATCTGTTCCCGATCTACATATTCACAGCAACAGGAGATGATGGGGTGAAACATAGTAAGCGCAAATTGCTCTAACGCATCATTTATAGCATTGATATGTGAGTCACCTATGGCAGCGAAACACTCTTCGATGAGTGACTTATCATCTAACATAATTTGCACTGATAACGCGCCTGAACGTTCCTTAGTTTGAGGTCGATCATAAAAGGCACGAAATGCGGGGTAATCCTCGTCCACTGTTACCCAATCTTTGTACCGAGAAGCATTAAGTTTATGTGCTTTCAATAACTCATAAAAAAAAATTGAAATATGTTCTTGGAAATCAGACATCAGGAAAGGCAATAAAGTAAAATTGGAAATTCTTAAAGTAATTCCTTAAGTCTCCTTTGCCCCCAAAAAAGATTAATCCGCACTTAGCGTTTTGAAACCCTCAATAAATTCAGTCTCTTGTGAGAAAATCAAGAGAATGATCCTCACATGCTGAATGTGCGGTATAGTGAGTTTGTTCTTCACGACGGGCCTAATCGTACGTTGGATTGGCGTGAAAGATGACATGCGTTGTTAAAAGGCAAGGAGTGTAACGGCTTCTTGGTCAGTAGGCAGCTCAACGAGTGCTATTAACGTCCTGTAACGGGAGGTCTCTTGGCCGTTGTCGGAAAAAACATGTCACTGCGGGGGCGCGTAAGTGTCCTGATATATTGGCAATATTCGGTGTTCTGCATCGGATAGGGATTGCACCAGAGTTATCAAAGTTTGGGTGTCGTCTTTTGCCGCAACAGCATTCGCGCGTTCCGACCTTCGGTCGGCAGACCCTACCGGGTCACGCGGATGGGCTGCACCCTCACTAACGCGCTTCGCGCGCCGCGTTCGGATGGAACGAAAAACCCCGCAAAAGCGGGGTGTGTATTCTATTTATTATTAAGCGTGTAGCGAGGGCTATAGGCTCAATTTTTTGACGTTGAGGTTGTCCCATGCATTGTCAGAGACTTTTTCATCTGACACGGACTCAGTAATTTCGACCTCTTCGGCTTGGATCAGAGGTTGGCCCTTGAGCCAACGTGTGGCCGGTGTGGTTTCATCCAAATCAAATGAACGGACATCCATGCCGGGAATGACTGAACCCTCAATACGGGCCGAGTTACGTACGAAAGAGCTGTCTGTCATAATCGCACATTTATCGGCCAATGTGGAATGGCGCAAAACTGTGCCGACGCGTTTGAATTGCTGGCTCATTTGACCCAGACCGGAAAATTCATCTTCAGGCATATCCACCCGTAGAGCGTAATTATCATTGGCCTCTTCCAAACCTTCCTGCAGATGTCCAATCCACTCCAGACCTGCATCCATGCTCTCTTTGGCAATGGGGCCGGTTACCGTCAAATGGACGATGTTATCTTCTAATGTCAGTTCAAGGTTCTCTGTTTTGAGAGGCGTCATAAAAAAATTACTCCTAAGGTTAAGCGCCGTTATTGGCTACTCTACTTTAATGCGCGCTCAAGAGAATGGTTCCGAAAAAGTTTAATTTCCTTCGGAACCGAGTTTTATAAATAGTACCAAAGCTTATTCGGGATTGCTCACACCCTCACTTTTCATGGGCTTTGATTTGGATTGAGGGTTGGCTTTCTTGTCAGACATTTCAGGCATTTTATCCGTCGCCTTATGAGAGTCTGATTTCGAATTTAATTCTGTTTCGCTTAATTGTCCGTCCGCATTGCCGTCATGCGTGTTAAAAGCCGACTCATAAGCACCCTTTTCTCGTATCATGGAAAAATAGCTGTCTCCGGCACTCGCTTTCATCAGAGCAAAGCTGACAAACTCTTCTCGATTGAGTGTTTGGTCGGCATCCGTATCCGCCGAGCGGAACATGTCGTGACCGGAAATAACCGGTGCGGACTTAACGGCGGGTTCCTTAAGTGTTTTGTCACTTTGGGGCATTTCACCCGGCGAAGTTTGAGCCCAAACCGTTCCTGCCGAAAGCGTGAGTGCCGATATTAAAGTGAGTGATTTTACAATATGCATGAGAGTCTCTCCTGTAATCATGCGGGCCGCCCAGCCATGTGGAGAGACTGTTCCAAGGGTCGCTCAAGGTAAAGTGAACGGAATTTAACGTTAAAGAGAGAAAAAACCTGCCTTTTTTCAGACTTATTTGCTAGAAAGGCCGTAGAAACACAAAGCGTTATGATTGCCTTATTTTAGGCACGCTTTGGAGAGACGGCGGTAAGGTCACATTACAAATTCATCCTGCCGCTCCGGACATGAGAAAAGGAGGCATGGATGAGACCCGCAATTTCTTTCTTGTCTTGGCTTGTATCAGCTCTGATTTTGTTTGGTTCTCAAGACGTATTCGCCCAACTCCGCCCAATGGTTTATGCCGAGGTCACGGTTGAGCGCAGCGCCGATGCCGCTTTTACTGACTGGACAACACCTAGCCATATTGAAGGCTTTTTTGCCAAAAAGGCCTTTATTGAGGCTGAACCGGGCGGGCAATATGCGCTCTGGTTTGCTGTGGATGCGCCTGAAGGTTCACGAGGCTCTGACTCGGGAACCGTTTTGGGCTTACAAGACGGGAAAATGCTGAGTGTGACTTGGGCGATGCCGCCTTACATGCCTGAAATTCGGCCCCATTTGACAGTTTTGCAGATTCTGTTTGAACCTGTTACTAAAGACACAACACGCGTGCGTTTATTCCACACTGGTTTTGGAGACGGTGAGGCTTGGGATAAAGGCCTGAAATATTTTAAGTCCACATGGCCCGAAGTGCTGACGGGTTATAAACACTATGTCGAGAAAGGAGATCAGAAATGATATCGACAAATTTAAAGTTTAACAGAGATATCCGTAAAGGGGCACGAGTTAAGTCTGGCTTGGCGCTTTTATGTGGTGCGGCCCTGCTCGCCCTGACGCCTTCTCTAACCCCTTCTGCGACAGCGCAGATTAACATGGTCGGGCAGCCCTCCATCAAACAACCCTTCGTCAGTCCGAATTTGCCGAATGATGCTTTTGCGAAATTCACACCCAATCCAACCAGTAATGCACGGCTTGATTTTGAAGTCATGGACCTCTTGGTCGAACGGATTGTCCTTTATATGGGGCCGTCTTTAAGACGCTTTGCCAGCAAGCCGGAAGCTTTTAGCGGCACACGTATTATCAAAAAACATAAATCGCCTTATCGTCTCGAAGGTAATAAAATCGTTTACTCCATGCTGAATGGTACGAAGAAGGACATTATTACGGATTACCTTGCAGATCTGGTCGATATCTCCGAGCAAGTCGATATTACCTCTTTGTCTCGTGATGATCAGCTTTCCTATTGGTTCAACCTCCATAATCTGGCTTTGATCAAAGAAGTGATGGAAGCCTATCCAAAAACCAATCCGAAAAACATCAAACCTTTGGAAGGGTCAGACGCCAAATTACATGATGCCAAAATTTTGGTGATTGACGGTGTTGCTCTCTCACTAAGAGATATTCGCGAAAATATCGTTTATCGCCACTGGAATGACCCGATTGTCATTTATGGTTTTCATGACGGTACGCTTGGAGCGCCCAGCATGCCCGCGATTGCCTTTGACCGTGATAATATTGATCAAATCCTACACGAAAATGCCAAGGAATTTACAAATTCATTGCGCGGGTTTGGCTATGGAAAAGTATCGCCCTATTTCAAAGATCATGCAAAATTCTTCTTCCCGAATTTTGAGCAAGACCTCAGGTCACACTTCAAGAAATATATGCGTCCGGAAGTTTATGCAGAAGTCGAAGCGACGCCTCAATTTAGATTACACCGTCGGCTCGAAACAATTGCCGACACGACAGGCGGATATGGCAAATATGCGGCCCCTGCCAATCTTTATACAAATGGTTCCGCCGCTAGTATTGGCATGCCACCGGGTGCGGCTGAATTCATCCAACAGCGTAATCAGAAGATGGAGAAACTCAGAGAAACAGAGTGGTTCAGAAGAAACACGGTAATCATTGAGGATATCGAAACCATTGATCCCGACACTTTGGAACCCGAAGCCTATGACCCGGGTGTGGACGTTGACATTAATCGTTAGTCCAATTGAGCCTATGCAATTCAACGAGTCCGTCGATAAAAATCGGCGGGCTTTTTTCTTATCCAGCTCACATATGTCTTGATGTCTGGATGATCACGTAAAGCCTCAATCGTACCCAGCGCCGTCAACTCAGTACGCGTGAAAACTTTGTGGATTTTCCGATGGCAAATTGGATGTAGGGGAACAGTGATCCGCCCGCCCTTGGATTTTGGAACAATATGATGTTTTTCAACTTTCCGACCAAAAGGACGCCCACATAATGGGCAGACATCTTGAGGTAGGGGTGTTTCCACAAGTTGCACTGCGTTTACTGAGAGATAAGATAATCAATCAGAGCTAAAGCCTCTTCGCTATCCCAAACCGCTTCGCCGGATAACCGCGCAACTTCACGGCCTTGGCGGTTATATAAGACGGTCGTGGGCAAGCCAGGCAATCTTAATCGGCCGTTGATTTCATATGTGGCGTCATGCCAATCGGGCAGCGCTGTAATATTATTCTTCTCAAAAAATTCGGTGATTTCGGGTTTTTTATTATCGAGACTGATCGTAACCACCTGAAAATCATCGCCGCCGCGTACTGTCTGCAAGTTATTCAATGACGGCATTTCCGCTACACAGGGTGGGCACCACGTCGCCCAAGCATTCAATAAGACAACTTGCCCTCGATAATCGGCCAAGGTCATTGTTTCTCCGCTCGCTGAGGTGAATTCCAATGTCGGTTGAGGCGGAGCGACTTCCAATTGGGTCAGTTTGTTGAGGGATTTCACAGCATATCGGTCAATTCCCGTTTTTGGCGTCTGACAGGATTGTACAAGAACAACAAACACGGCTATGACGCCGATGAAAATCATCAAACGAATGATGTTACCAAGAGTGAATAAAGAAAAGACTTTCGACATGGATGACGCTGTAAATAAAAATACGCAAAAAGGCCAGACCATGTGGGGTGGGCGTTTCAGCGCACAGCCCGGCGCGTTAATGCAGGCTATCAATGTGTCTATTGATTTCGACAAGCGGATGGCGGCTCAAGACATTCGCGGCTCCAAAGCGCATTCCACCATGTTGGCGGCCCAAAACATTATTTCCCAAGATGACCACAATGCCATTCAATCCGGCCTTGATGAAATCGCAGTGGAAATTGAACAGGGTAATTTTCCATTTAAGGCAGAGCTGGAAGATATTCATTTGAATATTGAAAATCGCCTGAAAGAAAAAATTGGTGAAGCCGCAGGCCGTCTTCACACGGGTCGGTCCCGAAATGATCAGGTAGCCACAGATTTCAGGCTTTGGGTACGCGATCACCTCAATTTATTTGACGCTCAATTAAACGCGCTCATGTCTGCTCTACTCACACAGGCCGATAAGCATAGTGATACGATCATGCCGGGCTTTACGCATTTGCAAAGCGCTCAACCTGTCACATTTGGGCATCACATGCTGGCCTATCTTGAGATGTTCGCCCGCGATAAAGCACGGTTTTCCGATTGTTATAAACGGGTGAATGAAAGCCCTTTGGGCGCGGCCGCACTTGCGGGAACACCCTATCCGATTGATCGGCAGGCCACGTGTGATGCATTAGGCTTTGACCGTCCAATGGCTAATTCCTTAGACGCCGTTTCGGCGCGGGATTTTGCTTTGGAAGCCCTTTCAACGGCTACCATCTGTGCCACACATCTGTCGCGGCTGGCCGAAGAAATGGTCATTTGGACCAGCGCGCAATTCCAATTCATTTCACTTTCGGATGAATTTACAACAGGCAGTTCCATTATGCCGCAAAAAAGAAATCCGGATGCAGCGGAACTCATTCGCGCGAAGGTCGGCCGTATTATGGGGGCTTTAACGTCACTCACGATTGTGATGAAAGGTCTTCCTCTCGCTTATTCCAAAGATATGCAGGAAGACAAAGAACCTGTTTTTGACGCTTTCGATGCGTTGGAAGTTGGACTGGCGGCTATGACCGGTATGATCTCGGACATGACGCCAAATAAGGAAAAACTCGCCGCTGCGGCAGGGGCTGCCTTTTCAACGGCCACGGATTTGGCCGATTGGTTGGTTATGTCATTGAATATGCCGTTTCGCGAAGCTCATCATGTGACAGGACGTGTCGTCGCTTTGGCAGAAGAGAAAAACCTCACACTGGATAAATTAAGTCTTGATGATTTGCGTTCGATTGAGCCGCGTATCACAGACGATGTCTATGGCGTTTTATCTCCGCTCGCCTCGGCTTCAAGCCGTACAAGCTATGGCGGAACAGCGCCGAGCGAAGTGAAGAAACAAGTCAAACGGTGGAAGCAAGCCTTACAGGGTTAAGCTGCCCTCGCAATTGAGCAATTCAAAGCCCCAACATTGCCCTTTAGTTTGACACCTATTGGCACGCTACGGCGGATTGCCTTAAAACTTCAAGAATACGTTGCTCCGCCACATTGTCTTCCATCGGCTTCTTTACCGTTGTGGCTTTCCATTTCGATATCCACTGAGACGTCTCATCGTCCCATTCAATGTTAATCGGAATATCATCGCCTTCCGCGCGAATGACTATCCGCATCAGACGGTCCTTTTTTGACCCAAGCGATTTAGACGTGGCGTAATCCTTATTATCAGCGGCCATAACAATTGGAACTGACTGACCCGTGAAGTCAGCCGTAAATTCACAAACTTTATTCTCATGCCCGCCTAGATTGGCTCGCCAATATAGTCTTTGTTTCATCGACTCAGCCGGAGCTTCGCTGCGTTCCGTCAAAATATTAAAGCTTTGCTCGGATAAGGTATCAAACACAACCCGATCCGATGATGGAATAACCAGACGGTTGAGCATGTCTGTTGTGCTCTCTTTCACGGTCGAGGCACCTGATTTCACGGATTCAGAAACTGCTTTTGAGGCCTCCCCGACAGCCTTGGCCGGAGCAGATATAATTTTGTAAGCGGCATAACCCGAGCCGAAAATCACGAGAGATACAATCGCGATGGCAACCCATTTCACCATGCTGATGGCGTTACTTGCACCCTCGACAATTGTTTTAGCTGACTCGGTCGCGTTTTTAGCTGTGCCTAAAGCGTCCTTGGCTTGTTCGCCGCGTGTTTTATTTTGGCCTGTATTATTTGAGGGCGTTTCGTTTGTCTCTTTTTCCGTCATGGTTGCGCCTTACCGTCTTCTTCAAATTTTTTCAAACGTCTGTCGAGTTGGGTCATAATAAAGGCGCGTTGAGCACGCGAGAAAGATGTCCATCCCGCTATCTCTTCGCGGCTCCGACCACAACCCGTGCAAAGCCCGGCCTCCAAATCCAGTTTACAAATCAATTTGCAAGGACTTTCGATAAGAGCTGTTTGACGTAACATTAATTTTGCCCACGCGCGGTCACAAGATAGGTGGCAAAACTCGCCAGCCAATGCGAACCGGAATAATGCTCATCTGACACAGCCGCAATACCCACCTCTTGATGCAGACGCGCGGATTTTACCAATGCCGGCCGACGAGGGTCATCCAGAGGCAAGGCCATAGCAATATTATAAAGGTTCCAAGCGCGGGATAGATTGACACCGTCCAAATGAACTAACTTCCCGTCACTGGCATCCTTCACGATACCCGGCTCCAACCAATCTCCTGATCCGTCTTTCGGAATGTTGGGTATAAAGGTGGTCAGCCAATCGGAAAATTCCGTAGGCGGCAAAATACGTCGCATGAGGTCTGCTTCCATCAAGCATGGAGACAAAAAATCTTCCCCGCTAGGCTCATACGCAAGGGGACAATTCACATCGGATTTATGGAACGCTAGAGACCGTGATTTAAGCAAAGCCAACATTTCGTCATCGCCTGACGTCTCCGCCCAATCCCACATCAGGCCAAACGCAAATGCGCTTTGGTTATGCGTACCCAGACGAATAGGGTATGCGAGTTTCGGCAACCACTCTTTCAGGCTCTGCGCAATATCCTCTTCCAAAGGCTTTAGCCGCTCCAGCCAAATTTTCCCTTGAGGATCATCCCATTCACGAAGCTCAGCCGTTAACTGAAGGAACCAAGCGAGCCCATAGGGACGTTCCCATGACCCTCTGGCTGGTCTGGCGAAATTTGCAATTTCTCCCTCAATATTCTCCGGCGAAAAATTCTCTTCGAGCTTCCGGAGAGCTTCCGTTTTCCACTCGCCTTCCGGTGCCACTCTTAAAAGACGGACAAGCAACCAATGGCCGTGAACAGCACTGTGCCAATCAAAACACCCGTAAAAAACGGGGAAAATGACTTTGGGTCGCCCAATCTCTTCTGCAGTGTCAGTTGTACGGGAAATTTTATTGGGAAATTCTTTCTGAACACAAGACAGCGCCAGATTTGAAAAACGCATGGATAAATCAGAAGAAATATCACCTGAATATGTCCAACTCGCAAAATCGTCAGAAACACTGACAGAGCTATCGACACCCTCAGAGGTTTTTTCCGATAACGACATACCTCCATCCGAACAGGCTAATAGGAAAGCGAAGGATGAAATTGAAGCAAATTTAATAATATTCATGGCACGATAGTATGGCAGAGCAAAGCTGCTGCCAAATCATTTCATGTAAGGCCGATCAATTCGTTTAAAGAATGAGGCGACGCCATCGGCATTTTGCCTTGTTTCGTTGCTATTGCGTTTCCTCAGCCTCTAAAGCTTTCAATCGCGCCGCTTCGGCTTTGGCGAGGTCTTCTTCTTTATAATCAAAATTCGCGTCCATTTTGTAGGTACCGTCTATTCTGACTTCATCCGCCTTGGATCGTTTCATATCTTTGGTTCTAAAAAATTGCGATTTGCCCAAACGGGAAAGAGGTGGGCCGTCAATTTGTTGATTGTCTCGCCAAAAGGATACCACCGGAGCAGCGTCGTCTGAATTATCGGGGCGTATAACAATGGCTTTCAAACCGGGAACGACAAAACCCAATCCGCCCGGTGCAAGACGGTTCATCACTTTCGAACCGTCTTTGGCCCCTTCTAATAAGTCATCGATACTATGGACGCCGGAAGTGTTTTTAAATGGGAAAGTAAAACTCATACTCGCCTCGCCGCTCGGTTCATCTTGTTCCTCAACAAAATCACCATTGACGAGTTTACAGAGCTTACCATTTTTATGGAATGTGAGAGCCTTTTCCAACTCCAATACCTCTCCATCCTCAGCCACGGGCAAGTCTATCTTTTCCCCCTCATGGACATAACGGACCCCATCAGGTTGTGGATTATCGCCAATGGGTGTCAAAGTGAGGCGAAAGCGCGGTTGGATGATATTGCTATATTTGGGATCGACCTCGTAAAATGTCTTAATCACATTCAAGAGCGGTTTGGCCTCTGTGCAATCATGCGCCGCAAACGCACCGGAGGCCATGACGCCTGTTGTTATGACAAAAGCAAAAAGCGAAACGGTCGGTTTGCGCAACAATGAGTGGCGCATATTGGTACTAAGTGACAGCATAAAATCCCCTTTATGTCAGGGTCTCTTCCTATCAAATACAATATCAAGACCTAATTACAAAAGCGTCAGGACACATCTATATTCGGGCACATCCTGTTTTGGGTGCCTCTTAGTTAAGAGTCCTCTTTTTGCCCCCACCCAAAGCGGCGCATTGTTTTTGGACTTGGAACAGGTTGAAGATGATATTCGCCACCGCGTATAATAAGGCCGCTCGCCTCCATATCCTCCATCTCTTCGAAGGAAATCACATGAAAGTCTTTATGCGGCTCTGATGAGAGAGCCACTTCTTGCCCGGCCACAAGTGCGAAAACCTGCAGTGGTGTGCGCGTATCGGTATATTTTACGGCCAGATAATCTGTATCAGGCATCATGAAGGCAAAAACATCGGGGATCATTTTTTTATAAAATTTCTTCCCGTCTTTTGTTCCTTCTTCCAACTCTGCCATGGAATGCTGACCGCTTCGATTGTGAAAGAGTGGCGATAAACCCAGTTCGAAATAAAGGCCTTCATCATCAGCCGGACGGTTCGCCCGCGTCGGATCATCGACACAAATATCCGTATCCGGAGCGGCGCGCACAGCGCTCATAAAGTTCGCCACACGTCCGTCCTCTTTCGAAAACGGCATGGCCGTGACTACTTCCCCGTCTCGAGCCAGATAAAATTGATCCGGCCAAACACCCCCATCTTTTATAAGGAATTTCGGATCAATCGTCACATCGACAATATTACGATATTTTTCTTTGACCTCCGCCACTTCATCAACAAGCTTCGGAACGGCTTTCGCCGGAAAGCAAAAAATCTCTCCACGTTTTTCCGTATCTTTCGCCAGGGCAGGAGAGGCCATCAAAACGGAGCCTAAAACTAGGAAAGAAAACGTCTTCATAAAAATCGTTGTAGAACAAGCTTCCGAGGGGCGGGGTAAAATAAAGCTCATATAATTGTGATGCTTTCCTTATGAAACGCTGCGCATTAGGACTCGACGCCACAAACACAACGCATTATCCAAATTCTGTCAATAATAGGAAACACATACATGTCTCACTCTTTTGCTTTACGCGCGAAGACCGCAATGGTTTCGAAAGGCAAGACATGGCTCCTCATAGGATTGACAGCCTTAACCCTGTCAGCCTGCGGCATTAGAGGGAATTTGGAAACGCCACCGCCCGTCTGGGGTGATACAGTCAAGGCGGAAGAGATGACCGCTGATGAGACTAAAGCTTCGCAAAAAGACGAGTCTATTTTAGACGAAAGCCCCATCAGCAAAAAAGATGATGAGGGGGATATTTTCGGCGATGACTATCTCGAAAATGAAGAACCGTTTTAGTCAAAAGCTTTCAGCTTTTTTCTCACTCTGTCTGGACCTGACACATGCGTCATTTTGATTATAAGAACGGCGAAATTTACGCGGAAGATGTACCGCTAAGTCTGATTGCCGAAAAAGTCGGCACCCCTGTTTATGTCTACTCCACAGCCACTTTGGAAAGACATTATTCTGTTTTCGCCAATAGTTTTAAAGGGATAGAGGCCTTGATCGCCTATTCCGTCAAAGCAAATTCAAATATCGCCGTTTTGGCAACCTTAGCTAAATTAGGCGCAGGGGCAGATGTCGTCAGCGGCGGTGAGATGGCACGCGCGCTCTTGGCCGGCATTCCCGCGAACAAAATTGTTTTCTCCGGCGTCGGCAAAACTCGCGAAGAAATGCGGGCAGGCCTAGAGGCCGGCATCCGTGTCTTTAATGTAGAAAGTGTGCCCGAATTAAATGTTCTGAATGACGTGGCTTTGGAATGCGGCAAGAAAGCCCCGATTGCGTTTCGGGTAAATCCTGACGTCACAGCGGGCGGACATGATAAAATCTCGACCGGTAAAAAGGAAAATAAATTCGGCATCGCTTGGTCATCTGCAGAGGATGCTTATGCGCTTGCAGGGTCTCTACCGGGCATTGAGATTGTTGGCGTTGATGTTCATATCGGCAGCCAGATTGATGATCTGGCCCCCTTTGAAGCTGCAATCGCCAAAGTCGCGGGCCTCATCAATCGATTGCGCAAAGCCGGACACACTATTCGAAGTTTTGACATTGGTGGTGGTCTTGGCATTCCTTATGGGGATAATAATAAGACACCCCCTCCTCCCGCAGAATATGGCGCTATGGTCAAACGGCTGACGGCGGATATGGATGTCGACATGATTTTCGAACCGGGCCGTATGATTGCAGGGAACTCAGGCGTTCTCCTCTCCGAAGTGCTCTATGTTAAAAAAGGCGAAGACCGCGACTTCCTCATAATTGACGCGGCCATGAATGATTTGCTGCGTCCTGCGCTCTATGACGCTTTTCATGATATTGAACCTGTCAAAGCCCCCGGCGCAAAGGCGCATGAGGCCACCTATGATGTCGTCGGCCCAATCTGTGAAAGTGGGGATACATTCACAAAGGGTCGAGATATGCCCGAGCTGAAATCCGGTGATCTGATTGTGTTTCATTCGGCAGGTGCTTACGGCGCATCACAAAGCAGCCAATATAATACGCGCCCTCTCATTCCCGAAGTTTTGGTGAACGGAAATAAGTTTGAAATCATTCGAGAACGTCCGGCCATTGCTGACATTCTGAAAACAGAACGCTTGCCCGATTGGTTGGATTAAACAGCCTATTCGACACATCATTGATGGATAAGCGGCATAGTGAAGCTTGGATGAAATTTAACACGACAGGAAGAAATCGCACTCTATAGTCCCCTTAATGACGGATTCACCCGAACATAAATCCAAGAGCCCAAACCCAGTTGAGGCTGATTTGAAAGCCAGACTATCGCGTTACGTGGCCTTAGCGCGACTGTGGTTATTTTGGGAGCGCTATGCGCCCGTCTTTTTACTGGCCGCCCTCGCAATTTCTGTATTTTTGATCGGTGTTTTTGCCGGTATTTGGGAAAGAATGGGCGACCCATGGCGTGGATTGGGCCTTTTGGCAGCGCTTTATATTCTTATCACCGCGGCTTATCGGGCGCAGAAACGCCCTCTGCCCTCACAATCTGAAGCCAAAAGACGTGTTGAAACAGATAGCCATCAAAACCATCGCCCTCTTGACGTTCTGGACGACACGGCCGCCATCGGTAAAGACAGTTGGCCTCCCCATTTTCAAAACGCCTTGCAAAAGGCTCGGCGGCTCACACGTCCCCAATTAATTCCAGCAATTCGGCCACATGACCGCTACTATTTGCGCTTCATTATGCCGGTGCTCTTGGCTGGCGCGATGATTTTGGGTTCCGGCAGCAATATGGAACGTCTGCGCCGCGCTGTCACTCCCGTCTGGCAATCAGGCATAAATCCTAATGACGTCACATTCGAAGCTTGGATCGATCCCCCTGAATATACAGGCCGTCCACCCATTTATTTCAAAGGCCAAGACATTGATAAAATTCCGGCTGGAAGTGAATGGGTTGCCCGATTAAATGGAGCGAAAACAGCCCCCCGACCAAAGCTTAGTCTAGGCGGTAAATCCCGCTATCTTCGGACCACGCAATTAGGCCCCAAAAGCTTTGAGGCCCGGTCCATAATCGACCAATCCGGCAAAGCCATCTGGACGATTGGCCCGACACGGAAAATTTGGGATTTAAACATCGTAGCAGATCAAGCGCCTGTCGTGACATTAGATGACACGCCCGAAGCCGATAAGCAGGACCGACTGGTCGTAACCTATTCTTTTGAGGATGATTACGGCGTCACTGATTTGCGTTTGGAAATGGCAGAGATTCAATCCGGCGATACGCCGCCTTTTGCGCAGTCAAAATTTGTCTCAGTTCCGCTGTCAGGTGGCTCTTTGCCCAAAGCGGAGAGTGTTACAGCGAAATTGGACCTCACACGCCATGAGCTCGCAGGGAAAAAGGTTGTCGCGCGTCTGGTCGCCACAGACGGAGCCGAGCAAATAGGATATTCCGATACTCACTATTTCACTGTACCGGATAAAATCTTCGTTGAACCTTTAGCCAAAGCCGTGGTGGAACAGCGCACACTAATTTTGACGGCGCTGGAAAAAGCTTACGCCCCTGAACCCAAATCGCGCTATCAACCGGGTGTCATTTACGACACATTTGAGCCCGAAATGCGGATGAGTCGCGCACCGGCCAATATTCAAAGAGCCGCTCTTTTAATTGAAGCCGTGACGGATAGGCCTGAAGGCGTATTCCAAGACCCGACCGTTTATTTAGCGCTGCGTAATGTCCGCTCACGCTTGCGATATAGCCGTGATGCCAAAACGCTTGAAAATATTCCTGACGAAATGTGGTCTATCGCCTTGCGCGCGGAATTTGGTGTATTGGGTACGGCCCTGGAGGAAATGCGTGAAGCCGAGCAAGCTTTGCGTGAAGGTATGGCACGTCGTGCGCCCCAACGTGAAATCGACACTCTATTTGAACGCTACAATAATGCGGTGGAAGCCTATACGAATGAACTTCGCCGCAAAGCCCTTGAGGAAGGTAATTTTGCCGATGACAGTGGCGGCGGCGGGAATGGGTCAGGCTTGCAATCCACTGATGAAATTGAAGAACTTCTCAAAGCTATTGAGGAAGCGAATAAAGCCGGTGATGTCGAAGGTGCGCGTTTGGCTTTGGCCCGTCTGGCTGAGGTCTTGGAGAATATGGAGGTTCAACTCTCCCGCTCCCAAGGCAGTGGTGGCGGCGACGGCTTGCAGGGCGAAATGAGCGAAGAGATGAAAGAAAATCTTGAAGAACTTGCCGACCTTCTGGGCGAACAAAGAGAATTACAAGACGAAACAGAGAACGCTCAAAGAGACGCCGAAGGAAATGACGGACAAGGCGAAGGCGAAGGCGACAGTTTAAGCCCGGGCGAACTGGCACAGCGACAAGAAAATCTCGAACAATTACTTAGCGAATTGGGTGAAAATGCTGCAAATTTAGCCCAACCGAGTGACGGAGAGACGCAAGGGTCGAGCGGAGACAGCTCTGAAGAAGGGCAAACTTCCGGCGGGAGTTCGGAAAATGGCGAGGAGTCATCATCGGGCAATGACGGCACAGAAAATGATCAAGCTGGATCCGGCGGTGATGATGAAACCTCGCAACAGGCACTTTCCAGAGCGCAAGGCGCAATGTCAGATGCGGCCCGCGCGCTTAATCAAGGTGATCTCCAAGGCGCAGGAGACGCTCAAGAAGAAGCGATTCAGGCGCTCCGCCAAGCCGGGCAATCTATGGCCGAAGCCGCCCTCGCCCAATCCGGCGAAGAGGGGCAAGGCGGGGAAGGCGAGCAAGACCCGTTAGGGCGTGATAATAACGGCCTTGCGAATGATGAAGCGGATATCGATATTGATAATCGCGACAATGCCACGCGCTCCCGTGAATTGTTGGAAGAGTTACGCCGCCGCGCCGCTGAACAAGAGCGTAGTCAGGAAGAGCGAGATTATCTGGAACGTCTGTTGAAGCGGTTCTAAGAGGCCTTCAAATTTAATCTAGCGTCTTCCGTCTCAGTTTCCTCTTTAGCGAAAGAAACTGATAATTACTCAAAATCTTTGAAGCGATATTTAATGTCGACTGCATCGGGCGGAGGGTTTGGAAACTCTGTCTGATAATTTCTTCTCTCTCCGGCGGGGAGGTTGGGATTATCGAAAACATATTCCCAACGGGCAATTTCTTCATCTGCGGGATTATGGAGGGTGAAAATGACGGGCGGCAGGACTTTAGCTTTTCGTGTAAGGTTCGTTGCTTTCCCTGTCACCTCTATAACCGCTCCATTATTTCGTTCGGAAATCCTCACAATCGGAGATTCCAACCGCAAACCACTTTTACTGACGTCAATATTGACGGCATTATAAAAGGGAACACTGGCTGGAAAACGGGCCGCAATAGACTCTCTGGCGAAATACAGAACAGTACAAAAACCTACAATAATAGCCAAAGGGATGAACCAAATCATGAGGATGACACGTCTACGGGTACGACGCTTTGCGGCTTCAACCCGGTCCCGCATAACGGCATCGGCTGTTTTGGCAGCATTGAGTGCCGCGGCGGAATCATCATACGCCTCGCCTCGTCTGTCAGTTTCATGAGAAGCTTGCACGTCACTTTCACTACCGAATGAAGGCTGTGTCGCGCCGAAGGTGCTTTCCACACGGTCTGACTCCATGTCTGCTAGTTGCAAATCATCAGGTGTGGCCTCAACAGGGTCGGATAATTCCACAAACCAAGCAGTTCGACATTTGGCACAACGCACCGTGCGTCCTTTCGGCCCGATAGCCGATTCTTTTGCCACATAACGGGTAGAACATTCGGGACAGGTGAGTATCATAAGATTCGTTTCATGATTGGAACTTCGTTTTGACACGGACTGCCATAAACGCCAAGACGTCTGATGAAGAATGAGGGCTTACCGGAGAAAAAATGCATCCTGACATTATCAGCTTTCGCGATGTCGGTCTGCGTTATGGGCGCGGGCCGGAAATCCTCTCCGATGTGAGTTTGTCTCTACCCCAAGGCAGCTTCACCTTCTTGACCGGCCCATCAGGCGCGGGGAAATCCAGCTTGTTGAAATTATGCTATCTGGCGCTAACACCCTCGCGCGGGCAAATTACAACATTCGGCAAGGATTCTGCCCTGCTGAAAAACTCCGAAATTCAGGCAGTAAGACGCCGCATCGGTGTTGTCTTGCAAGATTTCACTCTCATTGATCATTTAAGCGTCTTCGAAAATGTCGCTTTGCCCCTACGAGTCACAGGGGTTTCCCGCGCGCAATATTCACAAGATGTCACGGAATTATTGCAATGGGTGGGCTTAGGGCATCGCCTTCAAGCCTTTCCGCCAACATTGTCAGGCGGAGAGAAACAGCGCGCCGCCATTGCTCGCGCTGTGATTGCCAAACCCAAACTGCTCATCGCCGATGAACCAACCGGAAATGTCGATCCGGAGATTGGGCGCAGGCTCTTACGCTTATTTGCTGAAATGAACCGCGTCGGCACCACGGTTATGATCGCCACCCATGATATTGACTTGATACAGGAACTTGATGCCCGCGTTTTACGGATTGAGCAGGGGCGGGTTTATAAAGGCTTGAATACAGGCCACACGACAGCAGAGTTAAGAGCATGAGCCGCTCTTCGAACCATATCGCTCCGCAACAATCCATATTGTTGAAAGGCGGACACAATGTTCGGGCCCTAATAATCGTCTTGGCGATTATGGCTTTCCTCGCCGGTTTGGCGCTCTTATTCTCGCGTGCGACCCTTCGCCTCTCGGGTGATTGGCAATCAGAATTATCTCGATCCTTGACAGTGCAAGTCACGCTCGCACCACTCTCAGCCGAAAATGATTTTGAGACGCAAATGGAACTGACGGCGCAGACACTCCGTTCTGTTCTGGATGACAAGACAGCTGTAAAGATTATCAAACGACGCGACTCAGAAGCCCTCATACAGCCTTGGATCGGCAATCTTGACCTTCCCGATAGTTTGACCCTGCCCGGATTGATATCTGTCGAAACCAAAGATGGTACGACCCTACCTTCGGCTTCCACACTTGAACGTCAATTACAGGACTTGGGCGTCGTTGCATCCGTTGATGATCATTCCCGATGGGAAAACCAAATTCAAGAAACGGCTAGAAATCTTGTTTTAAGCGGAAGTGGCATGCTGATTCTGCTAATTTTTGCCGCTGTCTGCGTGAGCTTGTTCGCAACCCGTGCATCTATGGCGGCACAACGTTCCATTATCACCGTTTTAGCGCAGGTCGGGGCCACGGATAATTTCATTGCCGGGTTATTTATTCGCCAAGCCGGGCGGCGAAGCGCCCTCGGGGCAGGTATAGGCTTATTGGCGCTCATTGGGGTATGGCTCCTTCTTTCTTTCTCCTTGATCAGTGAGGATGTATTTTGGTCGGGTCTGATTGATAGCCTTACCGATTTGTTTTGGGTCGGGGGTTTATGGTTGGCTTTCGTTATATTTTGCGCTTTGGCCGCAGGCTTTGCTACCAAACGGGCTTTGGCCGAAGACAGGCGGCGGGCCTAAGCCATGAAAGATAAGGCGACAGAAAAAGCACGAAAGAAGAAAGCACGCCGTAGAGGTTGGCTCAAATTCTTCTGGCTCATTTTCCTTGTGATAACCTCCATTCTTATCAGCGGCTTCGTTGTTTTCGCTCAAAAGGTCGACGCCTTGCGTACACCTGACTCCGTGCCCAAAGCAGACGGTATTGTCGTTTGGACGGGTGCAGGCGGCGGAAGATTGGAAGCGGCAGCCAAACTCTTGAAAGACGGCAAAGGTGAGCGTCTCTTAATCTCAGGCGTCAATACTGACTTGAAATCAGAAACGGTCTTAAACTTGCTGGATTTAGATGAAGCCACAAGAGATTGTTGCGTGGATTTAGATTATATTGCCGAGGACACAATCGGGAATGCGCGCGAAACGGCAATCTGGGCCGAAGCTTTAGGTTATGATCATATTCTGCTTGTGACCTCCTCCTACCATATGCCCCGCGCAGAAATTGAAATTGCTGTCGCCTCCGGGCGAATGCGGATTACGGCTTATCCCGTACCGCGCAGCAGCCATGATGAAACTTGGTATTCTGACGGTGCACGCTTCAAACGTTTGCTGAATGAATATGCGAAGCTAATACTCGCTATGTTACGCGGGACAGAAACACGGGACAGGCAAAGCGTTCCCGATGTCCCGCTGCCGGCAAGCGAAGAGTGAGCGTCTAAAGCGAGTTTACGGAAAGCGACTTACTCTTAGTCATCCCGCCCGAAATTCGGGGCGGCGCTGTCTTGACCCGCATCAACAATGCGACGACGAATATCCCGAGTCTTGGCAAAATTCTCCAATAAGGTCTCACCGTCTTCCCAGCGTATGGCGCGCTTTAATGCGGTCAAATCCTCAATGAAACGATCTACAACCTCCAAAGTCGCTTCGCGATTAGAGAGGAAAACATCCCGCCACATAACGGGGTCGGAGGCCGCAATCCGTGTAAAATCTCGAAAGCCACCAGCGGAGAACTTCACAACTTCATTCCGAGTGACCTTTTCCATATCCACGGCTGTACCGACCAGAGTGTAAGCAATTAAATGGGGAACATGGGATGTGGTTGCCAAAACAATATCATGGCGTTCGGGTGACATAATCGCGACATCACTACCGAGTCCCTCCCAGAACGCTTTCAAAATCTCTGTTTCTTTCAGCCCCTCTTTGGTCGGGGTGAGAACGCACCATCGGTCTTTGAACATATCAGCAAAACCGGCTTCAGGGCCACTATACTCTGTGCCTGCAATCGGGTGGCCCGCCACAAATGTAATGTCATCGCGCAAGAAGGGCTCGACCGCCTTAATCACCGCTCCCTTGATGGAGCCCACATCGGATAAGATAGCACCAGATTTCATTGCGGGGATGATTTTCTCAGCAACATCTCCCATCCGTCCGGGCGGAACACAGAGAATAACGAGATCGGCCTGAGCGGCGTAATATTCTGCTTGGCCCTCACTGACGCCATCGGCAAACCCTAAACGCTCAATAGCGGCACAGGCTGAGGCGGAATTATCCATCACGTAAACGGTTTTGGCCTGATTATAGGCTTTGGCCGCGCGCGCAATGGAACTACCGATTAAGCCCCCGCCCACAATTAAGACTGTCTCTATTGTCATAATATTATGTCCGCATCATCCGCAGAATGGCGTTAAATCAAATGACGCCCTTTAAATTAAATGGGGCCTTAACCGATTGGTCGCGGCAACGCACCGATTATTTTGGCGGAAGGATCAAGGTTTGATACATCTTTCGGAACCGATTCAAAAAATCCGGGAAGGGTAAAGAGATAGAAATCTCCGGCCTCAGCCCGCTTCTCCGCCTCGGAATTAATCGCGCGCAAATCCGCCCGGCAAATAATCAGCGTATCATCATTCCCTGAAGGTTGAATATCTGCCGTTGCCACAGCCACAGCCATGGGCCAATCTAATACGCCCGTGCGCGGTAACCCTGCCAGAATATGCATATCCGACATGGCTCCGCCCGGTCCCAACGCCGTCCACCATGTTTGCATTCCACCCGGTGCAGGCAGAACTGCGACACCTTCCGGATCGGCGTAAGTGGCCGCCAAGGCACTGCTAGCTGTGGGATAGGTATAAGTTGGGATGGACGCCCCGAACCGGTCCCGCACCAATGTCAGTGACGCCATCGAGTCACTTTCCAAGGCAACATGCAATCCCATCGGGCCTTGCATCGCCAAGCTCGCGCTCATCAATTCTGCCCAAATACGACTGACTAATGGTCGTGGCGTATCAGACGTCGCCGCCGCCAATTCCCGTACATGGCTGTCTTCGCGGGATGGACGCCAAACACGCACGCCGGATTTAGCACGTCGCACGGCATTGGATAACTCTAGCCGCTCGGCAATTAATTGCAGCAGCGCTTTATCAACGCGGTCAATTTCTGCCCGCACTTGATGAATATCCGTGATGTCTTTCATGGCATCCCCCACCCTTAAATCTCTCTATGCGTGGATGAGGTTCGGTTGGCAATGGGAGAGCTTCCAAAACGTGGGACAGCGACCAGAGATTTAGATTTTTCAAGACGTTTCGGCTCAATATAAAGACGTTTCACGCCTTCCACCAAAATCAAACCGGAAAATCCCGGCCAGACCGTTTCGCCGAATTGTTCAGATCCGCGCAATAATCGGCCTTTCGCAAACGCTTTCAAAGGGGGAGCATAAAGCGCCCCCGACCAGATTGTTGGATGGAATCCGACATCCCGCATAGCTGACCGGATTTGCGTGCGCGAGAACGGCCTCCCCGCCCCGAACGGGCTCTTATCCGAGCGGGCCCATAAACCTGCACGATTGGAGGCAATTATGACAATATGTCCTTCCGGGCGACACACGCGCCATAATTCGCTCATCAAATCATTTAGGCTCGGGGTCTCTTCAACGCCGTGTACGCATAAAATTGTATCGAAAGTAGAGTCGGAAAAAGGCAAGCAATCCTCCTCGGTCAAGCAGGTCATCACGCCCCTTTTCCCCTTTTGCGCCAAAGCACCCTGCCCGCCCGGCATGGCCAAAATCACGCGATTGGCACTGGCCTGATAAGGTTCCAAATAGGGGCCGCAAAACCCAAAGCCCAAAACATTTCGACCCGATAAATCTGGCCAAAGCGATTTCAAACGCCGCCCTGCCATATCTCGCGCCGCTTCACCCAAGGGGCTGGCATAGAATTTTTCAAGTTTGAGGACGCTCTCTCTCACAACCTTGTTTTAGCCGAAACAGCTAGCTTCACAAAGACTATTCGGCGCGGGAATAAGACGGCTCGCTTTGCGGCAGGCCGAAGAGATAACCTTGGAAATAATCCACGCCCAAGCGCCGCAACAAGGCCGCATCGGCCGGGTCTTCGACCATTTCCGCCACAGTGTTGACAGAGAAGGTTTGCGCCAAATCGACCATCATGCGGACAAAGCTCTGCATATGGGGGTGTGTTGAGATACCCCGCACATGGCTGCCGTCAATTTTGATAGTCTCCGCTTCAATCGCCATGAGATTTCGGAAACTCGTATGACCAGATCCAAAATCATCAATCGCAAAATCGCACCCCAGAGCCCGCGCTTCATTCGCAAATTCCGCAGCCAGTGAGGGATCATTGAGCGTCGCCGTTTCTGTGAGTTCCAGAGTAACCCGCTCGGCATGGGCGCCTAGTGCTTCCAAAGCCGCGAGATAATCTTGCGCCGTCGCCTTGTCCTTCACGGTTTCGGCGGAAACATTCAGAGACACCCGCAAATCCGAGCGATCGTTCAACTGTGCTTTGGCGATCTGTAAGGCCCGCAAATCCAATAGGTTCACGACACCCAATTTTTCAGCCGCCATGATAAGTTTGCCGGCGCTTTCCAGTTCGCCATTCGCCTGACGCAAACGCAGCAAGCACTCATAGTGAGACAAGGCCCCACTGCGCGCGGCAATAATCGGTTGATAAGCCAAGGCAATACGGTCTTCATTAAGGGCGGCTTTGATATCATCTGCGCTAAGCCTTTGCTCTGAACGCAGTTTCGGGAGGCCCATAATCGGTTTGTAAGCCGAGACAGGCTCATCTGTCTTGACTTCAAGCGAGCGCGCCGTTTGGGCCAAGAGAGTTTCCACAGTTCGGTTATTCTTTGGAAACAGTGTGTATGACACATCTAATTGTAATTTGATCTTTCCCTGTGGCGTAACATAACTGCGTTCAGACAAAGCCAGTTTAAGGCGTTTGCCGAGGACATTCGGATCTCCATCCATCCCGCTTATCCCCAATACGGCGATGAAGAAATCTCCATCGACTTCACGCCCGGCGCAATCCGGCGAATGAATGACAAGCTGCAAACGTTCCGCAAAAGCCCGCACGACAGCCTCGCCCGACTGCGGTCCATAAATTTGGTGAATGGCCTCAAGGTTTTTTAGATGAAGTCGAAAGAGATAACCTTCGGATTTTAAACGGTGTGCCATCAGGGCCAACTGGTCGACCGACTCCATGAAGTGACGTTTATTTGCCAACCCCGTCAAAGGATCAGAACCCGATAGCTTCGCGGCACGCTCCAAACGTTCCCGGTCTTTAGACACGTCCCGCAAAACGCCGAATTTCAAATCCGCTTCTCTATCCTGACACAGTAAAGACAGCTCTAAATAGCGGCTCTCATCATCAGCATTTTTAATCCGGAATTGTGTCGTCGCTTTGGCCCCTTCCCAAGATAAAGACCGACAGGCTTTTTCAACGCCTGCACGATCATCTTCAACAATGAAGTTTTGCCATTGTGCCCAGTGTTTGGGTAAAAGATGCGGTGGCAAGCGCAAAAGAGCGCAAGCCTGTTCGGGAGAAGTCCAATCCAGTGTTTCGTCCCTAAGACGGAAAGCACAGGCGTGTAACAAATCAAAACCCAAATCCCGGTCATCGCGAGCGGAGGAGAAGGTCTTATCAAAAAACTGCTCTGAATTCTCGGCTTCTACAGTCTGATGACGTTGAGCCATAATATCCGTGATAGTTTCAGCCATGCGAAAACAGTCTTGAACGCGGTGAAGGCATGTCAGCGTGGAGCAGCTCTAACACGCCGACTCAACCCCCATCCGAAATGGCAAAGTCGCGTCGCGCACTCGCAATCGTCACCATGAATCCGGCCATCACATCCAATAGGGCCATAAGCCCGATTAAGAAGAAGACTGAGGTACCGAAAGCCGGAAACATCAAAAATTCCACCAAACAGACGATGAAAAGCAACATGGAAAAGGCGTGGTTCATGACGGCGGAATGATCAATTCCCGTCGATTTGATTAACTCGAAAAACAACATCAAGAGGGACAAGGCAATCAACATATGACCGGGCGTAATCAACCAAAGCGATCCGGAGAGCATTTCGACCGCGAGGAAATCCTGATCCAGACGGGCGCGAACTTGTTCAGCCGTCGCAAATGTCGAACCGCTTATCGCTACGATATTATAAAGGGCAACGGGGATGACCATGAGGGGAAAGACGAGAAAGAACCGCATCTCTGATCACTCCTCATAAAACAAGGCGGGCGAATCGTCCCGCTTCAAAGCTTAAAACTTTCTAAAGGATAATGGCTTGCAAAAGGTTAACACAGGGGTGTTTTCGTGAAATTTCTGCATCAGAGTTTGTGGAAAATCATCAATTGAGAGGCAGATTCTCGTGACAGCTTCAGCGACCCTTTCCCAGAGACTAAAGCTCGTCCCAACCTTGCGGGTTCCGCGCCCGTTTATTGAGCCACATGACGCCACGCATATCGGAAAATGACACTATTAAACGACCCAAATTGGTATATTTCGAAACGCCGGCCATTCGGGCTCTGTGACTGACATCCGCGAATTCAATTGCATAGCCTTCGCGTAACATGAGCGCCGGAATGTAACGGTGGATATGGTCAAAATAGGGCAGTCTTAAAAAAGCCTCCCGCTTGAACACTTTAATGCCGCATCCGGTATCATCCGCTTCATCCTTGAGCAGCCTTTTACGAATGCCGTTCGCCCATTTCGATGCCCATAATTTGGCTTGGCTATCCTGACGTCCTACGCGGCGCCCCCCCACCAACATGAGCGTTTCGGATGCATCAGAGCGTTGAATTTGGTCTCTTAATGTCGGCAGGTCAGCAGGGTTATTTTGTCCGTCTCCGTCCAATGTTCCGATCAATTCAGATTTGGCCGCCAGAATTCCGCTTCGCAAGGCACGGGATTGGCCCGCATTGGCGCGGTGGCTCAGAACTCGCAAAGCCGGATAGGTCTTTTTCAGATCCGTTAAAACAGAAGCCGTATCATCCGTGCTCGCATCATTGACAAAGATCATTTCATAAGCCGTTCCGGATAACGCCTCGGCGATTTCCGCGACAAGCTGGCTGACATTCTCCGCCTCATTATAAACCGGGACAACCACCGAAAATTGCGGGTCGTCATGAGGGGCGTTCTGTGTTGATTTCACTGACATAGTTCCCTTTCGCATGAGGGGCGAAGGCTTTCAATTCTCAAACGCCGTCATTTCCATCACAGACCATGGCGAATTGTAACGCCCTGATGAGCGGTTATGATAAAACCTTGTGCATAAACGAGGATGTAACTTTGACACAAAAATTCAGGCGACAGAACAGAGGGCTCTGCGCTATGACGGATTTATGCGGAGCGCGGAGACATCCCTAATACCATTTCCCCCGAAATGGCAGGCTTTCATATTAGCCCTGATCGTTATGGCCGTTTCCTTGCCCGGCCTGTCAGGCTTATCCGTTATCGACCGAGATGAAGCCCGATTTGCCCAAGCCAGTGTGCAAATGGCGGAAAGCGGCGACCTGCTGAATATTCGTTTCCAAGATGAAGCGCGAAACAAAAAACCCGCCGGTATTTATTGGCTGCAAACAGCGGCCATCAAAATTTTCTCCGCTGAGGGTGAACGTAAAATTTGGGTGCAACGCCTGCCTTCTGTGTTGGGAGCCTTATTGGCCGTTTTGGCGACTTATTGGGGCGGGGCCAAACTTATCGGGCGAGAGTCTGCCTTTATCGGAGCTGCCGCTTTGGCGCTCTCCATGATGATGGTGTTTGAAAGCCATATTGCCAAAACCGATGCCGTGCTGTGCGGACTCGCAGCGCTATGTTTCGCATCGCTCGCTCATATTCGTCACACACCTTCAGGCTTATCTCTGTGGAAAGCGCGCCCAGCGGTCTGGGTTTTTTGGCTCGCCTTTGGCGGCTCCATTCTTGTGAAGGGTCCTATTGTGCCGACATTGATAGCGCTGACCTGCACGGGGCTTCTGATTTGGGAGAAGCGCGGTTACGGTATTCGTCAACTCATCAATATTCCGGCGATTATAGCCTCACTCCTTCTTTTCATCCCTTGGGCGGTTGCGATTGGGATAGAAACCCATGGCGTATTTTTCACTGAAAGCCTCGGTCATGATTTGGGCGGTAAGATTGTGAGCGCCCAAGAAAGCCATCCCGGGCCGCCCGGCTATCACCTTGGCTTTCTACATTTGACATTTTGGCCTGCCTCGCTGCTGCTCTTGCCCGTCATCATTTATACGGTCCATGCTCTCAAACATCAGACATGCTCTGATGACCGCTTCGCTAAATTAACACGGCTCTGCGTAGCGTGGATCATTCCCTATTGGATTGTGATCGAGCTTATGCCGACCAAGTTACCGCATTACTCCCTACCGCTTTTCCCCGCGCTTTGCTTGTTATTCGGATTAACCGTCACGGCATTACACAAAAATGATGAGTTCAGAACATCCCGCCGCATCAGCGCGTTGATATTCCTTCTCTTGAGCGGGGCTATTATTGCGGCGCTTCTTTACACCCTCTCGCTCTATAGTGAGGCGGCCCCGATAGTGATGATTTACGCCAGCTGCGCTGTGGGCGGACTCGCCGCGACTATCGCAGCAATATCGATTTGGCGTCGACGGATGAAAACGGCCCTTCTCTCCGCAGGGCTTTGCGGAATTATTCTGAATGCGACAGCTTATAGCCTCGTCCTTCCAAACTTGACGGATTTTCGTTTGGCCGATCGTTTGACCAACGGATTTGAGGAACAAAACCTGCCTCTGCCCCGTCAAGGGGGGGACGTTGTGCAAGCGCTTAATTTCACCGAACCGAGCCTTGTTTATCATTTCGGCAAAGAGGTCAGATTAGGAGAACAGATCGATTTGAACACAGCTGAAACTTGGACGGAAGGACGGATATTTATCGTCGATACCCTCCATAAAAAAGGGCAAGGCTGGGCGCGTTTCCAAACGGCACAAAAGGCGCAAAAAGCCTGCACCCGGACACTATTTCGCGTCGACGGTGTGAATTATTCGCGCGGGAATGAAGTTGATCTCCGCGTTCTTCAAGTCATCGCTTGCGAATAAGCCCCCGACCCGTAAGCCGATTTAACGTCCCGCAAGACTATTAGCGTTTGAGATCAGGCGCTAAAGCCTCATGCGATAAAGTCTGTATAGCTTCGTCCAGATCGAGAATGGTTTGATCGCGGCTGCCCAAACGGCGCAGTGCGACCTTGCCTTGCTCAGCTTCTTTCATACCGACAACGGCGATCACCGGAATTTTCCGATCTGCAGAGAGTTCACGAATTTTGTAATTGATTTTCTCATTACGCAGATCCGTTTCCACCCGCAATCCGGCTGCCCGCATTTTCTCTGCGGCCTCTTCGGCATAGCTATCCGCGCTGCCTGTAATGGTCGCGACAACGACTTGGGTCGGGGCGAGCCAAAGCGGGAAACGCCCGGCATAATTTTCAATCAAAATACCGAGGAAGCGCTCCATTGATCCCAAGATCGCACGATGAAGCATCACTGGACGGTGACGTTGATCATCCTCACCGATATAGTTGGCGTCCAACCGTTCAGGCAGCACAAAATCCACCTGTAATGTTCCGCACTGCCAATCCCGACCAATGGCATCCCGTAAAACAAATTCCAGTTTTGGGCCATAAAATGCGCCCTCGCCTGGGTTTAGCTCAACCTCGAGATCTGCCGCTTTCACAGCCTCCATCAATGCACCTTCGGATTTGTCCCACGTTTCATCCGTGCCCGCCCGTGTTTCAGGACGATCAGAAAATTTGACTTTTAGTTCTTCAAAACCAAAGTCTTCATAGATGGATTTCAGCAGAGTGATAAAAATCTTTGTCTCATCTGTGATTTGATCTTCGGTACAGAAAATGTGGGCATCATCCTGCGTGAACCCGCGTACGCGCATGATACCGTGCAAAGCGCCTGTTGGCTCATTTCGGTGACAACATCCAAATTCAGCCATCCGCAGAGGCAAATCACGATAGGATTTCATGCCCTGATTAAATATTTGTACATGGGCGGGGCAATTCATGGGCTTGAGCGCATGAACTTCATCATGGCTGCCATGACTGACTTCTGAGACAAACATATTCTCACGAAATTTATCCCAATGGCCGCTATCCTGCCAAAGCTTATTATTTATCAGCATCGGTGTTTTGACTTCCTGATACTCTGCTCCTTGCAAGCGACGGCGAATGTAATTCTCCACCTGACGCCAGAGCGTCGCACCATTATCATGCCAGAACACCATTCCTTGCGCTTCGGGCTGCATATGGAACAGGTTGAGTTGACGGCCCAAGCGGCGATGGTCGCGCGCTTCGGCTTCGGCCAACATATGCAGATGCGCATCAAGCTCTTCCTGTGTGCGCCACGCCGTGCCGTAAATCCGTTGTAATTGCGTATTGTTAGAATCACCGCGCCAATAAGCTCCGGCCACTTTCATCAATTTAAACGCCTTGCCGATTTTCCCTGTGCTGGGCAAATGCGGGCCACGGCAGAGGTCAAACCACTTCCCTTGGCGGTAAATTGTGATGGTTTCATCTTCGGGCAGATCTTCAATCAGTTCCGCTTTAAATTCTTCGCCCATGTCGCGGAACATTTTGATCGCGTCATTCCGGTCCCAAACCTCGCGTTCGAACTTATTATTTTGATTGACGATGAAGGCCATTTTTTTCTCAATCGCCGCAAAGTCATCTTCGGAAAAAGGCTCATCCCGATAGAAGTCATAATAAAACCCGTTTTCAATAACGGGGCCGATTGTGACTTGTGTCCCGGGGAAAAGCTCCTGCACAGCTTCGGCCAGAACATGAGCTGCATCATGGCGGATAAGCTCCAAGCCTTCGGGGTCGTCCGCTGTGACCAATTCGATTTTGGCATCGGCTTCAATCGGCAGGCTGGCATCGACCAATTCGCCGTCCAATTTTGCCGCTAAAACTTTCTTTGCCAGACCTTTGGAAATACCTTTGGCCACAGCCATAGCCGTGGTGCCGCTGTCATAGTCTCGTGTCGCGCCATCAGGAAATGTCAAAGTGACTGTCATGATCTATCCGTCTGTTTCGGGCCATCATATGTGCCGCGCCAAATCCCATATCGCCACGGCGCCCATAAAGGCGCCTTCGTAATATGTTCCGGCACATTATCAACCCCACTTGTGCCGCCCAAACGCTCAAAAGGATGGCACCGCAGCAATCGCGCCACTGTCATCCATCCGCCCGGCCAAGGGCCGTGCCGTTTAATCGCTTCGGTGGCATAGGCCGAACAAGACGGGAAATGACGGCATTTCACGCCAAAGAGGGATAAGAAAGGCGACACAAACCGCCGATACAGCCAAAGCAAGCCAAGCATGGGATATGAGAAAAGCGTCTTCACAGGCTTGTCTTTAAAGCCTTCCGCCCCAACAGGTAAGACCTGCGTGTCAGTTTATGTTGGCGGTTTTAGTCAGGGTATTTCGGTATTTTCATCTTATTAATCTCATTCTACGCTTCGATTTTCGTCTGTTGTTTCTTTCTTCGCTTCTCTCTGTCGTTTCGTTCGTTTGTCTGTTTCGTCTGTTTCGTTTACTTCGGAAAAAGGTGGGCGTCTGCGGGGTTGTGAGGATGTTGGCGGTAAACCACGGATA